>CAVUHX010000037.1:0-649749 GCA_963741405.1 uncultured Alphaproteobacteria bacterium
ACGCGTTCGTGCGCGCAGTCCTCGCAGCGCTCGACGTGGCCGCCGAGCGCCGCCGTGCGACAGGTCTCGATCGCCGACATGACCTTCAACTGGGCGAGGCTCACGTGACCGGCGTTGGCCTTTCGCCACGCCGCCCCGTGGGCCATGCTTGGCCTCCTCCATCCCTGAGTCGGATCGGAGAAAGCGGAGAAGCGCGTCGGCCTCGGCGCGTAGGGCGCGCAGAGCGTCGAGGGAAAGTTTAGGCTCGCTCCATAGGTCGCGGCCGGCGTTTGCACCATCCGTGGGGCGCTACGACGCAACTCGAGCCTCTGCGGCCCGATCGCGAGCATTCAGAACGGCGGGTGGCGGCGTCCGTCCCGCAGCTTTATTCTCTGTCGATGGCGCCACAGGGCAGTCTCAAGGAATTCCTCGAAGGGCATCAGCGGCTGTTCGTCCTGACCGGCGCCGGCTGCAGCACGCGCTCAGGCATTCCGGACTATCGCGGCGTCGACGGCGCCTGGAAGCGGGCGCCGCCGGTGAGCTATCAGGCCTTCATGGGCGAGGAGGCGACGCGCCGGCGCTATTGGGCGCGCAGCCTGATCGGCTGGCGGCGCTTTCGCCTGGCCCGGCCGAACGATGCGCATCGCGCGCTCGCCCGGCTGGAGGCGTCGGGAAAAAGCCAACTGCTCCTGACCCAGAATGTGGACCGTCTGCATCAGGCGGCCGGGAGCGCAAGAGTGATCGACCTGCACGGGCGGCTCGATCTGGTCCGCTGCATGGGTTGCGGGCGGAGAACGCCGCGGGACGACCTGCAGGTCGAGCTCGGCCGCCTCAACGCTGACTGGTCCGATCAGGAAGGCGAAGACGCGCCCGACGGCGACGCCGATCTCGAGGACGCAGACTTCTCGTCTTTCCGGATTCCCTACTGCCGGCGCTGCGGCGGCGTGCTCAAGCCGGATGTGGTGTTTTTCGGCGAGAACGTTCCGCGCGATCGGGTCGAGGAAGCGCTGCGGCATCTCGACCAGGCCGACGCCATGCTGATCGTCGGCTCCTCGCTCATGGTCTATTCCGGCTTCCGCTTCGTCGAGCAGGCGGCCGCCGTCGGAAAGCCGGCGGCCGCGGTCAACCTCGGCCGGACCCGCGCCGATGCTCTTCTGACCCTCAAGGTGGAGGCGCCGTGCGAAGCGGCGCTCGCTTTCCTGCTTTGAGCGGCCCGGCGCTCAGGCGAATCCGCGCTTGCGCATGAGCGCGCGCGGTTCGGGCGGGCGGCCGCGGAAGCTCGCGTAAGCGATCTGCGGGTCCCGCAAGTTGCCGGCGGAATAGACGTAATCGCGCAGCTTCCGCGCCAGGGCGGGACTGAAAATGTCGCCGCTTTCCTCGAAGGCTTCGAAGCCGTCGGCGTCGAGCGCCTCGGACCAGAGGTAGCTGTAGTAGCCGGACGCGTATCCGCCGCCGCTGAAGATATGCTGGAAATGCGGCGTGCGGTGCCGCGTGGCGATCGCCTGCGGCATTCCGAGCCTTTCGAGCTCCTGCCTCTCGAAATCGACGACGTCGAGGCCCGCGCCGCCGGAACGCTCGTGCAGGCCGAGGTCCACCAGCGCGGAAGCGGCATATTCGACCGTGGCGAAGCCCTGGTTGAAGCGTTGCGCCGCAATCAGCTTTTCGAGCATGGCCTCCGGCAAAGCTTCGCCCGTGTCGCGATGGACGGCGAAACGCCTGAGAACCTCGGGTTGGCCAAGCCAGTGCTCGTAGAGCTGCGAAGGAAACTCGACGAAGTCGGTCGCGACCCTCGTGCCGGACAGGAGGGGATAGGTGACGTCGGACAGCATCCCGTGCAGGGCATGGCCGAACTCATGGAACAGCGTCCTCGCCTCGTCGAAGCCGAGCAGCGGAGGCCCGCTTTCGCCGCCCCTGGCGAGGTTCAGGACGTTGACGATGATCGGAAGAACGACGCCGTCGAGCTTCTCCTGCTTGCGGAAGGCGCTCATCCATGCGCCGCTGCGCTTCGAGGGCCGCGCGAAATAGTCGCCGACGAAGAGCGCGATCGGCGCGCCGTCCGGCCCGTGGACGGACCACGAGCGCGCGTCGCGATGATAGAGCGGAATGTCGAAGCGCTCGGCGAAGCTGAGGCCGAACAAACGGCCCGCGACGAAGAAGGCGGCGTCGATCAATTTGTCGAGCTGGAAATAGGGCTTGATCGCATCCTCGTCGACGTCGAACAGACGCTTGCGGCGCTTCTCCGCGTAGTAGCGCCAGTCCCACGGCGCGATCCGGAAATTGCCGCCTTCCTCCGCGACGATCGCCTCCAGCGCCGCCTCCTCCTCGGCGGCGCGGGCGAGCGCCGGCGTCCAGATCGAACTCGAGAAGGGCGCGCGCGGCGGCGGGCGTCTTCGCCATCGTGTCGGCGAGGCGGAACTCCGCAAAGCTCTCGAATCCGAGGAGCTTCGCGTATTCCGCGCGCAGGCTCACGATCTCGTCGGCGATCGCGCGATTGTCGGTCGGCCCGGGATTGGCGCCGCGCGCCGCCCAGGCGGCGAACGCCTTCTCGCGCAGATCGCGCCGCGCCGAGAATTGCAGGAACGGCTCGACGCTCGAGCGCGCCAGCGTGACGACGTGCTTGCCCGCATGTCCCCGCTCGGCGGCGGCGCTGGCCGCCGAGGCGACCAGCCAGTCCGGCAGGCCGGCGAGGTCGTCGGGCGCCTCCAGAACGAGAAGCCAGGCCTTCTCATCGGCGAGGACATTCTGCCCGAACCGGGCGCCCAGCGTCGCGAGCCGCTCGCCGATCGCGGCGAGACGCGCCTTGACCTCGTCGGCGAGCCCGGCGCCGGCGCGTGAAAAGGCGACGTGGTAGCGCTCGAGCACGCGGGCCTGCTCGAGATCAAGGCCGAGCGCTTCCCGCTTCGACCACAGGGCGTCGACCCGATCATAGAGCGGCCGGTTGAGGTAAATGTCGTTGCGATGCCGCGCCAGCAACGGCGCCACCTCGCGCTCGATCGCCTCGATCGCATCGTTGCTGTCGGCCGAGGCGAGATTGAAGAAGACCGACGACACCCGATCGAGCGCGCGCCCGCTGCGTTCCAGGGCCTCGATGGTGTTGGCGAAGCTCGGCGGGTCGGGATTGGCCGCGATGGCCGAGATGTCCTTGCGCGCCCCATCGAGCGCCGCATCGAAGGCGGGGCGGAATTGGGCGGCCTCGATGGCCGGGAAGGGCGGCGCTTCGAACGGCCCTGTCCAGGGTCTGAGCAGGGGATTGTCGGGCTGGGTTTCGGTCACGTCGCCTCCGTACGCCGCCATTTGGGGCCCGCGGGCGGCGCGGGCAAGACCCAACGGGCGGAACCGCCCGGCGAATCCGTCGTCGAGACAAGCTTTTCAAGGGTTTAGGCGCCAGATTCTGCAACTTTCGCCGGCATTATAACACGATGATATCTGTTTTATTTTTCGGGGCGGACGGCGCGACATCCCCCGGGTCGAACGCGCCCGCTTGTCCCACGCGGTTTCTTGGCTAGGCTCGTCAAAACGAGACCGAACGGGGAAAGCGCGCCATGGCATTCGGCATGACCGGGGATGAGCGCGCCGCGCTCGAATCGCGCGCCCGCGCGATTCTGGAAGCCTGTCCCGACGTCGGGAGCTTCATCCGCCGGGGCTTGAGCGGAGACCCCGACCGGGAGACGCTGGTCTATCTCCGCACCGCCCTCGACCCCGCGCCGGTCGTCACCCGCGCCGGCGAATTCCTGGGCCTTCTCGAGGCCGCGCGCCTCTGGTTCCGGCGCAACGGCGTCGGCCCCGGCGACGTCGTCGCCATCCTCGCCCCGAACGTGACCGCGACCTCGATCGCCTACTGGGCGGCGATGAGCTCGGCGGTCGTGCAGCCGCTCAATCTCCTGTTCAGCCGCGACGCGATCGCCGCGCAACTCGCTGCAGTCAAAGCGAAGGTCGTGTTCGCGCCGCCGCCCGGCGCGCCGGGCGGGCTCTATGAAAAGCTCGAGGGAATCGGCGCCATGGCGCCGAGCGTGGAGCGGATCGTCGTCCTGCCGATGGACGGGCGCGTCGCCTTCGACGGCGAGACGCTCGCTCCCGCGCCCCTTCCCGCGAAGCCGGAGGCGGCGAGCCCCGAGGCGCTCGCCGCGCTCCTGCCGACCGGCGGGACGACCGGCGTTCCCAAGGTCGTGCCGCTCACCCATCGCAACGTCGTCGCCTCGGCGACCGCCTCGATGCTCGCCATCGATCTGCGGCCGGAAGACCGCTTCGTGATCGTACTGCCGCTGTTCCATGTCGGCGGCGCCTTCTGCGGCAGCCTGCCGGCGCTCGGCGTCGGCGCGGCGATGGTCCTGCCGACTGCGGCGGGTTTCCGCAACCCCGACGTGGTCGCGAATTTCTGGCGGATCGTCGAGGACCATCGCGTGACGATCGGCGGGCTGGTGCCGACCGCGCTCGGCGCCGCCGCGGAAGCGCCTTCCCAGGGCCGCGACCTGTCGCGCCTGCGGCTGTTTGCGACCGGCGCGTCGGTCTGTCCGCCAGAGATCGAAAAACGGTTCCTGCGCGCCTGGCCGGGCGATTGCGTTCGGCAGATCTACGGCATGACGGAATTCGCCGGCGCGATCACCCAGACGCCGTGGAATCGCGAGCAGCGGGCGGGATCGGTCGGCCTTCCGGTGGCGCTCGCCGAAGTCGCCGTCCTCGCCGATGGGCAAATCCATCGCGGACCGTCGCCGACCGGCGAAATTCTCGCCCGCGGGCCGCAGATGTTCGGCGGCTATGTCGACCCGCGCCAGATTGGGGCGAGTTTTCACGAGGGCTGGCTGCGCAGCGGCGACCTCGGGCGGATCGGCGAGGACGGAGAAATTTATGTCACCGGGCGCGCCAAGGACGTCATCATCCGCGGCGGGCACAACATCGACCCGACCGCGATCGAAGACGTCGCGCTGCGCTTTCCCGGAGTGGGAATCGCGGCGGCGGTCGGCCGCCCTGATACTTACGCCGGCGAGACGCCGATGCTGTTCGTGACGCCCTCGGCCGGCGCTAAGATCGACCGCGACGCGCTCGCGGCGTTCATCGAGGAGCGGGTGATCGAAGCGCCGGCCCGGCCCAGGGCGATCCGCATGATCGACGAGATGCCGACGACGCCGGTCGGCAAGATCTACAAGCCCCGCCTGCGCGAGATCGCCGCCGAGGAGGCGGTGCGCGAGGCGCTGGCGGCGGCGCTTGGCGGCGCTGCTTTCGAGGTCGCGGCGCTCCACGCAGAGAGCGGGCTGGTTGTCAAAGCGAAGGTCCCGGCCGGCGCGGTCGAGGCCGCGCGCGCCGAACTCGGCAAGTTCCGGATCCGCTTTGAGATCGGCGCCTTGTGAGGGGTTCCATGATCCCTCCAATTGCTGTGTGGGGTTCGCCCATGAGCAGCCGAGCAGCGCGTCCCCCTTCTCAACTCGACATCCCTCTCGAACTCGACATTCGCGCCAAACCAAGTCCCCCGCGGAAGTTTCCGTGGATGTCCTTTGAGACCCCCTCTGATCTCGCCGGCGTGCGCACCTTTCGCCTCGAAGGACGGGCGTCCCTTCTCCCTCCGGGAGAAGGTGGCCCGAAGGGCCGGATGAGGGTCCGGCGCTTCAATCTTGAATATCGACAGCGTCCAACCTCGACGGTTGGAGACCACGAAGGCGCCCGAAGACCCTCATCCGTCGGGCTTCGCCCGACATCTTCTCCCAGAGGGAGAAGGCGGCGCGACGCCATCGACGAGACCCCTCGCGCAAGAGAGCGAGGGGTCCGCGGGCGGCGATGATTGCCGAACCCTACTTCCCGAGCGCCTTGTCGGTGACAACGGTGGTATAGGCCCCGGTCGGCTCTTTGGAGATGACCGGGTCGGAGCCGCCGGTCAGCAGCGTTTTCACCGTGCGCTCGTAATCCGCCTTGTCGAGCCTGCCGTCCGAACCGGCCGTCAGCTTGTTGATCTCGCCCATCATCTGCGCCTGATGGTGCTCGGTCTGGGCGCCGGTCGCGTCGTTGTCGAGCACGATCTTGACCGCTTCGTCGCCGTGGGCGCGCGCATAGTCCCAGCCCTTCATCGAGGCCTTGACGAAACGCGCCATCTTGTCGACGAACGCCGGATCCTTGAGCTTGTCCTCCATCACGTAGAGGCCGTCCTCGAGCGTCGCCACGCCCTGGTCCTCGTATTTGAAGACGACGAGCTGCTCGGGCTTGTAGCCGGCGTCGATCACCTGCCAGTATTCGTTGTAGGTCATGGTCGAGATGCAGTCGGCCTGCTTCTGGATCAGCGGATCGACGTTGAAGCCCTGCTTCAGCACCTTGACGCCATTGGGAGAGCCGTCGGTCTTGAGGCCGAGCTTGCCCATCCAGTTGAGGAACGGATATTCGTTGCCGTAGAACCACACGCCGAGCGTGCGGCCCTTGAGATCGGCGGGGCTCTTGATGCCGGTGTCGGCGCGGCAGGTGAGCTCGAGGCCCGAGTGCTTGAACGGCTGGGCGATGTTGACCATCGGCGCGCCCTTCTCGCGCGCGGCGAGCGCGGCCGGCATCCAGTCGACGACCACGTCGGCGCCGCCGCCGGCGAGCACCTGCTCGGGCGCGACGTCCGGCCCGCCCGGCTTGATCGTCACGTCGAGGCCTTCCTCCTTGTAGAAGCCCTTGTCCTTGGCGACGTAATAGCCGGCGAACTGGGCCTGGGTGACCCATTTCAGCTGCAGCGTCACCTTGTCGGCGGCATGCGCGGCGCCCGCGGCGACAATCGCCGCTGCGCTGACCAAAGCAGTGAGAGACTTATTCATTGTTGTTCATCCTCCGATTGACCACGACCAACCCTTCAACCCCTTCGCCGCGCAAAAGCCGTCGCGCGGCGAAAAGCTCAGGCCCCCTTTGCACGATAGGAGGCGTGCCAGAACGTCACGCGGCGTTCGACGCCGGCGACGAGCGCATAGAACAGCGAACCGGTCAGCGCGGCGACGACGATCGTCGCCCACACCATGTCGATGCCGAGATGGCCGACCTCGGTCGAGATGCGAAAGCCCATGCCGACCGTCGGCGTGCCGAAGAATTCCGCCACGATCGCTCCGATCATGGCGAGAGTGGTGTTGATTTTCAGCGCATTGAAGACGAACGGCAACGCCGCCGGCAGGCGCAGGGAAAACAGGGTCTGCCAGTAATCGGCGGCGTAGGTCTTCATCAGGTCGAGCTCCATGGCGCTCGCGCTCTCCAGCCCCGCGACCGCGTTCACCAGCATCGGAAAGAACGTCATCACCACGACCACCGCCGCCTTCGACTGCCAGTCGAAGCCGAACCACATCACCATGATCGGCGCAATGCCGACGATCGGCAGCGCGGAGACGAGATTGCCGAGCGGCAGGAGCCCGCGCTGCAGGAAGAGCGAGCGGTCGACCAGAATGGCGACCACGAGCCCCGAGCCGGAGCCGACGACATAGCCCGCCAGCACGCCCTTGATCGTCTGCCAGAAGTCGGCGGCGAGCGTCGGGGTCGACGTCGCAAACCGCACCCCGATCGCGGAGGGCGGCGGCAGGATGATCGTCGGAACGTGAAGGAGCCGAACGCCCGCCTCCCACAGCGCCAGCACTGCGACGCCGAAGGCGAGCGGCGGCAGGAGATCGACGAGGCGGCGGGCGTTCACTGGGTGAATCCCATGCGATGCTCCGTGGCGCGGCCGACGAGGCCGATGATCCCGACGAGCGCCGCCGACAGCGCCGCGGCGGCGAACAGCGCCGCCCAGATCTGCACGGTCTGACCATAATAGGAGCCCGCGAGCAGGCGGGCGCCGAGGCCCCCGTCCTCGCTCTTGGTGACCTCGGCCACAACCGCGCCGACCAGCGCCGCCGCCGCGCCGATTTTCATGCTGGCGAAGAAATAGGGCGCGCTCGCCGGCGCGCGCAGCTTGGCGAAAGTCTGCGTCCGGGTCGCCGAATAGGTGCGCATCAGGTCGAGTTGCAGGGGATCGGGCGAGCGGAAGCCCTTCACCATGCCGACCGTGATCGGGAAGAACGACAGATAGGCCGCGATCGCCGCCTTCGGCGCAACGCCGGTGATATTGAACTGGTAGAGGATGACGACGATCATCGGCGCGAGCGCGATGATGGGCACGGTCTGCGAGGCGACGATCCACGGCATCATCGAGCGGTCGAGCCAGCGCATCGAGACGATCAGAACCGCGAGGCCGATGCCGAGCGCCGCGCCGAAGAAGAAGCCGATCAGGGTTTCCTCGAGGGTGATCAGGGCGTGATAGACGAGGCTGCGCTTCGAGGTCGGCGCGGTGGCGAACACGAGGCGCCAGAGTTCGGCCACGACCTGGTGCGGTCCCGGCAGCTTCGGCCGCTCCATGTTCCACGAATCGACGATGAGATCCTGGGTCGAGGTGTCGGCGCGCCCGGCGTTGGCGTAGAGGTCGTGCTGGAGCGGCGCGTTCATCAGCGCCGCGGCGACATACCAGCCGACGACGATCGCGATGACGACCGTCACGATGGGGAGGACGGATTTCACCGGCTTCTCATCCGTCGCGCCGCCTAGCTGTCATACGAATGTCCCTCGCGCAGTCCGTGGCGGACGCGGTTGGCGATCGCCAGGAATTCCGGCGTCTCGCGGATCTCGAGCTGCCGGTCGCGGGGGAAGTTGCATTCGATGACGTCGAAGATGCGTCCCGGGCGCGGCGACATCACGACGATGCGGCTCGAAAGAAACACCGCCTCGGGGATCGAGTGGGTGACGAACAGCACGGTCTTGCCGGTCACCTCCCACAGGGTCAGCAATTGCTGGTTCAGCATGTCGCGCACGATCTCGTCGAGCGCGCCGAACGGCTCGTCCATCAAGAGGAGGTCGGGATCGAACGACAGGGCGCGGGCGATCGAGGCGCGCTGCTGCATGCCACCCGACAACTGCCAAGGAAACTTGTTGCCGAAGCCGGTGAGATTGACGAGGTCGAGCCCGTGCTTGACCAGCCGCTCCCGCTCGGTCTTTTCGAAGCCCATGATTTCGAGCGGCAGCGCGATATTGCCGGCGACCGTGCGCCAGGGATAGAGCGCCGGCGCCTGGAAGACATAGCCGTAGGCGCGGTCGAGGCGCGCCTCATGCGGGGTCATGCCGTTGACGCGAATCGTCCCGCCGGTCGGCTGCTCGAGGTCGGCGATCGCCCGCAACAGCGTCGTCTTGCCGCAGCCGGAGGGGCCGATGAACGACACGAACTCGCCGCGGTGGACGGTCAGGTTGATGTTCATCAGCGCGTCGACAGGCCCGTCCCGGGTCTCGAATCGAAGCGAGACGCCGCTCGCTTCGACTGCCGGCACGACCGGGGCCGGCTTTTCGGCGCCGTCCCGAGCGGGCGATTGAATCGACGCCACATCCATTCCCCGAGCGTCCCGTCAGCGGGCGACGCCGGCCGCGGCGGTGAACTCCTTGTATTTCTTCAACGCGCGGGCGTCAGCCGCGAACGGCTCGCGGCGGATGAACTTGCCGCGCCCGAGCTCGGCCTGAACCGTGCCATCGCGGAACACCACGTCGCCGCGCGACAGGGTATAGCGCGGAAGGCCGGTGACCTTTGTTCCCTCGAACACATTGTAGTCGATCACCGACATCTGGGTCTTCGCCGAGATGGTCTTGTTGGCCTTGGGGTCCCACACCGTGATGTCGGCGTCGGCGCCCGGGATGATCGCCCCTTTGCGCGGATACATATTGAGGATTCTTGCGCTGTTGGTCGAGGTCACGGCGACGAACTCGTTCGGCGTCAGCCGTCCGGTCTCGACCCCGTAGGTCCACAAGACCGGCATGCGGTCCTCGAGGCCGCCGGTGCCGTTCGGAATCTTGGTGAAATCGCCGACGCCGAGCTCCTTCTGCTTGGTGGTGAACGAGCAATGGTCGGTCGCCACCACCTGGAGGGAGCCGGCCCGCAGGCCGTTCCACAGGTCGTCCTGATGGAGCTTGTCGCGGAACGGCGGCGACATCACGCGGCGCGCCGCGTGCTTCCAGTCCTTGTTGTAGTACTCGCTTTCATCAAGCACGAGATGCTGGATGAGAGGTTCGCCGTAGACGCGCTTGCCGAGCGCCCGCGCCCGCGCGATCGCCTCGTGCGCGGGAATGCAGGATGTGTGGACGATATAGAGCGGGACGCCCGCCTGGTCGGCGAGCATGATGGCGCGGTTCGCCGCCTCGCCCTCGACATCCGGCGGACGCGACAGGGCGTGGCCTTCCGGCCCGGTGATGCCTTTCGCCATATAGTGCCGCTGCAGCGCCGCGACGAGGTCGCCGTTCTCGGCATGAACAAGCGGCATGCCGCCGACTTCGGCGCAGCGGACGAACGAGGCGAACATCTCCTCGTCGTTCACCATCAGCGAGCCCTTGTAGGCCATGAAATGCTTGAAGGTGGTGACGCCCGCCTTCACGACCTTGGCCATGTCCTCGCGCACCTGGTCGTTCCAGTAGGTGACGCACATGTGGTACGAATAGTCGGCGACGGCGTCCTTCGAGCGCTTGTCCCAGTCGGCGAACGCTTCCATCAGCGGCTGGTTGCGGTTCGGGATGCAGAAGTCGACGACCATCGTCGTGCCGCCCGAGACCGCCGCCTTGGTGCCGCTTTCGTAATTGTCGGCGGAATTCGTGCCCATGAACGGCATGTCGAGATGGGTGTGGGGATCAATGCCGCCCGGCATCACGAAGCAGTCGGCGGCGTCGAGGGAACTGTCCCCCTTCAGGTTCTCGCCGATCGCCTGGATGGTTTCGCCTTCGACGAGCACGTCGGCCTTGTAGGTCCGGTCCGCGGTAACAACCGTTCCGCCTTTGATGACGAGCGACATATTCCTTCTTTCCCTTCCGGCCTGCGGGGCGGCGTCTCGCGCGCCGCTCCCATTGTCACGATACGATTTCGGCTTTTTCCAGCACGGCGTGCATGAGAACGTTGGCGCCGGCGGTCGACCATTCCTGCTTGATGTCCTCTGTCTCGTTGTGGCTGACGCCGTCGACGCAGGGAGTGAAGATCATCGAGGTCGGCGCGATGCGGGCGATGTAGCAGGCGTCGTGCCCGGCGCCGGACACGATGTTCCGGTGCGTATAGCCGAAATGCTTGGCCGCGCGCCGCACGGCCTCGACGCAGCCGAGATCGAAGGCGACTGGCGGGTAGTAGAAGACCTGTTTCAGGTCGACCGCGAGGCCGATCTTCGCCGCGATCGCCTCCACGCCTTCACGCAACGCCGCATCCATGCCGGTCAGGGTCTCGTCGACCGGATGGCGGAACTCGCAGGTCATGAAGACTTCACCGGGAATAACGTTGCGCGAATTCGGATAGGTGTTGAGCATGCCGACGGTCGACACGCCGAGCGGCGCATTGCCGAGGCCGATATGATTGACGAGCTCCACGATCCGCGCGGCGCCGAGGAGGGCGTCCTTGCGGCGCGGCATCGGCGTCGAGCCGGCGTGGCTCTCGAACCCGGTCAAGCGAATTTCGTACCAGCGCTGGCCCTGGCCGTGGGTGACGACGCCAACGTCATAATTCTCGTCCTCGAGGATCGGACCCTGCTCGATATGCAGCTCGAAGTTGGCGTACACCGGCCGGCCGCCGACCGGCTCCGCGCCCTTGAAGCCGATGCGGGCGAGTTCGTCGCCGAGCGACTTGCCCTCGCCGTCGAGCCGGGAATAGGCGAACTCCTTGTCGTAGACCCCGGCGAACACGCCCGACGAGACCATCGCCGGAGCGAAGCGCGAGCCCTCCTCGTTCGTCCAGTTGGCCACTTCGATCGGGCGGCGCGTCTTGATCTTGAGATCGTTGAGCGAGCGCACGACCTCGAGCGCCCCGAGCACGCCGAGCACGCCGTCGAACTTGCCGCCCGTCGGCTGGGTGTCGAGATGGCTGCCCATCATGACCGGGGCGAGCGAATCGTCCTCGCCGGCGCGGCGGGCGAACATGTTGCCCATCTCGTCGACCTTGACCGCGCAGCCGGCCGCCTCGCACCAGCGGCGGAAGAGCTCGCGGCCCTGCCTGTCGAGGTCAGTCAAGGTCAGCCGCTTGCACCCGCCCTTGGGCGTCGCGCCGATCCTGGCCATCTCCATCAGAGAGTCCCAGAGCCTCGGCCCGTTGACGCGCACATTGGACAGATCCGCCATTCCAAGCTCTCCGGAGGATTTCTGGACGCTATTATAGGTTTGACCAAATGGTCAAATGACGTAACGTTGGGCGAAACGCCTATCGTTTCGGCGCCGGAAAGCGCAGCTTTGCGGCAGCGGGGAGGGGATCATCGACAGCATTTCAGGGGAGCGGACGGCGCAGCGAAAGCGGAGGCCGACCGTCCGCGCGGAAAACGAACGGGCGCTCCTCGAAGCGGGGGAGGCGATCTTCGCCGAGCAGGGATTCTCCGGAGCGACGACGGCCGCGATCGCGAAGCGCGCCGGGGTGCCGAAGGCGAATCTCCACTATTACTTTCCCACCAAGGAGGCGCTCTATCGCGCGGTGGTGGAGCGGGTGCTGACCGCCTGGCTCGCCGCCGCCGCCTCGTTCGATTTGAGCGAGGACCCGCGCGCGGCGCTGTCCGCCTATATCGGCGCCAAGATGGACCTCGCGCGCGAGATGCCGCTGGCTTCGCGCATCTGGTCGGCCGAGATCATGCGGGGGGCGCCGATCATCCAGGACTTCCTCGACACGACGCTCAGCGAATGGGTGGCCGCGCGCGAGCGTGCGGTCAGGCGCTGGATCGCCGCGGGCAAGCTCAAGCCAATCGAGCCCAAGGTGCTTTTCTACATGATCTGGGCGACGACCCAGCAATACGCCAATGCGGCGCACGAGATGGCGAGCCTGAACGGCGGCCGTCCGCTCGACGACGCGGCCTTCGAGCGGGCCAAGGCCCAGGTGATCGAGACAATTCTGGGCGGGGTCGTCTCCTAGGCCGGACGCCGGCAGCTACGCCCTGATTCTGTCCTGACGGTCCTTGAGCCCCGAGGCCCCCGCATGAACACTCTACACTTTTTCTCGGCGACCTACGCCGACGCCCGCCACAAATTCCTCGAGTCAGCCGGAATCGGCGGGGCCGTCATCGAGGGCCTCATCAATCCCAACGCCAGAGGCGCGGAGGGCGAGGAGCTTGCCCTGGACGTCGCCCGCTTCGGCGCCATGGACGCCGAGAGCCTCTTGATCGTCTGCTCGGGCACGCACGGCAACGAAGGGGTTTGCGGGTCGGGATGCCAGATCGGCTTGATCGCAGAGCGGGTGATCGGCGCGCGGCCGCAGACGAGCGCCGTGCTGCTTCTGCACGCGGTCAATCCGTCCGGCTTTTCGGCTGTATCGAGGAGAGTCTGCCCGGGGCCGAGGTCACTTCAATCGGGCTCGAATTCGGCACGCGTCGAACTCGTCGCAGTGCTGGAGGCGATCCGGGGCGACAACTGGCTCTACGCTCACGGAATTCCCTCGGGGCTCGGCATGGAGTCGCCGCTCGCCCGCGCCATCAAGGCGAACATCCGCGGCGCGCTGACCATCGACACCCACGGCTGGAGGGACCAGGTTTTCACCCGCGCCGCCGATTTTGCGCAGAGAGCCCTTCGCGCTCTTGCCGGCCAGAGCGTTGCGCCTTCGGCAAAATTGACCAAGCCGGTTACGTCGGCCAGCGGTTCCCGGCCACGGCGTTGTTTGGGCTCTCGCGCCTGATTGCGCCGCGCTTCGCTATCGAGCGGGCCGACGCTTTACCGCCCCGGAGTCGTGAAGAAGCGGCGATTCGCGCCCAATGCGCATGTGACAGGCGGCGGTTTGGTGATAGGCTCGGGTGAGCGCCGTTGACCCGGATCAATGACAGCGGTCGCGTTTTCGCGGATGTCGTTCATATGGCGGCCGGTGGCTTGCTCGGCTTGGTTCGCGCGATCCGGAACACCACGGCCTCAGGAGGATGACGATAATGGCCAATGACAAGATGACGGCACAGATGGCGAGCAAGGACGGCTTCATCGCCGCGCTCGACCAGAGCGGAGGATCGACGCCGGGAGCGTTGCGCCTTTACGGAATCCCGGACAGCGACTACAGCGGCGACGCCGAGATGTTCCGCCTGATGCACGAGTTTCGCGTGCGCATGATGTCTTCGCCGGCCTTCACCGGGGACAAGGTCATCGCCGCGATCCTGTTCGAGCGCACGATGGATGGCGAAGCAAAGGGAAAGGCCGTTCCCGCGTTCCTGTGGGAGGATCGGCGCGTCGTGCCGTTCCTGAAGGTCGACCAGGGACTCGCGGAAGACAAGGACGGCGTCAGGCTGATGAAGCCGATGCCCGATCTCGATGCGCTGCTCGGCCGGGCGACCAAGCGCGGCGTTTTCGGCACCAAGATGCGCTCGGTGATCAACAGCGCGTCCAAAGCGGGCGTTGCGGCGATCGCCGCCCAACAGTTCGATATCGGCGAACAGATCGCCAAGCACGGCCTCATGCCCATCCTCGAGCCCGAGGTGTCGATCAAGGCGCCGGACAAAAAGGAGGCGGAGACGATCCTGCTCGCCGAGTTGAAGAAGGGGCTCGACGCCCTGCCTGCAGGACGCCAGGTGATGTTCAAGCTGACGCTCCCGGACGTTCCGGATCTGTACGCGCCACTCATCCGGGACAAGCGCGTGCTGCGGGTGGTCGCCCTGTCCGGCGGCTACACCCGCGCTGACGCCTGCAGGCGGCTCGCGCAAAACCACGGCATGATCGCGAGCTTTTCGCGCGCGCTGACCGAGGGCCTCAAGCGGTCGATGAGCGACGCCGAGTTCGACAAGGCGCTCGCCGAGTCGATCGACGAGATTTACACCGCCTCAAAGGTTAAAATGGCCGCCTAGACGAGACGGTCCTGGCAGCGCGCCCACGGCGGCCGTTCGGCTTTCAGTCCGCCGGATAGAACAGCGTACCGAGCAACCCGGGTCGCGCCGCATCTGTGACCCGGGCGGGCTCGATTTCGCGTGGCCCAAGGAAGTGGCAATGGTCTCGCCGGCCGGATCAGATAGTCCGCGATTGATCCGTCGGTGGCCGCGCCATCACTGCGCCTTGGCGCCCATCACCGCACTCCGCGGCGCCCAGCCAAGTCGACGACCAACCGCGCCTCGGCGAATTTGAACCGTCTTAACGAATACCTCAATCGTTCCGTTGGAATGTCCGATCGTAAAGTATGAGTTCATGCCGCACTCACCGCTTCACGTCCTTCCTCCTTTTCGCTAGACATACGGAACAATTGCCTGGATTTTGAGCGGCGGGGCCGTTGGAGCCCCGCGGGCGCGAGCAAACTGAGACAAACCGCCGCGTCTGAGCGGCGGCTGCGGCTCTGGACAAGACCGCCGGGGCCGATTAGCGAGTAAGATGGCCGCGACGAGAACACGGCCGGACAACAAGGGCGGACGATGGATTACGAGCGGCGCTTTGAGGAGGCGATCGACCGTCTGAAGGCGGAACAGCGCTATCGCATCTTCGCCGATCTCGAGCGCGATGCGAGCCGGTTCCCGATGGCGCTGTGGCGTCCCGCGGGCGAAGAGGATCGGCCACGCGAAGTCACCGTCTGGTGCTCGAACGATTATCTGGGGATGGGCGGCCACCCGGATGTGATCGAAGCGTCGGTTCGCGCAGCGCGCGCCCATGGCGCGGGCGCAGGCGGAACCCGGAACATCTCCGGCACGCATCACCCGATCGTGCAGCTCGAGACGGAACTCGCCGATCTGCACGGAAAGGCGGCCTCCCTCGTCTTCACTTCGGGCTGGATCTCCAATCTCGCCGGCATCTCGACGATCGCGAGCCTGCTGCCGAACTGCCTGATCCTCTCCGACGCGCTCAACCACAATTCGATGATCGAAGGCGTCCGGCGCGCGGGCTGCGAGAAAAAAGTCTGGCGCCACAACGACGTCGCACATCTCGAGGAGCTGCTGGCCGCCGAACCGCTTGAACGGGCCAAGCTGGTCGTGTTCGAGAGCCTTTATTCGATGGACGGCGACATCGCCCCGATCGCCGAGATCGTCGAGCTCGCAGAAAAATACAATGCGATGACCTATATCGACGAGGTCCATGCGGTCGGCCTGTACGGACCGCGCGGTGGCGGCGTCAGCGAACGCGAGGGGTTCGCCCATCGGATCGATGTCATCGAGGGCACTCTCGCCAAGGGCTTCGGCTCGCTTGGCGGCTATATCGCGGCGAGCGCGGCGGTGGTCGACGCGGTGCGCAGCTATGCGCCGCAGTTCATCTTTACCTCGACACTGCCACCCGGCGTCGCCGCCAGCGCCGCGGCGGCGGTGCGGCACCTCAAGCGCTCCACCGTCGAGCGCGACCGCCATCAGCACATGGCGAGGCTCGTCAAGCATGCGCTCAAGGCCGCCGGCCTCCCGGTGATGGACAACCCGTCGCATATCGTGCCCCTGTTCGTCGGCGATGCGCAGAAGTGCAAAGCGGCAAGCAAGCTCCTCCTGGAGCGGCACGCCATCTACATCCAGCCGATCAACTATCCGACTGTCGCCAAGGGAACCGAGCGCCTCCGCATCACGCCGACGCCGGCGCACAGCGAGGCGCAGGTCGCCGATCTGGTCGAGTCGCTGGTCGACGTTTGGAAGACGCTCAGACTTGGCTTCGAAGAGGCGAAAGTGATCCCGCTGCGGCCCGCGGCGAAGGAGCCGGCCCAGTGCGTCTACCCTGAGATGAAGAAGGCCGCGGAATAGGCCGCGGCTTGCTCCAACGCCGGCCTTTGGGCTAGGCGTCTTTCATGTGCAGATCCGCCTCGCCCCGACCCACTCCCGCGTGCGGAACAGGGGTGACAAGCCGTTTCCCGCTTAGCCTGTACAATATAGAGGTGGCGCGACCCCCGGACTGATCCTGGGGGCCGGATGAGGACATTTCCGTTGAGCCGCTCCCAAAAGCCTTTCCTTGCCGCGCTCGCAGGCGACCGCCAGCCGACGCCGCCGATCTGGCTCATGCGTCAGGCCGGGCGATACCTGCCCGAATACCGCGAGATCCGCGCCCGCGCGGCCACGTTTCTCGACTTCTGCTACACGCCCGCCTTCGCGGTCGAGGCGACGATGCAGCCGATTCGCCGGTTCGGCTTCGACGCGGCGATTCTGTTCTCCGACATTCTCGTCATTCCGGACGCCCTCGGGCAGACCGTCGCTTTCGAGACCGGGGAAGGGCCGCGCCTTGCTCCGATCGAGGACGCGGCCGGGTTGGCGCGGCTTCGTGACGGGCCCGACTGGGCGAAGCTTGCGCCCGTTTTCGAGACGATCGACCGAGTGAAGGCGCTCTTGCCCGACGATGTCGCGCTGATTGGCTTCTGCGGCGCGCCTTGGACTGTGGCGAGCTACATGATCGCCGGGCGCGGCACGCCAGATCAGGCGCCGGCGCGGCTGTTCGCCTATCGGCATCCGAGATTTTTCGCCGCGCTGATCGACCGCCTCGTCGACGCTTCGGCCGAATTTCTGGTGCGACAGGTCGAGGCCGGGGCGGAAGCGGTGCAGATCTTCGATTCCTGGGCCGGGGTGCTGCCGCCGGCGGAATTCGAACGCTGGTGCGTGAAGCCGGTCGCGTCCCTGATTGCGAAAGTGCGCGCGGCTGCGCCGCAAGCGCCGGTCATCGCCTTTCCGCGCGGCGCCGCCACCCAACTCGGGAAGTTCGCGGCGATCGACGGCATTGCGGCGGTCGGCCTCGACACCGCCGTCGAGCCCTCTGCCGCCTGCGCCGCCCTGCCCGCGCCGATCGCCCTGCAGGGCAATCTCGATCCACTCGCGCTGGTCGCCGGAGGCCCCGGCCTCGACGAAGGAATCGATCGCGCGCTGATGGGCTTCGAACGACGCGCGCATATTTTCAATCTCGGCCACGGCATCCTGCCCGAGACGCCGATCGCCCATGTCGAGCGTCTCGTCGCGCGGGTGCGTGGCCGATGACCACAGCCTGCGACCCGACCCGCGACGACCCGCGCCTCGCCGCAATCGCAAGCTGGTTCGAGACGCTGCAGGCGCGGATCGTGGCGGCGATGGAGGCGCTCGAAGACGCATTTGGCGGCGCTCCTGAAGCCGGCGAGCCCGGCCGCTTCTCCATGGAGCCCTGGGAGCGGACGGACGCGAGCGGCGCCGCAGGGGGCGGCGGGCGCATGGCGATCCTGCGCGGACGGCTGTTCGAGAAGCTGGGCGCGCACCGCTCGACGGTCTTCGGCGCCTTCCCGGCCGAATTTGCGAAGCAAATTCCAGGGGCGGCGGACGATCCGCGCTTCTGGGCGGCCGGCGTCTCGGTCATCGCCCATCCGTGGAGCCCGCACGTTCCGACGGCGCACATGAACGTGCGCCTGGTGCGCACCACCAGGACCTGGTTTGGCGGCGGCGCCGATCTGACGCCGATGCTGGACGCTCGCCGGACGCAAAGCGATCCGGACGCGCTCGCCTTTCACGCCGCCATGCGCGCAGCCTGCGAGCGCCATCCGAAGATCGCCGACGCGCAGCGCTACCGGGCCTGGTGCGATGAGTATTTCTTTCTCAAGCACCGCAACGAGCCACGCGGAATCGGCGGGATCTTCTTCGACGGGCTGAACAGCGCAGGCGACGCCCGCAATTCGGCGTTCGACGCCGATTTCGCGTTCGTGCGCGACGTTGGCGAAAGCTTTGTCGCGGCCTATTCGGATGTCGTCCGGCGGAACGCGGCGAAAGCGTGGAATGCGGCGGAGCGCGAGGAACAATTGATCCGGCGCGGTCGTTACGTCGAGTTCAATCTGCTTTACGACCGGGGCACAATCTTCGGGCTAAAGACGGGCGGTAATGTCGCATCCATTCTCTCCTCCATGCCGCCCGAGGCGCGCTGGCCCTGAGCGGCCCAACTCTCGCGAGGATTCTATATGATCAATGCTTCGGAATCCGGACGCTTCCGCATTGGCGGCGCGTTCGATGTCAACCGTCTCGGCTTCGGCGCGATGCGCATCGTCGGGAGCGGAATCTGGGGTCCCTCCGAGGATCGACCCGAAGCTCTGAGGACGCTGAGGCGCCTGCGGGAACTTGGCGTCGATTTCATCGACACGGCCGATTCCTATGGGCCGGACTTCTCCGAGGACCTGCTCCGCGAGGCGCTCCACCCCTATGGGAACATTCATGTCGCCACCAAAGGCGGGCTTGCGCGCACTGGCCCGAACGTCTGGATCCCGCTCGGTCGGCCCGAATACCTGATCCAGCAGGCGCACAAGAGCCGATGGCGGCTCGGGGTCGAGTCGATTGATCTGTGGCAGTTGCACCGCATCGATTCGAAAGTGCCGGCGAACGAGCAGTTCGACGCGATCAAGACGCTGATCCGGGATGGCGTGATCCGTTGCGCCGGCTTGTCGGAGGTGAGCGTCGCCGAGATCGAGGCGGCGTCGAAGCACTTCCCGGTCGCGACCGTGCAGAACCAGTACAATCTCGCCGACCGGAAGAGCGAGGTCGTGCTCGATTACTGCGAGAAGCACGGGATCGGCTTCATTCCGTGGTACCCGCTCAACGCCGGCGACCTCGCCAGGGAAGGGTCGGCGCTCGACGCGACCGCCAAGGCGCATGAAGCCACGCCCGGCCAGATCGCGCTCGCATGGCTCCTCAAGCGCAGCCCCGTCATGCTGCCCATTCCCGGCACAGGCAAGGTCGCGCATCTCGAGGAGAACGTCGGCGCGGCGGCGATCAGGCTGTCCGACGAGGAGTTCGCGGGCCTCGACCGGGTCGGGCGCAGGGCGAGCTGAGAAGGCTCAATCATTGACAGAATCTGACGCATCGGCGCGGCGCCGAGATCCAGCCGCGTCGGGCGTCTCCGCCGCGCCGCCTGCGGGGCTGATTTCGACAATGAGAACCCCGCCCAAAATAAGCGCGCAGCCTGCGAGAGCGATGGATGAGAGTCGCTCGCCGAATTGCCAAGCGCCCGCTATCGCGGCGAAGACGCCTTCGAGCGCCAGGATCAAAGCCGCTTCGGAGGGCGGCGTGTGGCCGAGCGCCAGCAGTTGGATCGTGAAGCCGACGCCGCCCGCAACAATTCCGGCATAGGCAAGCGCCGTCGCCGTCCCCTGCAGACCACCGAGCGTGGTCGTTTCGAAGGCTGCCGCGCTGGCGCAGCCCAACACAAAACACACGGCATATTGCGCGAACGCGAGCGTGAACGGGCGTGGCGCTCGCGCAAGGAACATCGGCGTCATCGCGATGACGAGCGCCCAGGCGACGTCGGCGATCAGCAGCGCGCCATCACCGGCCGCGAGGGCGAGCGTCTGCCCACTTGTTGCGAGCGCCCAGGCGCCGACGATCGAGACAGCGGATGCTACAAGCACGCGTAAACCGGGCCGCCGACCTGTCAGCGCCCATACGGCGATCGGCGTCAGCACGACATAGAGCGCAGTCAGGAATCGTTCGACGTCGGGCTCGCGCCGTATGGCAGGCGCGGGCTCGAGGCGCCGCCGAAACAGAATCCGGCCTTCGGAGCGCTCCTGACGACGCCGTTGCATGCGCTGTGGGAAGCGCGCTCCAGCAGGACTTTCTGGGTCCTGTTCGCGACGTTCTATGTCTGCGGTCTCTCGACCAACGGCCTCATTCAGACCCACTGGATTTCGCTCTGCGGCGACTATGGCGTCACGCCGGTGAGCGCGGCGGGAGCGCTGGCCGTCATCGGCGTGTTCGACTTCTTTGGCACGCTTGCGTCGGGCTGGCTGTCCGACCGCTATGACAACCGCTGGCTCCTGTTCATCTATTACGGACTTCGCGGACTGTCCTTGATTGCGCTGCCGTTCACGGACTTTTCTGTCATCGGGTTGTCGGCCTTCGCCCTCTTCTATGGCCTCGACTGGGTCGCGACCGTTCCGCCGACCGTGCAGCTGACGGCCGAGCGGTTCGGCGCCGAGCGGTCGAACCTGACCTTCGGCTGGATCTTCGCCGCCCATCAGCTCGGCGCGGCGACGGCGGCGTTCGGCGCTGGATCTCCTCGAAGCCCTCGCCACCTTCATAATCCCACCCCACCTCCTCACAACCCAAAAAATCGAATAGGACCCTCGCCACGGCCGACTTTTAGAATTGCTGGTTTGTAGCCTTGCTGCTTTGATTCGGAAGCGAGGTGTGAGGTGATGGCGGGTCGACGGCGGGCGATTGAATTGGCGATTGGCGAGGAGGATGTGGCGGCGTTGGGCGCGATTGCCCGCTCGCGAACGGAATCGGCGAGCCGGGTTGATCGAGCGCGGATGCTGCTGGCCTACCGGGAAGACGGATCGTTTTTTGCGGTGGGGCGAGCCTTGGGCGCGCACCATCAGACCGTCCAGCGCTGTGTCGAGCGGGCGTTGGTCTATGGCCCGATGGCGGCGCTCGACGATCGACCGCGGCCCGGCAGGGAGGCGACGATCACCGCCGAGGCCAAGGCATGGGTTGTCGACCTCGCCTGCCGCAAGGCCAAGGACCTCGGCTATCCCCACGAATTGTGGACAACGCGGCTTCTCGCCTGCCATGCGCGTGAGCATGGGCCGGCGGAGGGCCACGCTTGCCTTGCCAAGTTGGCTCAGGGGACGGTGTGCAATATCCTCAACGAGCAGGAGATCAAGCCGCACAAGGTCCGCTATTACCTGGAACGCCGCGATCCGGAGTTCAAGCAGAAGATGGCGGAGGTTCTGTGCGTCTATGGCGAGGTGAAGCTTATTCGGGAGAGCGCGGCCGCCGCGAAGCAAAAGCCGAGCGATGCGGTGGCGATTGTCTCCTACGATGAAAAGCCCGGCATTCAGGCAATCGCCACGACGGCCCCGGACCTGCCGCCCGAGCCCGGCAGACATGCGACCTTCGGGCGCGACTACGAGTACAAGCGCCACGGCACGGTCAGCTTGCTGGCCGGCATTGATCTGCTCACCGGCCAGGTCCACGCTCTCGTCAAGGACCGCCACCGCAGCCGCGAATTCATTGAATTCCTCAAGCTCCTCGACGCCGCCTATCCGAGCCATACGGCGATCAAGCTGATCCTCGACAATCATTCGGCGCACATCTCCAAGGAGACCAAGGGCGGCGGGGTGGCACGCTTCGAAGTCGTGGAAGATGAGGCGCACATCGTCCAACTCATCTTCTCGTGGATCGGGCTGGATCGGCTGAGCCTGCGCGAAGTGTGTCGGCGATTGCATCAAATGGGCTGTCGGACCCGGCGCGGCTCGATATATTGGCATGCTTCCACGATCCGCGGCATGTTGGACAATCCCGCCTATATGGGGCGCGCCGCTTTCGGGCGAGCCCACTTTCTGGCGCCTCGGCCCCGCCTGCGACCGATCCGGGGACACCTGAAACCGTCGCCGCGGGCGACCCCCCGCGTGGCCACGCCACGCGACGAATGGATCGAGATTCCGGTTCCCGCCTTGATTGATCCCGCCTTGTTCGAAGCGGCTCATGGCCAGCTCGACGAGAACCGAAGCCGGAAACGAAATCGTGAGCGCGGCCAGCGCTGGCTACTGCAAGGCCTGACGGTTTGTCGGTGTTGCGGCTATGCCTACTACGGCAAGACGGCGCCGCGATCACGCACGTATGAGCCGGCAAATACCTTGCGCTATTATCACTGTACGGGCGCGGACGGCTACCGTTTCAATGGCAAAGCGGTATGCCAAAACGGACCTGTGCGCGGCGACCAGTCGGAGCAAGTCGTTTGGAGCCAAGTGAGATCTCTCCTGGAGCAGCCGGATGGCGTGGCCGACGAATATCGGCGACGCATCAGCCTGGCGCATGATGGAGCCGCGATGCCCGACGAGATCGTCCGTCTCAATCGGCAGATAACGACGATGCGGCGCGGCGTCGGTCGGCTGATCGACAGCTATGCGGAGGGTCTCATCGACAAGACGGAGTTCAAGCCGCGGATCGCGGGTCTGAAGCAGCACCTTTCCCAACTCCGGGAGCGGCATCCCACAATCCCCGATCAAATCTGGGCGCGCGCCTTGGCGTGACCGATTTTGCGGTCTCGAGGGGCTGGCAAGGTCACGGCGTCGAGTTTTCGGTCACCTCCTCTGCTTCATCTTCGCGCGCCGCGAGTCGTGCAACGATCGGGTGCAACTTGCGCGAGTCGGGCCGCTTTCGCGCGGACGCAGTTTATCATGGCTGCTGCAGGCGGCGGCCGCGGACGCGCGGTTTCGGATGGGGAGCGAGTGGTTTTGCGTCATCCGGCCGGTCCATGCGCGAGCGCGCGGATCCTCGCGCGCGCGTCGAGGATCGTCGCCAGCGCCTCGGCTCCGCCGCCCAGCCGAACGATCACCTGGCGAGCGTGGCTGACCACGCGCCCAGGCAGGCCGATCACATGGAAACGCAGAGCCTTCATGCGTTTGCTCGCCCAGCCCTCGCCCAGCGCCAGGCAATTCATCGCCGCGTTCAGGTTGAACGCCAGGATCGACAGGGCCCACCAGGCCGCGTTGGCCCCGAACAAGCCCGAAGGCATCTGCCCTCCGGCCAAGTCGGACTTCAACCCCGAATGGACCTCCTCGCTCTTGCCGCAGCGTTCGCGCAACCACCCGATCACGCCGTCGCCCGGACCCTGGCGGTTGGTCACGACGCCGAACAGCTTGGGGAGTCCCTTGCGGCCGAAGCCTCCTGTCGGGAACGGCAGTTTCTCCTCGCCGCCCAGCGCCAATTGGCGCAGCGGCTCGCGCATCGCCAGAAAACGATAATCGGCGCGCTTGCCGCTGTGTCCGGCCCAATTGGGCGCGTAGGCCACCTCGGCCCATTCCTGATCGGTCGCGTAAGACTTGTCCCCCACCCGTCGGATCAGCGGGCGCCACTCGCTTTCCGCCGTCGCCAGCACGGCCGTGCGAAACGCTTCGGTCACGTCGGCGCCGACCGCGAACTCGATCACGCCGAAGCGCGGGTCCTTGCCCTCGCCGCAGTACAGCAACAATTCCTCTTGATAACCCGCCGTGTCCGAGCGCAGCGAGACTGTCTTCACGCTGTCGGGCAAATGGGGCAGGCAGTCCTTCAGGACACGCAATTGTTCGTGTCCAGCCGGAACGTTGCCATCGCGAAACTCCGAATAGAGCATCGCGCCCTGTTCAGACCACCAGCAATTCAGCGGCTGATAGGCCTTGAACTTCTTGTAGCAGAACAGCGCGTCGCGCTTGTGCGTCTCGATCAGCGTGGCGTCCATGTCCAGCGTCGCCGTCGTCGCCTGCGCATGCTCTTGCGCGAACGCCAGCAGCGACCGGTTCACCCGCCAAAGTCCCTGGAGTTCCCTCGTGACCTCGGGAATGAAAGCCGTTCCCGCCGCCGCCTTGGGCGAGGCCGGGTCATGGAAACGCGCCAACCAGGCCGACAGCGCCGAAGGCGAGGGCGTCGCGCGCTCCCGCTCGCGCCGCCACCGGGTCTTCAACGCGCGACGTTCGGCTCGAGACAGCAAATCCTTCTCGATCGCCCGAAAAATCGCCGAAAACTCGCCGTCGCGCTCCAACCGCTCGATGTCGTCAACGCAATCGCCGCCGGCCAGGTTCAGCAACACCACCGCCAGAACCATCTGGATGTCCAGCCAGCCCTGGCTTCCCGCCACGCCAACATGCCGCTGGATCGCCGCCCCCAGCCCACTGGCCTTCACCAGATCGAGATAGACCGCAAGACCGGCCAACGACGTCAACCCATGGCGCGACGAATCACTCTCGTATTGGAAATCAAGCACGCCCTGTGCCAACATCCCCGCACCCCGTTGGTGATGGTTTTCGAGTCGCAAACCAAAACTATCTCCTTGATCCCTCAAGGCCACGGGGAACTTCAATTTCTTGACGATAAATCTAGGTCGGCGCTGATCGGAGCTCGATACAGCCAATGAATCGCAAGGAACCCTTCTATTTCGGCAACGCAAATGCCGACCAGGTGTGCGGCAGCGGCTGGTTTGTCGGTCAGTTTGTTCCTGCCGAACTCGGATTCCGGCACCAGACGGACGTCGAACTGAAGTGGGGCGTGCATCCCGACGGGGACAAGCGAACTCGTCCCTGGGCGAACGAAAACGGCACGACCATCGCGATCCTGATCGAAGGCTGTTTGCGGGTCACGTTCCATCTCGACGGAACACATCAGGAGGTTGCGCTTCAGACGAAAGGCGATTACGTCGTTTTCGGACCCGAAGTCGTACACTCCTGGGAGGCGGTAGGCGACACGATAGTCCTGTCCGTGCGGTTTCCGTCGGTCGAGGTCGGATCACGAGCCAACCGCGCCTGAAAAGTTCGCCTCTCCAACAATTCGACGAACGGACGGGACAACGGTCGGCAATCGACGCAACGCAAGCGGTTGTTTCCGGAGCGCAAATCGACCCCTTCCGCTCTCGGTGTCCACCACCCCAAATGTGTCCCGCCTTGGCGCAGCCCTGTGTCCCGCCTTGGCGCAGACCGGGGCCCCTTACGTCCCACTCCACCATCGAGACGGCCCCGCACGATATTCGCGGGGCGAAATGAGATGGCCGCAGTCGATCAAAGAGGCGACGGCGTTAACGTCAAATATACCCCGACTCATTGAGACGGCGAAAAAATCGGTTGCCTAGCTGTGAGAAATCGATTCGTCTCGGGGCATGATTCGCGCTGGCTTCCTTTCTCCACCAGACCGGGCCGCCCTTGTCGCTCTGATGCGAAACGGGTCGGCTGCGCATCGGCTGACGCGCCGCGCGAACGCCATGCTGCTTTTGGACGACGGCTTGAGCTGCGAAGAGGTCGGCAAGGTTCTCTATCTCGACGACGACACGGTGCGTGGTTGGGCCAAGCTCTACGGCGAAGGCGGCCTCAATAGTCTGATGCGCTTTGACAGCGGCGGCAGCGCCAGCCATCTTTCGCAAGCGCAGGAAGAAGCGCTGAAAGCCTGGATCGCCGCGACATTGCCGCGTTCGACGCGTCAAGTCGGCGCCTATATCGAGCAGGAGTTCGGGGTCGTCTATGAGAGCCGCGCGGGGTTGATCGCCTTGCTGCATCGGCTTGGCCTCGAATATCACAAGCCTGAAGTCATCGGGCGCAAGCTCGACGCCAAGAAGCAACAGGCGTTCATCGCGGCCTACGACGACCTCTTGAATTCGCTTGGCCCGGACGAGGCGGCGCTGTTCGTGGACGCCGTGCATCCGACACACGCCGCGCGGCCCGTCGGATGCGGGCCGGCCGAGGACAATCTGGCGATCGAGCAAACCAGCGGACGCCAGCGCCTCAACATTCACGGTGCGATCGATCTGGAGACCGGGAAAACCGCGATGATCGACGTTGAAACCGTCGACGCGGCTTCGACGATACGGCTACTGGAAGCGATCGAAGCGATGTATCCACTGCTCGTGCTGATCCACGTATTCTTGGACAATGCGCGTTATCATCACGCCAAGATCGTGCAGGAGTGGCTGGCGCAGCCGGGGCGCCGCGTCACGCTGCATTTCATCCCGGCCTACTGCCCGCATTTGAACCCGATTGAGCGGCTGTGGGGCCTGATGCACAAGCATCTGACGCACAACAAGACTTACGCAACATATCGCGAATTCGCCGAGGTGGCGCTCGACTTCCTACGCAAAAAAGTCCCCAAATGCTGGCCAGAATTTTGCAAAATTGGTATCTCCTTCACACCCGTTAAGCTGATTTCTTTGTCCTGGCGTGACCGACAATCGAACTGTAAGGCGCGGGGTCGACCGCAATCGCCTGCTGGGCGAGCCTGTGGAACAGCAACCCGCGAGCATTTGAGCGTCGCCGGTTGAACCGAAAAGTGAATTCGTCGAGGTATACTCCGCTCACGCCAAGATGCGAAAATTGGCGGGGCGGATTATGCGGAAATTATCTGTGATCGAATCGGCGATTTCTCCCCATCGACTGGGGACTTCGGCGCGCAGGAAGTGGAGCATCGCGTCGGCGAATTCACGATATGTGGGATAGGTCCTGTTGTGGGTCAGAGACTTGTGCATCACGCCCCACAACCGCTCGATCGGGTTCAGATGCGGGCAGTAGGCGGGGATGAAATGCAGCTTGATGCGTCTGCCGGGCTGCGCCAGCCACTCTCGCACAAGAGCGGCATGATGATAGCGCGCATTGTCCAGAAACACGTGGATCAGCGCCAGCAGTGGATACATCGCCTCGATCGCTTGCAGCAGCCGGATGGTTGAGGCGGCGTCGACGGTTTCGACGTCGATCATCGCCGTCTTGCCGGTTTCGAGATCGATGGCCCCGTGAATGTTCAGGCGCTGGCGTCCGCTGGTCTGCTCGATCGCCAGATGCTCCTTCGCCGGCGCCCAACAGCCGACGGGGCGCGCCGCATGGGTCGGATGCACGGCGTCCACGAACAGCACAGCCTCGTCCGGCCCCAGCGAATTCAGCACGTTCTCGTAGGTTTCGATGAACGCCTGCTGTTTTTCCGGGTCGAGCTTGCGTCCGATCGTCTCGGGCTTGTGGTATTCGAGCCCGAGCCGATGCAGCATCGCCACCAGCCCAGAACGGCTCTCATAAACGACGCCGAATTCCCTCTCGATATACGCGCCGACGTCGCGTGTCGAACGCGGCAAGGTCGCAGCGATCCACGACTGCAACTTCGCTTCTTGATCTTCCGCCAGGCGCGGGCAGGAGCCGCCGCCGTCAAAGCGCGTCAATCCCTCGAGCCCGTCCTCCAGGAACAGCTGATGCCAGCGCCGGACGGTTTCGTCATCGACGAACAGCGCTGCGGCGACACGCTCACAGCTCCAGCCGTCGTCGAGAAGGACCAACGCGTTCGCCCGCCGCGCCAGACGATGCGCCGCCGAACCGTCTCGCGCCAACGCGATCAGATCGGCCCGGTCGTCAGCAGAAAGGTAACCCCCGCGAATCATCAACCAAACAAGAATCTGGATTTTGATCCACGGCAACCCCCCTTGCCCCGCTTTCTCAATAAGTCAGGGTATAGTAATCGAGGTGTTGTTGCTGGATGCCGCCCTGGTGAGTGCCGAGCAGCCACCGCTTGAGAAGCGAGGCGATCGTGTGAACACGCGGCATGACTTCATGGGCTGGATCCAAACCGTCGCTGATGACGGTGATCTGGTGCTGGTAGCCAGCGTTCGCCAGCCCTGAATACCCGCGCCATCCGTCGGTGTGGACTGCCGACCCCGGCGCCACGACGCTCCGAACGAAGGGGAGAAGGTTATCCGCCGACACATCCTTGATGCGCCGAAGGCGGATCCGGCCGATGGCCCGACCGCGCTTTTCGGCGGCCACGGCGACAATGGTCTTGGCTTCGGCGCCCCGACCACGCTTGCCCCCTTCCGGGCCTCCGACGTAGGTTTCGTCGACTTCTACCGTCCCCGTGAGACAATCCCGACCAGGCCGGACCATCGCCCGCCGCAGCTTGTGCAGCCAAGTCCAGGCCGTCTCGTAGCTGCCGAGCCCCAGTGCCCGCTGCAGCCCGAGCGCGCTGACGCCGTTCTTCTGACTGGTGACGAACCACATCGCAAGAAACCACATTCGCAGCGGCTTGCGGGTATCCTGGAACACCGTGCCAGCCGTCAGCGACGTCTCCCACTCGCAGGCGCGACATCGCAACCGTCCGCGCGACATCTCCCACGGGTCCGCGGCCACGCCGCATTCCGGGCACAGGAACCCGTCCGGCCAACGCAGGCGGCGGATGTACTCCCGGCAAGCAGCGTCGCTACGAAACCACTCATCCACCTCTTGGAACGTCCGTGGATAATCAACTCCAGAAATGGCGTTGCACGGCGTCTCCCTATAATCATACCGCCGATGCCGGCGGGCGTTAAGGGGATACCCAGTTTTTGCAATTCGGTCACCGACAATTTCCGCGTAATCAACCCAAAGGATTTTCGGGTTCTGGCGTGACCGGGGTATAGCAACGAAGCCGACGAACAAAGCGGAGTGATCCGTCGCGGAGCCGGCGGAGCCAAGGACGGGGGCCAAGGGGAGAGCGGGCCAGCAAAGCACGTGCCGGGCACAGGACCGGGTAAGCGTGCACAGGCGCTGGACCGCATGCGACAGGACGCGGTCCCCTCCGTGCCAATGACGATGAGACAAACGCCCCCTGGAGTTTACCCTTGAGGGCTGAGGTCACATGCTCCCATGGTCATGCCGCTCATCCCCTTCGAAACAACTCTTGCCGATGGCTCCGCAACAGAGGGAGGCCGTAGGCCGATCGTTGTTGCGGAGCCATCGGCGGCCTCGCCTGAACTCTCCGACCGGCCACGCCGTCGGACGTTCACGACCGCCTACAAGCTTGGGATACTTCGCCAGGTCGATGAGGCGGGGCCGGGCGGCATTGGCGCGATCCTGCGGCGCGAGGGGCTGTATTCCTCACTGTTGACGGATTGGCGTCGGCAACGCGACGCCGGCGCCTGCGAGGCGCTGAAGGCGGTCAAGCGCGGCCCCAAGGTCGCCGAGCCCAACCCGCTGGCGGCCGAACATGCCCAGTTGCAGCGCGACTACAAGAGCGTGACGTTGCGCTTGCAACGCGCCGAGGCGATCGTCGAAATCCAAAAAAAAGTGGCTTTGCTGCTGGGCCTGTCGATGCCCGGCGACGAGGCGTCCTGATGGACGCCGTGGCGGCCCTGCCGCCCGGCGGCGGGCTGATCGGCGCGGCCTGCGCGGCGCTGGGCCTGTCGCGCGCCAGCTTCCATCGCCGGACTGCGACAGCCCGGCGCCCTCCCGCGCCGTTTCGTCCGCGCCCTCGTCCCGCCAGGGCGCTGGCCGTTTCCGAGCGTCAGGCCGTCCTCGATCTGTTGCGCGAACCTCGGTTCGTCGACCAACCCCCGGCCGAAGTCTACGCCGAGTTGCTGGACCAAGGCCTCTATCATTGCTCGATCCGGACCATGTATCGCATCCTTCACGAGAACGGCGAGGTGAAGGAGCGTCGCCAACAGCTGCGCCACCCCGTCTACAAAAAGCCGGAACTCATCGCCGAGGGCCCCAACCGGGTCTGGTCATGGGACATAACCAAGCTGATGGGACCGGCCAAATGGACCTACTTCTATCTCTACGCGATCATCGACATCTTCAGCCGGAGGGTCGTGGCCTGGCTCGTCGCCGACGCCGAAAGCGCCGCCTTGTTCAAACCGCTGTTCGAGGACGCCGCCGCCAAGCACGGCGTCTTGCCCGGCCAGCTCACCCTGCACGCCGACCGCGGACCCTCCATGAAAGCCAAGGCCACCGCCCTGTTGCTCGCCGACCTGGGCGTCACCAAGTCCCATAGCCGGCCCTACACATCCAACGACAATCCCTTCTCGGAAAGCCTCTTCAAAACCTGCAAATATCAGCCTCAGTTCCCGGAACGCTTCGGCTCCATCCAGGACGCCAAAGCGTTCTGCCGCAGGTTCTTCCAATGGTACAACGCCGAACACCACCATCTCGGTATCGGCCTGATGACGCCAAACCAAGTCCACTACGGACAAGCCGACGAAATCTACGACGCCCGAATGTCAATCGGCGTCCAAAATTGACCCCCGATCGGCGTCCAAAATTGACCCCTGTTGGTGCCAGGGCGCGGACGGCAGCGCTCGGCCCGGCGTAGCTGGTCGGGGTTGCGCAGCCGGGGCGAGCGCGGTTTGGTTGACCTGAGATTGTCTCGCGTCAGGCGCGGTTCTTGAAGCGCCAGCTTTCGTTGCCGGTCTCGACGATGTCGCAGTGATGGGTGAGGCGGTCGAGCAGCGCGGTGGTCATTTTTGGATCGCCGAACACGCTCGGCCATTCGCCGAAGGCGAGGTTGGTGGTGACGATGATCGAGGTGCGCTCATAGAGACGGCTGATCAGGTGGAACAGCAATTGCCCGCCGGCCTGGGCGAAGGGGAGATAGCCGAGTTCGTCGAGGATCACGAAGTCGAGGCGGGTGAGATAATCAGCAAGCCGTCCCTGGCGGCCGGCGCGCGCCTGAGCCTCGAGCTGATTGACGAGATCGACGGTGGTGAAGAAGCGCCCGCGCGATCCGGCGCGGATGCAGCTTCGCGCGATCGCGATGGCCAGGTGCGTCTTGCCGGTGCCGGTTCCCCCGACCAGGACGAGGTTGCGCTGCTGGGCAAGGAAGCCGCCGGCGGCGAGGTCGCGCACGAGAGCCTCGTTGATCGGCGAGTTCTTGAACGCGAAGTCGTCGACGTCCTTGGCCAGCGGCAGCTTGGCGACTGTGAGCTGGTATTTGATCGAGCGCGCCTGCTTCTCCGAGATCTCGGCTTTCAGGAGATCGCCGACGAAACGCTGCGGCTCATGCTTGCGCTTGAGCGCCGTGGTCAGCGTCTCGTCGTAGGCGCTCCTCATCCCGTAGAGCTTGAGGCTGCTCATCATGTCGAGGACTTCGGTTCTTTCCATGGGTTACACGCTCCTGAGTTGGTCGTATCGGGCGCAGTCGGCGATCGGCGCGTGACGGAGCTGCAACGCGTCGGGCGTCATGATCGTCGCCGCCGGTCCGGGATCGCGCTGACGCGCGAGGATGTTGATGACGACGTCGGCCGAATGGACGCCCTCGGACAGCGCCTGAAGGCAGGCGGCCTCCACCGCAAGCAATCCATCGGTGAGCACGGCGGCGAGGATTTTGACCATCTGCCGGTCGCCGTCGTCGGAGCCGGCAAGCTTGCGCCGCACGCGATCGAGCGCCGTCGGCAGCACCCAGTCCTTGAACGGCGCCCCGTTGCGCAAGGCTCCCGGCTTGCGCGCCAGGACCGGAACGTAATGCCAAGGATCATAGACCGTCGCGCCACGCCCATAGCGGCGTGGGTGTTCCGCCACGATGCGCCCGTCCTGGCGGATCACGACGCGATCGGCGTAGGCGTGGACTTCGACCGGGCGGCCGACCGCGCTGGCGCTCACCGAGTATTTGTTGTTGTCGAAGCGGACGAGGCAGGTCTTCGACACCGAGGCCGGCAGGGCATGGAAGCCGTCGAAGCGGCCGCGATAGGGAATGAGCTTGGGGCGCTCTTCCTCGAAGACCTCCCAGATCGTCCTGTCGGGCTGTTCGGGATGAGAATGCGCCTTGGCCCAGGCGATGCATTTGTCCATCAGCCAGGCGTTCAGTTCGTCGTAATTCTTGACGCGCAAGCGCGGGGTGAAGAAGCGCTCGCGCACGAGGCCGACCTGGTTCTCGACCTGGCCCTTCTCCCAGCCCGAGGCCGGCGTGCAGGCAACGGGCTCGACGAGGTGATGCGAGCACATCTGGAGGAAGCGGCGATTGTATTGCCGATCCTTGCCGACGAAGATCGTCTCCACCGCCGTCTTCATGTTGTCGTAGATGCCGCGCGAGCAGGCGCCCCTGAAGAACGCGAACGCCCGCTCGTGGGCGTCGAAAACCATCTCCTGCGTTTCGCGCGGATAGGCGCGTGCGAGCATCATGCGGCTGTGGCAAAGACGGATGTGCGCGACCTTCACGGTCGTCGTTACCCCGTCCATCACAACGATGTCGTGGCTCCAGTCGAACTGGTAGGCCTCGCCCGGCGAGAACGTCAGCGGGACGAAGGCGCTCGCCGTCGCGCTCGCGTTCGCCTTGGCCCAAGCGCGGGCGTAACGTCGAACGGCGTCGTAGCCGCCTTCGTAGCCGAGCGTCCGCAGCTCCTCGAAAATGCGGATCAGCGTCATCCGCTCGCGCGCCGAAGCGTCCGCGTTCCTCGCCAGCAGCCGATCGAGGTCTTCCGTCCAGCCACCCAGCTTCGGCCGCGGCTGAACTTCTCGTCCATAGAAAAACGCCGTCTCCGCCGATCGCAGGACCTTGCGCACCGTGTTGCGCGACAGCCTCAGGTCGCGCGCGATCTCCCTGATCGTCTTGCCCTGAACGAAATGCTCCCGCCGTATCCGACCAATCGTCTCCACAATCAGCATCCCTCACCGCCCGCTTCGCGCCAAAGCAGGCAGCCGAACAAATCGGAAATCAGGGGGTCAATTTTGGACGCCGATCCCCCGCCTCAGGGGGTCACTTTTCCACGCCGAAACACAGCCCGAAAGCAGACCCTCGAAAACGCCTTTCTCGCCAACCCGAACCAATTCGTGAAAAACATCCCCTCGCCCCCCGACAAGCCAACCGCCGTCTGGATCAATCCGCCCCAAATCAAGCCTAAAATCCAAGCCTAAATTACCAACCCAGGCGTCTCATTGTCGTTGACACGTTCCGAATTCGTGACACATGTAGCCGAAGGCAACTGCGTCGTCGCGAGACGAGGTGGGAGCAGCCGGAGGCGAACGAACAGCCCGCAGGATGACGAACCCGTTTCGGCGGCGTGGCGCGGCGAGTTTGCCCACTCATGGCGAAGCCTGGGTCATGAGACCCGCCGGGCGCGTTGAGACGACTGCGAAAACGACGCTCGGGCCCATAACGTGGTTGGGGGCGGGATGTTGGGACGGCGAGACAAAGGAAGCGGAGAGACCTGCGCGGCGTGTGCGAGCCGGGCAGGAGTCAGAGCCCGCATAGTACCGCTGCGGTTTGGGGCGGAAGGAACGGATCGCGAGAGGACGGGGCAACATAACCCCGTGCGAGGGAAGGTGGGCAGAAAGGGGGGATGCGCGATGAACGGGTCGAGGCAACAGAACGCCGGGAGTGCCGACGAGGCTACACAAGGCGGAGAGGCTCAACGGGACTTTCCGTGGGTCGAAGCTTCGGTCTGGACGGAACGCATGCTGTCGGCGCTGGGCAACGGCGTCAAAGGCGGCAAATGGTACAGTTTGATGGATAAGGCGTTCGCGCCCAAGACGCTGGCGGCGGCCTGGACGAAGGTCCGGGCCAACAAAGGCGCGGCGGGCGTGGATGGGCAAAGCATCGAACGGTTCGCGGCGAAGGCGGAAGGCTATCTGGCCGAGCTGTCCGCGGCGCTGCGGGAAGGGTCCTACCGTCCGCTAGCCGTCAAACGGGTCGACCTTCCGAAGGGCGAGGGCGAGACGAGGCCGCTGGGCATTCCGACGGTCAAGGATCGCATCGTCCAGCAGGCCTTCCGGCTCGTGATCGAACTGATTTTCGAAACGCGGTTCCGCGACGGGAGCTACGGCTTCCGCCCGGGGCGCGGATGCCATGACGCGCTGCGGGAAGTCGATCGGCTGATCAAGGACGGCTACGCCCACGTCGTAGACGCGGACCTGGCCTCCTATTTCAATTCGATCCCGCATGATCGGCTGATGGCGCGGGTCGAGGAGAAGGTCAGCGATGGCCTGGTTCTCGATCTGATCCGCGGCTGCCTGAAGGCCGACATCCTGAAAGGGCTGGAGAGGTGGACGCCGACACGGGGCTCGCCGCAAGGCGCAGTGATCAGCCCGTTGCTGGCCAACATCTACCTCGACCCGCTGGATGCGGCGATGGCCGAACGCGGGGGCCGCATGGTGCGGTATGCGGACGACTTCGTCATCCTGTGCGGGACGCGCGAGGAGGCTGACGCCGCCCTCGCGGAGGTTCGCGCCTGGGTGAGCGAAAACGGTCTCGCGCTGCACCCCGAAAAGACGCATGTCGGTGACCGCCGGCAGCCGGGGCAAGGGTTCGAGTTCCTCGGCTACCGTTTCGAAGCCGGCCGGCGACAGGTGCGCCAGAAGAGCCTGAACACGTTCAAGGACAGCATAAGAGAGAAGACGCGGCGCACACGCGGCGACAGCCTCGCCTGCGCCGTGAAGGATCTCAACCCGCTGTTGCGCGGCTGGTTCGGCTACTTCAAACATGCCCATCACACCACCTTCGGCAAGCTCGACGGGTTTGTCAGGCGACGGCTGCGCGCCGTCCTGCGCAAGCAGGAAAAGCGCCCCGGGCGGGGCATCTGCCGCGCCGACCATCAACGCCGGCCAAATGCCTTCTTCGCTGAAGCCGGGCTGTTCGCGCTTTACACGGCCTGGTTATCGGCGAGACAGTCTCGATGAAGAAACCACCGACTGGAGAGCCGTATGCGGGAAAACCGCCCGTACGGTTCGGAGGGAGGGGTCGGCGAAAGCCGATCCCTACCCCTATCAGTAGAAGTTTGACAACTACGCCGATATGCGCGCCGGGCTCGCTTCTTATGACGAAAATCAATCCTTGGAGGCGCGCCCATATTCTGCGCTGTCGCCGGTTCCTGACTGACGGTGAAGCGATCCCCACAGCATGATCAGGTGTCCTATCGGAGTGTGTATTTTTGGGACATCAGCGAAGGTTGGGGAATCGGCCCCTTTGAGGGGCCCCAATTCTAAAGCCCCCGGTTTGCAGGGGGATACTTACTCGCGTAATTCTTGATCTGAATGACCAGTCTAAACAATTGTGCCGGCGACAATCGACGCGGAAGCAATCAGATGAATGTCCTTATTCTCGGATCCGGCGCTCGGGAACACGCCTTGGTCCAAGCGTGCGCTCGCTCACCCCGACTTCGGAATCTTTTCGTTGCACCAGGCAACCCTGGCTGCGCGAGCCTCGCGACTGTTGTGGACCTGAGCCTCGTGGACCATGCCCAGATTATTGAGTTTTGCAAAACCAGTTTTGTGAATCTAGTGGTCGTTGGTCCGGAAGCCCCTTTAGTAGCAGGGATAGCTGACGATCTCGCCGGCGTGGGGATAACTTGCTTCGGACCGTCGCGGGCCGCTGCCGTGCTCGAGGGTTCGAAGGGTTACGCCAAAGACTTCTGCCGCGAGTTCGGCATCCCCACGGCAGAGTATCGACGCTTCTCAACTCAAAATGAAGCAAAGGCCTACATACGAGAGCGCGGCGCGCCTATCGTGGTGAAAGCGGATGGACTGGCTGCAGGGAAGGGTGTTGTCGTTGCCGAGACAGTCGCTGAAGCGGAGATTGCGGTTGACTCCCTCTTAGCCACACATGGGTCATCGAATGCGGAGTTGGTTATCGAAGAGTTCCTCAATGGCGAGGAAGTATCGTACTTCGCGCTGTGCGACGGGGAGCGCGCGGTGCCTTTCTCAAGCGCACAGGATCACAAGCGACTCGGCGACGGAGACACCGGGCCGAACACCGGCGGGATGGGCGCCTACTCTCCATCCCCCCTGATGACTGCCGAACTTAGCGAGCGCGTGATGCGCGAAATCATTCGGCCGACGGTTCGAGGGATGGCTCAACGCGGCGCCCCATACCGAGGCGTCCTGTTCGCAGGATTGATGATTGACGGCGCACACCCGAAACTGATCGAATACAATGTCAGATTCGGCGACCCCGAGGCGGAGGTCATCCTTGCTCGCCTCACCGGCGACATCCTGCCGCTCCTTGAAGCTTGCGCTAAAGGAAGCCTTCGCAGCCATTCGGCAACTTTCAGCACCGACGCGGCTCTAGCGGTCGTCATGGCTGCGAGAGGGTATCCGGGGGAACCGGTTCGCGGCTCCATAATCGGAGGGTTGCATGAGGTCGAACGCATGATCGGCGTTACGGTGTTCCAGGCTGGAACACGGAAGGTTGGCGAGGATATTGTTTCCGACGGAGGACGCGTCCTCGCTATAACCGCGCTCGGGCAAAACGTTGCGGAAGCTAGGTATCGCGCCTACGCCGCCGTCGACCGGATCGACTGGCCAGACGGCTTTTGCAGGCGCGACATCGGATCCCGTGCGACGAGAAGGGAGGGTAATCCTTGAACGCAGGACGCGAGCACGTCGCGATCACTCGTGGCCCAACCATAGCTATCGCGCTGGGCGGTGGGGGAGCACGAGGTGTCGCGCATGTTCTTGCCCTAGAGGCGCTCGACGAATTGGGCATCCGGCCAGTCGCAATTGCTGGAACGTCGATGGGTGCAGTCGTCGGCGCAGCGTACGCCGCTGGTCTCGAAGCAAGGATTATCCGAAATCACATACTGCGCGTACTGCGCAATAGGTCCGACGTGATCGGCAAGCTGTTGAAGGCCCGAGTTCGGACGGTTTGCGGATCTTGTGCTCCGCGGCCGCGGAAATCCGGTGATGCTCGATCCAGAGATCGTTCTTGAGTTATTCTGGCCGACCAAAATGCCAGAGAATTTTGAGTCCCTCGCGATCAAATTGCTGGTGGTGGCGACGAACTACTCGGATCGGAACGAGATAATCTATCAGTCCGGCCCGCTTCGGCCGGCAGTGGCAGGGTCAATGGCGATTCCCGGACTGTTTCGGCCCGTCGAGCACGGTCGCAGTGTGCTGATCGATGGCGGAGCGGTGAATCCGCTTCCGTATGATCTATTGTTTGATATGGCCGACATCGTAATCGGGGTCGACGTGACATTCGGGGGACGCTCGCGGGTGCGACGAGTTCCTGCTCCGCTCAAATCAATGTTTGGAGCCGCTCAAATAATGCAGGGCGCTATCACCGAACAGAAGATCAGGAGACGGCCTCCGGATATTCTTATTCGTCCAAGAGTTCGAGCAGTTCGGACTGTTGGACTTTTTTCGAGCGGGTCAAATTTTACGGGGAGCGGACGAAAGCAAGGACGAACTCAAGATCGCTCTTCACTCGTTGGCGGAGGTATTTCGAGCAGCTTAAACATCGTGCCGGGGGACAGGGACTCTCGACGGATCAACTCATGACCGGGCACGACGATGCTACCGGCTCGCTGAGCCTCAAGAACACGAATCGCCCCGTCGCCGCAGGCCACAGTCATTTCCCTGTCCAAAAGCGTTCCAGGAACGCCGACTGCTGCTCCAACAACTTCTGCCCGAAGAATTTTGACTCGCTCGGTTTTTTGCCCCAATTGCAAAGTGGAAAAAGCTCCGGGCCAAGGGGAGAGGCCGTTAATATGATTGCGCACCCGGACGGCGCTTTAACTCCAGTCGATTTCCGCTTCGCCCTTTTGGATCTTGTGCGCGTAACTTACCGCATCGGTCGATTGCTCAGTGAATTCGAGCTTTCCGTTCTCCATTGCGAACAGTCCACGCGCGGCAAGCCCGGCGGCCAAGATCGCAAGGCGTTTCGTCAACTCTCCCGCGGTATCTTGCGGTCGAATTGGAACGACTTCGCGCATCGCTATGGGACCGGTGTCCAGCCCCTCTTCCATGCGCACAAGATCGACACCGGTTTGGATGTCGCCCGCCATCATCGCCCGCTGGATAGGAGCCGCCCCGCGCCATCTCGGCAATAAAGATGCATGCAGATTCAAGCAGCCAAATTTTGGCGCTTGGAGCACTGCAGGCGGCAGCAGGAGCCCGTACGCAACGACCAGTCCGACATCCGCTTGATAGCTTCGAAGAATCGCCTGCGTTGCTTCGTCTGTTAAAGTCACAGGAGTGAGAACGTCAATGCCGAGCGATTCGGCGGTCTCATGAACAGGCGTCTTCCTGAATTCGAACCCACGGCGCCCGCCCGGTTTCGGAGGCCGCGTATACGCAGCGACAACGTTATGGCCATTTCCGACGACTTGTTGCAGCGTCGGAACGGCGAATTCCGGCGCGCCCATGAATATGATGCGCATGCGGCGGCGATACCACCGGCCAACCGCGTCGTCAAAAGCGCAAACTTGGACTGTCGTAGGACACACCAGAAATCGAGAAATCGCTCCTAATTCTACTGAGTCACAACCCGATTATGCGGATTCGCCGAGTGTAAAGCTTTGATATTCGGCCGATTCGTTTTGTTGGCGGAGGCGGCGAAGGTGGACGGGACGAGGGGGGTGCTGATTCCGAATGATGCCGCCCCCCAATTCCGGGATGATGCCGCCCCCCTGTAACGGGATGATGCCGCCCCCAATTCCGGGATGATCGCGCCCCCGATAACGGAATGATCCCGCCCGGGGTCTTCCGAGATTGGCGGGCGGCGCCGTTGGCCTGATCAGATCGCTCCTTTGGCAAGCCCAAAGGAGGATCGATGCCAGCGGAGCGGATTGGGATGCGCGATGCGCGCGAGGTTATTCGGCTGAAGTCTGCGTCGGTGTCGACGCACGAGATCGCCCGGCGGCTCGGCCTGGCGCGCTCGACGGTGCGGGAGACGTTGAGGCGGGCGGAGACTGTGGGCCTCGGCTGGCCTCTGCCGGACGACATGACCGACGGGGCGCTGGAGGCGGCGCTCTACGCCAGCCGGCGCAGCAAGCGCGGCCACCGGCGCATCGAGGAGCCGGATTGGGCCGGCGTGCATCGCGAGTTGAAGCGCAAGCACGTCACCCTGCTGATCCTGTGGGACGAGTACATCGCCGCCGACCCGGGCGGCTACAGCTATTCGCGGTTCTGCGAGCTCTACCGGGCGTTCGAGAAGACGCTGTCGGTGACGATGCGCCAGACGTACGCCGCTGGCGAGCGGCTGTTCGTCGATTACGCCGGTGATGGCGTCCCGGTGGTCATCGACCGGCTCACCGGCGAGATCCGCATGGCGCAGATCTTCGTCGCCGTGCTGGGCGCGTCGAGCTTCACCTTCGCCAAAGCGACCTGGACGCAGGCGCTGCCGGACTGGATCGCCGCCCACGTCCGCGCCTTCGAAGCGATCGACGGCGTTCCCGAGCTCGTCGTGCCGGACAATACGAAGACCGCGATCGTCAAGGCGTGCTTCTACGAGCCCGAGGTCAACCGCACCTATGCCGAGATGGCGGCGCACTACGGAACCGCCATCCTGCCGGCGAGACCGAGACGCCCGCGCGACAAGGCGAAGGTCGAGCAGGCGGTGCTGATCGTCGAGCGCTGGCTCATCGGCCGGCTCCGGCGACGGATCTTCCACAGTCTCGCCGACGTCGACGCCGCGCTCGGCGAACTCATGACGCAGCTCAACCAACGCCAGCCCCTGCGCAGGCTCGTCACCCGCCGCCGGCTGCTCGAGGAGGTCGACCGCCCGTCGCTGAAAGCGCTGCCAGGCGAGCCCTATGAATACAGCGAGTGGCGAGGTTGCCGGGTCGGCGTCGACTATCATGTCGACATCGACGCGCACTATTACTCCGTTCCCTACCGCTTCGCCCGCGCCGAGGTCGACGCGCGCCTGACCGCCCGCGGCGTCGAGATCTTCCACAAGGGCGAGCGCATCGCCGTCCACCTGAGGTCCAGCGGGAACAGGAAGCACACCACCGTTTCCGAGCACATGCCTTCGAGCCACCGGCGCTATGCCGGCTGGACGATCGAGCGCATCCGGGAAGACGCCCGCAAGATCGGCAAGGCGACCGCGGCGCTCTGCGAGCAGATCCTCGAGTCCCGGCCTCATCCCGAACAAGGGTATCGCGCCTGCCTCGGCATCGTGCGGCTCGCCGGCTCCTACGGGGCAGCGCGCGTCGAAGCGGCCGCTGAGCACGCCATCGAGATCGGCGCCCGGACCTACGGCTCCGTCAAATCCATCCTCGACACCAAGCTCGATCGGAGGCCGGCGCCCAGGCGCCCCGCGGACACCGCTCCGATCCGCCATTCCAACATCCGCGGGCCCCGCTACTACCATTGAGGAGAACCTCGACGTGCTCAAGCATCCCACCCTCGACCAGCTTCACGCCCTCGGCCTCCACGGGATGGCCAAGGCCTTCGCCGAGCTCGCCGACGCCGACGGGGCCAAGGATCTCATCCACGCGGACTGGCTCGCCCTGCTCCTCGACAAGGAGATCTCGTGGCGCAGGGACAAGCGCCTGGCCGCGCGGCTGAGCGCGGCAAAGCTACGCCATCAGGCGAGCGTCGAAGACGTCGACTACCGCGCCGCGCGGGGCCTCGATCGCGCCTTGTTCCAAAGGCTCTCCGAGGGGGACTGGATCGTCGCCCACGACAATCTGGTCCTGGTCGGCCCGGCCGGAGTGGGCAAGAGCTGGCTCGCCTGCGCCATCGGCCATCGGGCCTGCCGCGACAATCGCTCGGTCCTCTATCATCGCTGGCCGAAGCTCTGCGGGGACCTGGCGCTCGCCCGGGGCGACGGGCGCCATTCCCGACTGATCAGAGCCCTCGGCCGCGCCGATCTCCTCATCCTCGACGACTTCGGTCTCGAGCCCCTCGACGCCAGCGCCCGCCACGATCTGCTCGAAATCCTCGAGGAGCGATACGGCCGCCGATCGACGATCGTCACCTCCCAGCTCCCCCTGTCCGCTTGGCACGAGGTCGTCGGAGACCCCACCTACGCCGACGCCATCCTGGATCGCCTCGTCCACAACGCGCATCGCATCGAGCTGACCGGCGAAAGCCTGCGCCGCACCCACCCGCGGCAAGCCGTCGAAAGCGGCTTGACGAGAAACCACGTCGGAGGAAAAACTCACTCGGCCAAAACGCGCGGCCCCCCGGGCGCGATCATCTCGTTACAGGGGGCGGCATCATCCAGGAATCCCTGGGCGCAATCATCCCGTTTTAGACGGGCGGCTTCATCGGAATCGGCAGGGGGGAGAGCGAGGCGCGGTTTCTTGCGTGGACAGTCTGGCGGGCGTGCTCGGGCACGCGGACCGAGCGGGCCCTTTGATGGATTATTGCACCGGTTTGCTGATGCCCTGCGAGCGCAAGAGCGTCGAGCCGATCGCGTCGATGGTGTCTCCGGCGCGCGCTGCGGCGGCGCATCAGTCTTTGTTGCACTTCGTTGGGCAGTCGGCGTGGTCGGACGAGGCGATGCTGGCGAAGGTTCGCGAACTTGCGGCGCCGGCATTTGCGGCGCAAGGAGGCGTCGAAGCCTGGATCGTCGACGATACGGGGTTTCAGAAGAAGGGTTTGCACTCGGTTGGCGTGGCGCGGCAATATTGCGGGCGGCTGGGCAAGACGGACAACTGTCCCTCGCCGCAGTACAGCAACAATTCCTCGTAACTGATCTTCTACAGTTGGCGCCTGACCGTGCTGTCTAACCCATTGATTTGTTTAGAAGTGGGGGCGCCTAGACGCGATATTGTAGTGCCACGTTGCGCTTTGATTATTGTGGATTTTTCGAGGGAGTGAGCGGATACTGTGCGCACCACGATTTGATTCGGCGTTCGGTTCCCCGCCATGTATTTCCGCAAGAAAACCTCAGCAGGCCGCGCCTATCTGCAGATCGTCGAGAGCCGGCGCGTGGGCGCGGCGGTGCGCCAGCAGGTGATCGCGACGCTCGGGCGGCTTGAGGATCTGCGGGAGAGCGGGCAGTTGGAGCGGCTTTTGCGCTCGGGGGCGCGTTTCTCTGAGAAAGCGATCGTGCTCGATGCGCTCGACCGCGGCGAGGCGGCGGCAATCTCGACCCGGCGCATCGGGCCGGCGCTGGCCTTCGAGCGGGTGTGGGAGGAGACGGGCTGCCGGGGGTGACCGAGCGCCTGGCGAGAGCGCGCAAGCATGACTTCTCGCTTGAGCGCGCGGCATTCCTGACCGTGTTGCACCGCCTGTTCTGCGGCGGCTCGGATCGCGCCGCCGACCGCTGGCGCGAAGATTATCGCATCGACGGCGCCGAGGGCCTCGAGTTGCATCATCTCTATCGCGCGATGGCGTGGCTCGGCGAAGAGCTTCCCGAAGACCAGCAGGACGCGGCGACGCCGTTTTCGCCGCGCTGCGTGAAGGACGTCCTGGAGGAGGAGCTGTTCGCCTGCCGGCGCGATCTCCTGACCACGCTCGACATCGTGTTCATGGACACCACGAGCCTCTATTTCGAGGGCGCGGGCGGGCAGACGCTCGGACGGCGCGGCTTCTCCAAGGACCATCGGCCCGACCTCAACCAGATGATCCTGGCCGTGCTCCTCGACGGCGACGGCCGGCCGGTGTGCACCGAGATGTGGCCGGGGAACACGGCCGACGTGACCAGCCTGATCCCGGCGATCGACCGCCTGCAGCGCCGCTTCCGCATCAACCGCGTCTGCGTCGTCGCCGACCGCGGCATGATCAGCGCCGAGACGATCGCCGAACTCGAGACGCGAGGGCTCATCTACGTTCTGGGCGTGCGCGAGCGAACCGACAGGCTCGTGCGCGAACTCGTTCTCGACGATCCCGCCCCGTTCGTTCCCTTCGTTCTGATGAAGCCGAGGCGCGAGGTCGACTACGAGGCCAAGACGGTGAAGCTCGCCGGGCGGCGCTATATCGTCTGCCGCAACCTCGACGAGATGAGCAAGGACGCCGCCAACCGCGCGACAATCGTCGCCGCCTTGGAGCGGCAGCTGAGGAAGGGCGACAAGAGCCTCGTCGGCAACAAAGGCTACCGCCGTTTCCTCGCCAACCCGCAGGGCGACGGCTTCGCCATCGACCGCGCCAAGGTCGAGCAGGACGCCAAGTTCGACGGCGTGTTCGTGCTGCAGACCAATGCGCATCTCTCGCCACTGGAGGCGATGCTCGTCTACAAACAATTGTGGACCGTGGAGCGGACGTTCCGCACGGCCAAGGATCTGCTGGAGACGCGGCCGATCTATCACAAGCTGGATGAGACGATCCGCGGCCACGTCGCCTGCAGCTTCCTCGCGCTCATGCTGAAGAAGGAGCTGGAAGACCGCCTCGCCGTCGCGGGAAACGGCGCCCGCGCCTCCTGGCCCGACGTCATCGCCGATCTCGACTCGCTCACCGAGACCGAGATCGAACAGGACGGCAAGCGCTTCCGGCTGCGCTCCGCCCCGCGTCCCGCCGCCACCCTCGCGCTCGCCGCTCTCGGCGTCGCCCTGCCGCCCACCTTGCGCCAGATCGCCGACGCCTGATCTACGCAAAGCTTCTGTTTTGTAGTGCCACGGCGCAAATCCAGAGCGATTCCGCCCGTACTATCAATGAGTTCGCAAAAGACACTGTTGAAGATCAGCTTAATAACCCGCCGTGTCCGAGCGCACCGAGACTGTCTTCACGCTGTCGGGCAAATGGGGCAGGCAGTCCTTCAGGACACGCAATTGTTCGTGTCCAGCCGGAACGTTGCCATCGCGAAACTCCGAATAGAGCATCGCGCCCTGTTCAGACCACCAGCAATTCAGCGGCTGATAGGCCTTGAACTTCTTGTATACCCCGACTCATTGAGACGGCGAAAAAATCGGTTGCCTAGCTGTGAGAAATCGATTCGTCTCGGAGCATGATTCGCGCTGGCTTCCTTTCTCCACCAGACCGGGCCGCCCTTGTCGCTCTGATGCGAAACGGGTCGGCTGCGCATCGGCTGACGCGCCGCGCGAACGCCATGCTGCTTTTGGACGACGGCTTGAGCTGCGAAGAGGTCGGCAAGGTTCTCTATCTCGACGACGACACGGTGCGTGGTTGGGCCAAGCTCTACGGCGAAGGCGGCCTCAATAGTCTGATGCGCTTTGACAGCGGCGGCAGCGCCAGCCATCTTTCGCAAGCGCAGGAAGAAGCGCTGAAAGCCTGGATCGCCGCGACATTGCCGCGTTCGACGCGTCAAGTCGGCGCCTATATCGAGCAGGAGTTCGGGGTCGTCTATGAGAGCCGCGCGGGGTTGATCGCCTTGCTGCATCGGCTTGGCCTCGAATATCACAAGCCTGAAGTCATCGGGCGCAAGCTCGACGCCAAGAAGCAACAGGCGTTCATCGCGGCCTAAGACGAGGCCGACCCCGCGCTTTTGCAGCCTTGTTTCGAGCGCATGGAAACGCTGCTGACCGAGCCCCCGATCCGACAGGCCTTCAGTCGGTTGGACGGCAGAACCTTGGTCGCATGGGATGGAACCGAGTATTTCTGCTCGCAAAAGCTCGGCTGTCCGAACTGTCTCACCCGCAAGCGGTCCAACGGCAGGACCGAGGACTATCATAGCCTGTTGTCCGCGACGGTCGTGGCGCCCGGCCATTCCAAGGTCGTGCCCTTGATGCCGGAATTCATCGCGACCCGAGACGGCGCCGAGAAACAGGACTGCGAGCGTAATGCCGTCAAGCGCTGGTTCGGCAAGCATGGCGCGCGGCTCGCCCCGCTGCGGCCGATTTATCTGGGCGACGATTTGTTCGCCTGCCATCCCGTCGCCAAGATGGTCACGGACGCTGGGGATGATTTCATCTTCACCGCCAAGGAAACCTCGCACAAGGCGCTCTACGACTTCATCGCCGGGGCCGAGCTTTCGAGCCACGAGGAGAAAGCGCGCCGCCGCACCCCGAAAGAGACGTTCCGGTATCGCTGGATCGAGGCGGTTCCGATCCGCGAGGCCAAGGACGCCATCCTCGTCAACTGGATCGGCTTCGAGATCGTCGACGCCAAGGGAAAGGTCAAATATTCCATGGCCTGGGTGACCAGCCTTCCCGTTTCCAAGGCCAACGTCGCCGAAATCGTCGCCTGTGGCCGCGCGAGATGGAAAATCGAGAACGAGAGCTTCAACGTCATGAAAAACCATGGCTACGAGCTCGAACACAACTTCGGGCACGGCCGGGACTTTCTCGCCATGACGCTAGCGGCCCTCAATCTGCTCGCCTTCGCCTGGCATACCGTGCTCGAATTGCTGGACCCGCCCTGGCAAGCCGCCCGCCAAGCCGCTGCAAAGCGAACCAGCTTCTTCGCCCATATCCTCACAGTGACCGCCTACGTCGTCTTTCCCTCTTGGCGCGCCATCCTCGTTTCCCTGACCAACTTCACCATCCCGCCAGAACTCACACATATCCGAGGTTCGGCAGCCGCCGAAAGCCGGCCGCGCGTCGGATACGGATCAATCACACCGCGCCAATTCGCATCAGATCGTGGAAATGGACGATCCCGACGACCATTCCGCGCTCGACGACGAGAAGCGCAGAGATTTTGCGGCTGATGTTTTCCAGCGCTTCGGCAACGAGCGCGTCGGGATCGATCGTCCGGGGCTTGCGGGTCATCACCTCGGCGACCGGCGTATCCAGCGAGAAATCCGCCTTCAAATGGCGGCGAAGATCGCCGTCGGTGACGATTCCGACCAGCCTGTCGCCGTCGAACGCCGCGACGCAGCCGAACCCCTTCGACGACATCTCCATGATCGCCTCCGCCATGCGCGCGTTCGCCGCGATGCGCGGGATGCGGTCGCCGGTATGCATCACGTCGCGGACGTGCTGCAGCTTGGCCCCGAGCTTGCCGCCGGGATGGAGGGCCCGGAAATCGCGTGCGGTGAAGCCGCGGCCCTCGAGCAGCGCGATCGCCAGCGCATCGCCCAGCACGAGCTGCATGGTCGTTGAGGTCGTCGGCGCAAGCCCGTTCGGGCAGGCCTCGTCGGCGTGAGGCATGGTGAGGCACACGTCCGCCCCGCGCCCGAGCGTGCTGTCGGCGTTGGCGGTCATGGCGATCAGCGGGATCGCGTAGCGCTTGGCGAAGGTGATGATCGCCGCGAGTTCGACCGTCTCGCCGGACCAGGAGATGGCGAGCACGACGTCACCGTTCAGCACCATTCCGAGGTCGCCGTGGCTCGCTTCCGCCGGGTGAACGAAGGAGGCCGGCTGCCCGGTCGAGGCGAGGGTCGCGGCGATCTTGCGGCCGATGTGCCCGGACTTGCCCATGCCGGAGACGATGACCCGGCCGCTCGCGGCCGCGATCGTTTCGACGGCGCGGGAAAATGCGGCGCCAAGCCCGTCTTTGCTCGCGATCCGGATCGCCGCCTCGAGCGCCTCGAGCCCGCGGCGTTCGTTCTCGATCGTTCGGATAGCCGAAAGCACGGCGCTCGCTTGTTCGTGAATCATGGCGTCCTCTAGCACCGAAGGGGCCGAGGCGAAACTTCGGCGAAAAGATTGGCGGCTACTTCGGCGCGGGCGCAAACCCCAGCTTGCGCAATTCTTCCCTGAGGCCCGGAGCGAGGTCGTACCGGGTGAGGGCGAAGGCGAGGTTGGCGGTTAGGAAGCCCAGCCGCGAGCCGCAGTCGAAGGTGCCCCCGTCGAAGCGCACGCCGTGAAATTTCTGCGTGCGGGCGAGCTGGATCATGCCGTCGGTCAGTTGAACCTCACCGCCGGCGCCCTTGTCGACCAGCTCGAGGATCTGGAAGATCTCGGGTTGCAGAATGTAGCGTCCGGAGATGATGAGATTGGACGGCGCCTTTCCGGGCTTCGGCTTCTCGACCATACCGGTGATTTCGCACATGTACCCGTCGTCGTCGCCGACCGCGACGACGCCATATTGATGGGTGTCCTCGGGGGGCACCTCCTCGACGGCCAGCACGTTGCCGCCGAACTTGTCATAGGCCTCGACGCACTGGGCGAGACACCGGCCGCGGCGCGCGCCTTCCTTGGTCACCATGTCGGGCAGGAGCACCGCGAACGGCTCGTCGCCGACAATCTCGCGGGCGCACCAGACCGCGTGGCCGAGGCCGAGCGGGGCCTGCTGGCGGGTGAAGCTGGTCGCCCCCGCGGGAGGCAGATCGGCCATCAGCGCTGCGTATTCGGCCCCCTTGCCGCGCCGCTTGAGCGTATCCTCGAGCTCGTAGGACGAATCGAAATGGTCCTCGATGACGCCCTTGTTGCGGCCGGTGACGAAAATGAAATGCTCGATCCCGGCCTCGCGCGCCTCGTCGACGACATATTGCAGGATCGGACGGTCGACGACGGTCAGCATCTCCTTGGGGATCGCCTTTGTCGCCGGCAGGAAGCGGGTGCCGAGGCCCGCGACGGGAAGCACGGCCTTGCGGAGCGGTTTTCTCATCATACTCATCGCTGCGGGAGTGGATGACAGAAGGTTGGAGAGCCCGGAAGGAGAATCTGCTACCGCTTAGCAGGTCCGGCGCCGACGATCCATGCGGCATTTGGCCGGCGGGAACAAGGACGGGAAAGGCCCTGACATGACCGTATTGGTGACCGGGGGCGCGGGCTATATCGGCGGCCACATGACGCTCGGGCTTCTCGACGCGGGCGAGCGCGTTGTCGTGCTCGACAATCTGTCGACCGGTTTCGACTGGGCGGCGCCGGACGAAGCGAAGCTCGTCGTCGGCGACATCGGCGACGCGGGTCTCGTCTCCCGGCTGATCGAGGAGCATGGGGTCGATGCGATCGCGCATTTCGCGGCGAAGATCGTGGTGCCGGAGTCGGTCGCCGATCCGCTTGGCTACTATCTCAACAATACCTCGAACGCGCGCACGCTGATCGAGGCGGCCGTCAAGGGCGGGGTGAAGAGCTTCATCTTCTCCTCGACCGCCGCCGTCTACGGCGAGACCTCGTCCGAGCCGGTGTCGGAAGAGACGCCGCTCGCGCCGATCTCGCCGTACGGGCGCTCGAAGCTGATGGTCGAGTGGATGCTCGAGGATGTCGACCGCGCCCATGACTTCCGCTTTGTCGCGCTGCGCTATTTCAACGTGGCCGGCGCTGATCCGAAAGGACGGCTCGGCCAGTCGACGCCGAACGCGACCCATCTCATCAAGCGCGGCGTGCAGACCGCGCTCGGCATGTACCCCTCGATGGAGATCTTCGGCCAGGACTACCCGACGCGCGACGGCACCTGCGTGCGCGACTACATCCAGGTGACCGATCTGGTCGACGCCCATCTCGACGCGCTCGCCTATCTGCGCGGCGGCGGGGCGAGCCTGGTGTGCAACTGCGGCTACGGCCACGGGCAGACGGTGAGCGAAGTGGTCGAGGTGGTGAAGCGGGTGTCGGGGGCCGATTTCAAGGTCGTCCTGTCGCCGCGCCGGCCGGGCGACCCGGCGACCGTCGTCGCCCGCGCCGACCGGGCCAAAAGCGTGCTGGGCTGGGCGCCAAGGCGCGACAACCTCGACGACATCGTTCGCCAGGCGCTCGACTGGGAGCGCCGCCTGCACAATAGGCTGCCCGGTCACAAGCCATAGGCGCCGAAACGGGGAGCGCCGCTTCTTTTGCCTTTACAACCGCCTCGCCAGTCGGTTGATTGGCGCCAATCAGGGCGGAGGAAGCGGATGCGTTCGGGCGACCGGCGGGAATGAGCATGGACGACATTCTCGTCACCGAGGGCCTCTCCAAAAGCTTTGGGGATTTCCGGGCGGTCAGCGGCGTGTCGTTGCGCGTCGCCCGCGGGACGATCCACGCCCTGATCGGCCCCAACGGCGCCGGCAAGACGACCTGTTTCAACATGCTGACCAAATTCATCGCCCCGACCGGGGGGCGAATCACGTTCAACGGCCGCGACATCACCGCCATGCGCCCGGCCGACGTCGCCCGCCTCGGGCTCGTGCGCTCGTTCCAGATCTCCGCTGTCTTCCCGCATCTGACCGCGCTCGAAAACGTCCGGATCGCGCTGCAGCGGTTGCGCGGCGATTCGTTCGATTTCTGGCGGTCGAAGACCGCCCTCGACCCGCTCAACGCCCGGGCGCACGACCTGCTCGACAGCGTCGGCCTCGCCTCGTTCGCCCATTCTCGTGCGGGCGAGATCTCCTACGGACGCAAGCGGGCGCTCGAACTCGCGACGACTCTCGCGGTCGAGCCCGAGATGATGCTGCTCGACGAGCCGATGGCGGGCATGGGCCACGAGGACATCGACCGCATCGCCGCCCTCATCCGCCGGGTCTCGGCGAACCGCACGATCCTCATGGTCGAGCACAATCTGCAGGTCGTCGCAAATTTGTCGCACCGCATCACGGTGCTGACGCGCGGGCGGGTGCTGGCGGAAGGGGATTATCGCACGGTGTCGGAGAATCCGGAGGTCCGGGAGGCCTATATGGGAGCCGGGCATGGCTGAGGCGGCGCAGGCGTCGAGGTCGGCGGCTGGCCGCGCGGCCGTGCTCCAGGTCAAGGGCCTGCAGGCCTGGTACAGCGAATCGCACATACTTCACGGAGTCGATCTCGACGTGCGGGAGGGCGAAGTCGTGACGCTGCTCGGGCGCAACGGCGCGGGCAAGACCACGACCCTCAAGGCAATCATGGGAATCGTCGCCAGGCGCCGCGGTTCGATCGTGTTTCGCGACCGCGAACTGGTCGGCCTGCCGATCGAGCGCATCGCGCGGCTCGGCGTCGCCCTTTGCCCGGAGGAGCGGGCGGTTTTCTCGACCCTCACGGTGAAGGAGAACCTCTTCCTGCCGCCACAGATCGCGAAGACCGGAGGGATGAGCGTCGAGCGAATCTACGCTCTCTTTCCCAACCTGCGCGAGCGGCTCTCAAGCGGCGGCGGCAAGCTGTCGGGCGGCGAGCAGCAGATGCTTGCGATCGCCCGGATCCTGCGCACCGGCGCGCGGTTCCTGATGCTCGACGAACCGACCGAGGGCCTCGCCCCGGTGATCATCCAGCAGATCGGCGCCACCATCGCCGAACTCAAGCGCGAGGGTTTCACCATCCTGCTTGTCGAGCAGAATTTCCGCTTCGCCTCGACCCTCGCCGATCGCTTCTTCGTCATGGAACACGGTCGAATCATCGATGCCTTCGCCAGCGCCGAACTCGCTGGAAGGATGAAAATGCTGCACGAGGCGCTAGGGGTGTGATGATGAGCATCGAAGCATCGCCAGCCCTCACCCGTGCCGGCGTCAGCGGGCCGGATGACGGGAAGTGCGGCCGGGCGACCGGAGACCGCCCATGACCCTCTTCGGCCACGTCATCAGCTGGCCGCAGCTTTACGGCCAGCTTCTGATCGGGCTCATCAACGGCTCGTTCTATGCGCTGCTCAGCCTCGGGCTCGCCGTCATTTTCGGCATGCTGACGATCGTCAATTTCGCTCACGGCGCCTTCTACATGATGGGCGCTTTCGGGGCCTATTTCCTGCTCAAGATCGTCGGCCTCGACTACTGGTGGGCGCTCGTCCTGTCGCCGATCCTGATCGGCGGCGTCGGCGCCGTTGTCGAGCGCCTGTTCCTGAAGCGCCTAGCGGGGTTCGATCCGCTCTACAGCCTGCTCCTGACCTTCGGCCTGGCGCTGATCATCCAGGGGCTGTTCCAGAATTATTTCGGCGCCTCCGGCATGCCATACGCCATCCCCAGGCAGCTCAGCGGGGCCTACAATCTTGGCTTCATGTTCCTGCCGATCTACCGCGGCTGGGTGATCGTCGCCTCGATGGTCGTCTGTTTCGGCACCTGGCTGGTCATCGAGAAGACCAAGCTCGGCGCCTATCTCCGGGCGGGGACGGAGAACCCGACCATGGTGCGCGCGTTCGGCATCAACGTCCCGCGCATGGTGACGCTGACCTACGCTTTCGGCGTGGCGCTCGCCGCCTTCGCCGGCGTCCTCGCCGCCCCGATCAACCAGGTCCGGCCCGGCATGGGGGCGGACATCATCGCCGTTGTGTTCGCGGTGGTGGTGATCGGCGGCATGGGCTCGATCCTCGGCTCGATCCTGACCGGATTCGTGCTCGGCGTCGTCGAAGGCCTGACGAAAGTCTTCTACCCCGAGGCGTCGAACACGGTCGTGTTCGTGATCATGGCGATCGTGCTCCTGATCCGGCCGGCGGGCCTGTTCGGAAGGGCGGCCTGAGATGAGCGCCGACGCCATGATCGCCGCCGACCACACTGAGCGCAACCGCAAGGCGAACGCCATTGCGTTCGGCGTGATGGTCGCGCTGATCGCGGTCGCGCCCTTCGTCGCCTATCCGTTTTTCGTCATGCAGGCATTGTGCTTCGCCCTGTTTGCCTGCGCTTTCAACCTGCTGATCGGCTACGTCAACCTGCTGTCGCTCGGCCACGCGATGTTCCTCGGCCTCGCGAGCTACGTCTGCGCCCATGCGGCGAAAGTGTGGGGCCTCGAGCCGGTCTCGGCGATCCTGCTCGGCGTGCTGGCGTCGGGGGCGCTCGGCCTCGTCACCGGGGCGCTCGCCATCCGCTCGATCGGCATCTATTTCGCCATGATCACCGTCGCCTTCTCGCAGATGGTCTACTTCGTCTGCGTCGAAGCGCCGTTCACCCATGGCGAGGACGGCATCCAGGCGGTGCCGCAGGGAAAGGCGCTCGGCCTCTTCGACCTGTCCAATCCCTGGATTTTGTACGTTTTCGTCGCAGTCGTGTTCCTGTTCGGCTTTCTCGCCATCCAGCGGATCGTCAATTCTCCATTCGGAGAGATATTGAAGGCCATTCGCGAGAACGAGCCGCGCGTCGTGTCGCTCGGCTACCGCTCGATGCAATACAAGCTCGCCGCCTTCACCCTGTCGGCGGCCCTCGCCGGCCTCGCCGGGGCGACCAAGGCGGTCGTCGCCCAGAACGCGTCGCTGACCGATGTCGCCTTCGCCATGTCAGGCGAGGTCGTGCTGATGACGCTGGTCGGTGGCATGGGCACGTTCTACGGGCCGGTCGTCGGGGCGCTGATCGTCGTCGCGATGCAGAACTATCTTGCCCAATTTGGCGAATGGGTGACCGTCATCCAGGGGGTCGTGTTCGTCGCCTGCGTGCTGGCGTTCCGCCGCGGGATCGTGGGTGAGTTGGCGGCGCGGGCGAAGATTTCGCTGTGAGGCGTCCACCGAAGGGCGTCGTGCGCAGGGCGCCTTGGCCTTCGGGATCAAGGTTGGAACAGCGCGCGAGGCGTTGCGCCGGGCAAGCATGGATCCCAACTTTTCGTGCGCCTCGCACGGCAGCGGCCCCTGTCGCGCCTAATAAAGGTAGATCGTCGCCGTTCGCCTATCGGGGAGCCGGAGGCGCGAATGGCGGCGCAACGGAGTTGCCGCGCCCCCATGGCATGAAGGAATTCATCATGCCCGCCGCGGGTGCGACGCTGGCATCGAGGTTTCGCGTCGAATGCTGGATCAGCGCGACCGTGTTGGCGATGTGGTTGACGTCGCCGGCGATGCGATTCACGTCCACCCCCACCGCGCTCATGGTCTTGTCCATGTCGCCGAGCGAGCCGCGCATCACATGGATGTCGTCTCGCATGTCGGCGATCGAGCCATGCATATTGCTCATGATGCGCGCCATGGACTGCATCTGTTCGGTCATCCGCACCGTTTGCTCGACCATGCGGTGCGTGTCGACGGTCAGTTCGTAGATGAGGAAGAACCCGTAGGCCGAGAGGAGCAGAAATCCCGCCATACCTGCATAGACAATGAGTCGAAGCGTTTTGACTGCCACCGCCGCGCGCTCGAGATAGGCGAGATATTCGGGCGGCCGGTACTCCTGCGGCGGAAACACATGCGCCGGGTAATCGTGCTTCAACTCCTCCGGAGGGATCGTCCGCGTGGTCTGTGAGTGCGGCATGGTTCAACCCTACCTTGCGCCGCGGACGAGAAAGCCGGCGCCAAAAGTCCTGAGCCCGGCCGGCCCGTGTCGCGGAGTTTGTTTTCTACGCTGCGACGGCGCTCGGGCGCGCCGCTGCGCCCTTTTTGACAGTCGCTCCAAGCGCCTTCAGTTCCGCATCGAGCTTGTCTGCAAGCGCCGGATCGTTGCGTCGAACGATTGAGGAGAGCGCGCTTGCGTGCGCGCCGTCGCCCGATCGCCCGAGTCGCAGGGCCGTTTCATAATAGGCGCTGTCGGCCTCTTGCAACTGGCCGGCGCTGAGATAGACGTTTCCGAGTTCGCCGCGCGCGTCGACGTCGTCCGGCGTTCTGGCCAGAAGGCCTTGGTAGAGCGAAATCGCCTGGCTGACGTCTCCCCGGGCGAAGGCGGAGCGCGCAGAGTCCAGCGTTTCCTGCGAGGATTGCGACGCCGCGACGACCGGCGCGGCGTCGACCGCCGGTGCGGGCGCAGGCGTCGCGGTCACTTCCGGCGCCGGCGGCGTTGTCTTACCGATCGTGCTGTTCGCCCATCGGTAGATCTGTTCGCCGCCCGCCTGCGCTTGCTGCGCGCCGTCACGCAGCAGCGCACGCAGTCCCGGCGAGAAGCCGCCGACCCAAACTCCAAGCAGGAAGAACACCACGGCATAGAAAAGCCAAGTCGTCAGACGTCCGATCATTTGCAACTCTCCCGGGAGTTGCATCGGCGCTTACGCCGCCAACTCCCCTCTTTTTGCTTCGCAAATCCGTTGCTCATCGCCACGGAATGCCCCCTCCGCCCGGGAACCCTCCCATGGAGCCGGGAAAACCGCCCGGGAACCCTCCCATGGAGCCGGGAAAACCGCCTGGGAACCCTCCCGTGGAACCGGGAAAACCGCCCGGGAACCCGCCGAACGAGCCCGGATTGCCCAAAGGACTGCCGCCACCCCAGGGACTGCCGAAGCTTCCCGGATACCCGCCCAAAGGACTGCCGCCACCCCAGGGACTGCCGAAGCTTCCCGGATACCCGCCCCAAGGACTGCCGCCACTCCAGGGACTTCCAAAGCTCCCCGGATAACCACCCCAAGGGCCGCCGTAGGCGCCGGGATAGCCGCCGTAGGCGCCGGGATAGCCACCGGGATAGCCTCCCAAGCCGCTGGGATAGCCACCGGGATAGCCTCCCAAGCCGCCGGGATAGCCACCGGGATAGCCTCCCAAGCCGCCGGGATAGCCCCAGGGACCGCCGCCATAAGGGCCGCCGGTCCAGGGGCTGCCCCCCCACCACTGCGCGTGCGCCGCGCCGGGCAGCGCGAACGCCGCCGCCAGCGCTGCGGCAGATACGAAACGCTTGATACTCGTCATGGCACGCTCCATCCTCCCGACGTCAACGCCGAGGCCCCATCGGGCTTTGCCGGACGCCACCCGAGCCGAAGGCGAGGGCCGTGAACGGCCCTCGCCTCGACGCTTTCACCACCAACCAGGGCCCCAGCCGCGGCCGCGATCCCAGCCGTTGCCATTGCCCCAGCCGTTGCCGAACATGTCGCTCAGGCCGCCGAAGTCGAAGTTGCCGCTGGCGTGTCCGCGGCCAGAGCCACGCCCGTAGCCGCGTCCGGAGCCGTAGTAATCGTTGCCGCCGTAGCCGTAAGGGCCATGGCCGCCGTACGGACCGCCGTAGCCGCCGTACGGACCCCCGTAGCCACCGTACGGACCGCCGTAGCCGCCGTACGGACCCCCGTAGCCGCCGTACGGACCGCCGTAGCCGCCGTACGGATAGCCGCCGTAGCCGCCGTAGGGATAGCCGCCATACCCGGGGCCCCCGGGGCCGCCCCATTGTGCTTGAGCCGCGCCGGGCAGCAACAGGGCCGTCGCGAGCGCGGCAGCGGGCAAGAAAGACTTGAACTGACTCATGGCATGCTCCATTACCCTGGCGTCGCCGGCGAAGCCCCGATCGGGCTTCGCCGGACGCTATGCTACTCGAGGGCGAGGGCCCTGCACGGCCCTCGCCGTTCGGTTGTCACCACCAGCCCGGGCCCCAGCCGCGACCGCGATCCCAGCCGTTGCCATTGCCCCAGCCGTTGCCGGACAGGTCGCTGTCGCCGCCGAAGCTGAAGTTGCCGGAGGCGTGCCCGCGGCCCGAGCCACGGCCATAGCCCCGGCCGGAGCCGCTGCCGTAGCCGTCGTAGTCGTCATAGCCGCCGTAGCCGCCGCGGTACGGACCGTAGCCGCCGCCGTAGGGAGGATAGCCGTAGCCGCCATAGGGCGGCGGCGGATAGCCATAGCCGTAGGGAGCGCCGTAGCCGTAGCCATAGCCCGGGGGGGGCGGAGGCGGCGGGGGCGCGCCCCAAGCCGGGGCCTGAGCCTCACCCTTGGCCTCGGTCTTCGGGGCTTCCGTCTGGGCCTGACCCTGCGGCGCAGGCTGCTGTCCGTAACCGGGCGCCGGGCCATAGCCAGGACCCCAGGGCCCGCCCTGATACGGGCCGGGCGGCGGCGGCGGCTGGTTCTGATTGCCCTGCTGCTGGGCCATCGCCGTCGACGCCAGGCCGGTCAGGCCGGCGACCAGCGCAATCATGCTTAGTCTGTTCATCGTCCACTCCTCACTCCGGGACAAGGACCGCATTGCGCGGTCCTACCAGTTGCGCGGCAGGGCGCCGGATCGCTCCCGCCACCAGTTCCATGTTTGCGAATTGGTCCACCCGGATAGCGGAGTGCTCCACGGCACAAACATGAAAGGCGTGCTGAGACCCCAGGGATTGAAGGGGTCTGTCGTCGAATTGACCTGACCGAAAGTCGCGAGCTGCAGCTGACCCTGCGGCAGATCGGCGCTGGGCGCGAAAGGCAGGTAGGGCCTGGGCGAGGCCGGCATCGGCGGCATTGTCGATGCGCCTGGCGCGTCCAACGCCGGGGGCAGCGCCCCCTCCGGTCCGCCCGACGTCGGCTGCATGAACCCGTAAGCCGGGGTCGGAGCATAAGGACCCGGGCCGTAAACGGGGGGAGCGCCGTAGGGCTTGGCGGCGTAGGGGCCGGGGGCATAAGATCCAGGCCCCGTGAACTGCGAACCGGAGTCGCCGTCGCTGAGGTCGCCGAAGCTCGCCGAACGCGCGGCCGGCGCGACCAGGACGGCGGCGGCGCAAATCAGCCCGAAGGTGCGGATTGCGGTCATCCCGAGTCTCCTTCCAAATTGTTGATTTCCGCCTCGCTGTCGTCCGTTCCCGGGGTCGATCCGGGGTCGGCGCCCGTCTTCGCGCCGACTGCGGGCTTCCTCGCCGTGCTCCTGCGGCCCTTGCGCGGCGCGCGGCTGGGCTCTCCGTCGGCGGGTTCGGCCTGAGGCGCCGGAGGCGCGACTGCGACCCCTTCGTCATCGCTCTCGCGCTTCGGCCGTGGCTGCCAGCCGGGCGGAACCGACGTGAGTTCGGGCGCGCCGGTCGGAGCCGTCGTCTCCCCTTCACTCTTTCGCATCAGGCGCGGCGGACGACCGGACGCGATCTCGGAGGCCCGATCCGCGGTCACAACGGGTTCGGCTTCGCTCTTGCGGACAAGGCGCGGCGGGCGGCCGGGCGCTGGCGGGGTGGTTTCGCCGGACGAAGGCGCAGACGCGACGGCTTCCGTTTCGCTCCTGCGCATCAGGCGCGCGGGCCGGCCCGGCGCTGTGGCGACGGGCTGCGCCTCGCCGCCCACGGCGCTTTCATCGCTCTTGCGGGCGAGGCGTGGCGGACGGGCGCCCGTCGATCCAGCTGCGAACGGAACGGGTTCCCCCCCAGAGCCGCCCGAAGGCGGGCTCGGTCCGGCGCCGGGGCCGCCGGCATTCGGGCCGTGCGAACCGCCGTGGGGCGGACGGCCGGTGAAATACTTGCGCGCCGAGACGCAGCCGAGGGGGATGACGACCAGCGTCAGGAACGTCGCCACCAGCGAGCCGAACAGCAGCGAAACGGCCATGCCCTGGAAGATCGGGTCGGACAGCAGAACCATCGAACCGATGACCAGCGCCAGCGCTGTGATGAGGATCGGTCGCAGGCGCACACGCCCTGCCAAGATTACCGCGTCCGGCACGGCCATGCCTTCGGACACTTTTTCGCGAGCGAACTCGACCAGCAGAATCGAGTTGCGCACGATGATGCCTGCGAGGGCGATAAAGCCGATCATCGAAGTCGCGGTGAAATCGGCGCCGAGCAGCCAGTGGCCCGGCACAATACCGATCATCGTCAGCGGGATCGGCGCCATCACCACGAGCGGCAGGAGGAAGCTGCGAAACTCGGCCACGACCAGGACGTAGATGAGCACCAGCGCCGCCATGAAGGCGATGCCCATGTCCCGGAAGGTCACGTAGGTGACTTCCCACTCGCCGTCCCATTTGAAGCCGCTCACGTCGGTCCGGTCGGGTCGGCCGAAATACGTGCCGTGGATCACTTGATGGTCGGGGGTGACATACTTCTTGAGCGCAGAGTCGACCGCGAGCATGCCGTAGAGCGGAGCCCCGAGCCGCCCAACGACGTCGGCGGTAACATATTCAAGCGGCCGCAGATCCTTACGAAAGATCGGCGGGTCCACACGCTGAGGCCTGAATTGGCCGAGTTCGCTCAGCGGCACCGTCGTGCCGGCCTGGGTGCGCACAGGCAGTACGAGCAAGTTGCCGAGATTGACGCGCGTTGCGAGCGGGACCTGGAGGAGAATGACCGCCTGCTCAAGGTTTCGCGGTCGATGAAGCGCCCCCACTTCGAAGCCGCCGGTCGCCATCGCCAGCTCCCGATTCACGTCTTCGACCGAGACGCCGAACATCTTCGCCCGCTGCAGGTCGACGTGAAATTCGATCTGGTCGTAGGGCTGCTCCATGTAGGTGCCCACGTCGGCGATGTCCGGCGTGGCCTTCAGGACCTGCATCACCTTCTGAGCCACCTCGCGCCGGATCTCTGGCGTCGGGCCATAAAGCTCAACCACCATCGGCGCGAGCACGGGCGGTCCGGGCGGCGCCTCGGCGATCGTCAATCGAGCATGCGCGGCCGATGCGATCGGCGTAAGAAGAGACCGGATCTGGGTCGCGACCTCGTGGCTGGAGCGCTCGCGTTGGTCCTTCTCCTTGAGCTGGACGGCGATATCGCCCTGCCAGGGCCGCTGGCGCATGAAGTAGTGACGGACGAGCCCATTGAAGTTGAACGGCGAGGGCGTGCCGACGTAGGTCTGATACGCGATCACTTCGGGCACCGCCTTCATCACGTCGCCGATCTGATGCGCGAGGTTGGTCGTGGCGAAAAGATCGGTGCCCTCCGGCATGTCGATGACGACCTGCAACTCCGACTTGTTGTCGTAGGGCAGCATCTTGAACGCGACCATTTCGAGCGGGAACATCGCCACCGCCCCGAGCATTGCCGCGATGATCGCGAAGAGCGTGATTATGCCGAGAGGCCGCGAATTCATGATGGGCGTGATGATGCGCCCGTAGGCGCCGCCGATCACCCTCGCCTGGCGGTGCTCCGCTTCGGCCGACCGCCGCAATCCGGCCATGTCCGGCTTCACCCGCGCCGCCAGCCACGGCACAAATACGAACGCTGCGAACAGCGAGAACACCATCGCTGCCGACGAGAGCACCGGAATCGGCAGCATGTACGGACCCATCATGTCCGTGACGAAGCCCATCGGCAGAAGCGCCGCGACGACAGTGAACGTTGCGAGGATCGTCGGGTTGCCGACCTCGTCGACCGCGTCGGCGGTCAGGTCGTCGTCGGTTCGGCCGGCCTCGAGCCATCGCCGATAGATGTTTTCGACCACGACGATCGCGTCGTCGACGAGAATGCCGATGGCGAACACGAGCGCGAACATCGAAACCCGGTTGATCGTGAACTTCAGCACATAGGCCACGGCCAGAGACATGAGCAGCACGGCCGGAATCGTGACGAGAACGATGATCGCCGGACGAACGCCCATGGTCAGGAACGCGAGCACAGTGACGAGCGACGAGACGATAAACAACTTGAAGATGAGGTGCGAGACCTTGTCATGCGCGGTCGCGCCGTAGTCACGCGAAACGGTGACGGTCACGTCCTGCGGAATCAGGACGCCACGCATCGCCTGCAATTCGTTGAGAATCAATTCCGCGACGTCGACGCCGTTGGTGCCGCGCTTCTTGGCGACCGCGACGGTCACCGCCGGCGCGGTCGAAAAGCCGCCGTTCTCGACGCGCACCGAATTGTCGACGATGGACTTGGGGTCCGCCTCACCCTGCGTGATCGTCGCGATGTCGCGCAGGAAGACCGGGCGGTTCTGGTCCACGGAAACGACCAGGTTGCCGATCTCCGCCGGATTCTTGACGAACTCGCCGGTGTAGACGTTGAACGAGCGATTGCCGTCGACAACGTCGCCGCCGGGGAGGCGCTGATTGGCGCTGTCGACTGCTTTCGCGATCTGGCCGAGCGTCAATCCGTAGGCGGAAATTTTTGAGGGATCGACGTCGATCCGCGCCTGCTCGAGGCTGCCGCCGACGACGAAGCTTTGGCCGGTGTCCGGCAATGCCTTGAAACGCTGCTCGACGTCGAGGCCGAGCTTCCGCAGTTGCACGCGATCGAGCGTGGTGGAGGAGAGCGTGACAGTGACGACGGGCACATCGTCGATGCTCTTGGGCTTCACCAAAGGCGGCAGCACGCCTTTGGGAATCAGGTCCATGTGCGATTGCAGCTTGTCATAGAGCTTGACGAGCGATGGCTCCATCTGTTCGCCGACCTCGAAGCGAACGGTGACCATCGCCAGGCCTTCATGCGACACCGAATAGACGTGCTTGACCCCGGATATTTCGGACATCAGCCGATCGAGCGGCTCGGAGATGAGGTTGGCGACTTCGCTGGCGGAGGCGCCGGGATAGGCGACCAGGATATCGACCATCGGCACGGAGATCTGCGGGTCCTCCTCGCGGGGGGTGACCAGCATTCCGAGAGTGCCGATGAGGAAGAACGCGACGAGCAGGAGGGGGGTCAGCGGTGATTCGATGAACGTCGCAGCCACACGTCCGGCGATGCCCCAGCGCTTGGGGCTCGGCGCATCGGCGACAGGAGGCCCCGACGGGTCGGTGTGTGTCGTGTCGGTCATGACGCGCGTCCCCTTGTCATGACGTCACGGCTGGCCTGAAGCAGCTTCGCCAGTCTTGAGATCGGGCGGCGGATTGACGAGCACCCGCTCTCCGGCGCGCAGGCCCGAAAGAACGGCCGTGCGGTCGCCCATCGAGTCCCCGAGGCGCAGCACGCGCATCTCGACGCCGTGACCAGTCGAAACGAAGGCGACCGGGAGGCTGCCGCGGTAGGCGATCGCGTTGGTCGGGACTGCGGGCGTCAGCACGGATGGGCTGCCGCCGCCGGCCTGGGCGATCCAGGCCCTGGCATACATTCCCGGAGCGACTGCGGCTCCGGAAGGCAGCGCCAGTTTCACGGTGACAGTCCGCTGGGGGCCTTCGGCCGCGGGATAGATCTGTCTGACGGTCGCCCAGAGATTGGCGCCGTTGACGGTCACCGGGACGGGGTCGTTGAGCTTCACCTGCGCGACTTGCGCGACCGGCACCTCGAGCCGAACGTCGAGCGCGTCGACGTCGCCGATGTCGGCGATCGGCTGGCCCGGCTGAACAGAGTCGCCGAGCCGCACGAACCGGCGCAGAATGACGCCCGCCCGCGGCGTGATTGCGCGCCGGTCGCGCGCCCGGGCGTCGAGTTCGTCAAGGTGCGACTGCGACCCGACCAGGCCCGCGAGCTGGCGTTCGTAGTCGGCGCGCGCGTTGTTGATCGCAGGATAGGAGCGCTGCGACTGCTGCTGCGTCATCAGCGGCATGTTCGAGCCGCCGAAGGGCGAATAGGGGGTGGCGCTCGCGCCCGGCATCATCCCGCCCATGAACGATTGCGCCATATTGTAAAATGGCGTGAACGAGCGCTCGTAGGCGTCATAGGCCGGGCCACCCATCGGCGACGTCGTCGGCTGGCCGTACAGGCGGTGATAGAGCTGGGTCTGGGCGTTCTCCGACGCGACGGTGTCGGAGGTCAGATTGGCCCAGGCGGCGCGATATTCAGGCCGCAGCGCATCGTCGTCGAGCGAGGCGACAACCTGCCCCGCGCCCACGCGGTCGCCTTCCTGTCCGGCGGTATAGACGATGCGGCCCGGCGCCTGCGCGGTCAGCCGGACGACGTCGCGCGCCTCGACATATCCGCCGAGTTCGACCCGCGCGGCCGCGGGCATATCCGTCACCTCGACGCCCAGCGCCTCGGGGGAGGCGTAGAACTGGGGCGCCGAAGCCGACGGCTGCTGGGGCGGCGGCGCCCGGAAGAACCACGAAGCGATGATTCCTCCAACGACGGCCGCGACCAGCAGCGAGACAAATCTTCCGATCGAAGACAACATCCCTACGCCCCGCATCAACGCTTACTCGAACGCTTACTCGGCACTTCTCGCGCGGCGACGCGCGAGGGAGCCCGTTACGTCCTCGGAACAGTTCCCATCGCGGTGAAGCTCTTGATGAACGGCCCCGCCATCGCGGGATTCTTGACCATCGCGCCATAGTCGCCGACCACGAACTTCAGCTTGCCGGTGGTGTAGGCCATGCCGAGGCCCATCATTCCGATCCCGGACTTGCACCATTTCTCCCAGTCGGCGGGGGCGGCGCGCAGGTCCCAGTTCAGAGTTTCGCCGGCATAGGCTCCGGCCGAGGTCACGTACCCGTTCTCGACCTTGATCGCCCCGCGCGGCTTCGGTTCGCCATCGAACCCGTAGCCGATGACGGAATTGAAGCCGATCTTGGCGAGAGCGTCCCCCAGATCCTTGTCGTCGTTCCAGGCGTTGCCGAAATCGACCATCCAATCATCAGAAAACAGCGCTGACATTCTCTCCTCCTCAGTCGGCGAACCGGCCCCGTTTCCTCGATTTCCTGGCGCCGTCGCCAATGGCTTATATTAGAATGTTCACATATTCGTAGATTTGAATATATTCATATACCGCTGCGTCCGTCAACTCCGAATAGTGAACATTTCGTTAAGTGCGTCAATTTGACTTTCATTTTTTGGTTAACCGCAACGCCCAGCCGGTCGCCAATTGTGGTGAACATGCGTTACCTCCGGACGGGTTCTGGCCCCGCTGACGAGGCGATTGGAATCTCATGGAATGTAGGATTCTCTCGACCCGGTGGGATGAGGCGAATCGACGCCATTCCGTGTCTGGAGATCAGCCCTCAGGCTTGCTTGCGCCGCTATCGCTTCCACGCGACCAGCGCTTTCATCGCGCTTCGGCGCCCCAATCGACACGGCGGTCGATACCGCGAAGATTGAATTCGGCCGAAGGCCCGATGGGGCCAGGCGAGTGCGCCGCCAAGCGTTGAGGACACGCGTCGCGCACGTGTAGCGATCAAATTTCATTTTCAACGCCCAGCGCAGGAACGCCTCGCGGGTTGCTGAGTTTCCGGTTTTCGACGCCGGGCAGTGCAGGAGACCCACCGTGAAAATCGCGCAAATTGCTCCCTTGTACGAAAGCTGCCCGCCGCGCCTTTACGGAGGCACCGAGCGCATCGTCTCTTACCTGACCGAGGAGCTGGTGCGGCAGGGTCACGACGTGACCCTGTTCGCCAGCGGCGACTCCTGCACCTCCGCCCGGCTCGTCTCCTTCTGCGACACCGCTTTACGGCTCGACCCGCGCATCAAGGATCCGATTCCGCCCCACGTCGTCATGCTCGACCGCGTTCGCGCCCTGGCCGGCGCGTTCGACGTCCTCCATTTCCATGTCGACGTCCTGCATTATCCGCTGATCCGAGACTTCGCCGACAAGACCATCACGACACTGCACGGTCGGCTGGACCTTCCGGAGCTCAGGGGCGTTTATTCCACCTTCGCTCATGTGCCGCTCGTGTCGATCTCCAGCGATCAGCGCAGGCCGATGCCACCGGCGAACTGGGTCGGCATGGTCCATCACGGGTTGCCCGCGGATCTGCTGCCGTTCAGCCCTTCGCCCAAGGGCGACTACCTGGCTTTCCTTGGCCGTATTTCACCGGAAAAGGGTCCGGCGAAGGCTATCGAAATTGCGACGCGGGTCGGACGAAAACTGAAAATGGCAGCAAAGATCGACCGCGTCGATCAGGCCTATTGGGAGGAGACGATCAAACCGCTGGTTGACGCCCATCCGAACGTCGAATTCGTCGGCGAGATCACGGAACGCGAAAAACCCAGGTTTCTCGGCGAGGCCGCAGCCCTGCTGTTTCCGATCGAATGGCCGGAGCCCTTTGGGCTCGTCATGATCGAGGCGATGGCCTGCGGGACCCCCGTGATCGCGTTCCCGTCGGGATCGGCTCCCGAAGTCATCGACGATGGGGTTTCGGGCTATCTGGTCGACGATGTCGGCGAGGCCGTGCAGGCGGTACGACGCATCGAGCGCTTCGATCGCAGGCAGGCGCGAGCCTGCTTCGAGCGCCGCTTCACGATCGACCGCGTCGCCCGCGATTACGTGAACATCTACCGCGGTCTGCCTGAGGTGCGCATCACGGCCGCACCCCGCGTCCGCCTCGTGAAAAGCTGGAGATCGCCGGTCGCTCCGACGGTCAGCGTCTTCGACGAGATTGCGCGTCCGCGCGCCGTTTCCGCGCCCGCCCTGATGCGGTTCCCGACACATCCGCACGCGGCGCCGAACGACTAACGCTGCGCGGTTAGTTGATTGTGAGGACGCCGACCGACCCTCGTCGTTCGAGCACGTCCACGATCACGTGCCGCTCCGAGCGGCGCAGGGCGACGTCGGCGCTGCCGCCCGCCATCGCCAGTCCGCGCAGGATGACCTGGTCGACAAACCGGGGAAGGATCGGTTCACGAAAGGTGACCCGCTGCACCTCGGTGTCGAAGGCGAGGCCCGCGCAGGATTGCAGGAGATGGAGGGGGGCGGCCGCCGCCCAGGCCTGCGGCATGCACGCCACGGGATAAAAAGTTGGCCCGCGCGTCTTCTGGCGCGGAAACCCGCAGAAGAGCTCCGGCAGGCGGCGCAGGTCGACGTAGGTCGACGCGGAGAACAGGCTTTCGAAGACCGTGGCGGCCTCGCGGCGAAAGCCGTAGCCGGCGAATCCGGCGGCGATCAAGGCATTGTCATGCGGCCAAACGGAGCCGTTGTGATAGCTCATCGGATTGTAGCGCGCTTCGGTTGAAGCGACCGTGCGGATTCCCCATCCGCAGAAGCATGCGCTGCCCATCAGGGTGCGGACAACGGACTTTGCGCGTTCGGGATAGGCGACGCCGGCAAAGAGAGCGTGGCCCGCGTTGGAAGCGCGGACGCGGCACGGTTTCTTGTCGCCATCGAGCGCAAGGATGTACGTGCCGAGCGCCGGGTCGAAAAACTGACTGTCGAAGCGGGAGCGGATCGCATCGGCCTTGTCCCGGCAAGCGACCGCGCGCATGGGATCCCCCAGCCGCAATGCGATTTGCCCGGCCGACCGCCACGCCGCGTAGACGTAAGCCTGCACCTCGACGAGGGCGATCGGGCCTTGGGCCAGGCGCCCATCGGCGTGAAAGATCGCATCGTGGCTGTCTTTCCACCCCTGGTTCGCCAGGCCGTGGCCGGTCCGCCTTTCGTATTCGACGAAGCCGTCGCCGTCCCGATCGCCATAGCGACCAATCCATTCGAGAGCCGCCAAGACGTGCGGCCAGAGCCGGCCGATGGTCTCGACGTCGCCCGTCCGCTCGAGATACTGACCGGCGAGCATGACGAAGAGAGGCGTCGAATCGACACTGCCGTAATAGCGACCGAACGGCACCTCCCCCAGATCCGCCATCTCGCCGTGCCGCGCCTCGTGGAGAATCTTGCCTGGCTCCGCGTCGGCCGAATCGTCGGTCGCAGTGGCCTGGGTCGCGGCAAGATGAAGGAGGACGCCGCGCGCCACACTCGGATCCAGCCAAAGCATTTCGAGCGCCGTGATGATGGCGTCGCGCCCGAACACCGCGCTGAACCACGGAATGCCAGCATAGGGATACAGGCCTTCTGGCAGCCTGGTCATCAGCATGTAGAGGTCGGCTACGCTGCGGCGGGCGGCCTCGTTGAAGATGTCATTCGAGGTTTCGACCGAGGCAGCGCCCGACGAGGCCGCGCGCAGCTCGCGCCGCGCGTCGCGCAGGCCGATGAAAAACGCGCGCAGCGGCGGAAGGGGCAATTCCTCGTGCCGGCAGACGATTTCGATGAAAATCGACACCGATTCCCTGGGACCGAACTCGAGCGCAAAGACCGCCTGACGCTCCGAGAGAATCGCCGGCCTGGGATCGAACCGCAGCGTCGTCGACCGGCGCCGCTCGTCGAGTCCGACGTAGCTCAGCGTCACTGCCTCCTCGTCGACGACGGGATCCTTGACCTCGCCGCGCCGCTTCCGGTGCATGCCGCGAACCTCGAAAAGATCAGCGAAGTCCGCGGCAAAAGCGACGCCGACCCGAACGCGGCGCCGTCGCACATCGAAGTTCCGAACGCTCAGGCGCTCGAAGCAGCTCGCCCGCCACAGAAACCTGGACCGCCGCAGGTGGATGAGATCGTGTTCGATTTTCTCGTGGTTTTGATCGTCGAAAAGGTCCGGATTGGTCAGGTCGCAGGTGAGTGTCGCGTTGTCGTCACGCAGTGTCGAGCTCAGGAGCAAGGGCCGCGCCCCCTCGACGCTCACGGTGAAGTGAGAAAGGTGGCGCGTGTCCCGGTGATAGAGGCCCTCCGCGCTTCCCGGGCCGGACAGCGCATCGCCAGTATTGTCGAAGACTCCGAACGAGTCGCCGTGCTTCAGGATGAGTCTCCGCACGTCCAAAAGCGAGGCGGCCGCCGTTATCGCAAACGACTCGTGCAACCCCGCCGCAGCGCTCTTCTCGGCCGTTTTTCCGGCCGGTCGCGCGTTTGGGGTCTGATCTGCGCCCTCGCCCATCCGTCGCTCGTTCATCGTCGGTTCGAACTCGAACGCGAATCGCGCCCGCAGGAAGCAACCTCGCCCCCGGCGCCAAGAGTGTTGTCGGTCTTTCAAGGCGGTTGTCGGGCGAAACCTGACCCAAAAGGCGGCGCCTGTAATTCGGCCCGCAGATGAGTCTTTCGGAGTCGGCACTTGCGTTTTGCCCGCGCTCCTTGCATAGGGCCCGCCGGCTTCCGGTAGAACAGGCTTCGCATCCATGGGTTTCAAATGCGGCATCGTCGGCTTGCCGAACGTCGGCAAATCGACGCTCTTCAACGCGTTGACGCAGACCGCCGCGGCCCAGGCGGCCAATTATCCGTTCTGCACGATCGAGCCCAACGTCGGAGAGGTTGCGGTGCCGGACCCGCGGCTGACGGCTCTGGCGGAGATCGCGGGCTCGAAGGAAATCATCCCGACGCGCCTCACCTTCGTCGACATCGCCGGCCTCGTGCGCGGCGCCTCGAAGGGCGAAGGGCTCGGCAACCAGTTCCTCGCCAACATCCGGGAATGCGACGCTATCGCCCATGTCGTCCGGTGCTTCGAGGACGGAGATGTCACCCATGTCGAGGGCCGCATTGATCCGCTCTCGGACATCGCCACGATCGAAACTGAGCTGATGCTGGCGGACCTCGAGGGCCTCGAACGGCGGATCGGCGCCATGGAAAAGAAGGCCAAGGGGGCCGACAAGGAAGCAAAGGAGCTTCTTGCGCTCGCCGAGCGCAGCCTGGCGGAACTGCGCGACGGCCGGCCCGCGCGCGCCGCGGGCGTGAGCCGGGAGGACCACGATCTCTTCCAGTCGCTTGGCCTTCTTTCGTCGAAGCCGGTTCTTTACGTCTGCAATGTCGAGGAGGCTTCGGCCGACACAGGCAACGCGTATTCCGGGTGGGTGAAGGGGCGGGCCGCCAAAGAGGGAGCGGTCGCGGTCGTCGTGTCCGCCAAGATCGAAAGCGAGATCGCCGTCCTGCCGGAAGGCGAGCAGAAAGATTATCTCGAGGCCGTCGGTCTCCATGAGCCGGGTCTGAACCGCGTTATCCGCGCCGGTTACGATCTTCTTCACCTCGTCACCTTCTTCACCGTCGGCCCGAAGGAAGCGCGGGCCTGGACGGTGGAGAAAGGGGCGAAAGCCCCGCAGGCGGCCGGCGTCATCCACACCGATTTCGAGAAAGGATTCATCCGCGCCGAGACGATCGCCTACGAAGACTACGTGGCCAGTCGCGGCGAGGCGGGGGCGCGCGAGGCCGGCAAGTTCCGCCTCGAGGGCAAGGACTACGCCGTCGCCGACGGCGACGTCCTCCACTTCCGGTTCGCCAACTGAGCGCCCACGCCGAACGACGTTCTCACCTTTTCGAGCCGCGCGCCGGCCGCCCGCGAAATGCAGGAAAATAGGTCCCATCGCCGCTCCGGCTAGGATTCTCCGGCATGAACGGCTAGGTTGGCCGCGCCGCAGCGGGGCGACCGAAGCGGCCGGGGGCGCGTGGTTGCCCCAACTTCGGGGGAGAACGCTCCGCTTCCCAACTCTATCTGAGGGACATCCAATGGCACTCGATCTCGTCGGTTTGGTATCCCAGATCCTCACGCCGCAACTCGTCGGCAGCCTAGCGCGAGCGGTCGGCATCAACGAAGCGGTGGCGCAGAAGCTTGTCAACGCCGCGATTCCGGTTGTTCTCGGCGCGCTCGCCACGACGGCGGCGGCGCCCGGCGGCGCCCAGAAATTGGTCGACGCCGTCTCGAACTCGGACCCCGATCTTCTCACGAAACTTTCCGGCGCGATCAGCAGCGGAAATGCTGGCGCGCTTGGCGGAGGCGCAAGTCTGATCGGCGGCCTGTTGGGCGGCTCGGGTCTGTCGAGCATCGTCGGCGCGCTGAGCCAGTATTCCGGCGCACCGCAGGGCGCGGCCCAATCGACGATCGGCGCCGTGGCGCAAGCGGCTGTCGGCGCGATTGGCCAGCAGGACCCGTCCAACTGGTCGGACCCTTCCTCGCTCGCGGCGATGTTCGGCGCTCAGAAGAATGCGATCGCCGCTGCTCTTCCGGGCGAACTTTCAAGCGCACTCGGTGCGACCGGTCTGCTCGCCGGTCTCGGCGGGCTCGGCGCGGCCGCGACCAGGCCGGCGAGTTCAGCCGCGTCCAGCGCCGCGACTGCGGCAAGCGCGGCGGCCAGCACCGCTGCGCGGACGCCGGCGGCCGCGAGCTCCAGCGGGTTCCCGATGTGGGCGATCATTCTTCTGATCGTCATCGTTCTCGCGGCGATCTGGTGGTTCATGAGCCAGAGGGAGAAGCCGGCCGAACCGGCGAAGCAGGGGATGCTGCCGCCGACCGTCGGGTTCGCTCTTGCGCAACTGCCTGAGTTTCACGCCTGAGGGGAAATGCAATTGCAAGGGGGCGGGTGTTGAGGAGCAAGAGCGTGGACGCGGCTGAGACCAACAGGGCGCCGCCGCGCCCGCGCCTTGTCGTTCTGGCGGCGTTCGCGATGTCGATGATGGTTGTCGGCTGCTCGAGCAGGCCTTATGGCGGCCTCGTCGTCGGGACGACCGTGCCCGGCGCCCACACGGTCGACCTTCTCGTCGCGACCACCCGGGCCCCCGTCGTCGAACCGCCGGGCGTCATGTTCGGCGGCGCCCGCGGGAAAGGCCTGCAGTTCGCGGATATCGTCGTCTCCGTGCCTCCCGACAGCGCGCGCAAGGCCGGCGAGGTCCAGTGGCCCTCGCGGGCGCCGGGCGATCCTTCGCACGACTTCGTGACCTTGCGCGCCGAACGTATGGACCTGGCGCAGGCAAGAGCCGACTTCAACGCCCGGGTGCTGCGCACGCCCGGGCGCAAGGTGCTTGTTTTCGTGCACGGTTACAACACCCGCTTCGAGGAAGCCGTCTACCGCTTCGCCCAGATCGTCCACGACGCCGGCGTCGACGTGGCGCCGGTGCTGTTCACCTGGCCCTCCGGCGGAAGTGCGATCGACTACGTCTACGATCGCGACAGCGCGGTGTATTCGCGGGACGCGCTGGAGACAGTGCTGCAGGCTCTGGCGAACAACCCGAATGTCGGATCGATCTCCATCCTCGCGCATTCGATGGGCAACTATCTCGCCGTCGAGGCGCTGAGGCAGATGTCGATCCGCGATCGTGGCTTGCCACCCAAGATCCGGGACGTGATGCTGGCGTCGCCGGACATCGACACCGATGTGTTTCGCCGCCAGATCGCCGAAATCGACACGGAGCCCAGGCCGGCCCAGTTCACCTTGTTCGTCTCGCGAGACGACAAGGCGCTCGGCCTGTCGAGTTTCCTGGCGCGCGATTCGACCCGCCTCGGCGCGCTGGATCCGACGAAGGAGCCGTATTCCACCATGCTGAAAGACGCGCGGGTGCAAGTCGTCGATCTGACCAGCGTGGCTTCCAACGACGCCGCCAACCACAGCAAGTTCGCCACGGGCGAGGTGGTCGCGGCGATCGGCGCCCGTCTGGCCGAGGGACAGACTCTGAGCGACGGCAAGCCGGGCCTGGTGGAATCGCTGGGCGCCTTCACCGGAGGCGCCATCGGCACGGCCGCCAGCGTCGCCACCGGCGCGATCACGGCCCCGGCGCGGCTCGTCGACCCGACCGCAAACGAGAAGTCCGTCGACACCGCCGCGCAATCCGTCATGCTCAAGTAAGCGAGCGCGATTGATCCCTCACAAACCTCGGCGGGCGCTCCGGCGTCCGGCCTGTGTCGACGGTCGAGGGAGCCGATGTCCCGAACGGGCGAATATGTCGTCGGCCTGGGAGAACAGGCGGCCCAGCCTTCCCGCAAGCCCGTCGCCGCACTCGGTCGCCTCTGCGGAAGGCAATATGTTAACCTACGTTTTCATGGAGCTTCCGCGGCGTCCCTACACGCGTTTGCCCAATTTGGTTATAGTATGATCAGGGCGGGCTCGCCCCCGAGCCGACAGCTGAACCCGCGAGACGAATCACAGCACGGTCCACTCACCATTCCGACACGAAACTTCTGCAGGGGTGCGCGGAGATGATAAAGTCAGGCGCCGAGCGTCGTCAGCTAACTGTCGTATTCGTCGACATTGTCAATTCGACATCGCTCAGCGCGAGCCTCGACCCCGAGGAATTCTTCGCAATCCTCAGCGCCTATCATGCGTTTTGCAATCAGCGGATAACAAGTTTCGGCGGCAATATAGCGCGCACGGTCGGCGATGGCGTCCTGGCGCACTTCGGTCTTCCGGTCGCCCATGAAGACGATTGTGAGCGCGCGGTGCACGCGGCCCTGTCGATCGCCACCGGAATCTGCGAGCGGCAATTTGAAACAAGGGAATCCGGACTCGTGCGGTTGAGGGTGAGGATCGCCGTCAACACCGGGATTGTCGTTGTCGGTCGAATGACCGGCGAGGCCGACCACGACCGGCGGGAAGTGTTCGGGATGCCGGTGCATGTCGCGGCGCGTCTTCAGGATGTCGCACCGCCCGATCGCGTCGTCATCGGGGCAACAACGCACGAACTCGTCGGCAATGCCTTCCGATGCGCGCCGCTGGGGAAACACAAATTCAAGGGCGTCAGCCACGACGTCGACGTTTGGCTGGTCGAGGGCGCCGCGGACAGCAAAAGCCGCTTCGCGAAGACGCCAGCGCTCTTGTCGGCTTTGGTTGGCCGCGCCTCCGAGCACGCGACCTTGCTCAAAATCTGGGACAAGGCTGTGGCGGGCGGGGGGAGCGCCGTGATCGTGTCGGGCGATCCCGGCGTCGGCAAGTCGCGACTGGTCCATGAGTTCCGGGCGGCGCTGCCGGACGAGGCAGCGGAGGTTCTGTACCTCCAGTGCTCGCGCATGCACACGAATACGCCGCTCGCGCCGGAGATCGAGCGCCTCAGACGTGCGGCCCGCGTGAGCGACAACGATACCCCTCGGGAAGTGGTCGAGAAACTGCGCAGCCTGCTCGCCCTTGCGACATCGGACGTGGAAGGCGCGCTCCGCTACTACGGCGCGCTGCTTTCCATTCCAGCATGCGAAGGGTTCGCGCCCGCCGACCTCACGTCGCCTCGCGAGCGCGAACAGGCGTTGCAGACGCTATCGGGAACGCTGCTGTCGCTCTCCCGCGTACGGCCGCTGTTGATGATCATCGAGGACATCCAATGGATTGATCCCACAAGCCTCGAACTCGGCAGGCAAATCGTCTCCGGCATCGCATCCGAGAGAATGCTGCTCGTCGCAACGCATCGGAGCGACAATGCGGCGCTCCCGTTTTCCGGTAGCAACCTGGTCAGGATACAGCTCGCCAAACTCGGCGACCAGGAATCCGAACAGCTCCTCGAGACCATGCTCGGAACCGCGTCGCTGCCGCACTGGATGGTCCGAAAAATTATCGAGCGAACCGATGGCGTGCCTCTGTTCATCGAGGCGGCCGCGCAGGCGATCAGAGAATCCGGGCTCCTGCCGATCGACAAGGATCGGGCGCTTGCGGGCAGTTCCCTGTCGGAGCTCCTGCTTCCCTCGAGCCTCCAGGATTTCCTCACCGAGCGGCTCGACGCCCTGGGTCAAGCAAAGCGCCTGGCCCAGGTGGCGTCCGTCTTTGGACGCCAGTTCGAGTTCGACGACCTGCATTTCCTGAGCGGTGTGCCGCGCGAAGCCCTGATCGAGGGTTTGAGCAAGCTCGAGGCTGCGGGCGTGGTGCGCCGGCAAATGCGGCCCTCCGGGGCGACATTTGCTTTCAAGCACGCGATGATAGAGGAAGCCGCATACGCCTCGATGCTCAAGGAAGAGCGCCGCAACCTTCACGCCCGCGCGGCGGTGCGGTTCAGCGCACTCGGGCCGAACCATGACAGCAGTCAGTTGGCTGTGCTCGCGCATCACTATTCGCGCGCGGGCATGCTCACCGAAGCCATCAGCGCCTGGGTCGCGGCCGGACACGCGGCGATGCAGCGTTCCGCATACAAGGAAGTGATCGCCAATCTGTCCGAAGGCGTGGAACTCGTCTCGAAGCTCCCGGCGTCGCCGGAGCGGTCCGAGATGGAGATCGCGCTGCATTCGCATCTGGGAATGGCCTATGCCGCGCTCGGCGGGTGGTGGCATCCGCGAGCCGACCGGGCTTATGTTCGCGCGCTCGACCTCTCGCGCACACGTGGCTCCGTACGCGAAAAGTCGATTGTCCTCTGGGGCATGACGATCGCCAAGCTGGTCAATTGCGAGTTGTTGAAGGCGAACGAGTATGCGCAGGAGTTCCGGGACCTTGCGACCACGTCCGGCGACCGCGAAACCGAACTGATGGCGTACACGGCGACGGTGCTCGTGAACTTCTTCCTCGGCAGGTTGCGGGAAGCGCAAGTCGCGGCGAACTTCGTCATTGGGCGCTACGACCCCGGCGACCACAGCAAACTCGTCCAGATCTACCAGCACGATCCCAATATCGTCGCCCTCGTCTACGCGGGGCGGATCGAATGGCTCCTCGGAAATCCAAGCCGGGCGCGGAGCTGCAGCGAAAAAGCGCGGAAGCTGGCAAGAGAGCTGAACCATCCGTTCATGCTCGCTTTCGCGCTGATCCTCGGGGCCTGTGATCATCTCTTCGAGGGTGAGCACGCCGCCAATCTGGAGTGTGTCGAGGAAGGCCTCGCTATCGCAAAAGAATATTCGTTGCCGCTGTATGAGGTGTTTGGCCCCTTGTGGGCTATTCCGGCCTTCGCGAACCGGGATCCGAGCTTGACGACTCTGGAAGACCTGTCCAACAACCTCAACATGCTGCTCGACAATAAATACTACCTCCAGGCCGCCTTGTACCAGAGTCATCTTGCGATCGAATACGCTCGCGTCGGCGCTGCGGACAAAGCCGACGCCCTCGTTCTTTCCGCCGAATGCATCACGAAGGAGACGGGCGAGCGCTGGTTCGAGCCGGAAATGTATCGCATTCGGGCGCAACTGCTGGCCGAGAACCCGACGTCCGAGCCGTGCCAGCCGACGGAATACTTCCGGCGCGCGCTCGAGTCCGCGAGGTCCATCGGCGCGCTGGGATGGGAGCTTCGCGCCGCGACAAACTCGGCAAATTTTCTCTTTGCTCGAGGAAAGCGGAGAGAGGCGCTCGATGTTCTAGCCGGCGTGCGCACAAAGTTTTCAGCTGGAGAATCGTCGGCGGATTTGCGACGGGCGGACCTCACACTGCAGGCGCTCCGCGCGGCGTCGTGAGCGGGGTCGCCGTGGCGCGGGTTCAGCGAGAGACCATGTTCAGCCGGCGCCGGACGTCAAGCGAAGCGTGGTAGACGGCGAGCCGCATCCGGTTGAGACCGCCGAGCGGTCGATGCTGTGGCAGGCAGTGCCACGGGCTGAACGACACCTTTTCGCCGTTGTAGCGTTGAGCCGCCCCATCGAAGTCTTGCACGGGAATCTCGATCCGGGCGAGCGAAACCTGCCTGTCCCTCGGGCTGCTCCAGGGCAGGCTCGCGTCCTCGACATCTTCCGGCGTGGGGGCGTCGCGGATCCGGACTGCGAAATCGAACACCGCCTTTTCGTCCCGCGAATGCGTCTTAGGATCGAGTTCCGCAATCATCGCCGTACGCATGAAATCGTCGGTTGGTCGCCCGCGGTCGCTCTGCGGAGGAGCGCCAGGCGCGCGCACCGGGAGGGCCACATAGCGAACAACCTTGTCGTCGCCCAGCAGATATGGCGTCATTGAATGATAGGTGATCTTCAGCGGGCTCTCGATCGACTGCATCGCGGAGCGAAAGAAGATCCAGAGCTGCCACAGACGGAATGGGACGAAGAACGCAGCCATCTTCGCGAGCCGTCGCGCTCGCGCAGCCAGAGTGTCTTGAGGCAGAGCGACGATCTCAAGGAACTCCGAATAGTCGCTCGCATTCTTGCCGAAGAAAACCGGATAGTTCGTCAGGAGGAAATCCTGCTCCACTGCGGCGGGTTCCCGTCGAAGATCATCCCGCAGCGAGGGCAGCAGACCCGGTCCGGGCGGATCCTTCAGTTCCAATTTGATCGCCATGCCGCGCCCGTCCGGTCGGCGGTCGGCTCCCCGGTCGCCCCGCGCATTGGAGAACCGCACCAGCGCGTCATAGCTGGCGCCCGGACGAAAGACGCCGAGCGCCAGTTCCGGCGGCAGATCGCCGTGCACGACGAGGCGCGCCTTCAGGTATCCGTGCGGCTTGGCGTGCTGGTCGCGCATCGCGACCGTGTTGGCGTCGCGACGCCTGCCGCCGCAATAGTTCTCGAGGACCGTGACGGCCGCGCGATGCGCCATCCGCGAAATGGCGGCCGCCTCTCCGGGCTCCGTTCGTTCGAATCGGGTGAGCGGCAGCGGTCGGTCCGGCAGCATGAGCGAATTCAGGATGCGCTCGTAGGACCCGGGCGTGACGATGTCGTTGGCGCCGCCAATCGGCGGATCGTTTTTCGGAACCGCGCTGAAGGTCTGTCCGAGGCGAGTCAGCCATCGCAGCCCCCGGAGACTCGTGACGGCCAGCGCCTCTTTCTCGCTCGGCGCAACGGAGGCCGGGATTCCGGCTGAGCGGCTCTGGAGCGATTGCGGAGCGGGCGTCTCATTCATGACACGACGACCTGTCCCGCGGCCAACAAGCGGAGCCCGGTCAGGCTCGGCGCAAAGAAATACTCGCCGCCCCTTGTCGTCACGAATCGAGGGATTCCGCTGCATAGGAACGGCAACCGGCCGGTTGCTTCATCTCCGGGAATCACCATCTGACGTTCGCCACGGCTTCCGACGAGTGGATCCATGTCGTTGCCTTGCTGAAAATCGTCGCCCGTACCGATCCACGCCTGCTGCACGAACTCAAACTGGTCGAGTCCGGAGTTGAAGGCCAGGAACATGATGCCGCGAGGTGAAGGCCCGGGATGACCTTCGCCGTCCGCCTCGTCGTCTGCGCCATCGGGCAAGTAGTCGCCGTAGGCGATGCCTCGGCGGATCAGCCGCCGCCGCCGCACGATTTTACCGCCGAAGCCCAGCGAATCACGCGGATTGGCGCGCCGGATATGGGCGCCGAGCGGGCAGCATGCCCCAGCCAGATCGCTCGCATATCCGAAGGTGTTGTTCGGATCCGGTCGTCCCGTGGTCCGCGTGGCGGAGCGTTCAGGGAAGAGGACGAGCGGTGACCCGTCCTTCCAGCGGCCAACCATCTTTGCTGCAAGGTATTCCTCATAGTCGGCGGGATCGAGGCCCGCAGGGACATGCCGCAGATGCCGTGACGACTCTTGCATAAACCTGCGAAATCGACCGACGTGTTGTTGAAGCTTGCGCATGACCAGATAGGAACCGTTGCGCCCAAGGAGGTGGGGCAACGGCATGGGTGCGACTTCGCCGCCTTCCCCCGGGTAGCCGAGAATGAACTCTCCGGGCGGAATCTTGCGAAACGCGCCCTCCTCGTCGGGATTGCCGCCGCCCCTGGCGTTGCGGTCAGGCACGCCTTCGACGTCGGGGTTGCTGATTCCATCTTGGAATCCGAAGTGCTCCTTCCGGGATTGCTCACCGTTCACGGTCAGCCAGTGGCAGTCCTGGGGCTGCAAGACCTCAATCCGAGTTTCCCCACCGAAGCGGTTCACGCCCTCGACAATCCCTGAAACCTCATTGCATTTTAGCCGCCGTCCCTCCTCATCGACGGCGTAGACCATCACGACGACATGGACAGTCTCCCCGTTCCAGGGCGGCTCCCAGCAATTCGGGTCGTCACCGAGCCTTCCGGCGCGCGCCCTCATGCCCTCCTGGAATTCGACCGGAAAGCTGGCGAGCGACGCGTAGGGCAACCTCAGCGCTTCGAGTTCCTGCGAAGCTGAGCCCGATATTGACCGCCGCAACCGGTCGCTGGTCGCCCCACTCGCCGGGCGTCACCAAGAACGACAACCCGTCGAGAAACTGCCTTCCGCCGTCGGCAGAAAGGATCCGAAACAGCATGAACCGCGCGAACTTGAAGCGGGGATAGCCGCGCAGGATGTTGCCCTGAAGATCGGACAGATCAAGACGTGGAACGACGTGCTTCATCTCGATCGCCTCAGAGACTTCCCGGGTGCGGAGCGGGACGCTCCTCGATGGAGGCCCGCAGTGAAATCAACCTCTCTCTCAATTCCGCCGGAGTGGGCGGCGGCGTCGCTCCCTGGAACCAGAGCATGAGGTCGACAAATTTCTCTTTGTACAGCAATGCTCTGAGAATATCGTCCACGGTGTCGTCGGGCCGGTCCGCCAGAAACAGGTTTGTCTCGATCTGGCAGCGCGCGAAATAGGCGGCGAGCGGGTCCAGGGACGCGATCCCTGGAAACGCCACGCAGTGCCGCCAGATCTCCTCGACTTCATTTCGAATTGCCGCGACCAGGTCCGCGACAAGGGCATCCGGACTGTCACCGTCGAAATCACAGAGGAACAGCAAATACGAGGACGACAGGGCGTCGCGTTTTGCCGGCAAGCCCTGGTAGGCGAGGCTGTCGACGACGAAAAAGCGGGCCATATGGATCGCGCGAACTTCGCTCAGTGGCGAACCGTTAGGTTTTCCGTCAAGCTTGCGCAGGTGTTCGCGCAAGGCGGCGACATCGGCGCCCTTCTTGATCGGAAAAAGGCCGGTAAATCCGTATTTTTTGCCGTTCTGGTTGGCCATTGCGGGCTCGCTTCCTAGGGCGGCGTGGGACCGAACGTACCAAGCTTGTTTTGAGCGCCGATCAGCAGCCGATGGAACTCGGCCATGAAATCATCGTCCGGCAGAGCCATCTCGCGCTCGGCGAGGTCTATCACCCTCTCTCGCAGATCGAGGGCGGACCGGACATCCCGAACCGATGCGCCCGGATAGGCGCTGTAGGAATGGTCAGACTCGATCTGATTGCGCTGAATATAGGCCTTCAGCGGGCCGACCGGCCGCGCAAAAGGGTATCCAACACTCCAGAACCAGACGAGATCGAGAGCCTTGTAAAGGACGTCGGAGAACGCCTCGATATAAGGACCCCATGGCCCATTGAAGGTGCTGAGAAAAAACAGATAGTCGTAATTCAAGCGTTCGGGTTGCTGGGCCGCGTCGAGACGCGGGAACTGATCCCGTCTCACGACGACCCAGTGCACGAACTGCAGGAACGCGAGATCCTTCGCGGTCTGTTGAGTGGTCTTGACTTTATCGAAATACCACAGAAGCTTGGTCACGAACCAGGCGCCGAAGCTCCCCATCGGCGTGATCACGTTGAAGGTGACGGCTTTCGCCAATCCATGTTCGTTTCGCGCAAAATCGGCCACGGAATTTCCAGCTCCGATCTCACACAAGGGTGTCCGGCAACCCCACGACAGTCTTACGTGATGCGCAGTGATGACCATCACACTTTTGGTACGTATTCATAACGTTTTTATGGAGCAGATCCGGAGGCGGCGGCAGGGCGTAGTGCGGTTACGGGGAGGTAGCGAACGACCCAATTTGCGGCTCGATCATTGGGGGCTTTCGAGAAAGAGCGACAATTCCGCTCAAGAGGCGCCGAAACGAGGGGAAATGTCGGGAGTTCGCTCGCCCGGTTTGAACGTAGTCTGCATGCAGAGGCGAAGATCATCGTCGACTTGTGAACCAACTCCGTATAAGCGGCGCCCCGCCAGTCTTGAGACCGGAGCGCCCCGATGGGTTGGAAGACGGATACGATACGTGTCAGTCCGGCGACGATCCGAAGGGCAAGCGAATCAAGTTCTTCGAGGAATGGCGGAGGGTCGGGTTGGGGTCCTGTTCCGGGCGCCTGGGGTCTGGTTCTAACCGCCAGGCAACGGAACAACGCGGCGGCGGGGCTGTTTGTCGGGACCGAGGAGGCCGACGTGGTGGCAACGCAAGCCGAAAAACCCTCCGCCGCGTCAGGCGAAGCCAAGCCCAAAACTCCGACAGCCAGGGGCGATGCGAAGGAGGGCGGGCCGCAGCCTGCGCCGCCGGCGGATCGCCCGGAAGCCGAGGCTGACGGGAAGAAGCGGGGCGGCGTGCGCTCCTGGATAGGCGTTCACAGGTTCGCGACCATTGCGATCGTGCTTGCGGTCCTGGCGTCGATCGCCGCCGGTGTCGTCTGGGGGCTGAACGCACGCCACTACGAGGACACGGACGACGCCTTCATCGATGCGCGCCCGAGCGCGATCAGCGCTCAGGTCGCAGCGGCGATCACCGACGTTCCGGTGACCGACAACGAGATTGTGTCGCCCGGCCAGATCCTGGCGCGGCTCGACAATCGTGATTACCTCGCCGCCCAGACCGAGGCCAAGGCGCAGATCGCGGAGGGGGAGGCGTCGATCGCCTCCGCGGAGGCCCAGACGAAGGCGCAGCAGTCGGCGGTCGACCAGGCGTCCGAGCAGGTGACCCGGGCGTAGGCGGCCCTGACCTATTCCCAGGATCAGTATCAACGAGCCCAGGACCTGCTGACGCGGGGCGCCGGCACGCTGCAGGCGGCGCAGCAGGCCAACGCCGACCTCATCCAAAAGCGGGCCGCGTTGGACGTGACCAAGGCCGCGCTCGCCGAGGCGAAGCGGCAGTTCGCCGTCTACGCGGCGCAGCGGCAGGCCGGCGAGGCCCCGCGCCAGCAGGCGGAAGGGCAGCTCGCCCAGGCCCAAGCCAATCTCTCCCGGACCACGCTCGTCGCGCCGTTCAGAGGCCGCGTGACCCAACTGACCGCCGCCAAAGGCGTCTATGCGACGCCGGGACAGGCGCTGATGCTGGTCGTGCCCCTCGATGTCTGGGTCACCGCGAATTTTCGCGAGACCCAACTTGCCGACATGCATGCAGGCCAGCCGGCCAATCTTTGCGTCGACGCCTACGGCAAGTGCTTCCCCGGGCATGTCGACAGCATTCAGGCTGGCAGCGGCACGGCCTTCAGCGTTCTTCCGGCGGAAAACGCGACCGGCAACTACGTCAAGGTCGTTCAGCGCGTGCCGGTGAAACTCGTGTTCAACAAACAGCCGGATCTCGAACTGGGTCCCGGCATGTCGGTGACGCCGTCGGTCAAGGTGCGATGACGGCGCGCGGGGCGGACAAGGGCTGGGACCCGAGCCGCTCGGCCGCCGGATCGCACAACCCGTGGCTCATTACGCTCATCCTGTCGATGGCGACCTTCATGACGGTGCTCGACACCTCGATCGCCAATGTCGCGCTGCTGAATATCGCGGGGGCGCTTGGAACGAGCGTCGACGAGAGCACCTGGATCCTGACCAGCTATCTGGTCGCCAACGCAATCATCCTGCCGATCAGCGGCTGGCTGTCCGACGTCATCGGCCGCAAGCGGTTCTACATGCTCTCGGTCGGCCTGTTCTCTGTCGCCTCCCTCATGTGCGGCCTCGCGCCGAATCTCTCGCTTCTGATCGCGGCCCGCGTTCTTCAGGGGATCGGGGGCGGAGGCATGGCGCCGAGCGAACAGGCGATGTTGGCCGATTCCTTTCCGCCATCGAAGCGGGCGCAGGCTTTCGCAGCCTACGGAGTGGCCGTGATCGCGGCGCCGGCGCTGGGCCCGTCGATTGGCGGCTACATCACCGACAACGTTTCCTGGCATTGGATCTTCTTCATCAACGTGCCGGTCGGCGCGCTGTCGCTCGCGCTGGTCGCCGCCCTGGTCGACGAGCCCCCGGCCCTGGTCCGGGAGCGTCTGGCGCTGTGGCGGGGGGGACTGCGTATCGACTGGATCGGCTTCGTTCTGGCCGCGCTGGCGCTCGGCTTCCTCGAGATCGTGCTCGACAAGGGACAGGAGGACGACTGGTTCAACTCGGGTTTCATCCTCGTCTGCACGATCGTGTCGGCGGTTTCGTTCGTCGCGTTCCTGCCCTGGGAGCTGTCGCGCGACGATCCGATTGTCGACGTCAGCCTGATCGGGCGACGCCAGTTCGGCACATCCTTCTTCGTCATGCTTGCGGTCGGGGCGATCCTGTTCGGCACCACGCAGCTCATGCCCCAATTGCTGCAGGAGAGTTTCGGCTATACCGCGACCTGGGCCGGCCTCACCTTGATGCCGGGCGGCTTCGCCTCGATGCTGATGATGATTGCGGCCGGGCAGGTGAGCCGCCTCGTTCAGCCTCGATATATGATGGCCGGCGCGCTGGTCCTGATTGCGCTGGCGCTTTATCATTTCACCGGCCTCGCGCCGGAGGCCGACTTCTGGTGGTTCGCCTGGGCGCGCGTTTTCCAGATGGCCGCGCTGCCGTTCCTGTTCCTGACGATCACCAGCTATTCCTATGTCGGGCTGCCCTGGGGAAAGTCGGGCCAGGCGTCGGCGCTGATCAATGTCGCGCGCAATCTCGGCGGCAGCATCGGCGTGTCGGCCTCGCAGACACTGCTGGCGCGGCGGGAGCAGTTTCATCAGTCGCGCCTCGTCGAGCACTTCAGTCCTTCGTCGATCCCCTACGGCCAGGCGCTCAAGCTCGCCGCTGCCAATTTCACCCGGCACGGGACAGCCGCGGCCGACGCCACGCGCGAGGCGCAGGCCTGGGTCGGGCAGATGCTGACGAGCCAGGCGACCTTGCTCGCCTATATCGACGTGTTCGCCGCCCTTTCGCTGTTCGCGCTGCTGCTCGTTCCGGCGGCCTTTCTCCTGCAGCGGGTCGACCTGAGCGCCGGCCCGCGAAGGACGGCTCATTAGGGAACTCGAAATAACTCGACAATTAAGTATATATGCCTCCAGATCTTTCCGGAGCCTTTTCGGCTCGCCGCTAAGGCGGTCCGCAAGCTGTTGAAATGCTTGACCCTCGCCGCTAAAGCGGCGCTAACCGATCAGGCCGGCTCGACCCGGAACGTCATCATAGGATCCTCGCCGGGACGCGAGACCGCTATGACGCGAAGGAAGACGCCGCCAGCCGATGGAGATCCCGTGTTACGGCGCCGCGGTCGGGCTTGCGACGGCGGACGGCGAAGGCGTCTGGCTCAGCGCAGGCGCGGACTTTCCGTCCCATCCGCCGATCGGCGCCGCCACTTCATTGGCGGCGGGATCGGGCTTGGAAACCTTGAACTTCGCCAGATCGTCCGCGGCGGCGGCAAGCGCGTCCGGGGTCAGTTTGGCGGCTATCTCGTCGCGCTTCTTCGCCGCGTCCACATCGCCTTGGGCGGCAGCAAGCGAGAACCACAGCCAGGATCGCCGGAAGTCCTGATCGACGCCGAGGCCGCGAGCATAAAGAATTGCCAGATTGAACTCGCTGTCCCGAACGCCGAATTCCGCGGCCTTCCGGAACCACTTCGCGGCTTCGACGTAATCCGGCGCTTCGCCAACCGGTTCAGCAAATAGGACCGCGAGATTATGCGCCGCCCTGGCGTTGCCGGCTTCCGCGGCTTTCGTGTACCAACGCTTGGCGGCTGCAGCGTCGCGCTGAACCCCGACGCCCTTGCTGTAGAGCGTTCCCAGTCTGAACTGGGCCGGCGCAAAGCCTGAGGCGGCAGCGCGCTCGAACCACATAGCGGCGGCTTGCTGGTCCTGGGGCATTCCGCGCCCTTCAAAAAGCCGCTGTGCGAGTTCGTACTGCGCTGCCGACGAGCCCGCGCCGATGGCATCGCGCAGCGACGTCGGTAGTGCGGCCGAAATAGCTGCCGAAAGCTCCTCGCCGGCAGTCCCGGTCGGGGTATTGGCTTTAGCGCTCTCGGAAAGTCGAGTGATCGATGCGGTCGGCGTCGTATCCACTGGCCGCGCTCCACGAGGAGACGCGGGGACAAAGTCTCCGGCCTTGCTGGACGAAGCGCGGATCTCGGCCGTCTTAACAGGCCCAGCGTTCAGTTCGGACTTCTCAACGATAGGCGCATGGAGCGCGATAAGACGCATGGCCGCCATGGCGACAATCGCAAATGCCGCTGCAAGGAGAACGGAGCGCCGGTGATGTGCGTAGAGAGCTTTCGCGCGTTGTATCCCGCGACCGCCCGCCGGCACTGCGGCCGGGATACTATAGCCGCCCCCTTCCGACAGCGCGGAGTGCGCGGCCCGTCGCGCGGCCGCGATGTGCGCCGAAACCGAAGGGTTCGTTTTCGACAGGGTATCAGGCACCGCCTCCCGAGCCTCGCGGAGGTCGTTCGGTTTGCCGGCTCCTGGCTCGAGCAGCACCTCATCGTCGGAAGATGGTGACGATGAGGATTGTTCCTTGTTCACCGGTATTGACGGCCAGCGCTGTCGCAACTCGCCGGAAGTGGACGAATCCATTGACGTTAGCCCGTCAATTCCTCGCACGGCGTGCGACGGCGACGCGGCGGGGCTCGCCCAAACTCCGGTGGACGGCGTCTCATCTTCGTCCTTGCTAGCCAATTCGCCAAAAAAGCTCGCCAGTTGACCTGAGAGCGTTCGCATCAGCGTCTGCATTCCTTCCAGACCGGAGAGCACTTCAAGGCGGTCGCGAATGTCACCGATTTGGTCGAATAGTCTTTGCGTATTTGGGCGAAAGGAAGAGTCCTTTTCTAGGTGTTCGGCGACCCTTTCCGCAATTCCGGCGATGAAGTCACGACTGAAGGGCTTTTCAGCGCCGAAATCGAGTTTCGCATCCAGCGATTGTAGCAGGCGCTCGATGGACTGAAGATTGGTCAGGGGTTCTGGTTGCGGGAGACGGTCGAGTTTGTCGACAATCCCCGCCAACATTCTCTCGACTGCGGTGAGGCCAGCGTCCGCCGCTCCTTGGCCAGCTGAGGGAAGCTTGTCGCTGATTTCGCGCATGAGCGCCGCGAGCGGCTCGGAATTCGTGTTTCCGACCTTCGCGGAGAGCTCTTTCAGCGACGCTTCCAGCGCGCCTATGTCGATTTGCGGGTGAAAACTGGTTTCTAGCGTCTGATGAATTTGATCAATTCGACGGGCCAGATCTTGTATCGCGGACAAATCGCCTGCCTTCTGGGCAGGCTGAAAGACTTCTTCGTCCAGCCGCGCCGCTATTTGCTCAAGGCGGCGTTCGATAAGAGTAAAGGTCGAAGGAATTGACGCTCGCTCAATCTCGCTGCGCAAGTCAGCAAGCGAGGCTGCCACCTGCGCAGATTCCAGTTGAGGAGTTGGGCTAGCGCCGAGTTGCTCAACACGGTCTGCCAATTCACCGATTTGGTGTTCCAGGCGCTCAAGGGGAACGCTGCGGGTAGCCGCTGCAGCAAGTAGATTGCGAACCTCTTCGGTTTGCTGTTGAATCCGGTTGAGGGTGTCCGGATTGATGGCGGCTTCGACCAAAATCTCCATTCTGTCTGCTAAGGCCGATATTTCGCGTTCGAGACCCGCGACCACCGTGCGCGGATCATACGACTTCAAGCTCGTGCGCAATTCTGCCGCCATCGCGTCCAACGGGGCCAGCAATGATTCGCGCTCGCCGGCCTGCCGGAGCACGGCGACCCGGTCCGTCAAGTCGCGAACGGCGCCGTCGAGCGCCACGACCGCGTTGCGCGGCGCCAGTTCTGCAAGACTGCAATTCATGGCAGCGATGCCTTCCCGCATGGCCGTAAGGTCAAGCGCGCAGAGACGCTGATTCCGCTCTTGGAAAGAATGCTCCAAATTTTCGGGAAATCCTTGAGCGCCACAATGCTGATCCTCAGCGGGCGCGGAGGGCGCCGTCCAGTCGCCTCCTTTACGCGCCACGCCCTCCTGGTCGGCAGTCCGGTCAACCGCAGCTCTTGTGGCGTCAGCTTGACCTTGTCCAGGGGCAGCCGGTGAGCGTAAAGCATCGCAATTCAAGCGCGCAGCATAGCCAACCGCTGCCGTAGTTTTCGCAGCTGACAAGACTCTCTGCGCATCCCGGGCATCCAAGGATTGTCGACGAAGCGCGATCTGCGACACTGCAGCCGTTGGGTCCACATGCTGCTTTTCCAGATTGGGGTCCAACGAACCCCTCCAAGCCTGCGCCGTTTTGCACGCGGCCTCAATAAGCTGCGCAATCTCCTCCAGCCGCTCGCTCCAATGGCTATCCAACGCCGCTCGCTTATGGGAGGAGCTGACGTCTGTATCGCTAGGCTCCGTAATATGTGGAGTAGTTGTGTTCTGTCGTTCGACAGCGGCGGCTGGCTGTCGAGGAAATAGAGACGGCTTTCCTCGATCGATCCAATCTCGCGTTCCCTCGAGCGCTTTCGTCATTGTTTCGAACGCGCGCGACATTCGCTCCTCGCCGCGCGTCAGCCTTCTTTGGATTCGGATTGCAGCCGACTCGAGAGAATTTCCGGATTTCATCATGCAGGGCCTGATCAAAACTCCTGGAAGGGTTACGTCGAGTTTCTTCGTCGGCCTCGTCGGATATTTCCTTTGCGGCCTGTCCGGCGATTGCATCGTCTAGCCATTCCTCAAGGCTAATGTTTGCGCGACGAGCCGCCTCTTCGGCCAGCCGGCGAGCTTGGGGACGGACGCTCGCGAGGTTCCACGCCATGCTCTTTTTCATGCCTTCACCGTCTTTGGCGTCCCCAATTCACCGCACTAGGCGCGGCGGCGCGGTGCGAACCTTCAATCGGCATGGTGAAGAAACGGTTAAGTTCGTCGGGCGGGCCTATCCTGGTACGGTTTGGTTGTATATATGGATGTCGACAACTTCTGATTGCAATTCCATTCCGATAGGGCATATTGGGCTCGATTCGCGCAAGCTCGTGCGAATCTGAAAGACGCGAGCGCTACCGCGCCGACGGAAGGAGATATCATGAACCGGATGTCCCTCGATCACGCAACAAACTCAGTTCCGGCCGAGGCGGACGACGACCCCAAAGCCATGCCAATGCCGGATCCCGAACTAACGATCAGCCAGATGTCTCGGCTTTACGGAGTGAGCCTGCGCACGCTGCGCTTCTACGAGGATCGCGGGCTGATCAAGCCGCGCCGCGACGGCAACGCGCGCTACTACCGTGGCGTCGATCGGGTCCGAATGGAGATGATCCTCAGGGGCAAGAAGCTAGGATTTACACTCACCGAGATCAATGACCTGATCGGCGGGAAGGGCACCAACGAGACGCCCGACCTTGAAGAGCAGTTGCAACCGCAGCAGATCGTCAACCAGATCGGTCATCTGGAGCGGCAACGCAGCGATATCGACAGCGCCATCGAGCGACTTCGCGCCACGCACCGCCGTCTGCTGCAGAGCGCTGCAGCCTGAGCCTGCGGCCCTTAGGTGCCGATCCGCGCCGCTTCGACGAATTGCAAGGCTTCGGCGACCGCGGCCTCGATCCCGAGATAGGTGGTGTCGATGCGGACGGCGTCGATCGCCGGACGCAGGGGAGCGGTCGCCCGCGCGGAGTCGCGGGCGTCTCGCTTCTGTATGTCGGCGAGAATTGCGGCGTAATCGGCCTTCTCGCCACGGTGCGAAAGTTCGAGCGCCCGTCGTTGGGCGCGCGCCGCGGCGCTGGCGGTGACGAAGAACTTCACCGTCGCCCGCGGGCAAACCACCGTGCCGATGTCGCGGCCGTCCAGAACCGCACCCTCGGGCCGCGCGGCAAAAGTTCGTTGCGCATCAAGGAGCGCCTCGCGCACCTCGGGCATCGCCGCGACCACCGAGGCCGCTTCCCCCATCTGACGGCTGCGAAGAAACGCTTCGTCGAAATCCATAAGTCCAAGGCCGCGTGCGGCGGCGACCGCCGCTTCCTCGTCGTAGAGGTCGCGATCCGCGGCTATGAGCGCGGCCGCGGTCGCGCGATAGAGAAGGCCGGTGTCGAGATGAGGCAGCCCATAGTGCGCGGCCAGCCGTCGCGCGATCGTGCCTTTGCCGGACGCTGCCGGACCGTCGATGGCGATGATCATCCGAGCGCTCGAACCGTTCGGGCGGACTGCCCGCAATGCGCTCTTAGAATCCCGCTTCGCCGCTGTCGAGACGGCTTGGCTTGTCGCGCCCTGGGCACATTGAGAGGAAGGACCCGGGAAGCCTCCCCTGGGCCGTCACGCCGGTTCAGCGCCAGTTTAGCGGCATGCCCCAGTCTTTTCAGTGGCTTACGACCCCGGTTAGCGGCGGCGCTTAAATAACTAAGTCTGTTAGTATAATATCGCCGGCGCGCCCAGGAGACGGGCGGCGCTCGTCACCCGCCAAAGGCGTGCGCCACCGCCACGCCGATGATGACGCCGGCAAGCGCCGCCGCGATCCCGATCGACACGGTCTCGGTCACCGTTCTCAATGCCCCGCGCCCCCGATGAACGCCCGTCCGACGCCGAGGCCGATCGGGAGGATCTGGTCACCGCGCCTCAGGCGACCCGGCCTTGGGTCACCGGCATGAGAGCGAACGGGACGATCGGAATCGCCGCGGCGAGGAAGTCGGCGCCGAGCATCCAGAACGACTGGGCGAGAGGGCCCTGCCCGTCGCGGTCCGCCGGCGTCTCGAGCGCGCTCGCGAGACTTTTGATCAGACGCGACGAAAGCGGCGCCATTGCAGGACGCGTCTGGAGCGCTGGCAGCGCATATGCGAAAATTGGCTACCGTTCGCCAGGATTACCGACTATTGCTTTCCTGCGCTTTGCCTCGCAATGTTGCCGGGCAGGGCGAATCAGCGGATCCGCAAGCAATCGAGGACGCCATTGAGACGGGCTGTTCCGTCGTTCACAGTCGAAGTCCGGCGTCGGCCAAGGCTGGGGACGCTAGGCCCCGACCTGCAACTGTCCGAGACAACCCCCCCGCAACACGCAATCGAACGGGTGTCGCATCGCGCCGCGGCTCAGGTATTTGAGGCGGGAAAGGCGGACTTGTCCCCTGTCGGCGCCGCGTCGTCTCCAAGGGGCCGCATTCTTCCGAGCCTCCTCCCCGACGAGCCGTTCGGTCGTCCGCTCCCAGACGCGCCGCTGCTGGAAGCAGAGTCCGACCCGGGGGTGCGGGGGCCACGGCGCCGGGATCAAACATCCAAGCCGCCGCGAGCCTCGGGACCCCCGTCCGGCAAAAGCCCGCCGCCGGCGAACAAATTGTCGACCGCTTCCGATCGACCATCGACCTTGCGACCAGAGGAAGGAATAGGCGTTCCGCCACACGACCCGACGACGGCGCTACGGCGCGCGGCCGGAAGCTCGCGCGTTCTGGCGCCGCGTGCGAAGGCGAAACCGCGAAACAAGGCGTCGATCTTCCTTGACGAGGCCGGCGGCGCGCCCCCGCTTGACGACCAGGCATCCGCGACAGCGACGGACACTTCGGCAACGCCCTCGAGCGGCGACCAGCGTGCGCTGCAAGGTCGAAAGCGAACAATCCTGCGTCGCTATGTCTTTGGCGATGAGCTCAAGCCCGGCGAGCGCTGGAAGCGGCGATTGCTCACGACGCGCTGATGCGCCGACACGTCCGCAACCTGTCGGACATCGATCGGACAATCCGTCAAGACATTTCCCCGCGGTGAGCGCCTGGGGGATAGGCGACGGCGTCGCCTCCAATCGTCGTGCGGCGAACGTCACGAATTTCTCCTCGTTCCTCGGGTCGCCGGCGATGAACTTCGTGCCCGGGCGGCTTTCGTTGCAGTCCTTCGTCAGCGAAAGCGGGGGTCATTCCGCTGTCCGGGGTTCCCCGCGCGGCGCCTGACGGAAAGGTCATCTGTGGGTTCCGGCCGGAATCCCTGACCCCCGACCCGGGTTCGCAGCTCAAGATGCTCGTCAATCTGACCGAGCCGACCGGCGCCGAAACGCATGTGTTCGGGCGGCTCGCCGGCGTCGATGTCATCGCGGTCCTGCGGGAGCGCGTCGCCTATGAGGCCGGCACGGAAATCGGAATATCCATAAGGCCTGAGAGCATCCACCTGTTCGAGTCTTCGACGGGACAAAGAATTTAGGCACTTGAAGCCGGCGATCTTCCCGGGCGACGCCGGCGGCCGGCCCCATTCACGGATTCTTAACCATAGGGGGCAAGAGTTGAGGCTGACGCAAGGACGAGCGGGATCGCGCCGGACGTTGCGTCGCAGGCCGGGGCCTGGCCGGCAAGCGAACCCGCAAGGGTCGGCTTTTCGGCCGCGGGGGGATGGAGGCAGGATATGCCGATTGATCTGAAGACCCCCCGATTGAGGGAACTGAAACCCCGCATCGTAGTGTGCGGCGTCGGCGGCGCCGGCGGCAATGCGGTCAACAACATGATCGTCTCCGGCCTCTCCGGGGTCGACTTCGTCGTCGCCAACACCGACGCGCAGGCGCTCGCGTCGTCTCGCGCCCAGCGCGTCGTCCAAATGGGCCTCCAGGTGACCGAAGGCCTGGGCGCCGGCTCCAGGCCGGATGTCGGCAAGGCGGCAGCCGAAGAGGCGCTGGAGGAGATCTGCGATCACCTCGCCGGGGCGAACATGGTCTTCCTCGCCGCCGGGATGGGCGGGGGCACCGGCACGGGCGCGGCCCCTGTCATCGCCAAAGCCGCCCGCGAGATGGGGATCCTGACCGTCGGCGTGGTCACCAAGCCGTTCCACTTCGAAAGCGGCCGCCGCATGAAGGCCGCCGAAGCCGGCATTGCGAAATTGCAGCAGGCCGTCGATACGCTGATCATCATTCCGAACCAGAACCTGTTCCGGCTTGCCAACGCGAAGACGACCTTCGTCGACGCTTTCGCGATGGCCGATCAGGTTCTTTGCTCTGGCGTCGCCTGCATCACGGACCTGATCGTCAAGGAAGGCCTCATCAATCTCGACTTCGCCGACGTTTGCTCGATCATGAGCGAAATGGGCACGGCGATGATCGGCGTTGGCGAAGCGACCGGGGAACGTCGGGCGCTGCGCGCCGCCGAAGCGGCGATCGCCAATCCGCTGCTCGACGAGACCTCGATGGGCGGCGCCCGCGGACTGCTCGTCTCCATCACCGGCGGCGACGATCTGACGCTTCACGAGGTGGACGAGGCGGCGAGCCGGATTCGCCAGGAGGTCGACGACGAAGCCAACATCATCGTGGGCGCGACTTTTGACCCCGCCCTCAACGGAGCGGTGCGCGTATCCGTCGTGGCGACGGGAATCGATCCGGCGGCCAGCTTCCGCAGCGACCGCAAGGCGGCCGAATCTCAAGCCGAGCCGGCGCCAGCCGCCCGCGTCGCGCTCCCGGCGGTCGCGGCTGCGCACTCGGCCGCCGGTGCGGATGCGTCCGGCGCTGCAGGTCCGCAAGCCCGGCTGCTTCGAGCCCCGGTCATCCCGTTTCCGGAGCCGGCTGAGCGGCGCAGGAAGACGGAAGAGGAGACGGGCGCGGCTTCCGAGGCCCTTCGCCGTCCCTCCCTCCTGGAAAGGCTCGGCGTCGCCGTGTCGGAACGGCGGCAGGCTCGACAGGCGTCAGGCTGGCGCTGACGCTGATCGGCGAGAGCGCCGCGCCGCGTCCGGCCAATTTGACGAGCCTGAAGCGCCGGGCGGCGAGCGCAGGCGCCCGCTTACCTTGCGGTAATCTTTTCCTGTCATCGTCGTCAACGCTCTGCGCGGAGCAGGACCCCGCGCGGGTCATGTCGCTTCTCGACCCCGAACGGCGCGGCGGGAGACCCAGCCGCGGCGGCGCTTTCGAGGGTTCGGAGGAGGATCTCGAACCGGAAGCTTTAACGCCGATATGGTCAGTCGTCTTCCTATTCCCGAGGGTCAGCGGCGCTATCCTCAGGCAACGCCGCCTGATGGTGTTCCCGACGAGACGGAGGCCTAGGCTTGTCTCCTTCCCTGTTCACCCGTCTCGCCGCGGCCGAGGACGAATTGCGGTCCGTGAAAGACACGCTCGCCGAAGTCCTCGCCGTCCTCGCCGAGATCAAGGCGACCCAGGACGCGATGCGCCAGGATCACGACGAACCGCGTCGGGCGAAGCCGTTCCCGATCGGCCAGCAATGGCGATGGCGGCAGTCGGGAGGTGGCGGGTCGATCGTTGGACGCGCCCTGCTTTCGATACAGGCGATACCATCGCGGGTCAGAACATTAATTGAAAATCGGAATGCCGGCGAGGCAGACGAAATCACTGGAGACGAACTCGTCTTCTGGAAAGAAATCGCAAGAACAGCTATAACAGGATTATTCCTGCTGACCATCTTTATGATTGGCCTGTACCACCTTCTGAATCACGGCTAGTAGATTTAACTCCAGATCGTATTTCTCCGTATTCTACTCGGCCTGCGACGTCCCGCGCAACGCCTTTTCCACCCGCAGAGGAAGGCCTCGCGCCACTGGCCGATCGGCTACGCCGAATGTCTCCGGCGGATCCTGCCTGCGGCGTCCGTCGCGATAGCCGGCTGCTTGCGGTTCGCCGGGCCGGCGACAAACGCAGGGCGGCCCTGATCGGCGAAATGCAGAGAAATGGTTTGCATCAAATCGTTTCCCTCGATCAAAACAGCCGCATGAGAATCCTTCCCACCCTTCGACAGCTCAGATTCCTCGTCGCGCTCGCCGATCGTCGCCATTTCGGTCGCGCAGCCGAAGCCTGTCTCGTCAGCCAGTCGACCTTGAGCGCAGCGATCCAGGAACTCGAGGAAGCCCTCGGGGTCAGGTTGTTCGAGCGGACGCGACGATCGGTCGCGCCGACCGCGATCGGACTGGAGATCGCCGGACGGGCGAGATCGATCCTGAACGAGGCCGAGGACCTAGTCGACGCGGCCCTCGGGGCGCAGGACCCGCTGTCGGGGCCGCTCAATCTCGGCGTGATTCCGACGGTCGGCCCGTTCCTCCTGCCGCGCGTCCTCCCGAAACTGCGCTTGGCCGCGCCGCACCTCAAGATCTATCTGCGCGAAGAGCAGACGGCGCCGCTGCTCGTGCGACTCGCACAGGGCGAGATCGACGCCGCAATCCTCGCCCTGCCGGTCGCGCTCGGGAATGTCGAGACTGAGGATCTGGCGCTCGACCGATTCTTCGTCGTCTGCACGCCCGCGCATCGCCTGGCGCGGATGCCGGCAGCCCGCCCGCACGACATGGCGACCGAGGACCTGCTGCTGCTTGCGGACGGCCATTGCCTGCGCGACCATGCGCTCGCCGCCTGCGCGCTCGAAGGGGCGCGGCGCAACATCGCCTTCCAGGGCACGAGCCTGCAGACCCTGGTGATGATGGCGGAGAATGGCCTTGGCGTCACCCTCGTCCCGGAGATGGCGGTCGCCGCCGGCGTGCTCAGGGGGCTCGACCTGCATGCGACGCCGTTCGAAGGCGACAACGCCGCCCGTCGCATCGCCCTCGTCTGGCGGAGCAGCACCGGGCGCAAGGAGACGTTCCGCCTAATCGCCGCCGTGCTCCGCCAGGCTCTTGCTCCTCCCACCGGAATCGTCGGGCCGACGCGGGGCGACCGGGTCGGAGCTTCATTTTGACAGCCCGACGAACCGAAATCATTTTTGCCGCCGCGGGGCAGCGCGGAGGCTTTCGATGGCTTCGCGTTACTTTGACATGGGCGCTCTGGAGTCGACGCCCGTGACCAAGGCGCAGTTCCAGCATCTCGTCGTTCCGGGCTTCGTGCGACCTGTGGCATGCACGGAAATCACCCGCGACTTCCGCAGCGTGGAAAGCGCGCCGAAGACGAACACGAGGTTCGCCATCACCGCGAATGTATATGGGCGCGCTCGCCTCGCATAGGTTGTCAGCAACGCTCAAGATAACGCGATCGTGCTGCGCCGAGCGTCATAGGGAGTTGATTGGCCTGTCGTCGGATCGATCCAATCTGGCTTCGCAGCCCGATAACCGGGTCGCCTGCACCCCCTTCGTGCGGATTGCTATAAAGGCGCATGCGCCCCTCCCTGCTCGATCCGCTGTTCGCCCCGGCCGCAACGCTGCCGGGGATCGGACCGAAGAACGCAAGACTGTTCGACCGCCTGCTCGACAAGCCGCAGGGCGCAAGGGTCGTCGACGTGCTGTTTCATCTGCCCGCGTCGACGCTCGACCGGCGGTCGCGGCCGAAAATCCGCGACGCGGTCCCGGGCACAATCGTCACTATCGAAGCCAAGGTCGCCGAGCATCGCGAACCGCCGAGCCCGCGTTCGCGCGCGCCATTCAAGGTGCTGGTCGAGGACGACACCGGCGACGTCGAACTGGTGTTCTTCCTCGCCAATCACCAATGGGTTCGCGCGCGCCTGCCGGTCGGAGCGACGCGCTGGATCTCTGGCAAGCTCGAGCTGTGGGACGGCCACCGCCAGATCGTGCATCCCGACCGGGTGCTGAACTCCGAGGAATTCGCAAAACTACCCACGGTCGAGCCGGTTTACGGGCTGACCGAGGGCCTGTTCCAGCGGACCGTCGCCCGCGCCGCCGAGGGCGCGTTGAAGCGTTTGCCGCGCCTGCCGGAATGGATCGGGGACGAGACGCTCGAGAGGCTCAATCTACCCGGCTTCGCCGAAGCGCTGACGGCCATGCACCGGCCGCAGGCGCCCGAGGACGTCGATCCGGCCGCACGATACGCGACCCGCCTCGCCTATGACGAACTGCTCGCCAACCAGCTTGCGCTTCTCCTGGTGCGCGCAAAAATGCGGACGATCGCGGGCCGGGCCCATGTCGCCGAAGGGGCGCTCGGGCGCCGTATCGAAGCAGCGCTGCCATTCTCGCTGACCGGCGCGCAAGGCCGGGCGGTCGAGGAGATCCGCGCCGATCTCAGGTCGGCGAAACGGATGATCCGGCTCCTGCAGGGCGACGTCGGCTCGGGCAAGACCGTGGTCGCGCTCATCGCCATGGCGGATGTGGTCGAGGCCGGACGGCAGGCGGCGATGATGGCGCCGACGGAGGTGCTCGCCCGCCAGCATTTCGAGCGGATAGCGCCGCTCGCAAAAGGGGCGGGCCTTCGGATTGCGCTGATGACCGGCCGCGACCGGGCCGCCGAGCGCCGCGACACGCTGGCGGCGCTGGCGAGCCGCAAAATCGATATCGCGGTCGGCACGCACGCCCTCTTCCAGGAGAGCGTCGTCTTCGCCGATCTCGGCCTCGCGGTGGTCGACGAGCAGCACCGGTTCGGCGTCCGGCAGCGTCTGGCGCTGGCCTCGAAAGGCGAAGCCGCCGATCTTCTGGTGATGACCGCGACGCCAATTCCGCGCTCGCTGGTGCTCGCCTATTTCGGCGACATGGACGTGTCCGCGCTACGCGAGAAGCCGCCGGGACGCGAACCGATCGACACCCGCGCCATGCCGATCGAACGGCTGGAGGAGGTCGTCGCCGGCCTGTCGCGGGCGCTCGGCCAGGGCGCGCGCGCCTACTGGATCTGCCCGCTGGTGGAAGAGAGCGAAACGCTCGACGCCGCCGCCGCGGAAGAGCGCGCCGGCGCCCTGCGCGCGATTTTCGGCGAGGCGGTGGGGCTCGTTCATGGCCGGATGGCGGGCGCCGACAAGGACGCGGCGATGGAGCGCTTCCAGCGCGGCGACACGAAGATCCTGGTCGCGACCACGGTCGTCGAAGTCGGCGTCGACGTGCCAGAAGCGACCATCATGATCATCGAGCACGCCGAGCGGTTCGGACTCGCCCAGCTCCACCAGCTGCGCGGGCGCGTCGGACGCGGCGCCGGGCGCTCGAGCTGCCTCCTCCTGTACAAGGGCCCGCTCGGCGAGACGGCGCGCACGCGGCTCGAGACGTTGCGGGCGACGGAAGACGGGTTCCGCATCGCCGAGGAGGATCTGCGCCTGCGCGGCGAAGGCGACGTGCTCGGCGCCCGCCAGGCGGGCGCGCCTGGCTTCCGCTTCGCACGGCTCGAAAGTCACGCCGGACTGCTGGCGCGGGCGCGCGAGGAGGCGCGGGCGGCGCTCGAGCGCAGCGAAAGGCTGACAGGCGACGAAAACCGAGGCCTGCGGCTGTTGCTCTATCTGTTCGAGCGGGACGAAGCGGCGCGGCTGATCGAGGCGGGCTAACCCAACTTGCGCAAAATCGGCGGTGTGGACCAGGCGAATCGATGCCTTAGCGGAAATCGAAAAGTCGGCACTACATTTCGTGTCGAGGGAGACGGTTCAGGCGCTGAGGGCGAGGATCGAGGGCTCGGTTTCGGGGAAGCGCATGCGCTTGGGCAAGACGAGGCCGAGGCGGTCGAGGAGCGCCGCCTGAGCGGCGTCGGGCTGAGCGACGCACCGGAGCCGGACCTCGCCGTGCGCTGCGGTCGGCAAGTCGACGTCATGGGACTGAATGGGCGATGCGAGCCGAATCTCACAGCTGATTCAATTCGCCGCACCCACCGCTGGCTTCCCACAAGACCCTCTCGTAATCAAAACGAGATGTATGCATCCCGTAGTCACGGGACTGGGGCCTTTTGCTACGGACTGTGGGGCCTACCGCAATTGCCAAAACCTGCCCGAAGCCGCAATCTCAGCGCTATCGGCGCCGGCGGTCGGCGCATACGTGACGTTCTGCCCGGAGCGAGCGATGACGAGCGGCAAGCCTTTTCCGATGAATGCATGGTATCCCGCCGCCTGGGGACACGAGGTCGATCGGGCGCTGATCGCGCGAACGATCTGCGACAAGGACATCGTCCTCTACCGCCGCACGGATGGCGCAATCGCCGCGCTCGAGGACGCGTGTTGGCACCGGCTGTTGCCGCTCTCGATGGGCAGGCTCGCGGGCGACGAGATCGTGTGTGGCTACCACGGGCTCGTCTTCAATTCGGCGGGCCGCTGCACCCATATGCCCGCGCAGAAGACGATCAATCCGTCCGCCTGCGTGCGCGCCTTTCCCGTCGTCGAAAGGCATCGCCTGGTCTGGGTGTGGCCGGGCGATCCCGCGCTCGCCGATCCCGCGCTCATGCCCGATTTCCACTGGAACGACGGCGTCGAATGGAAGGGCGAGGGCGGCGCGTTCATGAGCCTCAAATGCGACTGGCGCCTGGTCGTCGACAATCTGATGGACCTGACCCATGAAACCTACGTCCATTCGGACAGCATCGGCCACGACGCGATCCTCGACACGCCGTTCGAGGTCACTCATGGCGACAACACCGCGACGATGACCCGATGGATGATCGACATCGAGCCGCCGCCGTTCTGGGCGAGGCAACTCGGCAAACCCGGCCGGGTCGATCGCTGGCAGATCGTCACCTTCCAGGCGCCGGCGGTGGTGGTCGGGGACGTCGGCGTCGCGCCGACGGGGACCGGGGCTCCGCAAGGCGACCGTTCGCAGGGCGTCAACGGCGCCTTTCTCGCCGCGATCGCGCCGGAGACGGAGACGAGCTGCCACTATTTCTGGAATTTCGTCCGCACGTTCCGCACCGACGACGAGGAGCTGACGCGCGGCCTCCAGCGCGCGCATGTCAACGACGGCAAGGGCGTCTACGATCAGGACCACGTCGTCCTGGAGGCGCAGCAGCGCGCCATTGACAGGAATCCGCGCCAGCCTTTCTACAATCTCAACATCGACGCCGGCGCCTTGTGGGCGCGGCGCATGATCGACCGCATGCTGGCCAAGGCGCGGGGCGGCGGGTCGGGCTCGGCGCAAGCGGCCGAATAGAGCGATGGCTGAGCGGATCGAATGGGGCGAGGGCGTGGTGCGGGCGACCCGCGACCTCACGCCCGACATCCGCCTGATCGAGATCGCCCCTTCGGGGGAATTCGTTGCCCCGAAGCCCGGCAGCCATCTCAATGTCGGCGTGCTGATCGGCGATCGTCCAGATGTGCGCTCCTACTCGATCGTCGGACCGTGCGCCGATGGCGCCTATCGCATCGCCGTCAAGCGGCTGAAGGACACGCGCGGCGGCTCCGCCTATATGTGGACGCTGGCGCCGGGAGCGCGTCTGTCCGTCTCGGCGCCCGCCAATCATTTCGAGCTGAGCCTCGGCCGGCCCGACTATCTGCTGCTCGCCGGCGGCATCGGGATCACGCCGATGTTCGCGCATGCGCTCGCGCTCGCCCGGGCCTGCGCCCGCTTCCGGATGCTCTACGCCTGCCGAGGGCGCCGCGACGCCGCGCTCGCCGAGGAACTCGCCGAAGCGCTCGGCGACCGCCTGCGCCTCATCGTCAGCGAAGATGGCGCCCGCGTCGATGTCGCCGCCGAAATCGCGAAACTCGACCCCCAGGGCGAATTCTATGTCTGCGGCCCGATCGCGATGCTCGAGGACGCCAAGAGAGCCTGGGCCGCGAGCGGACGGCCGGTCGACAGGCTGCGCTTCGAGACCTTCGGCAGCAGCGGTCGGCGCCCGGCTGCTCCTTTCACGGCACGGATTCCCCGCCTCGACAGGACAATCGCCGTCGGCGCCCATCAGACCTTGCTCGAAGCGCTGGAGGAATCCGGGGTCGACATGATCTTCGATTGCCTGCGCGGCGAATGTGGCCTCTGCGCGCTGCCGATCCTGGAGGTCGACGGCGAGGTCGACCACCGCGACGTGTTCTTCAGCGAAGCGGAGAAGGCTTCCAACGCAAAGCTCTGCACCTGCGTCTCGCGCGTCTACGGCGCGTCGATCACGCTCGATACGGCCGACCGGTGAAGGGAATTTCTATCCGCTCGCGCGGCAGACCGATGTCGAGGCGGCGGCGGGCGTCTTCGCCGGCGAGGGAAAGCACGGCCGCGCGGCCAAGCACGTGATCAATTGGCGCGGACTCAAGGCTCAACCGGGTAGCCGCGACGCTTAGAGAGTTTGTCAGACTACGTGGCGACCTGCAGTGACCCTGCGACGTATTCTCGTCGAGTGATGCGTAAAACCCCTCTCCCGTCGGGAGAGGGGTGCGCCGCGGCCTTCTTGAAAATGATGTAACTAACGCCAAATCGCTGCGAACAGTCCCTGTCGTCCTCTCCGGACCGCAACAGAAGGAGCCCTCCCATGCCGAATTCCACTGAGCGCGCCGTCCTGGCCGGCGGCTGTTTCTGGGGCATGCAGGACCTGATCCGGCGCATGCCCGGCGTCATCTCGACCCGGGTCGGCTACACCGGCGGCGAGGTTCCCAACGCGACCTACCGCAACCACGGCAATCATGCAGAGGCGATCGAGATCGTCTTCGACCCGGCGAAAATCAGCTACCGCAAGCTTCTGGAGTTCTTCTTCCAGATCCACGATCCGTCGACCCGCAACCGCCAGGGCAACGACGTCGGGGCGAGTTATCGTTCGGCGATCTTCTTCACTAACGATGACCAGAAGCGGGTGGCTCTCGACACCATCGCCGACGTCGAAGCCTCGGGCTTGTGGCCGGGCAAGGTGGTGACGGAAGTGACGCCGGCGGGCCCGTTCTGGGAGGCAGAGCCCGAGCATCAGGATTATCTCGAGCGCTACCCGAACGGCTATACCTGCCACTTCGTCCGGCCGAACTGGGTCCTGCCCAAACGGGCCGCCGCGGAATAGGGGCGCGAGGCGCAAGTCCCCTGTTCCGGTGGGAGAGGGGAAGACGCCGCACGAACAATCTCAAGTGGCGGGCGATGGCATGCGGACCCCCCTTGCCCTGAACTCGCCTGGTCTCGAGCGGCCGGCGTCCCTTGCCGATTGCCTCACTGTGAACGATCGGCGATCGGCGTTTCGTTCGATAGAGGCGTCAACAGTCCATTTGACGGCGGCTCCTCGGATGCTAGTCTTTCCGGAACCCGTTGCTTCGCAACGAAATTCCGCAGCGGTCACGGGACGGAACCCATGAACATGGCGTCGTCGGCCGTCTCGGAGACGGAGACTGCGAGGTCCGAAGGCGTCGTCGCGGCTGGCGCCTATGTCGAAGGTCGGCGCGTGGCCGATATCGCCATTGAGGAGGCCTCCAGCTGGCGTGGGCGGCCTGGCCACGTGGTGTGGATCGGTTTGCACGAACCTGACATCGCCCTGCTGACCGCTGTGCAGCAGCAGTTCCAACTGCACGACCTCGCCATTGAGGACGCGTCCCATGCCCATCAGCGCCCGAAGATCGACCAATATGGCGATGCGCTGTTCATCGCGGCCCGCACAGCGCAGCTAGATGGCGACAGCATCGCATTCGGCGAGACTCATTTGTTCGTCGGCGAAGGCTATCTGGTCTCGGTCCGGCATGGCGCGTCGACGTCCTATGCGTCGGTGCGCCAACGCTGCGAAAGCTGCCCGCGGGCGCTGGCCCGCGGCGAGGACTACATTCTCTACGCGATCCTCGATTTCATCGTCGACAACTACTCCCCGGTGCTCGAAGCCATTCACGAGGAAATCGAGGCCATGGAGGCGCAGGTGCTGGCGAGCGCGATGACGCGGGCGCAAATCGAGCGGCTCTACATGCTGCGCCGCGACCTGCTCCGGCTTCGCAACGCTGTCGGCCCGCTGGTGGAAGTTTGCCGCCGACTCGAACATGACAATCTGCCGATGGTGCGGCCCACCATGCAGCCGTTGTTTCGCGACGTAACCGATCACGTGCGCACTGTACAGGAGCACATCGACTCGCTTCGCGAGGTTCTCGCCTTCGCTTTCGAGGCGAGCCTGCTGATCGGCCAGGCGCAGGAAACCGCGGTCTCCAAGAAGCTTGCGTCATGGGCCGCCATCATCGCGGTCCCGACCGCGATCGCCGGCATCTACGGCATGAACTTCAAGAACATGCCGGAATTGCAGTGGGAGTACGGCTACTTCTCCGTCGTCGGCGGGATCCTGGTTACATGTGCGGGGTTGTACTGGTGGTTCCGCCGTGCGGGATGGTTATGAGTCCCCTGCCTTCGAGCGGCGTCGAGCGCAGCGCCTCCAACGTCGGCGCCGCGTCCAGCAGATCCAGTTTTCGCGCGATGACCTTTGACATTGCGCGCCATTGGCCCAGACAGACGCCGTCCCTGAAAACCGCTCGGTTTCGGCGTCCGCAAAGCCGATGATCATGGTTTGTCCCAACTATATACGATGCTTATGGTGTTGTATCCAGCGGAGGCCGGCGCCTCGGCCCCGATCGGCGTCGGCGTTCTTGTAGCTCCCGCCGTGGTCCGCTAAACCATGGCCGATGAACAAGCCTGTGCCCCTGATCGCCGGCCTCCTGGGCCTCATTTTTCTCGTACTCGCCGTGGTCTATTGGCTCACGCCCGCGGGGAGCCTCCCCTCCTTTCTTCCCGGCTTCGAGGCGGGCTCCTCCCATATTCACGTCACACACGCGCTCGTCGTGCTCATCGCGGCGCTCGTCCTGTTCGCTCTGGCCTGGTTCCAGCGCGCCAATTCGCTGGACTGACAAGTGCGAAACGGGGAGCTCCGTGAAGCTGGAAGCGAACTCGGGACGCCCATGTTCCCGAACGGGGGCCGGACCCATCACGGTCACCTTCCACCAGCCCGTGAAGGCAATGACGCTCAATTCCCGTCGCCAACGGTCAGGCGAAGGAACGATTGCCGCTCCAACGCGGTTCGAAAGGCGGAGCGCCGACGGATCGGGGACTTCACTTGCGGATCCTTTATCTCTATTGCCATCCGCTTGCGGACAGCTTCCACGCCGCCATTCGGTCCTGCGTGCTGAATGCGCTGAAGGGAAGCCGGCACACAGTCGATCTGCTCGACCTCTATGCGGAATCCTTTGAACCGGCGCTGACCGCCGACGAACGGCGGCATTACTTCGAGTCACCGCGCAATCAGGTGGGTCTGGAGGCCTATGTCGAACGACTGAAAGGCGCGGAGATTCTTCTCGTCCAGTTCCCGACCTGGTGCTTCGGGACACCGGCGATGCTGAAGGGGTTCTTCGACCGGCTCCTGATCCCGGGGGTCGCGTTCGACATGTCCGGGGAGGCCGGCTCCAAACCGTCCCTCGACAACCTGCGCAAGATCGTCGGAGTCGTCACTTATGGCCAGCCCTGGTCGGCGGCGTTCTGGATGGGCGACGCGCCGCGCAAGACGGTCACGCGCTTCTTGCCCTGGTTCACCAACGGCGCCGCCAGGACCGAATATTACCCGTTTTATAATGTCGATCGCTCCACGGACGAAAAGCGCCGCGCGTTCATTGCCCGGGTGGAAAAAGCGGTTCGGGCGCTGTGAGCGCTCCTGCCGCTGACGGGGGGCTCGGTCCGGCGCGAGGGTGAAAGGGGCCGGGCCGCAGGGCCGGCGCGGCGCAATTCCCGCGGCGTCCGGCGCCGAGGATCGCGCTCTCCGTCACAATCGGACAGCGGAGGCGCATGAACAAAAAACGACAATGGAACCAAGCTCTCGCTTCATTGCTCGAAGCGCTCACTTGTCCCGGCTGGCTTGCGCGGCGCGATGGAAGCGTCCGGGGCCTGCGCCGGCAGGCCCGGGTCGCGGAAGCGGTTGACGATCGGATAGCGGCGATCACGGCCAAAGTTCTTCGGACCGACCTTCACGCCGGGGGCGGACTGCCGGCGCTTGTATTCGGCGAGATAGAGCAGCTTTTCGATCCTGCGCACCGTTTCCGGGTCGTAACCTTCGGAGACGATGTCGGCGACCCGCATCTCCTTCTCGACGAGGCGATGCAAAATACCGTCGAGGATCGGGTAAGGGGGCAGCGAATCTTCGTCCTTCTGGTTCTCGCGCAGCTCCGCGCTGGGCGGCTTGACGAGGATGTTCTCCGGAATGACCTCGCCGTCCGGACCGAGGGCGCCAATCGGCTTCCAGCGGTTGCGCAAGCGCGAGAGGCGGAACACCTCCATCTTGTAGAGATCCTTGATCGGATTGAAGCCGCCGTTCATGTCGCCATAGAGGGTGGCGTAGCCGACCGACATCTCCGACTTGTTTCCGGTCGTCACCACCATGGCGCCGGTCTTGTTGGAGATCGCCATCAGGATCAGGCCGCGGGCGCGGCTCTGGATGTTCTCCTCGGTGATGTCGCGCTCCCTGCCGGCGAACATCCTTGCAAGCGCATGCTCGACGCCCTCGACCGGCTCGGCGATCGGCACGATGTCGTAGCGGATCCCCAACGCCTTGGCGCAGGCAGAGGCGTCAGAGAGGGATTCGTTCGAAGTGAAGCGGTAGGGCAGCATCACCGCATGGACCCGCTCGGCTCCGAGCGCGTCGACCGCCATCGCCGCGCAGAGCGCCGAGTCGACCCCGCCGGAGAGACCGAGCACAACGCCAGGAAAGCGGTTGTTCTCGACATAGTCGCGCAGTCCCAGCACGCAGGCTGCATAATCGGCCTCGTCGCCCTCCTCGACCACCTCGCGCGGCCCCTCGACACAACGCCAGCCGGTCGCTCCGCGTTCCCACACGGTTCGCGCGACCACGGGACGGAAGGCGGGAAGCTGGAAGGCGAGGCTGCGGTCGGCGTTCAACCCGAACGATGCTCCCTCGAACACGATCTCATCCTGCCCGCCGATCATGTTGAGATAGATCAGCGGCAGGCCGCTCTCGACCACCCGCGTCACCGCGACGTTCTGCCGGATGAGGAGCTTGTCGCGCTCGTAGGGGGACGCGTTGGCGACAAGCAGAATTTCGCCGCCGGTCTCCAGGATGCATTCGACCGGATCGGGGCCCCAGATGTCCTCGCAGATCGGCGTCCCGATGCGCGCGCCGTTGAAGACGATCGGACCAGGCGACGGCCCGGGAACGAACACCCTCTTTTCGTCGAAGACGCCATAGTTCGGCAGGTCGACCTTGAACCGCACCGCCTCGATCCGCCCGCGGTCCAAGAGCGCCATCGCATTGTGCAGACGGCCCTCCTCGACCCACGGCAGGCCGACCAGGATCGCCGGGCCGCCGTCCGCTGTGTCCCGCGCAAGCTCGTCGCAGGCCGCGCGGCAGGCCTCCTGGAAGGCGGGTTTGAGCACGAGATCCTCGGGCGGGTAGCCGGCGAGGTAGAGCTCCGGCGTCATCACGAGGTCGGCCCCGAAGGCGGCGGCCTCGGCGCGGGCCTGTCGGAGCCGGTCGCGGTTGCCCGAAATATCGCCGACGACAAAGGCGATTTGCGCGAGCGCGATGACGAGGCGGGCTGCGGGAGAGGACATCGGGAGATTTTGACCGACAGGAGCTGCGCGCGCAATCGGGCGCGGAACAGGCGAGTCGGCGAGCGCGCCGTTCCCTCGTTAATCGGAGCCCAGGCGACCGAAGACAGGCCCCATCGCAGACTCAAGTTTTCCTTGCCGGCGGCGTTGACAATCCTCGATTCGCGCCCGGAAGTGTCACCCTCGAGCTTGCTTTCGCCCCCAGGAATCAGAGAACTGCAATGAGTTCCGGGCGCCGAAATTTTCTATTCCTCTCTTGAGGTCGCCGGAGCCGACGCGCCCTGGCTGACCGGCCTCGGCCGTCCGGCATCGTCGACGGCGACGAAGGTGAAGGTGGCGTCCGTCACCTTCTCTCGGGCATGAGTGCGAAAGCGTTTCGCCCAGGCCTCGATATGGACCTTCATCGACGTCCGCCCGACGTGATCGACGGCCGTGTAGACGCACAGCACGTCGCCGACCTTGACCGGACGGATGAAGGTCATGGCGTCGATGGCGATCGTGACCACGCGGCCTTGCGCCTTTTCGACCGCTGCGATCCCGCCGGCCTGATCCATCTGACTCAAGACCCAGCCGCCGAAAATGTCGCCGTTGGCGTTGGTGTCGCGGGGCATGGCGATCAGGCGGACGGTCAATTCGCCTCTCGGCCCTTCGGTTGCACTCTCGCTCACGGCGGCTCCATCGCTTGGCTGGCGCCGACTTAGACTGCGACTCGGGGATGCGATCAAGGGCCCTGATGCGGACAGTCGAATGGCAGAAAGGTCGTCGACATGCCCTCGTTGACAACGCGGATCGCGAGCGCGTCGGCGAGCCGCCGCTCCTTTGCGGTCTGCGGGCAGATGTTCGCCGGTCTCTGACAGCCGGATCGAATGAAGGCGGCGTTCCCTTCGAGGAATGTTGGGCTGAGTCCGTCGCGCCCGTACCGGCGCAAGGCCTCGTCCCAGTCGCGGGAATAGCGAAAGCACTTTTCCTGCGGCCAATCGCGCGTCGGGATGGCGGGATCGGCCGCAGCCGCGCCGACGACCACCGAAACCGCTGCGGCAGCCGCGATCGCGGGCGGAAACCGCGTCACTCTGGCCGGCTTCCGATCACGACGCGCTCGATTCCGGCGAGGTCCCGCCGCGTCTCTCCCCCGACGAAGCCCAGCTGCGCCGCGAGGGCGAGTATCTCGCCGCCCTGGCCGGCGCCGACTTCGAGGATCAGCCGGCCGGCCGGCGCGAGGAGGCCGACGGAGGCCGGAACGATCGCCCGATAGGCGTCAAGTCCGTCGGACCCGCCGTCGAGCGCCAGGCGCGGGTCGAAGTCGCGCACCTCGCGCTCGAGGCCCTCGATATCGGCGGAACGGATATAGGGCGGGTTCGAGACGATGAGGTCAAAGGGGCCTTCGACGCCCTCGGTCCAGGAGCCGAGACGAACCTCAACGCGGCGCGCGAGCCCGCAGGCCTCGAGGTTGCGCCGGGCAATCTCCACGGCGGCCGGCGACTTGTCGATGCCGAGCCCGCTCGCCGACGGACACTCGGTGAGCAGCGCGCACAAAATCGCGCCCGAGCCGACACCGAGATCGAGGATGCGGAAAGGATCACGCCGCCGTTCGCCCAAGGCCTTCAGCGCAGCCTCGACGAGGGTCTCCGTCTCCGGGCGCGGGTCCAGAACATCGCGCGAGACCTCGAGGGTGAGGCCCCAGAACTCGCGCCGTCCCGCGATTTTTGAGAGCGGCTCGCCCGCCGCCCTCCGCGCGGCGAATTCAGTCAGTCGGGCCGCGGCAGCGGGGCCGAGCGCCATTTCAGGCGCGGAGATCAGCGACGAAGCCGAAAGCCCGGCGACCTCGCGGAGCGCCAGCTGCGCCTCGCGCCGCGGCTCGGGGAGCCCGGCGATTTGAAAGGTCTCGGCCAGCCAGTCGAGCGCCTCGCCGCGCGTAGCGGCCGCGCCCACCCCGATCGCCCGGATCAAGCGACCTGGCCGTGGCAGTGCTTGTATTTCTTACCCGATCCGCACGGGCAGGGCTCGTTCCGGCCGACCCTTCCCCAGGTGGCCGGATTCTTCGGATCGCGCTCGGCGACGGCCAACCCGGCCGCGGCCGCCAGGCCGACGGAGACGGGCTCGTTGAGCGCCCCGAACGGGAACTCGTTCTCGCCGGTCGCCGGATCGAGATGCTGGAACTGCATCGGAGGCGGCGGCGGCTCGGGCTCCTGGAAGCGCACCTCGACACGCGACATCTGGGTGATGACCGCTTCGTGCCATTGCGTGATCAGCTGTTGAAAGAGCTCGAACGCCTCGGACTTGTATTCGTTCAGCGGGTCGCGCTGCGCCATTCCCCGCCACCCGATCACCTGTCGCAGATGATCGAGCGTCACCAGATGGTCGCGCCAGAGGTGATCGAGCGACTGCAGGATGACCTGCTTCTCGACATAACGCATCGCTTCGGGCGTGTTCCGCTGAACGCGCTCGGCGTAGGCCTCCTCGGCCGCCTTGTGGAGGCGGGAGGCCACTTCCTCCTCGGCGATGCCCTCTTCCTTCGCCCATGCGTCGACAGGCAGGTCGAGGTTCAGCTTGCCGAGGACTTCCTCCTTCAGGCCAACAATGTCCCACGCTTCCGGATAGGCGTCGTGCGGGATGTGCTTGGCGACCAGGTCGTCGATAACGCCGGTGCGCATGTCCTCGATGTTCTCTTCGAGCAATTCGGCCGCCATCATCTTGCGCCGGTCCTCGAAAATGACCTTGCGCTGATCGTTCATAACGTTGTCGAACTTCAGAATGTTCTTGCGAATGTCGAAGTTCCGCGCCTCGACTTTCTGCTGCGCCTTCTCCAGCGCCTTGTTGATCCACGGATGGACGATCGCCTCGTCCTCCTTGAGGCCGAGCCGCTTGAGCATGGCGTCCATCCGCTCGGCGCCGAAAATGCGCATGAGGTCGTCCTGCAGCGACAGGAAAAACTTCGACCGACCCGGGTCGCCCTGGCGGCCCGAGCGTCCGCGCAACTGGTTGTCGATGCGCCGGCTTTCGTGGCGCTCCGTGCCGATGATGTAGAGGCCGCCGGCGTCGACAGCTTTTTGCCGGAAGGCCGCGACTTCCGCCCGGATCGCCGCCTCCTGGGCGGCGCGATCTTCCTCCGAAGCGTCCGGATCGATTTCCTGCTTCACGCGCATCTCGACGTTGCCGCCGAGCTGGATATCGGTGCCGCGGCCGGCCATGTTGGTGGCGATGGTGATTGCGCCCGGGACGCCGGCCTCGGCGACAACCAAAGCCTCCTGCTCGTGGAAACGGGCATTGAGGATGGCGAAATTCTTCGACGGCTTGCCGGCGTGCGCCGCGGCATAGAGCGCCTTCAGCGCGTCGGGCTGGGTGAAATCGATTTTCTTGTAGCCGTGCCGCTCGAACACTTCGCCGAGCGCCTCCGACTTCTCGATCGATGTGGTGCCCACCAGCATCGGCTGCATTTTGGCGTTGGCGGTCTCGATCTCCCGCACCACGGCGCGCATCTTTTCCTCGGTCGTGCGATAGACCTCGTCGTCCTCGTCGAGACGCGCGATCGGTTGATTGGTTGGAATCTCGACGACGACCAGCTTGTAGATTTCCGCGAATTCGTCCGCCTCCGTCGAGGCCGTGCCGGTCATGCCGGCGAGCTTCTTGTAAAGACGGAAGTAGTTCTGGAATGTGATCGAGGCGAGCGTGACGTTTTCGGGCTGGACGGTGACGTCTTCCTTGGCCTCGAGGGCCTGGTGCAGTCCTTCGGAATAGCGGCGGCCCGGCATCATGCGTCCGGTGAATTCGTCGACGATGACGACCTCTCCGTTACGAACAATATAGTCCTTGTCGCGCTGGAAAAGCTTGTGGGCGCGCAACGCCTGGTTGACGTGATGGACCAGGGTCGCATTGCCCGCTTCGTAGAGCGAACCCTCCTTCATCACGCCGATCGAGCCCAGGAGCTCCTCGGCGTGCTCATTGCCGGCTTCCGTCAGATTGACAGTGCGCTGCTTCTCGTCGAGCTCGTAATCTTCGCGCGCCAGCTTCGGGATGATCTTGTCGACGGCGGCATAAAGTCCCGATCGGTCTTCGGATGGACCCGAGATGATCAGCGGCGTGCGCGCCTCATCGACCAGGATCGAGTCGACTTCGTCGACGATGGCGAAGGCGTGGCCGCGCTGGACCATCTGCGCCATGTCATATTTCATGTTGTCGCGCAGATAATCGAACCCGAATTCGTTGTTCGTCCCGTAGGTGACGTCGGCGGCGTAGGCCTCGCGGCGCTGATCATCGTCGAGCCCGTGGACGATGACGCCGACCGTAAGACCGAGAAACTTGTAGATCTGGCCCATCCACTCGGCGTCGCGGCGGGCGAGGTAGTCGTTGACGGTGACGACGTGAACGCCTTCGCCGGCGAGCGCATTGAGGTAGACCGCGAGGGTCGCGACCAGCGTCTTGCCTTCGCCGGTCCGCATCTCCGCGATCGCGCCTTCGTGCAGCACCATGCCGCCGATCAGCTGGACGTCGAAATGGCGCTGCCTGAGCGTCCGCTTGCCCGCCTCGCGCACGGTGGCGAAGGCCGGCGCGAGAATGTCGTCGAGCGACTTGCCGGCGGCCAGCTCCGCCCGGAATTCGTCGGTCTTGGCCCGGAGCTGCTCGTCGCTCAGCGCCTCGAACTGGGGCTCGAGCGCGTTGATCGCCGCGATTTTCGGCCGGTAGCCCTTGAGGCGGCGGTCGTTGGACGACCCGAACACCCTTTTCATCACGGTGTCGAACTTCAGGGCGGCGAGCATTTTTGCCTTTCCAGTATCGGCCAGGGCGTCTTCGCGGCTCCGTCTTTTTTCGGAAGCGGCGAGGCTGCTTGGACGACGACAGCCACAACAAAAGGCGCGAAACAAGGCCGAGCGCCCTTCTTTTCGCGCCGCTGAACAGGGTTGGCGGGGAGATAGGCGCCGCGCGGGGGGTTGTCAATGCGGCCTGGCGTCCGGCGGCGGCCGCGCTGGTCGAAGAGGTCGATCATCTGACCAAAGGAGCCCTGTGGCGAAGAGCCAACCCTCGATGAACGAGCCGGGATGGCGCCAGAGACCTGAGCCGCCGCTCTTCAGGTCTCCTGAGTCCCGTCGACACGAGCGAGAGACAGCCGCTCTCGCAGACACATACGCAATGGTGTATGTGTCGGCCGGCCCGGCGCGCAGGCGCAAGAAGGACCTCCGTCTCGCGGCGGCGAAATACGAATGGCCAGGCCATCGGCGTAATGCGCTCGGCCGGGCAATACGCAGCATGCCGCGGTCGGTTCGAATCAGAAAGGCTCAATGCAATGGTCGACACAGCGAAATCGGTCCCCGGCGGCCCTTTCCAGGAGGTGCTCGGGCTTCTCATGGCGCATGCGCTCGGCGGCGCGGAGAGCGAATCCGATCCGTTCGTGCTTTCGCGGCTCGTGCGCGAGTACATCGCCTGGGCGCTCGCATTGTATTATCAGTGCGACCACTGCAACCGTCATCATCACCGGGCGGTTGTCGTGCTTCAGAAGAAAGAAGGCGAACAGTCGTGGCCGTGGGAGCCGGTGATCGCGGAAGTCGTTCTCTTCACGCGCGCAAAGCAGTCGGAGGTTTCGGCGGAAGAGTGGCGCGTCTGGGAGCAGCAGTGGCGCCGCTTCACCAACGTGTTGCAGCAGGAAAACGCGCGTGTCGCGACGCTCATTCTGCTCGCCGTCGGCATGGCGCGCGACGACAAGGACCTCGTCGCATTGGCGTTCGACACCGCCGTCGGGCTCTGCGCCGACAAGTTCAGGCTCCCTGGGGTCGTGCGCGACGTGTTCCGGGTCGTCGTGGCGATGAAGGCCGCCACGACCCAGTTTCGCATCGAGGGCGACGTCAAGGCGTTGATCGCGAAACATCTTGCGGAAGCGGCGTGACGCCGTCCGTCGCCGCCGACCTGCTCGAAGACGAGGAGAACGAAGCGGCGACGGCGCGCCTGCGCAAGGGCGAAAGCGTCAGCCGGCCGGTCGGCTCGGCCGCGTTTCTAGTGGCGCTCGAAGCCCGGACCCGCCGCGAATACGAATACCGGATACGAATACGGGGACACTTGCTTCAATTTCACATTGTTTTGGCCACCGTGGCCTTCGGCCTGCGTCCGGGCTTTCCAGGCCGAGGGTTGCGGCCCGTCAGCCTGGCCACCCGATCGAGGAAAGCGTTCGACCCGAGCGGCCGTCCGATGCCCTCGGCCGCCCGGAGCGCCGCGAGCCGTTCGGCGTCGGGCTGCGTGTCGAGAAGGGCGACGAAGGGCCGGCCGCGTGCGACAGGAGCGGCGCGACATGTACGAGTCCGTCGTCGCGCCCCTCGAGACGGGCCCGCACGCTCGACCACGGCCGGTCCTCAGCGCGCTCGACCAGCCGCGCCCGCACCGGATTGAGCGCGTTCGAGCGCTTCGTCGGTGAAGTGGCCTCAGAGCCGCTCGACCCCAACCACCCGCTGTGGACCGTGCATCTCGTTGAAGGCTATGAGCACGGAGCCGCCGTGGTGTTCCGCCTGCATCACGCGATGGCGGACGGCCATGCGCTGACCCGGGTCACCATGTCCGTCGTCGACGGCCCCGCGCGCAAAAACCAAGGTGATCTGTCGGCCGGCGAAGGGAAAGGGTGGCTGCAGGCGTTCGCGGCGCCGGTCGTCTCGACGATCGGCGCCGGCGTCGAAGCCTCCTCCGCGATTTTGGGAGGCGGACTCGACTTTGTGCGTCATCCGCTGCGGGTAGTGGACGTACTGCGCGACGGCGCGGGCGTGGCGGGCGAACTCGCCTATCTGCTCGCCATGCCCAGCGACAGCCCGACCCGCTTCAAGGGCAAGCCGGGCGGCGCGAAGCGCGTGGCGTGGTGCGAACCTCTGAAGCTCTCCGAAGTCAAAGCGGTCGCCCATGCGCTCGGATGCTCAATTAACGACCTCCTCCTGTCCTGCGCTGCCGGCGCGATGCGCCGCTATCTCGTAGACAAGGGCGACAGGACGGAAGGTCTTGAGGTCCGGGCGATCGTCCCGATCGACCTGCGCGAGGCGGAGGATTCTGGCCTCGGCAACGGGTTCGGCATGCTCGCTGTCGAACTGCCCGTCGGCGTCGCGCATCCGATCGCCCGTCTGATGACGGTGCGCCAACGGATGCTGGCGCTGAAGGCGTCCTACGAACCTGCGACGACGCTCGGCCTCTTCGCCGCGCTCGGCTATGGCCCCAAGGTGGTGCAGGATCAGCTGCTCGACCTTCTGGCGAGTCGTGCGTCCGCCGTCATAACAAACGTACCGGGGCCCGCCGAACCGCTGAGGGTCGCCGGCAGCCGGCTCAAGCAGAATTTGGGCTGGGTCCCGCAGAGCGGCGACATCGGCATGGGCGTGTCGATCTGCTCCTACGCCGGGCAGGTTCAGTTCGGTGTCATCACCGACGCCGCGCTGACGCCGGACCCCGAGGCGCTGGTCAGCCGCTTCCCCGAGGAATTCGGGACCTATCTCTATTCCGTGCTGCTGGCTTCGCCGCCGTCGAAGGCGGAGGCGCCCGGGAGGTTGGCCTCGCCCGTGCAATCGGAAAGCCGAGTCGAGACGCCTTCGCGGAGCGCGCTCCGCACCCGCCCGACGGGCTCCGCCGGCGGGCAAGCCTGCGAACCGCGGCAAGCGCGGCCAAAAGGACCATGAATCGGAAGGTTCCCGCTCGCGACCCCGAAGGCCGCAGCGTCGAAGCGGCTGACGCGAGCCACCGTCTTGGACCATCTCGTCCGGTGGGAAAGGGTGGTTTCCTGCCCTCTCTGAGGTGCCCGGGAATGGCGGGACTCGACGGATTGTGTTGAAAAACTCCGATTTTCGGTTCGATCCCAATTGGCGAGGCCACTGAGCCGCCCCGAGAAATATTGGCGAGGGACCCCTCGGCCTGTAACATCCATCGCTCGCTGCTGAGCTTCGTAGCCGCACCGGACGGCAACTTATTGTCGAGACGACCAGATCCAACGCCAAAACCGTTTTTCGGGCCGAGACCAATTTCGGAGTTTTTCAACACAATCGACGTAGAGCGGGCGTAGCGGCCCGCGGCCTTGGACGCATCAATTGGACGAGGAAGCGGACCTACAGCGAAGGCGCGGGTTTCCGCCAAGAGGCCGTTCGTCGAAACCCCCGTGCGCCGCGACGATCCGAAGCACGCCCGCACCGGCAACCTCAGGAAGGACCTAAGATCGCTCGGGACACAATTGATCTAGATAAATCATTTAATTTCATCTTGAAGAAACTTAATAACCTCTTCCGCGCTTGCAACTCGCGGCAACAACTCGGATATCCAAAGGCGTTCCGACTTGTCCCAAAGCCACTCTACGAACGGTGATACGACGAGGGCCTCGAATTGCCTAACTTGTGAATAATCATAATTCGCCCCGATTCGATTCTGGTATAAGAATTCAGCGAGACTAAGTGCTTGGTCGATTTTTTTATCAAGCCGCTCCCTGCGTGTACTTAGAGTCTTTGGATTTCCAATTTCATAATCCATAGGCCTCTCAATAGACACACACTCAAACAGGTACATTGTTTCGCCTTTTATAACGCCTGCGTCAAGTTCCCGGCACATCCCACCTACAGATTTTCGTTCTCCATGCTCGACCGCAAGGCCCAGTCCGCCAAGCGCCTGTCGGAAGGCCTCCTCAAAAACAGTTCCTCTCTCCGTCTGTTCATGCGCAGTTCGATAGAAAAGCGTTGATAATAATTGGGGAATACCCTGAAGTATCACAGCTTTGTGACTATCTTTAACGGGTATAAGCAAGTGTTGCGGCCCACCACTCCAGAGAGATATTTGCAATTGTTTATCTGTGGTAAGAGTCAATCTGGAAATTATAGTCTGGGCAGTGTCCTCAGCAATTGTGATATTTAACACTTCATGTATTTTGAAACACATATGCGCCATATTTCTCGTATCCGTAATGTCCATGACACGATACCCATGCTGTAGAATGCTTATCATGGAGTTGAGTAGCGACGATCCGATGATTTCATCTTTACGATCACTTTTAAGGTCGCTAAGCAAGACTTCAAATGTTGCGACATACCTCTCGGCAGCCGCGGCTTTCGCCTGACTGCGCCGGCGGGCTCGGGCGGCGGGGCGGCAAATCAGGATATCGCCATCGAGCGTTTCGATCTCGACCCGCTCGCCGTCGCTCAGGCCGGAAGAGCGAGCGATTTCGAGGGGAACGCGAATAGCCAGGTTGTGGCCCCATTTGCCGACGGTGGCCTGCGACATGCGTGCGTCTCCGGATTGGGATATTCTTGCATATCCAAAACATCCGGGCAATGCAGCCGTAGCCTTCAATCTCGGATATGCGCTGTAATCCTGTTCCGGCCGCTTCAAGACGAGGTCGCCAGGCCGGATTTTTGATTGACATTGTTCTTGTTTTGTTCCATTCTTGCCGCAAGGCTGAGCATCGACAGGAGATCCGCTGCGTGGACGGTTCCGTAGCCCTTCATCCCGCCGAAAATCCCCGCAAAAGATCGCTCGGGGCGCGGCGCGCCGCTCGCCGGGTGAGGTTCGAGCGCGAGAGGCTGATCGTCGATTCCCTCAACCGCGGCCTGTCGGTCGTCGAGATCGCTCAGCGCCTCGGCGTGACGGAGAAGCGCATGCACGCGCTCGTCCAAGAGATCCTCGCCCGCCGCATGGCCGCCGCGCCGGAGGAATACGCTGCGCTGCAGGCCAGCCGGCTCAACGAGGCGCTGCTCGTGGCCTATGGCGCGATGTCCCCCGAGAACCTGAAGGCGGTCGCCCTCGTGGTGAGGATCGTGCGCGAGCTCGACCGCACCCACGGTTTTATCGCCGCCGGTCGTCTCGCCCGCCGCGACCCGGGGCCGGTCGAAGCGGAGGGCGAGGGGCTGGTTGCGATCGTGGAAACGGCGTCGCCCCCTCCACCGGCCCAGAGGGCGTCCGAAAGGACGCCCGGCCGGTCCCCCTCCCCCGCGCCGCTTCGCTGTGCAGGGGAGGATGGCGCCCGCGCCGGCCATATCCTCCCCCGTGGAGCGCCAGCGGAACGGGGGAGGGGGACCACGCGAAGCGTGGTGGAGGGGGCGGGCGCTTCGACCGCCTGTGGCTTGGGAGGCGTCGATCGCCCGGAAATGGCGCCGCAAGCGCTTGAAAAGATGGAATCCGCGCCGGACAAAAGCGCGCTCCCGCACGCGTTTGAAGCGGCGCCGCCGGCGGCTGAACCCGCTTTCTCCGTGCGGGCGGACGGCCTCGAGGCCGAACCGCCGAACGACGCCTTGCCGCAAGCCGCCGAGCCTCCGCAATGCGATCCCGCGCCCGCAGCGTCCGGCGCCGGCGCCGGCGCGCAAACGGCGCCGCAAGCGGTTGAAAACATGGGTTCCGCGCCCGGAAACGGCAGGATCCCGGCCGCTGCCGGGCCGGGCGGGGAAGCGGCTACTTCTGGCACCCGGGACAATAGAAGGTCGACCGGCCGGACTGCGGGAGGCGGGCGACCGTTCCGCCGCAGCCGCGCCGCGAGCAGCGGAGACCTTCGCGGTCGTAGACGGAAAACCGATGCTGGAAATAACCGAGATCGCCGTCCGCCTGTCGATGGTCGCGCAACGTCGAGCCTCCGGCCTCGATCGCCTCTTCGAGCACGGCGCGGATGGCCTTTGTCAGCGCGCGGGCGGCGCGCGTCGGGTTTCCCGCCGCGTCGGCGAGCACGCCGGCCGCACGCAGGGGAGAAATCCCGGCGCGAAAAAGCGATTCGCACACGTATATGTTGCCGAGGCCGGCGATCCGCTTCTGGTCGAGCAGGGCGCTCTTGAGCGGCGCGCGCGAGCCTGCAAACAGCTTCGCCAGCCGCGGGGCGTCGAATTCCAGGGCCAGCGGCTCTTCCCCAAGCCCGATCAGTCGGGGATGGCTTGCAAGGGTCTCCCCCGCAGCGAGATCCATGAAGCCGAAGCGCCGCGGATCGTTGTACGTGATGGTCTTGCCGTTATCGAGATGCAGGACGACGTGGTCGTGCTTCGGGTCCTTCGAGCGTTCGCGGTGGAATGCGCCGGGTGTCGTCGCCTCAGCGGCCTCGACGCGAAACGAGCCCGACATCCCAAGATGGGCGATCAGCGTGTCGCCGTCGTCGAGCCGAAACAGAAGATATTTCGCGCGCCGCGTGAGCGCGGCGATCCGCCTCCCCGTGAGGCGCTCGCGAAAGCGGAGGGGGAATGGAAAACGGATGTCGCGCCGCCGCAGTTCGACCTTTTCGATGCGGGCTCCGACCATCGCCGCCTCAAGGCCGCGCCTGACGGTCTCGACCTCGGGCAGTTCAGGCATTGCGATGGTCCCGAATGACGGCGAGAAATGCCGATCCATATTTTTGCAGCTTGACCGCCCCGACGCCGTGCAGCCCGGCGAGGCCGTCGAGCGTGTCCGGTCGCGCCTTCGCCATTTCGATCAGGGTGCGATCCGGGAAGATGACATAGGCCGGCTGCTTCTGCCCCGCGGCGATCGCTCCCCGCAGGCCTTTCAGCGCCGCAAGCAGCCGGGCGTCCGGCTCGTGCGGCTCGCCTGTCGTTCGCTTCCCCCGCCGCGTCTTCGCGCCGACGAGGTCCTCGCGCAGGTCGAAGGGCGCCTCGCCCCGAAGCACCCGCCGGCCGTCGTCGGTCACGATCAGGCGGTCGCGGTCCTCCCCGTCCCGCGCAATAAGCCGGGCCGACTGCAGCTGCCGCAGGACGCCGCGCCAGTCGGCCGGAGTGCGGTCCTTGCCGACGCCGAAGGTCTTGAGCTGATCGTGTCCATGCCGCTCCACCGCCTCCGTCGCCTTGCCCGCCAGAATGTTGGCGAGATGGCCGAAGAAGAATCGGCCCGAGGTGCGCAGGACGGCCGACAGCGCCTTCTGCGCCTCGACGCGCCCGTCGATGAGCCGAACCGCGCCCTGGCAGACGTCGCAATGTCCGCAAGGGCCGGACTCTTCGCCGAACATGCGAAGCAGCGTCTGGCGGCGGCAGCGCGCCGTCTCGCACAACGCCACCAGATCGTCGAGCTTGGCCATTTCGACCTGTTTGCGGCCGTCAGGAGCCCCGCTCTCGAGTATCTGGCGTCGTCGCAATTCGACGTCGCCTGCGCTGTAGAGCGTGAAGGTGTCCGCGGGCAGTCCGTCCCGACCGGCGCGTCCGATTTCCTGATAATAGGCCTCGATCGAGGCGGGCATGTCGGCGTGGTAGACAAAGCGCACGTCCGGCTTGTCGATGCCCATGCCGAAGGCGACGGTCGCGCAGACGATGCAGTCGTCTTCGCGCAGGAAGGCGTCGTGGTTCGAAGAGCGCACAGTATGATCGAGCCCGGCGTGATACGGCAGCGCGCGCCGTCCACGGCGGCTCAGTTCGTCGGCCAGTTCTTCGGCGCGGCGGCGCGAGGCGCAATAGATGACGCCGCTCTCCCTACGATGGGCCTCGAGTTGTTCGATGAGCTGGCGCGTCGCGTTGGTTTTCGGCCGCATCGCGAGAAAGAGGTTGGGCCGATCGAACGAGCGCACGAACATCTGCGGCGGGCGAATGAACAGCTTTGTGGCGATTTCCTCGCGGGTCGGCGCGTCGGCCGTGGCCGTGACGGCGATCGTCTGAAGACCGCCGAGCGCCTCGATGGCGCTGCGCAGTCGCAGGTATTCGGGCCGGAAGTCGTGACCCCATTGAGAAACGCAATGGGCTTCGTCGACGGCGACGCAGTCGATCGATGCGTCGCGCAGGTAAGCGCATACGTCGTCGCGCAACAGTCTCTCGGGCGAGATGTAGAGCAGGCGCAGCGTTCGCACCCGGACGCCGCGCGCGATCCTGCGGCGCTCCTCGACATCCGTCGAGGAGTTGACGCTGCCCGCCTCGACGCCGAGTTCTCGCAACTGCGCCACCTGGTCGCGCATCAGGGCGATCAGCGGCGAAACCACCAGGGTCAGGCCATCGCGGACGATCGGCGGAAGCTGGAAGCAGAGCGACTTGCCGCTGCCCGTCGGCATGACGGCGAGGACGTCCTTTCCTTCCAGAACGGCTGTCAGGATCTCCTCCTGTCCCGGACGGAAGGCTGAGAAGCCGTAGATGCTCGCGAGCGCTTCGCGGGCTCTGGGCATGAACGCCGGCTCGTCGCTCAACCGCGCCTCTCAAGGTCGAAGACGGGAGTCCACTGCACGGCCTCGACCCGCTCCGCGCCTGTCGCCAGCATGACAACACGGTCGAAACCGAGCGCCGCCCCGGACGCGTCCGGCAACTGGCCCAAGAATTCGAGGAAATCCTCGTCGATCGGGGCAGATGTCCCGTAGATTTTCTCCTGTTGGGCCATGTCGGCCTCGAACCTGCGCCGCTGCTCGCCGGCATCGCGCAGTTCATGGAAAGCATTGGCGAGCTCAACGCCACAACAGTACAGCTCGAAACGCTCCGCTGTGCGCGGATCGTCAAGGTTCGCCTGCGCAAGCGCCGCCTCGCTCGCCGGATAATCATATAGAATCGTCGCTCGCCCCGTCCCGAGCTTGGGCTCGACACGTTCGCTGAGAAGGCGGCTGAAAATATCCGACCATGTGTCGTCGGCCGCGACGCGGACGCCGACCTGCACGGCCTGAGCCGCGAAAAGCGCTCTGTCGGGATCCCTGCCAGCCGAGAGGCTCTTATAAAGATCGACGTCTGCATGGCGCTGGAAGGCCTCGCGCACCGTCACGCGTTCTGGCGGCTGGAACGGGTCGGCCTGGCGCCCGCGAAACCTGAAAGTCTTTGTGTCCGCGACATGGGCGGCCAGCGCGAGCAGCCTGGAGCAGTCATCCATCAGACGGCTGAGCGGCATCCCAACTCGATACCATTCAACCATGGTAAATTCTGGCGCGTGCAGCGCGGTCCGCTCACGATTGCGAAAGACGTGCGACATGGAAAAGATCTGCGTCTCCCCGGCCGCAAGCAGCTTCTTCATCGCGAATTCCGGCGACGTGTGCAGCCAAGCCTCGCTCGCCGAGGCGTGCGGTTCGACGAGCGCCGTCCGAAACCCGTGCAGATGGGTTTCGTTGCCTGGGGAAACCTGCAGGGCCGCGGTATCGACCTCGACGAAGCCGTGCGCGCCGAACCACCGCCGGACGAAACTCGCCATGCGCGACCTCGTGAGCAGCCGCCCGCGCCGTTCCTCGTGGCGATCGCGGTTCCAGAATGGTGGGGAGGCGATTAGACTCACGAGACTCCAGCAGTTCCTGACACCATCCGGCCGTCCCGGCTGGCCTTTGCCGCCAAAATCAGTATATAGCGCGGCTCAATCGCAAAGCCGCTGCTTGAAAATGCGCGATCCGTCACGCAAGAGCTGCGCGCGCCAGATTTCGAGGACAAAGACGTGAGAGTTATCGCAAGCTCGATCCGCAAGGGCAATATCATCGAGCGGGAGGACGGTCAGCTTTGCGTCGTCCTTTCGGCCGAAAGCTTCCATCCCGGCAAGGGCACGCCGACGACCCAGATCGACATGCGCCGCCTGTCCGACGGCGTCAAGGTGACGGATCGGTTCAAGACGACCGAACAGGTCGAGCGCGCCTTCGTCGAAGACAAGAACTTCGACTTTCTCTACAGCGACGGCGACGGCTATCACTTTATGAACGCGGACACCTACGACCAGCTCACCGTCGCGAGCGACGTGATCGGCGATCAGGCGCAGTGGCTCCAGGAAGGAATGAAGGTCATCCTGTCGATCTTCAACGAGACCCCGGTCGGCATCCAGCTCCCGCCCCGGGTCACCCTTGAGGTGGTCGAAACGGAGCCGGCGATGAAAGGCCAGACCGCCTCGTCCTCCTACAAACCGGCAAAGCTCTCCAACGGTGCGCGCGTCATGGTGCCGCCCCACATCAGCCCGGGGACGCGCATTGTCCTGCAGACCGAGGACGGCAGCTACGTCGAGCGCGCGAAGGACTGAGCGCGGGCCGGAAGAAAGGCGGCGCAGGCGGCCTCGAGTTCGTCGAAGTGCGAAATCACCCGGTCCGGGCCGAGCTCGGACACCGGGACGTCGGTATAGCCGAAATCGACTGCGATCACCGGCAGGCCCGCAGCGCGGGCGGTCTTGATGTCGGTAACCGAGTCCCCGACCATGAGCGCCCGGTCGCTCACCCCGCCGGCGGCCGCGATCGTGCCTAGCAAGGGCTTCGGATCGGGTTTGCCGACACCGAACGTGTCCTGGCCGCAGATGAACGCGAACCGTTCCGCCACACCCAGCTTCTCCACCAGGAGCTTCGCCGAGCCTTCCATCTTGTTGGTGCAGATGGCCTGGCGCCAGCCGGCTCGCGCAAACGCTGTCAGCGCGGCGTCGACGCCGGGATAGAGCCGCGTGCGCTCGCAGATGTGGCTATTGTAATGAGCGAGAAAGTCGCCGAACAGCGCCTCGAGTTTGAGGGGCGCAAGCTCCCGGCCGGACGCAGCGAAGCCGCGCACGATGAGGGCGCGGCCGCCCGAGCCAAGCATCGAGCGGGCGTTTTCGACTGGCAGCGGCGCAAGGCCTTCGTGTGTCAGGACGGCGTTCAGCGCGCCCATCAGGTCGCCTGCGGTGTCGGCCAGCGTGCCGTCGAGGTCGTAAACGATCGTGGGAGCGGTCATTGAGCGTTAGTTCCAGAATTCCGGTTCGGCCGCGTTGAGCAGTCCGCCGATCCGGACCGGCGCAATAGCTCTCGTCAGTCCTTGGGAATCGATGTCCACGGCCACTCCGCAAAGTGTCGCCGGACCCAGCGCCGGCTCGAACCGGCCGGAGGGAATGCGGCGGGTGAAGCGCCGAATCGGCTCCTCCTTCTCCATGCCGATCACCGAATCATAGTCGCCCGTCATGCCGACGTCGGTGACGAAGCCAGTGCCGCCCGTGAGAATGCGGTGGTCCGCGCTTGGCACATGCGTATGGGTGCCCACGACAAGACTTGCCCGTCCGTCAGCGAAGTGGCCAAGCGCCGATTTTTCGCTCGTCGCTTCGGCGTGCACGTCGACCACGACGGCGTGACATCCATTTCCCAACGGATGGGCGGCCAGCTCCCGATCGAGCGAGGCGAACGGGTCGTCCAGCGCTTCCATGAAGATGCGACCGAGCAAATTGACGATGAGGAGGCGTGCGCCCTCCGAGTTCTCGACAATGGTCGAGCCGCGTCCTGGCGTGCCGGGAGGATAATTGGCTGGTCGAATCAGGCGGGGCTGCCGCTCGATGAAAACGAGCGCTTCGCGCTGGTCGAACGCATGATTGCCGAGGGTTACCGCATCCACGCCGGCCCCGCGAAACTCCTCGAATATCGACTCGGTGAGTCCGAACCCGCCGGCGGCGTTCTCGCCGTTGACCACGACGAAGTCGAGGCTCCAGCGAACGCGCAGGAGCGGCACCTGCTGGATGACCGCTGCCCGCCCGGAACGCCCGACGACGTCGCCGATGAAAAGAAGGCGCATTCAGCGCTCTCTGACGAAAATGGTCTCGTGCTCCGTCACGACGACATCCAGACTCTGGTCATGCGCCTCATAAGGCACGGCCGCGACTTCGCAAACCCCGTAAGCGACCCCGACGGCATGAATCCTCTTGATGGCCCTAAGGAGCTCCAGGCTTCGGTCGTAATAGCCAGCGCCATACCCGATACGATGCCCGCGCCGGTCGAAGCACGCGAGCGGGACGAAGAGGAGGTCTGGTTCGACGGCACGCGCGGACTCGAGCGGCTCGGGAATCCCCATCCCACCCAGCAGGGTGGCCTCGCCCGGCCGCCAGAGGCGAAACGTCAGCTGCGAGCCGCGGCCGACAACGACCGGCAACGCGGTCGCGTAGCCGTCCCTCCCCAGTGCGGTCAACAGCGCAAGGACGTCGGGCTCTTCCCGGATCGGATGGAAGGCCGAGACGACGGCCGGCCGCCAGAGCTGCGCCAGCCGCAGGCCCTCCTCGACGAGCCGGGCGGTAAGACGGTCTCTGGCTAATGGGGCAGCCTCCTTCCGTCGGACAAGAGCTTGCCGACGGAGAAGAACTTTCGGATTGGCGTCGGTCGGACTCAAGGCGCAACGCCAATCCATCGTCAAACAAGCGCGGAGCCGAGACGGCCGTTGGACGGTGATCCCGGGCGCCTACGTAAGTAGGTGGGCGCCGTGTGCCAAAGCCCACGGGCAAGGGCAGGGACAGCTCCCATAGGGATCGTACGGCCCCGAGGAATATTGTCCTGACGCACCACCCAGCTCCGCAACCTCAATCTAGGCGCTCGGTGATCGATTGGCTAGGGCTGGATAATCCCGGGTGCGATCCAAAGTGGTGCAATCAGGCGGTGCGGCGTAGTGATTTGTTCGGGCTATTGTCATTGGCTTCAGCGGCACGTTGCCGGGCGAGGGCTTTCCAGTAGGCGTCCCAGTCGCCGTTGATTCGGTTTATCCGCAAGGCGAGCATATGTTCGGCATGCTCGACGCGCCACCAGGCGCCGGGCCGCTTCAGGCGTTGCTGGGCGACGTAGCGATGGGCGCTTTCGATCTCGCCGGAGCCGATCGGCAGTCCGTCGGCCAGGGCCTGGCGATAGTTCAACTGGTTGGCGCGAACGCCAAGATAACGATGGCAGGTTCGCACCGGCGCGTGCTGGTCGTCGGCTTCGGGGGGCTCGCAATGTCCGACGAGCGCCCGCAGGACGGCGTCGAGACGCCCGCCTTTGAGCGCCTCCTTCTGCGTCTCCATCCATGCGCTGCGCGCCGCCGGGTCGGGCGCGATCGCCGCCGAGGCGGCGCCCAGGTATTCGCAGACGTGATAGAAATCAATCAGGTAGCAGCCCTGATCGCCGAACTGCTGCTCGATTTGGCCGACGATCCAGGGCGCGCCGTCGCCGACCGCGTGAACCCGGGAGTTCGCCCCGAAGCCGGCGCGAACCGCGCAGGAAAGCAGCTGGCGCCCGGCCTCTTCGACCCCGCCCTCGATCGAGCCCGCATAAACCGGCGTGCAGTTCCCTTGCGCGTGCGCCAGCGAAGCTTCGCCTCCCGCCAGGACAGCGTCTTGCCCTTGCGCTTGTCCTTCTCCTCGCTGCTCGGCTCGACAATCGGAACCATGCCGCCGTCCGTCTCGACGACGATCGGCTTGCGAAGGCCCGGCGCTTGCGGAAACTCCAAATCCCGACGACTGCTTTCATGCATCGCCCGCGCGTGGGCGAACGTGATCCGCTGGATCGTGCTCTCGCCGATCGCGAAGCCGTAGTGCTCCTCAAGCTTGGCGCGCGCCTGCGCGAAGGGCTGATCGGCGGCGAAGTCGACGATGGCGCGCTGCAGCGGCCGCGAACACCCGAGTGGGCTCACCTTCGCCCCGAGCACGAATGGACGCACCCGCTGCCTCCCGAACCGATATTGCGGCTCCCGAACCTCTATTTCGCCGAATTTCGTATGCCAGCGGAGTTTTTTTCGCCTTGGCGATGCATCTGCGGGCGTTGGCGAATCTCCCGCTCCGTCGCCTCGACCCGCCGCTCGGCCCAAGTGCGCAACGCCTCCCGTCCCAGAAGACGCGTCTCCTCGACCATCCGCTCTTCCGCCGCGTCGGCTTCCGTCAATGCCCCCTCGTCGCCTTCGACCGCCAGCACAATCGAAAACACCCGCTGGCGAAGCTCCGGATGCGCCCGCAACGCCGCCATCAGCCCCTCATCGCTCAAATCCCCGACCGACATCCGTCGCCTCCCGCCAAATCAATCAAACCGAACCTACCCTGCATCGGTTTGAATCGCACCCTGATAATCCCAAGCCGCTTCGGCGTGATCGCCGGTGGGCCTCTCCGCGTTTGAGAAAGTTCAGAAGGTCTTCACGATTGCGCCCTCGGGCCGGACCGGCAAACCGGTTTCCCATTTTGCGCTCGCCCCTCCGTCTCTCTCGGTTAGGGAGCGTAACAGGCAGAGGATCTCTCTGTTATTTCATTCATCCGCCGCATTGATATGATGCTCAATGCACCGTAACAAAATCGCTATGCTGGAAGAGAAGATGGAGCGGCGCTGTGATTTTCCCTGCACAAGGGCATAGCAGGGCGAACTCTGGAGCGGGTTAACCCAACCGACTTGTGCTGTATTCTTGGACTGAGGTGACCGGGCGACCGCAAGCCTGGCGTAACTGCCGCGCCAGTCCTACATCGTCGAGACGAGCCCGCGAGCGACCGCAAGGTTGGCCAGAGTTTCGCCGAGATCTTCGCGTGGCGAGACGTCGAAAGCAGCGAGCCAGCCCCTCAGCGCTGACTTGAAGGGCTTTGGCCAGGCCGCGCAGTCGCCGAAATTGATCACGTGCAGCGAACCGCCCTCCGCGACGACATCGATGGCCCGGGCAAGAGCTTCTTGCCATGGCGGAATCATCGACAAGGCGTAGAAAATCATCACGCGTTCGAACCGGTCGCGGCCGAACAGGGACCTTGGCTGCTCTTCGACAGTGCTCCGAGCCAAGTTTTTGATCGCGCGCGCAAAATCGCGCTACGCCGCGGGCGTGGCACTACAAAACGAAGGAAGCGCGTAAATCAGGCGGCGGAGATCTGCCGCATTGTCGGCGGCAGGGCGACGCCGAGGGCGGAGAGCGCGAGGCTGGCGCCTGGGCGTGGGGCGGAGCGCAGCAGGAAGCGTTTGCCGTCCTGCTCGACCTCGGTCTCGGTGAGCGAGTCGAGGTCGGCCATCACGGCGGGCCAGGAGGCGCGGGCGCCGCTGTCGACCGCGGCGAGCCGGTCTTCCAGCTCCTTCTTGAGAACGAGCGCGAGAAAGCTGCAGGCGACGTGGCCGCGGATCGTTTCGTCGAGCTTGTGGTAGATCGGCCGCGTGTCGAGCAGACTTTTGGTCGTGCGAAAGGTTCGCTCCACGGTCCAGAGTTGTTTGTAGACGAGCATCGCCTCCAGCGGCGAGAGATGGGCGTTGGTCTGCAGCACGAACACGCCGTCGAATTTTGCGTCCTCCTCGACTTTGGCGCGGTCGATGGAAAAGCCGTCTCCCTCCGGGTCGGCGAGGAAGCGGCGGTAGCCCTTGTTGCCGACGAGGCTCTTGTCGCCCTTCTTCAATTGCCGCTCAAGGTTGGCGACGATGGTCGCGCGATTGGCGGCGTCCTTTGTCATCTCGTCGAGGTTGCGGCAGACGACATAGCGCCGCCCGGCGAGCGCGACCGCCTTGGCCTCGTAGTCGACCTCGCGCCGCGGCTTCTTCAGGACGAAGGGAACGAACGGCGCGGGATCGTCGAGGACGAGCTCGCGCACCAGCTTGTCGGTCCGCTCGCGCACGCCCAGAACGTAGATGAGCCCTCGCGTCTCGAGTTCGGCGATCGTCTCGGCGCTGATCATGCCACGGTCGGCGACGACGCAGACGCGGTTGATGCGGAAGCGGCGCTGCAGGCGGTCGATCGCCGGGATCAGGCCCGTCACGTCGGCGGTGTTCCCGGGCCACATCTCGGTGCATACCGGGCGGCCGTCGCCGTCGAGCAGCACGGCCAGGATCATCTGGTTGAGGTCGGGCCGGTGATCCTTGGAGAAGCCGCGCCTCCCCAGCGTCTGGCCGCCCGCGCCTTCGAAATAGAGGCTGGTGGTGTCCATGAACACGATGTCGAGCGTGGTCAGGAGGTCGCGCCGGGCGGCGAACAACTCCTCCTCCAGGACGTCCTTCACGCAGCGCGGCGAAAACGGCGTCGCGGCGTCCTGCTGGTCTTTTGGCAGTTCCTCGCCGAGCCACGCCATCGTGCGATAGAGATGATGCAGTTCGATCTCGTCGACGCCGTCGATGCGGTAGTCCTCGCGCCAGCGATCGGCGGCGCGGTCCGAGCCGCCGCACGCCAGGCGATGGAGCACGGTCAGGAACGCCGCGCGCTCCAGCGAGAAGTCATGGTTGCGCGCGCCCGCCAGGCGCTCGATCACCCCCCGGCAGCCGGTCTCCTCCCACACCCGCTCGAAGGCGAGCGCCGGACCGACGCGCCGCGTCGCCACGACGGTGGCCTCGCCGCGGTCGAGCGCATCGAGCACGATCGCCTTGTCGGCAAACCGCGCGCCCGAGCGCAGCAGTCGCTCCAACTGCCCGCTCTCGTTGAGATCCTCGACCCGCCCGAGCGTGGCGATCACCTGCTGGCGGACGGCCGCGCCCTCGCGCCGGCTCTCGACGATCTGCAGATAAGCGCGACCACCAGAGGTCTTCTTGCGGAAATACATGGCGGAAAGCCTGTCGCCGACTCGATGTCGGTGCGCACAGAATCCGCTGCGATTATCACAAAATCAAGCGAAATCGGCACAAAACGTGGCACTACATTTTCGCGTCCGCACACCCTCGGCTCAAATCATATCAATAACTTACGCGCCACGCACATGCGTTAACTGTCGAAGATCAGCTTGGCGCGAAAGCCGTGGCGTCCGCCTCGGCGATCGTGATGCGCGAGGCAAGCCCGGCGCGCCTGATCGAAGCGCCCGCCGTGTCGAGCGTCTCGCGCGAGACGTCGAAGCCATAGTATTCCGCCAGGGGATAGGCGCGGGCCGCCTTGATCAGATTGCGGCCGGTGCCACAGCCGATTTCGAGCACCCCGTCGCCCGGTTCCGGCCGCAGCCGGGCGATCGCCTCGTCGCGGCCGATCAGATAATACTTGCGGGCCAGGTCGTAGATGTGGCGCTGCCGGCGGTACATTCTGTCCATCAACAGGCCGGCATCGCTCATCCTCAGGCGTCCTTCAGGACATAGTGGTGAAAAGCTCCGTAAATCGACGATCGATCCCGCCGCCCGAGTTCCCGGCTGCGCTCCTCTTCGTAGCGCCAGCGGCTCAAAAGGCCATCCGGCAGCCGCCCGGGCAGCAGACGCTCGTCGGCGGCGGTGCGGAAAATGACCCGCGCGCCCGCGCGAGCCGTGCGGGCGATCTCGGTCCACAGCGCCGCCAGGTCGGCGTCGGTCATCCAGTCCTGGGCGTCGAGGAGCACGTAACGATCGAAGCTCTCCGCGGGCGAACCTCTCAAGGTCTCGGTCAGCGAGCGCTGCACATAGCGCACCCGCTCCGACCGGGTGCGAACAGCTTCGAAATTCTCCTCCTGCAGATAGGGCGTCAGGTCCGGTTTCGGACCCGGAGCATAGCGGCGGCCGAACGCCTGCCAGGCAAAATAATTGTCGGCGAGAGGAAAATCGCAGGCGAGCCACTCGAACTCGCTGGCTCAGAACCTCGGCGATGCCCCTGGGCGAGTCGGCTGCGAGCGCCGCGTATTGCGTCGGCGGGATCCCGAGGCCGTAGAGCGAAGCGGGTTGCTTCATCGCCCAGCGGACCAGCGGCTTGTCGAAGATCGGCGCGAGTCGCTCCTCGTACAAAGCTCTCTGCTCAGCGAGCGTCCTGGCCTCGAGGATGGCGGAGGGGTCGAGCCGATGCAGGCGGGCGAGCGCGTGGCCCGCCCCGAGGAAATGCCCGAGCAGGCCGTGGCGGTAGAAATTGCGGGCGAATACGCCGATGCGGCGGCGGCCGAACACACGACGCCTGTCCCAGTAGGCGCGCGTGGCGGGGTCGAGGCTGGCGCGCAGCCGCTGGTCGTAGACGTTCAGGTTTGTGCGGGCGTCGGCACGGCCGAAGAAGCGGAAGAACGCATGATAGTCCGGCAGATGCCGGAGCGCACAGATCTTGAGCTTGCCGAGCGCCATATGCGCTCCGTTGAGATCGACCGCGGTGACGCCCATTGGATCGGCGGTGAGATAGGAGAGCACGTTGCACCCGCCCGAGGCTATGGCGATGACCTCGTGGCCCGGCCCGATCTCGAGCGCCTCCATATCGATGACCGGATCTTCCCAAATCTGAGGATAGACGAGTTTCGAGAACGCCAAGGTGAACACGCGCTCAAGCACGCCCGCCCGAGACAGGGGCTTGGCGCGATGGACGGCTGCCTTCAGGGATGCGCCGGTCGACTTCCGGACCGCTTTGGCCACATGCGCCAACTCAATCTCCCATCCTGCGAGGACGGGAAGCGCGCTAGATGAGTCGCATGACGACGGCGCGACGGATCCTACTCTCGGGTCGCCGTTTACCACGCCGGGCGGAAGCGGGCACGCTCACCGGATCGGGGCACGCTGTCATCGAGGCCCAGGCCAAAATAAGCAAAAAAAGAGCGGATCGGCTGGGAGGGGGCCCGCCGATCCGCTAGCCACGTAAGATATACTCGGTCCGTCTTGGCGCTCGGGGGCTGGGGGGCAAGAAAACCGAGCAAACCGCAAACCGACCTCACGCGGCACACTATAGAGAATGCCGACCTGTTGCGGCATGCGCTTGTCCGGAAGCTGGCCAAACTAAGGCATTATGCAAAACAATTATGAACGTCACTAAAAGGGACCGTCCAAAAAGGACAATAATGATAAAAACTTAAGCCTTTCAATCTCGAACCTATCGGCGCCAGAGTCAGTCGGCCTTCGGCTCCTTCCTGACGGCCTTCGCCTTCGCGCCGCCGGCTTGCGGCTTTGTCGTCGGTTTCACCAACTCCTTACTTGCAACGACAGGCTTCGCCGCCTTCAAATGGCGCGCGGCGGGGGACGGCGTTCGGATTGCTCCCTTGAGAACCGTCGGCGCGTTCGGCTCTCCGTTCGGTGACGCCTGGTCGTCCACCTCGTTCGCCTTTTCGGCCGAATAGGCCTTTGCGTCGGCCGGCAGCCCGGCGGTCGCGGCGGGCGTGGACCGAGCGCCGAGAACCGGGCCTTTCCAACCGGATACGGGCCCGATGAAGACCGGGATCGGATCAAAATGCGGGCGTTCGTCGGATATTTGGGTATGATAGGGCGTGCCGCTCGCGGCCACCGCGGTGACGACGGTTCCGCGACCTTGGGGCGTTGTCTGGACCGGTTCGGCCACGCTTTCCTCTTCGGCCGCAGCGATCGCCGCGGCGCTCCGGTGCAGGCAAACGTCCACGCGCATGTTTTTCGGGCCGACGCCGGCGGAAGGCAGCGATTCCAGGGTTCCCAGTCCGCCGCCCGCCGCGAAGCCGCGATCGAACAGGTCGGCCGCCTCCTGGGTGCGCAGCTTCGCCGACGGCGAGCCAAGCACCACAACGATAAGACGCCGGCCGTAATGGCTGGCCGTCGCGACGACGTTGAACCCGGCCGGGCAGGTGAAGCCGGTCTTCATGCCGTCGGCGCCCGGATAGCGGCCGAGCAGGCCGTTGTGGTTGGTGATGATCTGATTGGCGAGTTGCAGCGCCCCGATTCCGTAGAGATCTGCGTGGTCCGGAAATTCGCGCAAGAGCGCGCGAGCAATCATCGCCATGTCGCGGGCCGAAGACACGTGCTCGGGGTTATGCAGCCCGTTCGGATTGACGAAATGCAATTCTTGCAGGCCCAGGCGCTTCGCCGCCGCGTTCATGTCGTCCGCGAAGGCTTCGACCGAACCGGACACGCCCTCGGCGATCATGATCGCCACGTCGTTTGGAGACTTCACCATCAGCATTTTTAGGGCGTTGTCGAGCGTCACTTCCGTGCCCGGACGAAAGCCCATCTTCGACGGCGGCATCCGCGCCGCGCGCGCCGACATGACGAGCGGCGTATCCATCGTCAGTTTGCCCGTCCGGACCGCGTCGAGCGCGACATAGACGGTCATCAGCTTGGTCAGCGATGCTGGATACCAGGCCTCGGTCGCCTCGTTCTGGATCAGCACCTGCCCGGTGTCGGCGTCGGCGACAAGATACGGCGTCGTGTCTGCGGCGGCGGCGCCAAGCCAGAGAGAGAATCCGAAGCCGAACGCGGCCAGCCGCCCGACTGATCTAGCGCCAAAAGGCATGTTGTCGCTCCTGCCGACGCCCACGAGCTTGGCACTCCTAGAGCAGAAAGTCCGCAAGCTCAAGTTTTGGCGGTCGCCCAGACTTGATCGCGGGCTTTCTGGCGCTGCAGTTTGACGCGGCGCAAACCTGTTTGCCGCTGGTGATGGAAGCACTTTCGCTTCGACGAAACGACCATGAATACGGAATTGCGCGGAACGGGGGAGTTGAGCGGTGTCCGGCCGTCGAGGGTCGGCGAAGTCCGATGGCCAACTAAGAAGGGAAACGTCGCCGTTCGACGCCGACGGAGATGGGAGGTCGCCCTGGCCGCTAGACGGCCTTGCCGACCAGCGCGCCGATCGCCGCCGTCACCGCCATGGCGAAGGCGCCCCAGAAGGCGACCCGGACGGTCGGCTTGATAACGGGCGCGCCGCCAAGCCACGCGCCGAGCGCACCGAGCACGGCGAGAAAGACGAGGGCCGCGGTCGAGACGGCCGCGACGATTGTCCCTTCAGGCGCAACGAAGGCGGCGATCGTGGGCAGCGAGGCCCCGAGGCCGAAGGCTGCGGCCGAGGCGCCGGCCGCGAGCACCGGGTTGGCCTCTGCGCCTTCGGCAAAGCCGAGTTCGTCGCGCTTATGCGCACTGAGCGCGTCCCGCGCCATCAACTGCTCGGCGACCTCGCGCGCGAGCGGGGGTCTGAGGCCGCGGCTGACGTAGATCTCCGTCAATTCCCGCAACTCCGAGGAGGGCCTTTCTTCAAGGGCGCGCTTCTCCCGCTCGATGTCGGCCGCCTCGGAATCGGCCTGCGAGCTGACGGAAACATATTCGCCGGCCGCCATCGACATCGCGCCGGCTGTCAGGCCGGCAAGGGCGGCGGTCAGGATTTCGCCGCGCCCCCCGGCCGCGGCGGCGACTCCGACGATCAGGCTCGCCGTCGAGATGATCCCGTCGTTCGCGCCCAGCACCGCTGCCCGCAGCCACTGGCCGCGGTGGACGAAATGGTGTTCCGCTTCCGGCATGTCGCGGCTGACCCCCGCATTCGCCAATGCGGAGGTGGGCCTAGCACGGCGAGGCGACGAATTTCCAGCGGGGGTGCGAATATAGTCCGGAAGGCGAATTCGTCAGGCGGCGGTCCAGAGCTCTGCCAGCAAGCCGTCGTCTTCCACCACGGGATCGGCCCAACGGGAGGCTTTCGATGCGCTCCTTCTCTTCCGCCTGTCGGCGCCGGCGGCAGATGTCCAAACGCTGCCCCGGCTACAGAGAGAACGAGATCTGGGTCAGCCCGCGCTATGTTTGCCTGAATGGCCGCCGAAGCGTTCAGGATCGGTCGGCGGGCAAGTCATGCCGCCGAGCCCTTGAGGACAATACGCCCGACTGGCGGCGGCGACACTGCCACCAAATCATACCCCAGCGCGACCGCCCTGCGCTTTGGACAAGGACAATTTCCCCTTTGGCGATATTCCACCAGAGGCCCCAACCGTTCGACCGTGACTGCTATCCCGCCGCGAAGCTGCGCGGCGCGGGGCTGATAACCGTCGCGGCATTGTTGTCGATCTCCATCACGGCAAAGCCCCGCTCGTTGGTCCCGTCCGAACGGAAGCGGAACACGCCGTCAGCGCCGTTGAAACCGGAGACAGAGGTCAGCGCCGCCGGACCGTAACGGTCGGGGCCGGCGTTCCGGGCGAGCGCGCCCGCGAGCGTCACTGCATCATAGGACAACGTCGCCAACCGCGTCGGCTCGCCGCCGAATTTCGCCTTGTAGCGCTGCGCGAGAGCGTTGAAGCCGGTATTGTCGGGCGCGGCGAACCAGGCTCCCTGAAGCTCCGGCAGCCGCAGGACGCGGGAGTCGTTCCAGACGCCGGTGCCAAGGAGCTGGGTCTTGATTCCGTTCGAGGCGAGCGCCGACGCGACGGCCGGCATGCCGTCGGCCTGCTCGGGAATGAACAGCGCGTCGATCTGACCGGCCGCCGCGACCTGCTGGGCCGCGCTCTGCGGCTGGCCCGGCGCGTAGCGGGCGATGACGGCCACCGGCGTATTGAGCCGCCCCGCGGTCTGCTGGAACTGGGCGAGCGCGACATTGCCGTACTCGCTCTGCGGCGCCATCACGGCGAACGACTTCTTACCGCGCGAAACGGCGAACTGGGTGATTCGCTCGACATAGCCTTCGATCAGAAACGACAGCAGGTAGACCCCCGGCGAGGCCACGCTGGCGTCGGTCGAGAACGCGATCATCGGCTTATTGGCGGCCTTGGCGACCGAGGCGGCCTGGCGCACGTCGACGGCGAAAACGGGGCCGAGAATGAGGTCGGCGCTCGCGCCGATCTCTGCCTGCGCCGCCTGCGCCGCCCATTCCGGCGTCGAATGGTCGTCCTCGATCATCAGGGTGATATAGGGGCCGGCGAATTCATCAATCGCCAGTTGCGCGGCGTTGCGCATCGACGCGCCGACGGAGCTTGGCGCACCGTTCTGGGTAAGCGGCAAAATCATCCCGACCCGAACCGGCCCGGCGCCGAGCGTCTCCCCGACCGTCGGACCGCCCGGCGCCGGTGGCGCGTTGGGCGCGGGCGTCCCGATCCCCGGCATCTCGACCGCGGTCGAGTTGCAGCCGGCAAGCGTCAGGGCGAGCCCCGCGCCGATCAATTCGCGCCGCGTCACGGCGCCCTGGCGTTCCGACGACGCCGACATGATCTTCATCACCATCTCCCGCCGGCGACGCGGCAATTCGGTCATAGTGGCCGCCGCAACCCCTTTTGGCCTCGCTCGCCGGGCCTGTGGCCGCCGAAGCGCCGGCTCTCCACAGAAATTGTGGCATTTTCAGCTGCGCTTGGCTATGTCGTCGATGTCACGCCTGGCCTGAAAAGACCGCGGACAAGCGAAAGAAGGCGCGAGCTGCCATGAGGAACGCCGCGATTTCCGCGAGCGCCGCACACGATCGACCCAAACGATGCTTCCTCGTCCACGGGACGCCGGTCCCGGTCTCGCGGCTCGTGGCGGGGCTTACCATCGTCGCCACCCCGATCGGCAACCTCGCGGACGTCACGCTGCGCGCGCTCGCCGTGCTTGCTGCTGCGGACGGAATCCTCGCCGAGGACACCCGCCATTCCAGGACCCTTCTTTCCCATTACGGGATCGACACGCCGCTCACGCCTTACCACGAGCACAATGCCGCCGAGGTCCGTCCGCGCGCGCTGGGGCGCATGGCCAAGGGCCAGGCTCTGGCGCTGATCTCGGACGCGGGAACACCGCTGATCTCCGACCCGGGCTTCAAGCTCGTCACCGAATCGATCGCCGCCGGCCTCGCCGTAACGACGGCGCCGGGCGCTTCGGCGGCGCTCGCAGCCCTCTGCGTCGCCGGCCTGCCGACCGACCGCTTCTTCTTTGAGGGATTTCTGCCGCCGAAGAGCGCCGGCCGGAGAGAGCGGATCAACGCCCTTGCGAGCATGCCGGCCACCCTCGTCTTCTACGAAGCGCCAACCCGGCTCGCCGAGTGCCTCTCGGATCTCGCGCTCGAACTCGGGGCGAGGCCCGCGGCGATCGCCCGGGAATTGACCAAGCTGCACGAAGAGGTTCGCAGGGGCGCGCTCGACGCCCTTGCCGCGGACTTCGCCGTCGCAGGCCCGCCCAAAGGCGAAATCGTCATCGTTGTGGGCTCCGGCGAGCCGCGGACGCCCGTCTCCGGCGAGGCTCTCGACGGCGAGCTCCGCGAGGCCCTGCGCTCCCTTTCAATCAAGGACGCCGCTTCGGCCGTGGCCGCGCGGCACGGGCTTCCACGCCGCGAAGTCTATGCGCGCGCGCTGGCGCTCGCGGGCCGCTCGCGGTGAGCGCCCGAAATCCCCTCGAACGGGCGGCGCGCAAGCGCGAGGCGCATGGTTTCGGCCTGGACGCGGAGTGGGTCGCGGCGGCCCTGTTGAGGCTGAAAGGCTATTCCATCCTCGCCCGACGCTACTCGGTCTCGGGCGGCGAAATTGATCTCATCACCCTGCGGGGCGAGACCATCGCTTTTGTCGAGGTGAAAGCCCGCAACCGTCTGGATGCGGCCCTTGTATCGATCACCGAGAAAAAGCGGCGGCGAATTACCCGCGCCGCCCGCGTATGGCTAAGCCGCAATCCCTGGGCCGCCGGGTTCACCTTGCGCGGCGACGCCGTGTTCATCGCTCCCGGTCGCCTTCCCCGCCACACGCCCTGCGCTTATACGCTTGAGCTCGATTGAACGCGCTGCCCGCGCAAGACCCGACAGGATCGTCCATGCCCTTGACCGTCGCCGTGCAGATGGACCCGATCGCCAGCATCCGGGTCGCGGGCGACTCGACTTTTGCACTGTTACTGGAGGCGCAGGCCCGCGGTTGCCGCCTGCTGCACTACACGCCCGACCGCCTTCGGCTCAGCGGAAACCGGGTCGAGGCGATAGCCGAGCCGCTCGAGGTCAAGGACGTCGCCGGCGACCACGCGAGCCTCGGCGAGCCGGAGCTCGTCGATCTTTCGACGGTCGACGTGGTGCTCCTGCGGCAGGATCCCCCGTTCGATCTCGCTTACATAACAACGACCCATCTCCTCGAGCGCATCCAGCCGGGTACGCTCGTCGTCAACGATCCGCGCGCCGTTCGCGACGCGCCGGAAAAGCTGTTCGTCATGGATTTTCCGGACCTGATGCCACCGACCCTGATCGCCCGTGACAGATCGGCGATCGAGGCCTTTCGCGCCGAGCACGGCGAGGTCGTGATGAAGCCGCTCTACGGCTTTGGCGGCGCGGCGGTGTTCAAGGTCGGCGTGCAGGACCCGAACTTTGGCTCGCTGTTCGACCTGTTTACCGCCACGCTGCGCGAACCCTGGGTGACCCAGAAGTTCTTGCCGGCAGTGTCGAAAGGCGACAAGCGGATCATCCTGGTGGACGGCGAAGCGAAAGGCGCGGTCAATCGGGTCCCGGCGAGCGACGACATCCGCTCCAACATGGTGCGCGGCGGCGCGGCTGAGGAGACGGACCTGACGCCGCGCGAGCGCGAGATCTGCGCCGTGATCGGCCCGGAGCTGAAACGCCGCGGGCTTCTGTTCGCCGGCATCGACGTAATCGACGGCTATCTCACCGAAATCAACGTCACGTCGCCGACCGGCATCCGCGCCATCAAGCGCCTCGGCGGCCCCGATCTCGCCGTGGCGATCTGGGACGCGATTGAGGCCAAGCGCACGTGACCATCTGTTAATATCCAGCCGAGCGCATCCTTGCGCCGCCGGCGCTACGGCTCCACAAGCTTGCGACCGCCTGACGACTGCGATTGATCGCGCCGCACCCCCGTGTCGTGGATCAGGGATTTGCGAGCAGCCGCGACGGCGCCTCATCTTGCCACACTATCTTCCGTTCGATCTGGCTCTCGGCGCGTGTGGCCTCCGATCCCCAATGCTAGCAAACAGTCCCGCGTTGCCTCGAGCTCATGGAGAGCGGTTCCGATCGAGACGGTCCGCGTGCCCGTGGAGGGAGGCGGGCGACGGGTTGGTTCGACGGTTATATACAAAAAAATTACTGTATTAAGATTGGACGTATTCGTGCTCGGCCCGCAAAAGATGCTAAAGCTCGGCCTTGCCTCAAGGGTTGCGGTTGCTGTTCCCGATCCGCGGAGCGCCGTCGAATCGGCTTCGAGGACGTGTGTTGATGAGGATCCGCGACCAGGGGCCTAAAAGAGCATTGGGCTGCGCGCTGGCGGTCGCGCTCTGGGCCGGCCTCGCGGCGCCCGGACGGGCGCAGGAACCTGTGGGGCTGGCGGACAAATATCCCGCGGTTCGAGCTCTGGTCGCGGCGCGCGGCGCCTGCGTGGTCCTTGAATATTACCGCAAGGGAATAGGCCCCGCGACCCGTTCGCCCGTCTACTCCGTCGCCAAGAGCGTGCTTTCGATCCTCATCGGCGTCGCGGTCGACAGGGGCCGCTTGCGGCTTGATGAAAAGCTCGGCGAACTCATGCCGGAGACCTTGGGGCCGGGCGTCGATCCCGAGATGCGCGAGGTGACGGTCGCCGATCTCCTGACCATGACGGGCGGCTTCACCGTCCCGGCCGGGGACGACAGGGCAATGTCCGGCGGAGCCTGGCGCCGGCTGCTCGACGGCGGATTCCGATATCCGCCCGGATCGCGGTTCCAGTACGACGGCAGAGGCCCCAAGATCCTTTCGGTCGCGCTGACCCGCGCCATGCGCCGGAATGGCGGGCTGTTCGCCAGGGACTCGCTGTTCGCGCCTCTTGGCGTCCGAAACTATGCCTGGAAGGTTGACGGCGAGGGCCATCTGACAGGAGACACCGACCTCTCCCTGACTGCCCGGGACATGGCCCGCATCGGGCTCCTCACTCTGCAAGGCGGTCGATGGGGCGCCGCGCAAATCGTCTCGGGCCGTTACATCGCGAGCGCGACCACGAGGCTCAATGAGGGCGGTCCTCCCTTCGGCGCCAGCTACGGCTATCTCTGGTGGATCGGCCGGACGCGATCGCAGCTCGACGCCTGGTTCGCCGCCGGCCAGAACGGCCAGCTCATCGCCGTCGTTCCCGGCCGAAACCTCGTCGTCGCGATTGCGGCCGATGCGGCGCCTGCGGGAAATCTGGACCTGCTCGACGAGGTCGTCCTGCCCAAGGAAGCCGCCCTGCCGGCGACGCCGCCGTGCGCCGCCCGGCTGGCGCCCGACGGGGCGCGGTAGCTCAGCGCTCTTCGATCGGCGCTGGGCGGCGGCGCTTCGGCAGGCGACACGAACGACGACAATTGGGGGTGTCTTGGCTATATGAGCCGCCATGAGGCAACCCTACAGCGCCCGCTTATCCGTCGCCCCCATGATGGACTGGACCGATCGCCGCTGCCGGGCCTTTCACCGCCGGCTTACCCGGCGCGCGCTCCTGTACACCGAGATGGTGACCGCGGACGCGGTCGTGTTCGGCCCCCGCGAGCGCCTGATCGGCTTCGACCCGGCTGAACATCCGGTGGCGCTTCAGCTCGGCGGCTCGGAGCCGGCGCGGCTCGCGGAAGCCGCGCGCATCGGCGCCGATTTCGGCTACGACGAAATCAACCTCAATTGCGGCTGCCCGTCCGACCGGGTGCAGAGCGGCCGGTTCGGAGCCTGCCTCATGCGCGAGCCGAGGCTGGTCGCCGACTGCATCGCGGCGATGGCCGGCGCGGTCGACGTTCCGGTCACGGTCAAATGCCGAATCGGAGTCGATGAGCAGGAGCCGCGGGAGGCGCTCTTCGCCTTCGCCGGGGCCGCAAAGGCCGCGGGCGCGGCGGCGCTGGTCGTTCATGCGCGAAAAGCCTGGCTCGAGGGCCTCAGCCCCAAGGACAACCGCACCATTCCGCCGCTCGACTATTCGCTCGTCTACGACCTGAAGCGCGCTCATGCCGGCTGGCCAATCGTCATCAACGGCGGCGTATCCAGCCTCGATGAGGCCAAAGCGCATCTCGCCCATGTCGATGGCGTCATGCTGGGGCGCGCGGCCTACCAGAACCCGGAACTGCTGCTCGGCGTGGATCCGGCGATCTTCGGCGAAGCCGCGCCCTGCACGGACGCATTCGAGGCGCTCGACGCCTTCATGCCCGTCATTGCCGAGGGCCTCGATCGAGGCGAGCGTCTCCACGACTATGCGCGCCACCTCCTCGGCCTGTTCGCCGGACGGCCCGGGGCGCGCCTCTACCGGCGAACGCTGGCGACCGAGGCTTTACGGCCGGCAGCGGGGCTCGACGTTCTCCGCGCGGCGGTGAGGCAGGTCGCCCGGCGCGAACCAGATGAACAGGCCGTCGCCTGAAACTTCTACCTCGCTGTCAGGACGAGCCGGCCGCGTTCGACCGCGTAGCCTTTCAGCCGTTCGAGAAAGCTCATGCCGAGCAGGCTTTCCTCAAGGGCGCCGGGCCTGGCGACGAGGGCGGGAACGCCCCGCATGACAATCGGTCCCACGGCAATCTGGTCGAGACGGATCTCGGACGCGAGCGCGGCGCCGTTGGCGGTGGAGACCGGCACGTCGAACGTGAGCCCGCGCGTGTCGACCCCCGACTTGCGGGCGTCCGCCGCTGTCAGGACCACCATGGAGGCTCCGGTGTCGAAGAGAAATGTCACCCGCGCCCCGTTCACCCGCGCCGCGACAGAAAATTCCCCGCTGATCCGGCGGTTTACGATCACTTCGCCGCCCTTTCCGACCACGGGTTCGGACGGCATCAGCTCCGCGGCCACCCGGCCAAAAATGTCGGCCGCTTCGAAGCGGTAGGCAAAGACGCCGGTCAGCGCGACCAGCAGCGCCGCCCAGACGGCGATCGAACTCGCCGCGCGCGCCACCTCGGAGGGCCGCGCGCCGCCAAGAAGATAGATCAGCATCGCCAGAAGCGGCGCCGCGGCGACGAAACTGCGGTGGTCGAGTCCGATGATTTCAGCCTCGCTCGGTGTCAGGACGAGAAGGGCCGCCGCCGTGCCGACGATCGCGAGCGGGAGAAGGAGTCGGATCATCGTGTCCCGCCGACTTTGCCGCCACGGCGGGCTCGGGAACGAATTTCTTTGAGCCGCCCTCCGAGGCCGGCCATCACGGCAGCGCGCTCGGTCTCGGGCATGGTCGACCACGCGGCGATTTCGGCGAGGGTGCGGCCGCATCCGATGCACAGCGCCGAAGCCGGATCGACGACGCAGATCCGAACGCAGGGAGTCGATGCTGGGGCGGGATTCATCGCCATCACTTAAGCGGCGAACCGCCCGATGAGAAGGCCGCACCAGCCGGCGACCTCCGCCCATTGCTGCGCCGCGCCGGCGACGTCGCCGGTTTGCCCGCCGATCTGTCGCGAGGCCAAGAGCGTCATTGCGGCCGCACCGACAGCGCCGCCGAGGGCGGCGTCGAGCGCGCGTCCTGCGCCGACTGTAAACAGGCCGATCGTCAGGGCAAGGACGAGGGCGATTCCGCAAGCAGCGGCGAAAGAGGACGTCGCGAGCCGCCCGGCCGCCGCGCCCGCGCCGTCGCCGCGGGCGGGGTCGAGCAGGGCAAGCGGCATCAGCGCGCCCGCGCGCGACAGGGCGGCGACAAGGATCAGAGCTCCGGCGGCAGTCGAAGGGCTGTGCGAAAGCGCCGCCGACAGCGCGCCGACGCGCAGGATCAGCGCGAGCATGAGCGCAATGGCGCCAAAGGCGCCGATTCGGCTGTCGCGCATCACCTCGAGCTTGCGCTCGTGGGTCCGACCGCCGCCGAACCCGTCCGCCACATCGGCGAGGCCGTCCTCGTGCAGCGCCCCCGTCACCGCGACCAGCGCCGCCGTCGCGAGAGAAGCGCCGACCAGGGCCGGCAGGCCAAGCCTCTCAGCCACCGCGAGAACCGTGGCGCCGATGGCGCCGACGACTGCGCCAGCGACCGGCGCGGCCCAGGCAATTCGGTTGAAATCGAGAGGCGCCGACGCCGCGGCGGGGAGGGGCAGGCGGGTGAAGAAGCGCAGTGCGTCGGCGATATCGCGAAATGCGCCGGTTGCACTCGAGGGCAGGGCTCTTGCGGTCAAAACGCCCACAGGAACATGGCGACCGCCAGGATCCCGATCGCGGCGAAGCCCAATTCGACCATGCCCCATTGCCTGACCAGCGCCTTGGCGGCGGCGACGTCATGGCCGCGAAGCGACAGAATCTGGTTGTTGAGCGGCGCCATGACGAAGAAGGCGTAGGGCCAGCTCGAAATGATGATCAGCGCCCCGAAGACCCAGCGCACGTCCTGCGATTCGAAATAGGCGGCGAAGCCCGCCACCGCGGCCGCGAGCGCGAAAGCCGCAAGCAGCGCGACGCCGCGCCGGTCGCTCGGGCCCCATTCGCTGAGCAGCGCCTGATCGTCGAGCGCAAGCCGCGCCGGCTGCTCGACAATGTTCACATAGACCGCCGCCCCGGCGAATGCGGCGGCGAAGGCGAGGGCGATCAATCCGGAAAACATGGCGGCTCCCTGAAGCGGGGCCTCTCTAGCATGAAGCGGACGAGAACGGGACCAGCAAAAAGTCTCCACGAACTGCAAGAGGCCGCGCTTATTTCGGTCCTACGGATCGACGGACAATCCGAAACCGGCGCGGGACCCAGGCGGGCTGGCGCCTCACCTGCCGTAAATGCAGTCGCCACCGGCGCCTCTCACCCCCGCGCAGAGCTCCGTCGCATCGGCCTCGGACAGGCCAAAGGCGCGCAAGCGATAGACAGTCGCGCCGCGGACCCAGGCCTTGTGCACGCCGATCGTCGCGCCGCGGAGCGCCGACGCATATCGGGCGCTGAGCCGCATCGCCTCGCTCCTGGCTCGGCTCTCCGATCCCGACGCGCCCTGTTGGACGGCCCAGCCGCCTGAGGTCGCAGCGGCAGCGGCAGCGGGATCTCCAGGTCGGACCGACCCGTCCGGCCGGGTCAATGAGTTGATGAGCTCGCCGAAGGCGCGCGCGAGGGGACTGGCAACCGGCTCGGCGGGCGCGTACGGGCTCGGCGGCGCCGAGACCCGGCGGCGTCTGGCCATCGGCCTTGCCGGCAGCCCGGGTTTCGCAAACGCTCGGGGTCGAACCGGCGTCTCCGCCTCCGGGGCGGGCGCAACCGCGCCGGCCGAGGCGACTGCAACGCGGGCGGTCCATTTTCCTGGAGGATATGTGGCCCGATCGGGTCCTGCGATCGACGGCTGCGCGCTGCGGCCCGTCTCGCCGGCAGCCTCTTGCGCGAGCGAAGCACCCCGTTTTTCGGCCTCGCCCTGTCGCGCCGCCAAGCCGAGGACCATGTCGGACGCAAGCGTCGTCCCGATGGGCGTTTCCTCCGTCGGCGGCGGGATCGCCTGCGCAGCTTTAGCGTCGGAAGTTTGCGCAGCGCGCGCGGCAATGGCCCTCAGCGCCGCCAGAATCGATGGATCGATTGTCGCCGGCGCTCCGCCGGATTTTTCGTGCGGAGGCTGCGCGGCGCCGGCAGGCCCTGGAACAGCCCCTGCCGCGAACTCCGACCCCCGTGCCGGGTCGTTCTTTTGCTCCTGGGGATCGACGGTTCGGGCGGCCGCCGACAGTCGACGGCTATCGCGGAGAGTCAGGCCGTCGTGGCCCGGAGCAGAAAAAGTCTCTTCGACCCGCAGCTGCATTTCGGTCAGGTCGGGGGCTTCGGCGATCGCCTTCGGCCTTGGCGAGAAGAGCGCGCCGCTCCTGGGGGCGAGAAGCGCGCCGATCATCGCCGCCGCTCCGAACGCTAGCGCCGCAAACGCGAGGTTCCTGCGTCCGGAACGCCGGTTCGGCGCCAACCTGGCCTCGTTTGGTTTTTTGGTGATCCGCATGGCTTCGACATCGGTCCCCAGCGGTCCGTCCGTCTCCCTCCCGGACGGCGGCCCCGAAATCCACCGCTCAATTCGTTGCTTCGGCCGGGCGTTCCTCCGGCCTCGAGTCGGCGCGGCCGGGGTCCAGGGGGGCGAGACGGCCGGCGCGATTCTTCGGGCAAATTCTGCGACCAGGTCGTCATCCGCGCCGGCCTGCTGCGGCCATGCGGCGCTCGACGGGCGCCGATATTCGTCAAGATCGATTTCGGGGGTCGAGAGGGCCAAGGCGAAATTCATTTCGTCCTCGTCAGTCGATTCTGTGGACCGGTGATTTCGACGCGGCGTTGCGCGCGCCGTCGATGAGCGCCTCCGATTCGGCCGATCGCATCGGCGGCGACGCCGGCAGGCTCGGCACTCAATCTGTCGCTGGGCTTTCTTGCGCGGGCTCAAGCGGGATCGGCGCGCGACTGCGCGGCGCGGCCCGCAAGCCAATTCGTGGATCCGTCGTCGTGAGTTCGGGACGCTCGGGCCCGGGCGCCTCTCCGCGTCGGACCAGGGCTTTCGGTTGCGGCAGGCTCCGGGAACCGAAAAGTCACAATTCTCGAAACCCAGAACAAAAAAAGAACTTGCGCGTCGGAACAAATCATGCACAAATGCGCCTGTGGAGGCGCGGAAACCGCAGTTGCGGACCGAACCCCGGCCGTGGGAGAAGGACGCGAAACGATGAGTTAGCCGATTCTTCGGGTGGTGGAAGGCGCAAGCGTGGACAAGACCAAAGCCCTCGACGCAGCTTTGTCGCAGATCGAACGCGCCTTCGGCAAAGGCTCGATCATGCGGCTCGGGAAGAACCAGCCGGCGGCCGAGATCGAGACGGTGTCGACCGGATCGCTCGGGCTCGACATCGCGCTCGGCGTCGGCGGCCTGCCGCGCGGCCGGGTGGTCGAGATCTACGGGCCCGAATCGTCCGGCAAGACGACGCTGACCCTGCATGTCATCGCCGAAGCCCAGAAGAAGGGCGGTGTGTGCGCCTTCGTCGACGCCGAACATGCGCTCGACCCGGTCTACGCCCGGAAGCTCGGCGTCAATCTCAACGACCTTCTCATTTCCCAGCCGGACACCGGCGAGCAGGCGCTCGAAATTACCGACACCCTGGTGCGCTCGGGCGCGGTCGACGTCCTCGTCATCGATTCGGTCGCAGCGCTGACGCCGAAGGCCGAGATCGAGGGCGAGATGGGCGAGTCCCTGCCGGGGCTGCAGGCGCGGCTGATGAGCCAGGCCCTGCGCAAGCTCACTGCCTCCATCTCGCGCTCCAATACGATGGTGATCTTCATCAACCAGATCAGGATGAAGATCGGCGTCATGTATGGCTCGCCCGAAACCACGACCGGCGGCAACGCCCTGAAATTCTATGCCTCCGTCCGCCTCGACATCCGCCGGATCGGCTCGATCAAGGACCACGACCAGGTCGTCGGCAACCAGACGCGGGTCAAGGTGGTGAAGAACAAGGTCGCGCCGCCGTTCAAGCAGGTCGAATTCGACATCATGTACGGCGAAGGTATTTCGAAAACGGGCGAGCTGATCGATCTTGGCGTCCGGGCCGGCATTGTCGAGAAATCCGGCGCGTGGTTTTCCTTCGACAGCGTCCGTCTCGGCCAGGGCAGGGAGAACGCAAAAATCTTCCTGAAGGCCAATCCGGAAATGACGGAGCGGATCGAGCGTTCCATTCGCGAGAACGCCGGCCTGATCGCCGAGCGCATTCTCGAAAACGCCGGTCCTTCGGACGAAGACGCCGCCGAAGGCTGAGACTGGCTCCTTCGGGCGCTCCTCGCGTCCCCCGCCTCAAGTAGAGGCGCGCCCACCCGCCAGGGAGCCGACAGGTCTTCGTGCGCTCGCGGCGCGCGGGAGCGGCGAAATCCGCTCTCGCGCGCCGCATTTGTCCGTTCCTGGCGCAGGCGCGCGTTCCCGGGGTCCCCCGGAGGGCGCTCGGCGTCGACGCCCTTTCCTCAAACATTCGCCTCGCCGGATCAGAGTGCGCACCCGCGGGGTTGATTTCGTTGGCGCCTTGAGCGGCATGCTCTAGAAGGCGCCAATGGCAAAACCCGTGCCGAGGGCAGCGTGTTCATGAGCGGCGTCAACGAGATCCGATCGAACTTTCTCCGTTTCTTCGCCGGGCGCGGGCACGAGACCGTGCCGTCGAGTTCGCTCGTGCCGCGCAACGACCCGACCCTGATGTTCACCAATGCCGGCATGGTCCAGTTCAAGAACGTGTTCACCGGCGTCGAGAAGCGCCCTTACGTCCGGGCCGCGACTGCTCAGAAATGCGTGCGCGCCGGCGGCAAGCACAACGATCTCGACAATGTCGGTTACACTGCGCGCCATCACACCTTCTTCGAGATGCTCGGCAACTTCTCGTTCGGCGACTATTTCAAGGACAATGCGATCGAATATGCCTGGACGCTGCTCACCCGTGACTTCGGCCTGCCGAAAGGGCGTCTGACCATCACCGTCTATCACGACGACGATGACGCGTTCAATCTGTGGAAAGCGATCTCCGGCCTTCCGGACGAACGCATCATCCGCATCGCCACCAGCGACAATTTCTGGGCGATGGGCGACACTGGCCCCTGCGGTCCCTGCTCCGAGATCTTCTACGATCACGGCGAGCATATTCCGGGCGGTCCGCCCGGGTCGGCGGACGCCGATGGCGACCGTTTCATCGAGATCTGGAACCTCGTCTTCATGCAGTACGAGACGCTGCCGGGCGGAGAGCGGATCAACCTGCCGCGCCCGTCGATCGACACCGGCATGGGTCTCGAGCGGATCGCAGCGGTCCTCCAGGGCGTGCACGACAATTACGACATCGATCTTTTCCGAGCCCTCATCCGCGCCAGCGCCGACCTGACGGGAGTCGACCCGGACGGCCCGCATCGCGCGTCTCACCGCGTCATCGCCGATCACCTGCGCGCCTCCGCCTTTCTTGTCGCCGACGGCGTTCTGCCGTCGAACGAGGGACGCGGCTATGTGCTCAGGCGGATCATGCGCCGCGCGATGCGCCACGCCCAGCAGATCGGCGCGCGCGATCCGCTGATGTGGCGGCTCGTTCCGGCGCTCACCCGCGAAATGGGCCAGGCCTATCCCGAGCTCTTGCGCGCAGAGGCGTTGATCTCCGAGACCCTGAAGCTCGAGGAGACGCGCTTCCGCACCACGCTCGCGCGCGGTCTCGCCATTCTCGAAGAGGAGACGCGGCCTCTCCGCGCCGGTGGGATGCTCTCCGGCGAGACTGCCTTCAAGCTCTATGACACTTACGGCTTCCCGCTCGATCTGACCCAGGACGCGCTTCGCGCGCGGGGCCTCTCGGTCGATGTCGAGGGCTTCAATTCGGCCATGGAGCGGCAGCGCGCCGAGGCTCGCCGCGCCTGGGCGGGGTCGGGGGAGGCCGCGACCGAGACGGTCTGGTACGGTCTGCGCGAGCGGATCGGCGCCACAGACTTCCTTGGCTACGACACCGAGACCGCCGAGGGGGTGATCCGGGCGATCGTCAGGAACGGGGTCGAAGCCGGGCTCCTCGAGGAAGGCGAAAAGGGGTCGCTCGTTCTCAACCAGACGCCGTTCTACGGCGAATCCGGCGGCCAGGTCGGCGATGTAGGGGAAATCAGCGCGACCGGCTTCCGCGCCGCGGTGACCGACACCCGCAAGAAACTCGGCGACCTTGTCGTCCACGACGTTTCCATTGTCGAGGGGACGGCGCGGCCCGGCATGGCGGTCGAACTCGCGGTCGACCACGCTGCCCGCTCGGCCACCCGCGCCAACCATTCGGCGACCCACATCCTGCACGAGGCGCTGCGGCTCGTGCTCGGCGACCACGTGGCGCAGAAAGGCTCGCTCGTCTCGCCTGACCGGCTGCGTTTCGACTTTGCCCATCCGAAGCCGGTCAGCCCGGAGGAGATCGCCGCGGTGGAAGACATCGCCAACCGCGTGGTGCTCGAGAACGCCGAGGTGACGACCCGTCTCATGAGCCTCGACGACGCGCGCAATTCAGGAGCGCGCGCCTTGTTCGGCGAAAAGTATGGCGACGAGGTGCGGGTCGTCAGCATGGGGCTCATCGAGGACAATTCGACGCACGAGCGCGCCTATTCGATCGAACTCTGCGGCGGCACCCATGTCGGCCGCACCGGCGACATCGGGCTTATCTCGGTCGTCGGCGAAAGCGCGGTCGCGGCGGGGGTCCGCCGCCTCGAGGCCAGGACCCGTGATTGGGCGCGCAAGAAGCTCACCGCCGATTCCCGCGCTTTTGCGGAGGTCGCCGCCCTCCTGCGCGCTCCGCCGGATGAGGCGTGGCAGCGGCTCGGGACGCTGATCGAGGAGAAGAGAAAACTCGAGCGCGAACTCGCCGAGGCGAAGCGGAAGCTGGCGATGATTGGCGCGAGTGGCAGGGCGGACGGGGCCGCGCAAGCAAGCGGCGGAGGCGCCTGGTCAACGTCTGATTCAGTCGGGGACATTCCTATCCGCTTTCAAACGGTTCAGGGCTTCAACCCAAAGGATTTGAAGCCGCTTGCAGATGACGCAAAGTTGACGCTTCGCTCCGGTGGCGTAGTGGCGGTGGCCAATGCGAGCCCGGATGGCAAGGCAAGCATAGTTGTTGCGGTTACACCGGAGTTCATGAATCGAATCAGCGCGGTCGACTTGGTGAGGGCAGGGGCCGAGGCGCTTGGCGGAAAAGGGGGCGGTGGTCGTCCGGACATGGCCCAAGCCGGCGGACCGGATTCGTCAAAGTTGCAAGCGGCTCTGGACGCCGTTCGTGAGAAGCTGAGCGCGATCGCGAAGACTTAGAGCGGTATCCGAACGCACTGAATCGGCGGGCGTCACGAAGGTGCTGGAAGCCTTTGCCGACATCATAAAAATCGTCGTCTGCGAACATTACAGCTTGATCGGAGTCCGCTCTAGCCGCAGTCGTTGATTAGCGGAGCGTTATTCTTGTCGCTCACCGCTTCAACGCGATCGATCTTGTCCGTCTCGGCTCGGCGGTCCTCGGCGGCAAGGGCGGCGGCGGCCGCCCCGACATGGCCCAGGCCGGCGGCCCGGACGGGGCCAGGGCCAAGGAGGCGCTGGCGGCGGTCGAGGAGGCGATCCGGGCGCGGGCCTGAGGTCGCGTCGGGTCGAATCGGGATGGCTTGACGTCTATCCGTCGCGGATCGCCGGACCGTGCGGGACCGACCGAATCCTCGAGATGGACTCGGAAAATCCGTCGTCCGATTTCTGTTTATCTGAATCGGCAGAGAGATGGGAATATTGGCCCACGCGTGGCAAGAGCGGTTCGCGTTCCGGTTGCAATGCGCCCGGCGTCCCTTGTCCGCGCTCCCATTGCGCCCGTGTTCCTACCCTGATCAGGGCGAGATCCGTCCCTGTTCCTTGTCCGCTCCGCCCTCGGTCGTTTGTCTCAGGTTGTATAACAAACGATTGAAAAAGGGCCTCTTTTCCGACTATGGCCGACACGACGGGCGGAACGTCCGCCCTGTTCTTTTCGCGAAAAACAGGGCAAAACAGGGGAGTCCCCTGATCTGACGCCGTCGCCGATCACGGAAGCCGTTCCCGGATGAGCCCCGGTGACAGATAAAGAGCGGCCGACAACGGCGTGCGTCCTTTCGGATTATCAGTCCAGCCTTCGGTCCAGCGGAAGGACGCCACAGCTCCTCCGCCATCTGGCTCAGGCGGTCGCCATCGCCTTCTTCAGATTCCCGTCGACCTTGTCGAGGAAGCCCTCGGTCGACAGCCACTCCTGCTCCGGTCCGACGAGCAGCGCCAGATCCTTCGTCATGTAGCCGGCTTCGACCGTCTCGACGCAGACTCGCTCGAGCGTCGCGGCGAACCTGGCGAGCGGCTCGTTGCCGTCGAGTTTCGCCCGATGGGCGAGGCCGCGGGTCCAGGCGAAGATCGAGGCGATCGAGTTGGTCGACGTCTCGCGCCCCTTCTGATGTTCGCGGTAATGGCGGGTGACGGTGCCGTGCGCGGCCTCCGCCTCGACCGTCCGCCCGTCGGGCGACATCAGCACGCTGGTCATCAGGCCGAGCGAGCCGTAGCCCTGCGCCACCGTGTCGGACTGCACGTCGCCGTCGTAGTTCTTGCAAGCCCACACGTATCCGCCCGACCACTTGAGCGCCGCGGCGACCATGTCGTCGATGAGCCGGTGCTCGTAGGTGATCCCGAGGCTCGCGAATTTCGACTTGAACTCGTTCTCGTAGACTTCCTGGAAGATATCCTTGAACCGGCCGTCATAGGCCTTGAGGATCGTGTTCTTGGTCGACAGATAGACCGGGTACTTGCGCATCAAGCCGTAGTTCAGCGACGCGTAGGCAAAGTCCCGGATCGATTCGTCGAGGTTGTACATCGACATGGCCACCCCGGCGCCGGGGAACTTGAACACTTCCTTCTCGATCACCTGCCCGTCGTCGCCCTCGAAGCGGATGGTCAAGCGGCCCTTGCCCGGCACCTTGAAGTCGGTCGCGCGGTACTGGTCGCCGTAGGCGTGGCGGCCGATGACGATCGGCTGGGTCCAGCTGGGAACGAGGCGCGGAACGTTCCTGCAGATGATGGGCTCGCGGAAGATCACGCCGCCGAGGATGTTGCGGATCGTGCCGTTCGGGCTCTTCCACAACTCCTTGAGATTGAACTCCTTCACCCGCGCCTCGTCGGGGGTGATGGTCGCGCATTTGACGCCGACGCCCGCGGCCTGGATGGCGTGCGCCGCGTCGATCGTCACCTGGTCGCGAGTTGCGTCGCGGTGTTCGACCGAGAGGTCGAAATACTGCAGTTCGACGTCAAGATAAGGGTGAATCAGCTTGTCGCGGATGAGCTGCCAGATGATGCGGGTCATTTCGTCGCCGTCGAGCTCGACGACCGGATTCTCGACCTTGATCTTGGACATCGGCGATAGTTTCCTTGAGGCGTGCGTGGGCGCGCGAGAGCAAAGCGCCCTATAGCATCAGCCCCGGGAGCGTCCTAGTTCTGCTTTAGGCGGGCGACTCGCGCCGCCGCTTCAGGAACCCGGGCGTGCGCGCGCGGTCCTGTCCCGAGGGCCGGCGCTCGCTGCTCGTCTCGCGATCGTCGGGCACGGCCATGGAGGCTCAAGGGCATTGTCGCAACAGCGCGAAAGGGTTCACCCCCTGATTTGGCGGGCGACCGCCGCGATTCGCCCGAACTTGATCGGCGCCGTTGTCGTCGCCGCCTTCGCGGCCGGCTGGGCGGCGCCGGCGTTCGCAGCCGAGGCGCCCCCTGCAGCCGAAGCTCAGCCTGCAACCGACAACGCGCTGGCGACGCTCTGCGGCATCGTCGAGACCTCAGCGAAGGGGCAGGGGCTGCCGGTCAATTTCTTCACCCGGCTCATCTGGCGCGAAAGCGCCTTCCGGCCCGGCGCCGTCAGTCCGGCTGGCGCCCAGGGCGTGGCGCAGTTCATGCCTGGCACCGCCTCCGAGCGCGGTCTCGCGGACCCGTTCGATCCGGCGGCAGCGATCCCGGAATCGGCCAAGCTCCTGTCCGAGCTCGCGCAGCGTTTCGGCAATCTTGGCCTGGCGGCGGCCGCCTACAACGCCGGGCCGAACGCGCTCGCCGGATGGCTCGCAGGTAGCGGCTTTCTGCCGGTCGAGACGCAGGACTATGTGCTCGCGATCACCGGCCACGACGTCGAAGAATGGCGCGGCGACAAGCCGCCCGCTTCTGCCTCGCCCGACCCGGGCGAGGCCTGTCTCGCGTCGATCGCGAAGTTGCGCGTGGCCCGCGGCCCGGACGCATCGCCCATCGTTTCCGGGCTGTTTGCGCCCTGGGGCGTGCAGATCTCGGCAAGCTTCAACAAGGGCTCCGCGCTGCGCGCTTTCGCCCGAGCACAGCACGATTATCATAGCGTGATCGGAGACATCACGCCGTTCGTGCTCGGCTCCGTTTTGGGGAGCCGAGGCTGGCGCCCGTTCTACCGCGTGCGCCTGCCCGCGCAGACTGGGGCCGAAGCGAAGAAGCTCTGCGATCGCCTTCTGGCCGCCGGCGGCGCCTGCGCGGTGTTGAGGAGCTGACGGGCAGGGCGCTCATTCCGCCGCAACGAGCCTCGGCCTCGAGGGCGCGAGCGTCAGCACCAGTGCGGCGGCGTTGACGCAGGCGACGCCCGCGACATAAAGCGCGGGAAGATATGTCGAGAGTTCGGTGCGGGACGCGCCGGACCAGGCGGGGAAGACCGCCAGGGTGGTCAGGGTTGCAAGATGAGCAAAGAAGCTCGTTCGCTTTTCCGCCGCCTCTCTCGCTTTTCGCCAGGGCGGTTCGAGAAGGTCGAGAACCGTATGCCAGGCGAAGGCGAGCAAGTTGAGCGCGGCGAGCGTCATGGCCAGATTGGTCTCGCCGTGCCCGAAATTGTGTTCAAGCTCGTAGCCGTTGTTTTTCAGGACGTTGAAGCCTTCGTTCTCGATCTTCCACCTTGCGCGGCCGCAAGCGGCGATCTCGGCGACGTTGCTCTTGGCGACCGGCAGCGAGGTAACGAAGGCCATCTTGTATGTGACTGCGCCCTTGGCGTTGAGGCTGTCGAAGCCGATCCAGTTGACCAGCACGGCGTCCTTGCCGTCGCGCAGCGGAACCTTCTCGACGAACCGGTAGCGATGCGTCTGGCGCGTCTTGCCTTTGCGGACTTGGACCTCATGACGCGTGAGTTCGGCTCCATCGATGAAGTCGTAGAGCGCCTTGTGCGAGGTCTCCTTGCAGGTGAAGATGAAATCGTCGCCGTTGTCCGCGAGCCTCTCGACCACGCTCTGGCAGGCGAACAGATCGTCGCCCAGATACACCGGTCGCAGGGGCTTCAGGCGCGCGCCGTGCTGCATGAGCCAGCGTTTGACCGCGTTGCGCTCGCAGTCCTGCTTCTCGGCGCCGTCCTGTTTGACGATGAACTCCGGCGCGAGCGGGACCACCTTGGAATGTCCCGGCGCGACAACCGTCGCGCACAGCATGGAATGATAGCTTTCGACCTTGCCGTTGCTGCGCTTGCGCGTCTGGCAATGCGGGCAGGCGATCCTCTGGCTGCAAAAATACTCGGTCCCGTCGAGGGCCACGAGCGCTCGGCCGCCCAGCCGGCCGAAAGCCTCGCGCATCGCCGGTTCGAGCAGCAGACGCTCCGTGTCCTCGAAGCAGGGCGAAAGAAGAGCAGGATCCGCGCCGTCGAGCATGTCCCTGATATAATTGTCGGAAGGGATCTTCTCGATGCCAAAAAGGGTTTGGCAGTTCGACCGTCCCTGACCTTTCTCCAGCCTACGCTGAAAGGACAGAAAAGACGCGCTCTGCATGAAAAACATCGCGAAGGCCGACAGACCGAAATCCGCCATCGCAATATTGCCGCTCCGCCCCTTGCGAGGGTCCGGAAACGCCTTGCAAACCACCTTCAGGCCAGACAAAAGCGACGCCAAGATCTCCATCCCCAGCGTGAATCATGTTTCCGCTGATTTGGGAATCCCCCAGCGAAAAAATCATCCCGACCCTCTTTTAGACGGAGCTTCTTTCTTTCGCGAGGGTCAAGCCTCTGATTTTGCGCATATTTGGGGTTGCGAGGGGTGAAAATGTAGCCATGTAAATCAGATATTTTTGTTGATTGTGCGACGCGCATCCGCTATCCTACGCCCATGTACATCGAGACCGTCCCCAACCGCGGCTCCCCGCCCGCGATCCTGCTGCGCGAGAGCTACCGGGACGGCAAGACCGTGCGAAAGCGCACGCTGCTCAACCTCTCCCATTGGCCGGCCGAGCACGTCGAGGGGCTGCGCGGCGTCCTCAAGGGCGGGGTCGTGATGCCGCCGGGCGAACAGCCCTTCGTCATCGAGCGTTCGCTGCCGCATGGCCATGTCGCAGCCGTCCTGGGCGCGACGCGCGCGATCGGCCTCGACAAAATCATCGGTCCCAAGGCCACGCGCGAGACCGACCCCGAGAGCTGTCGACCGGTCGACCTCGTCCTGGCCATGATCGTCAGCCGCATCATCGCCCCGGCCTCCAAGCTCGCCACAGCCAGGGCGCTCGATCCCGCCACCGCCGCCTCGAGCCTCGGCGTCGAGCTGGCCTTGGGCGACGTCCGCGAGGACGAGTTCTACGCTGCGCTCGACTGGCTCCTCGAACGCCAGGGTCCGATCGAGACCGCGCTGGCAAAGCGCCGCCTGAAGGGCGGGACGCTGGTGCTCTACGACGTCTCGTCGAGCTATGTCGAAGGCCGCTGCTGCCCCTTGGCCAAACGCGGCTACAACCGCGACGGCAAGAAGGGGAAGTTGCAGATCGTCTATGGCCTTGTGTGCGCGCCCGACGGCTGTCCCGTCGCCATCGAGGTGTTCGAAGGCAACACCGGCGATCCCATGACGCTCGCCGATCAGGTGTCGAAGCTGAAGCGCCGCTTCGCCATCGACCACGTCGTGCTGGTCGGCGATCGCGGCATGATCACCCAGGCGCGCATCGACGAGGATCTGCGTCCCGCCGGGCTCGACTGGATCACCGCCTTGCGCGCGCCTGCGCTCAAGGAGCTGGTCGGCGGCGGACATTTGCTGATGTCGCTGTTCGACGAGCGCGACATGGCGGCGATCACGTCGCCCGAGTTTCCCGGCGAGCGGCTGATCGTCTGCCGCAACCCGGATCTCGCGCGCGAGCGCGCCCGCAAGCGCGAGGACCTCCTCGCCGCCACCGAGCGGGATCTCGCCAAGACCGTCGCCAGCGTGGCGCGCAAGACCCGTCCCTTGCGCGGCGCGGCCGAGATCGGCATCGCGGTCGGCGCCGTGCTCGGCAGGCACAAGATGGCCAAGCATTTCGAGCTGACGATCGCCGACGACCGGTTCGCCTTCGCCCGAAAGCGCGAGCAGATCGCGCAGGAAGCCGCGCTCGACGGCCTCTACGCCGTGCGCACCAGCCTGCCCGAAGAGACCCTCGCCGACAACACCGCGGTCAAGACGTACAAATCCTTGGCCATGGTGGAACGCGCCTTTCGCTGCCTGAAGACGGTCGACCTGCATGTCCGGCCGATCTACCATTGGCTGGAGGATCGGGTCCGCGCCCACGTGTTCCTGTGCATGCTGGCCTATTACGTCGAGTGGCATATGCGCGAGCGCCTGGCGCCGATGCTCTACGACGACGACAAGGCCGCCGCCGAGGCCCTGCGCGAGAGCCCGGTCGCCAAGGCGCAGCGCTCCCCCGCCGCCCTCGCCAAGAGCGCCACGGGCCGCGCCGCCGACGGCGCCCCGGTCCACTCCTTCCAGACCCTGCTCGCCGACCTCGCGACCCTCGCACGCAACACCGTCGTGACCGCGAACGCGCCGGACCGCCCCTTCACCATCCTCACCCGCCCGACTCCGATCCAGCAAAAGGCCTTCGACCTCCTGGGATTCCCCATCGCCTGTACCCAGTAGCAGCGACCCCGGAGCCGCTCGCCGTGAGCGAGATCAATGACTTACGCTTCGTGAAAGAAAGAAGCTCGGTTTAGAATTGCTGGCTACAAACCACGTCAGGAAAAATGAATCCCGCGCGCATATGATTGGTTTCAACAATTCGATGAAATAGCTGTGAGAAATCGATTCGTCTCGGAGCATGATTCGCGCTGGCTTCCTTTCTCCACCAGACCGGGCCGCCCTTGTCGCTCTGATGCGAAACGGGTCGGCTGCATCGGCTGACGCGCCGCGCGAACGCCATGCTGCTTTTGGACGACGGCTGGAGCTGCGAAGAGGTCGGCAAGGTTCTCTATCTCGACGACGACACGGTGCGTGGTTGGGCCAAGCTCTACGGCGAAGGCGGCCTCAATAGTCTGATGCGCTTTGACAGCGGCGGCAGCGCCAGCCATCTTTCGCAAGCGCAGGAAGAAGCGCTGAAAGCCTGGATCGCCGCGACATTGCCGCGTTCGACGCGTCAAGTCGGCGCCTATACCACAATTCCCGAACAAATCACCGCGCGCGCCGGTGCGTGACCGATTTTGCGGTGGTTGACGGGTCCGAGTGTCACAATCCCGAGGGGTCGATCACCTCCTGACGTTCGTCGACACGCATGGCGAGTCCGGCGATGATTGCGTGCAACCGGGGCGAGTCGGGCTCGCCTGACGCGGGCGCGGGGCGTCGTCGCCGCGCCCGGGAACGCCACGCGATATCAGGTCTACGCTCGGCAGCGCGCGGTTTGGGCTCATCCGGCCGGTTCCTGCGCCAGCGCCCGGATCCTTTGGCGGGCGTCGAGGAGGGTGGCCAGCGCTTCGGCCCCGCCGCCCAGACGAATGATCAGCTGGCGGGCGTGGCTGACCACCCGTCCGGGCAGGCCGATCAGATGGAAGCGCAGCGCCTTCATGCGTTTGGCCGCCCATCTCTCGCCCAGCGCGAGACGCTTCATCGCGGCGTTTAGATTGAACGCCAGGATCGTCAGCGCCCACCAGGCGGCGTTGGCGCCGAACAGCCCAGAGGGCATCTGTCCGCCGGCCAGGTCGGATTTCATCGCCGAATGGACTTCCTCGCTCTTGCCGCAACGCTCGCGCAACCACCAGATCACGCCGTCGCCCGGACCCTTGCGGTTGGTCACGAGGCCAAAGAGTTTGTGAACCCCCTTCTGGCCAAAGGCCTGCGTTGGAAACGGCAGCTTCCCCTCGTCGCCCAGCGCCAGTTGGCGTGAGCCTCTCGCGAATCGCCAGGAAGCGGTAGTCCGCCCGGTTGCGACTGTGTCCGGCCCAGTTCGGGCCGTAGCCAACCTCGGCCCATTGCTGATCCGTCTGTTGCGGCTTGCCGTCCACCATCCGGATTAGCGGCTTCCACTCGCTTTCCGCGGTCGCTAGCACCGCCGCACGCAAAGCTTCGGTCACGTCGGCGCCGATCGCGAACTCGATCACGCCAAAGCGCGGGTCTTTTCCCTCGCCGCAATAGAGCAGCAGCTCTTCCTGATAGCCTGCGGTATCCGAACGCAACGAGACTGTCCTCACGCTGTCGGGCAGATGGCGCAGGCTGTCTTTCAGGACGCGCAATTGCTCATGTCCGGCGGGCACGTTGCCATCGCGGAACTCCGAATAAAGCATCGCGCCCTGCTCCGCCCACCAGCAGTTCAGCGGCTGATACGCCTTGAACTTCTTGTAGCAAAACAGCGCCTCGCGCTTGTGCGTCTCAATCAGCGTCGCGTCCATGTCCAGCGTCGCCGTGGCCGCGGGCTGACGCTGCTGCAGAAAGTCCAGCAGCGCTTGATTCACCCGCCATAGACCGCGCAGTTCCTGCGTCACCGCCGGAATGAACGCCATCCCCGCGACCGCCTTGGGCGAGGCTGGATCATCGAACCGTTCCAGCCAGCCCGACAGCGCCGACGGCGAGGGCGTCGCCCGCTCGCGCTCGCGCCGCCAGCGGCTTTTCAGCGACCGCCGGTCGGCGCGCGAAAGCAAATCCTTCTCGATCGCCCGCAGGATCGCCGAAAAGCCGCTGTCGCGCTCCAACCGTTCGATGTCTTCCACGCAGTCGCCGCCGGACAGATTCAGGAAAATCACCGCCAGAACCATCTGGATGTCGAGCCAGCCCTGGCCGCCGGCCGCCCGAACATGCCGCTGGATCGCCCCGCCCAGCCCGCAGGCCTTGATCAGGTCAAGATACAAGGGAAGCCCGGCCAGCGACGTCAATCCATGGCTGGACGAATCGGCCTCATACTGGAAATCGAGCAGCCCCTGTGCCAGCATCGCGCACCCCGTTGGTGATGGTCCTTAAGTCGCAAACCAAGACTATCTCCCTGATTCTTCAGGGCCAACGGGGAACTTGAAATTTCCTGATGCGGAATTCAGGTATATCGAGCAGGAGTTCGGGGTCGTCTATGAGAGCCGCGCGGGGTTGATCGCCTTGCTGCATCGGCTTGGCCTCGAATATCACAAGCCTGAAGTCATCGGGCGCAAGCTCGACGCCAAGAAGCAACAGGCGTTCATCGCGGCCTACGACGACCTCTTGAATTCGCTTGGCCCGGACGAGGCGGCGCTGTTCGTGGACGCCGTGCATCCGACACACGCCGCGCGGCCCGTCGGATGCGCCGGCCGAGGACAATCTGGCGATCGAGCAAACCAGCGGACGCCAGCGCCTCAACATTCACGGTGCGATCGATCTGGAGACCGGGAAAACCGCGATGATCGACGTTGAAACCGTCGACGCGGCTTCGACGATACGGCTACTGGAAGCGATCGAAGCGATGTATCCACTGCTCGTGCTGATCCACGTATTCTTGGACAATGCGCGTTATCATCACGCCAAGATCGTGCAGGAGTGGCTGGCGCAGCCGGGGCGCCGCGTCACGCTGCATTTCATCCCGGCCTACTGCCAGCATTTGAACCCGATTGAGCGGCTGTGGGGCCTGATGCACAAGCATCTGACGCACAACAAGACTTACGCAACATATCGCGAATTCGCCGAGGTGGCGCTCGACTTCCTACGCAAAAAAGTCCCCAAATGCTGGCCAGAATTTTGCAATTCGGTCACCGACAATTTCCGCGTCATCAACCCAAAGGATTTTCGGGTTCTGGCGTGACCGGGGTATAGCAGAAGATCATCCTCCGCCGTGCCGCCGATCGCGCGGTTCAGGAAAACGACTTCAGTTCCAGCACGGCGAAACTCGTCGACCAGAAGAACCTGATAGGCGTAACGGCGCGCCAGCCGATCCGGCGCATGCACATAGATGCGTTCGATATGGCCGCCCGCGACCGCGTCCCTCAGCCGCTCCAGCGGCCGGACGAGACAGGATCAAACCGCTGTAGCCTTCATCCTCGTAGCCGTGATCCGGCTCGAACAGGAAACCATCGGCGACGATACGCTCGCGTAGCGCTGCGACTTGGCTTGCGATCGTGTGGTCGTGCGTTTGGCTCTCACTCGACACACGCGCGTAGAGCGCGCACTGAACGTGGGTCATTGTTCACCTCCCGCTTTCGCTGCCTTCAGTGGGGAAACCGGAACACCGTCGCGGTTCGACCGCGGGCGAGCGCGCCGGACGGTCGTCATGAGACGATTGTAGGCGTCGATCAGGAGCTGGGGGCTCAATCTTGTCGCTTGGAATGATACGCGCACTTGCAGCAGAGGGGGATCCTTGGACCGGACCATGTGCGCCTCCATCGGTCGTCGGCATGGCGATTCCGGGGCCGCTGGTCTTGACGCAATGGAGGGCGCCGCCGACGCTGAACGTCAGGGCTTTGGACAGGAGGCGCTCCTCGCGCCGCGCCAGCGCCTCCTCGAGCGCATCGGCGCCCTTGGTCCAGGGACGATGGGCGTCTTGGCTGTCTCGCGGCGGCACGGCGAACTTTTGGTTCCACGCGGCGATGAAGGCGGGCGTAAAGGCCTGCGCCTCCTCAATCGAGGAAATCCCCCCGAGCCGCATTTCGCGCACCAGCCGATCCTGCAAAGTCTGGTTGGCCCGTTCGACGCGGCCCTTGGCCTGCGGGGTGAGCGCGTTGATGAGTTCGATGCGCAAGGGCCCGCTGACGCGGCCGAACTCGGTCTTGCCGTCGCCCCTGGCGGCGTCCTGCCCACGGCTGTGCGAGGTGCGGACCAATACGTGTCCGGTTTTTCTGATGCTCACGGCGCATCCCCCTGAAACAATGAGGTTTCACGGCGGCCTTTGCGGACCCAAACTTGTCCGCTCTAGCTCGGGGCATGAGTACCCAACAAGCCTTGGCGCTGCCATCTCCGGCGGCGTCGAATACCGTGGTGATCAATGCGCGCTGCAGCTTGCGGATCGAAGCGGATCAGCGCGTGATCGTTGTGGGTGGACTGCCGGTGCATCACTATCGCGCCGAGGATGCGGTCGCCGAGGCCTATGCGATGGTGTTCCTGGTGGAGTCGGGGTTCGCCCAGCAAACGGACGTGGCGCGGGCGTTTGATCGATCGGTGCGCACCGTGCGGCGTCACCAAGCGCGCTATGTGCAGGGCGGGATGGCGGCGCTCGGTCGCGAGGAAGGCTGGCGTCGCGGTCGGCGACGGATCTCCGGGCAACGTCTACGCAGCATCGAGCTGCTGAAAAGCCAGGGGATGAGCAACCGGGCGGTCGCGCACCGGCTGGGGGGTGAGCGAGAAGGCGATTCGCAAGCTGGTCGGACCTTCGACGCCCGCCGAGAGCGCACAGCTTGCGTTCGCCGGGATGACGACCGCAGCGGCGGGGGCGCCGCCGGCGGCGGGCGTGCCGTCTGCGAAGTCGACCGACGATGATGAGGATGGCTCCGCGCCATCAGTGAAGGACGGCGCTGGCGATCCAATCAGCGCGGCTGAGGACGACGCCGAACCGGCGCCGATGAGCCTCGACCGCGACGCGAGCGATCGCAGCTTCGATCGGCAACTCGCCCATCTGGGGCTGCTCGATGATGCCGCACCGCTCTTTCGCGAGGGGGCCTCGGTTCCCGGTGTCGGCGTCCTGCTCGCTCTCCCGTGCCTGGTCGAGAGCGGGTTGTTTCGGATCAGCCGCAAGCTCTACGGTGAGATCGGTCCGGCCTTCTATGGCCTGCGCACGACCTTGCTGACGCTCCTGCTCATGGCGCTGCTGCGCATCAAGCGGCCCGAGCATCTCAAGGAACGCGACCCGGCCGCGTTCGGCAGGCTCCTCGGGCTCGACCGCGCGCCGGAGGTGAAGACGCTGCGGCGCCGGCTCACCCGCCTCGCGGCACACCATTGCGCCGAGCAGCTGGGCGCGGAGCTTGCGCGTCTGCGTGTCGATCAGCGCGGACATCTCATGGGGTTCTTGTACATCGACGGCCATGTGCGCGCCTATCACGGCCAACGCGCCATCGCATCAAAGGCTTACGTGGCGCGCCGCCATCTGGCCATGCCCGCCAGCACCGACGACTGGATCAACGACCGCTCCGGCGACCCGTTGCTGGTGGTGACCGGGGAGGTCGACGCGGCGTTGACGAAGGCCTTGCCCCGGCTGCTTCGCGAAGTGCGCGACCTGGTCGGCGAGCGACGGGTCACCATCGTCTTCGACCGCGGCGGCTGGAGCCCGAAGTTGTTCGATATGATGATCAAGGGCGGCTTCGACTTGCTGACCTATCGCAAGGGCCGGCGCCGTCGCATCAATGAGCGGCGGTTCATCGCCCGTCACGCCGAGCTCGACGGATGCCGGGTGGACTATCTTCTGCACGACCAGCCCGTGCGCTTCCTCAAAGGTAAGCTGCGCCTACGGCAAGTCACGCGCTTGTGCGACGACGGCCATCAGACGCAGGTAATCACCAGTCGATGGGACCTGCGCGACATCGAGGTCGCCTACCGCATGTTCGAGCGCTGGCGACAGGAGAACTTCTTCAAGTACATGCGGGAAGAGTTCCTGCTTGATGCACTCGTCGATTACCGGATCGAGCCGGAGGACCCGACCCGCTCCATCCCCAATCCCGAGCGCCGTGCTTTGGATAAGGAGGTCCGTGCGGCGCGCGCCGATCTCGCCAAGCTCGAACGCGAATACGGCGCCGCCGCCGCGGACAACGCCGAGCAGCACCGGCCGACCATGCGGGGGTTCAAGATCGCTCATGGCACGCTCGGCAAACGGCTGCGCACGGCCCGCGCTCGCGTCGCCCGGCTCTTCGAGCAGCGCCGCGATGTTGCTAAGCGCGTCGAGGTCCGAGACCTCAGCGAGCGGGCCGTGGTCAAGCTCGCCACCGAGCGCAAGCACCTGACCGACATCATCAAGATGGTCGCCTATCAGGCCGAGAGCGATCTAGTAACGCTACTGCGACCTCACTACGCCCGTGCCGATCAAGAGGGGCGAACCCTGCTCCATGAGCTGTTCGCCGCGACAGGCGACATCCGCGTCTCCGATAGCGAGTTGCATATCACCTTGGCTCCGCTCAGCTCGCCGCATCGAACCCACGCCGCCCAGGCCCTCTGTGAGATGCTCGACCAAACCGCGACAATCTTCCCCGGCTCGCGCCTGCGGATTCGCTTCTCAGTGCGTCCGCCACCCCGTATCGGGCTTGCCTTTCCCGGCTCGCCGATCGAGCGTAGCACCGCCACGGCTGTTCCGCAGGCTCCCTGACCGACGCCAAAACCGGACATTTTGCGCTACGCTAGGTCAGGAGGTCTGAGATTGGAAGCGCAGAACCTGGACACGATCCAGGCGATGCAAATCCCAGCCAAGAATTATTGCTCCACGTTCGGACGTCTGGGCGAGATGCTGTAGTTCCATTCTGGATGGAAGGAATCGCGTTTTATGTTGAGTGTCGCCATTTGCTCGTCGGAGATGTTGATGCCCTTGGGATAGGGGCTGGGATCGAGTTCGCAGCGGATTTTGAGTCCGGTTTTCGTCGTGGTGTTTGCGATCAGTTCGATGGCCACGAGGAGGCTGACGAGAGGCATGGCGGCCAGTTCTGGGTAATGTGGCAGAACATGCGGTGCTCGATCTTGTTCCACTGTGTGCCTTGCCAAGGTGCACAGGTGTCGTGGGTGCAAATCCCACCCGGCAACTCTCGCTCCAGCCGGAAGCGCCCGGAGCGGATCAGGAGGCAACGAATGGTCTGAAGCACTTTGGGAAAAAGGTCCCTTTTGGGGATCAGCGGGCCATACGGGCCGCAGCACAAGCGAACATCGTCGAGGCCTCGAAAGGATCAATGTGAGAGCCAACCCACCAGTGGAATGGGCAGGCCGCCGTCTGTCAATCGGCGTCCAAAATTGGGGTGCGATCCAAAGTGGTGCAATCAGGCGGTGCGGCGTAGTGATTTGTTCGGGCTATTGTCATTGGCTGCAGCGGCACGTTGCCGGGCGAGGGCTTTCCAGTAGGCGTCCCAGTTGCCGTTGATTCGGTTTATCCGCAAGGCGAGCATATGTTCGGCATGCTCGACGCGCCACCAGGCGCCGGGCCGCTTCAGGCGTTGCTGGGCGACGTAGCGATGGGCGCTTTCGATCTCGCCGGAGCCGATCGGCAGTCCGTCGGCCAGGGCCTGGCGATAGTTCAACTGGTTGGCGCGAGCGCCAAGATAACGATGGCAGGTTCGCACCGGCGCGTGCTGGTCGTCGGCTTGGGGGGCTCGCAATGTCCGACGAGCGCCCGCAGGACGGCGTCGAGACGCCCGCCTTTGAGCGCCTCCTTCTGCGTCTCCATCCATGCGCTGCGCGCCGCCGGGTCGGGCGCGATCGCCGCCGAGGCGGCGCCCAGGTATTCGCAGACGTGATAGAAATCAATCAGGTAGCAGCCCTGATCGCCGAACTGCTGCTCGATTTGGCCGACGATCCAGGGCGCGCCGTCGCCGACCGCGTGAACCCGGGAGTTCGCCCCGAAGCCGGCGCGAACCGCGCAGGAAAGCAGCTGGCGCCCGGCCTCTTCGACCCCGCCCTCGATCGAGCCCGCATAAACCGGCGTGCAGTTCCCTTGCGCGTGCGCCAGCGACAGCTTCGCCTCCCGCCAGGACAGCGTCTTGCCCTTGCGCTTGTCCTTCTCCTCCCTGCTCGGCTCGACGATCGGAACCATGCCGCCGTCCGTCTCGACGACGATCGGCTTGCGAAGGCCCGGCGCTTCCGGAAACTCCAAATCCCGACGACTGCTTTCATGCATCGCCCGGGCGTGGGCGAACGTGATCCGCTGGATCGTGCTCTCGCCGATCGCCAAGCCGTAGTGCTCCTCAAGCTTGGCGCGCGCCTGCGCGAAGGGCTGATCGGCGGCGAAGTCGACGATGGCGCGCTGCAGCGGCCGCGAACACCCGAGCGGGCTCACCTTCGCCCCGAGCACGAATGGACGCACCCGCTGCCTCCCGAACCGATATTGCGGCTCCCGAACCTCTATTTCGCCGAATTTCGTATGCCAGCGGAGTTTTTTTCGCCTTGGCGATGCATCTGCGGGCGTTGGCGAATCTCCCGCTCCGTCGCCTCGACCCGCCGCTCGGCCCAAGTGCGCAACGCCTCCCGTCCCAGAAGACGCGTCTCCTCGACCATCCGCTCTTCCGCCGCGTCGGCTTCCGTCAATGCCCCCTCGTCGCCTTCGACCGCCAGCACAATCGAAAACACCCGCTGGCGAAGCTCCGGATGCGCCCGCAACGCCGCCATCAGCCCCTCATCGCTCAAATCCCCGACCGACATCCGTCGCCTCCCGCCAAATCAATCAAACCGAACCTACCCTGCATCGGTTTGAATCGCACCCCCAAAATTGACCCCCGATCGGCGTCCAAAATTGACCCCTGTTGGTGCCAGGGCGCGGACGGCAGCGCTCGGCCCGGCGTAGCTGGTCGGGGTTGCGCAGCCGGGGCGAGCGCGGTTTGGTTGACCTGAGATTGTCTCGCGTCAGGCGCGGTTCTTGAAGCGCCAGCTTTCGTTGCCGGTCTCGACGATGTCGCAGTGATGGGTGAGGCGGTCGAGCAGCGCGGTGGTCATTTTTGGATCGCCGAACACGCTCGGCCATTCGCCGAAGGCGAGGTTGGTGGTGACGATGATCGAGGTGCGCTCATAGAGACGGCTGATCAGGTGGAACAGCAATTGCCCGCCGGCCTGGGCGAAGGGGAGATAGCCGAGTTCGTCGAGGATCACGAAGTCGAGGCGGGTGAGATAATCAGCAAGCCGTCCCTGGCGGCCGGCGCGCGCCTGAGCCTCGAGCTGATTGACGAGATCGACGGTGGTGAAGAAGCGCCCGCGCGATCCGGCGCGGATGCAGCTTCGCGCGATCGCGATGGCCAGGTGCGTCTTGCCGGTGCCGGTTCCCCCGACCAGGACGAGGTTGCGCTGCTGGGCAAGGAAGCCGCGGGCGGCGAGGTCGCGCACGAGAGCCTCGTTGATCGGCGAGTTCTTGAACGCGAAGTCGTCGACGTCCTTGGCCAGCGGCAGCTTGGCGACTGTGAGCTGGTATTTGATCGAGCGCGCCTGCTTCTCCGAGATCTCGGCTTTCAGGAGATCGCCGACGAAACGCTGCGGCTCATGCTTGCGCTTGAGCGCCGTGGTCAGCGTCTCGTCGTAGGCGCTCCTCATCCCGTAGAGCTTGAGGCTGCTCATCATGTCGAGGACTTCGGTTCTTTCCATGGGTTACACGCTCCTGAGTTGGTCGTATCGGGCGCAGTCGGCGATCGGCGCGTGACGGAGCTGCAACGCGTCGGGCGTCATGATCGTCGCCGCCGGTCCGGGATCGCGCTGACGCGCGAGGATGTTGATGACGACGTCGGCCGAATGGACGCCCTCGGACAGCGCCTGAAGGCAGGCGGCCTCCACCGCAAGCAATCCATCGGTGAGCACGGCGGCGAGGATTTTGACCATCTGCCGGTCGCCGTCGTCGGAGCCGGCAAGCTTGCGCCGCACGCGATCGAGCGCCGTCGGCAGCACCCAGTCCTTGAACGGCGCCCCGTTGCGCAAGGCTCCCGGCTTGCGCGCCAGGACCGGAACGTAATGCCAAGGATCATAGACCGTCGCGCCACGCCCATAGCGGCGTGGGTGTTCCGCCACGATGCGCCCGTCCTGGCGGATCACGACGCGATCGGCGTAGGCGTGGACTTCGACCGGGCGGCCGACCGCGCTGGCGCTCACCGAGTATTTGTTGTTGTCGAAGCGGACGAGGCAGGTCTTCGACACCGAGGCCGGCAGGGCATGGAAGCCGTCGAAGCGGCCGCGATAGGGAATGAGCTTGGGGCGCTCTTCCTCGAAGACCTCCCAGATCGTCCTGTCGGGCTGTTCGGGATGAGAATGCGCCTTGGCCCAGGCGATGCATTTGTCCATCAGCCAGGCGTTCAGTTCGTCGTAATTCCTGACGCGCAAGCGCGGGGTGAAGAAGCGCTCGCGCACGAGGCCGACCTGGTTCTCGACCTGGCCCTTCTCCCAGCCCGAGGCCGGCGTGCAGGCAACGGGCTCGACGAGGTGATGCGAGCACATCTGGAGGAAGCGGCGATTGTATTGCCGATCCTTGCCGACGAAGATCGTCTCCACCGCCGTCTTCATGTTGTCGTAGATGCCGCGCGAGCAGGCGCCCCTGAAGAACGCGAACGCCCGCTCGTGGGCGTCGAAAACCATCTCCTGCGTTTCGCGCGGATAGGCGCGTGCGAGCATCATGCGGCTGTGGCAAAGACGGATGTGCGCGACCTTCACGGTCGTCGTTACCCCGTCCATCACAACGATGTCGTGGCTCCAGTCGAACTGGTAGGCCTCGCCCGGCGAGAACGTCAGCGGGACGAAGGCGCTCGCCGTCGCGCTCGCGTTCGCCTTGGCCCAAGCGCGGGCGTAACGTCGAACGGCGTCGTAGCCGCCTTCGTAGCCGAGCGTCCGCAGCTCCTCGAAAATGCGGATCAGCGTCATCCGCTCGCGCGCCGAAGCGTCCGCGTTCCTCGCCAGCAGCCGATCGAGGTCTTCCGTCCAGCCACCCAGCTTCGGCCGCGGCTGAACTTCTCGTCCATAGAAAAACGCCGTCTCCGCCGATCGCAGGACCTTGCGCACCGTGTTGCGCGACAGCCTCAGGTCGCGCGCGATCTCCCTGATCGTCTTGCCCTGAACGAAATGCTCCCGCCGTATCCGACCAATCGTCTCCACAATCAGCATCCCTCACCGCCCGCTTCGCGCCAAAGCAGGCAGCCGAACAAATCGGAAATCAGGGGGTCAATTTTGGACGCCGATCCCCCGCCTCAGCGGGTCACTTTTCCACGCCGAAACACAGCCTTCCGGTTGGGCGGCGAGCCAAGCCTTGGTCTCCTTGGAGATGTGCGCCGAATGATTGTCGAGGATCAGCTTGATCGCCGTATGGGTCGGATAGGCGGCGTCGAGGAGCTGGAGGAATTCAATGAATTCGCGGCTGCGGTGGCGGTCCTTGACGAGAGCGTGGACCTGGCCGGTGAGCAGATCAATGCCGGCCAGCAAGCTGACCGTGCCGTGGCGCTTGTACTCGTAGTCGCGCGCGAAGGTCGCATGTCTGCCGGGCTCGGGCGGCAGGTCCGGGGCCGTCGTGGCGATTGCCTGAATGCCGGGCTTTTCATCGTAGGAGACAATCGCCACCGCATCGCCCGGCTTTTGCTTCGCGGCGGCCGCGCTCTCCCGAATAAGCTTCACCTCGCCATAGACGCACAGAACCTCCGCCATCTTCTGCTTGAACTCCGGATCGCGGCGTTCCAGGTAATAGCGGACCTTGTGCGGCTTGATCTCCTGCTCGTTGAGGATATTGCACACCGTCCCCTGAGCCAACTTGGCAAGGCAAGCGTGGCCCTCCGCCGGCCCATGCTCACGCGCATGGCAGGCGAGAAGCCGCGTTGTCCACAATTCGTGGGGATAGCCGAGGTCCTTGGCCTTGCGGCAGGCGAGGTCGACAACCCATGCCTTGGCCTCGGCGGTGATCGTCGCCTCCCTGCCGGGCCGCGGTCGATCGTCGAGCGCCGCCATCGGGCCATAGACCAACGCCCGCTCGACACAGCGCTGGACGGTCTGATGGTGCGCGCCCAAGGCTCGCCCCACCGCAAAAAACGATCCGTCTTCCCGGTAGGCCAGCAGCATCCGCGCTCGATCAACCCGGCTCGCCAATTCCGTACGCGAGCGGGCAATCGCGCCCAACGCCGCCACATCCTCCTCGCCAATCGCCAATTCAATCGCCCGCCGTCGACCCGCCATCACCTCACACCTCGCTTCCGAATCAAAGCAGCAAGGCTACAAGCCACGTCAGGAAAAATGAATCCCGCGCGCATATGATTGGTTTCAACGATTCGATGAAATAGCGAGTGCTTCAGCTTCATCAAGGACCGGGCAGAAAAGAAGGTCAGGCGTCATCTGGCGCATGCACGGAAACGACAAGGCTTCGGTTGGAAGCGGTGGAATAGGCGTTGGCTCTACGACACGCTGGGGCTGTTCGACAGCTATCGCGTGAAGCGATCCGCGCCGAAAGTCGTCCCAGCAGGATAGGTCCATAAACCTCGACGCGAAGCAGATGGGGGAGCGCAGTGCGGGAAATCCGCAAGCTGCGTTCGACGTGGCGGGGACAGGAGACGTGGTACGGTCGAGATACTGAGACACTCGCAGACGAAAGAGCGAGCCAACAGGAGACTCAAACTTCGACCTAAACCGGCGCGCCTGTCCTCGACCCTACTGACGAGCGGCGACTGGAAACGGAGCCATGGCCCTAACCTGAGGCACCGGCAAACAGCGAAAGCTGCCGGACAACGGCCACTCCTCGGGACCTACCGCTACCGCGCCAGTCGTCGACTCTACTCGAGGTCCCCGGCGGATAATGGCAGACCTGGATGGTCAGGCCGGTCTCGTCGGCGAGTTGTTGCAGCGCCACCTTCCATAGCCGTAGGCGCGAGCCGTTGGAGCCTCCGCCATCGGCGGTGATCATGAGACGCGTCATCGAGGGATAACGCTCCCGGCCCATCCGATCGAGCCAGAGGCGAGCGCCATTTACGGCGAATTGCCCGGTATCATGGTCGATTCCGAGGCTGACATAGCCGAGATTGGCGCCGATGTCGTAGATTCCGTTGGGGACGAACTTGCCCAGTTCCTTGTCCTCGAAATCGTGGGTGTTGACCTCGATCGGCTGGCCTTGCGGCCCATAGTCGCTGCCGCCGTTCTTGAATTCGCCGAGCAATTCCTTCTTCTTCGCGTCGATCGATATCACCGGCTGATCGGCCGCCTGAAACGCCTCGGCCTTGGCGTTGATATATTCGAACTGAGCGTCGCGATCGGGATGTTTGCCGCCTTCCTTGGTCTTGCGGTTGAAATGGCGGCAATATTTCAGTTCCTCCAACAGTTTGGGAATGGTCGAGGAGCTCACCTTGTGACCCATCGCCCGAAGCGCCCTCGCCAGCTTGTCGTGGCTCTTGGAGACCCATCGCAACGGCCGCATCGGATCGCCCATCGTCGCGGGCTCGAGCAATCGTTGCAAGTCCTCCAGAAGCGTCGGGTCCCTCGTCGTCAACCGAGGGCTCCCCCCGCCCTTGCGACGCACCTTCCCGGTCAGAGAGCCGGGGTCCCGCAGGTCCTTCAGACCGCGTCCGATCGTGCTTCGGGCGACCTTCGTCGCACGCGCGGCGGCCGCGATCCCGCCGTAGCCGGCCGCCTTCGCCTCCGCCGCGGCGCTCAACCGTCGGCCTCGCTCGTCAAGCGAGGAACGAAGCGCTTCAAATCGGATACGGAGGGGCGATTCATCTATCATCGACCACGATATAGACGCTGGTCTCGAAGACAGGAATCCCCCAAACAGCCGACGCTGGTAAACTCCCAAACCCGATTCACCTGTTTCTGGCCGTCGCCATAGCGGGATTCCGCGCCCATCCGAAAATCGTTTGACCGAATCAGCGGGATCGATTCCAGTCGCCTGGTGAAGTCGAATTGCTATTTCCTGAGCGCAGCGGATCGGGCCGACCTGGTGAAGATCGTCAGGGGACGGGCTGGAGGAGCATCGCATCGTCCGCCGGGCGAATGCCATCCTTCTGCTCGACAAGGGCTGGTCCTACGCCGAGGTCGCCGAAGCGCTGTTCCTCGACGACTCGACCATCCGCATCTGGCTCAAGGAATTCCAGGAAGGCGGCGTCGAGGCGATCGTCCTGTTCGACCTGAAGGGCGGAACCGGACGGCTGTCGCCCCTCCGGATCGACGAATTGCGCGCCTGGGCGACGGAGGTGCTGCCGACGTCGACCACCGAAATCGGGCAATTCATCCTGGATCGGTTCGAGTTCGACTATGGCCGCTCCGGACTGATCAAGCTGATGAACCGCATCGGCTTCGACTGGAAGAAGCCGGAATCCGTGCCCGGCAAGATCGACGCGGAAACCCAGCAAAAGTTCATCGACGCGCATGAGGACTTGCGCAACTCGCTCAGCCCGGACGAGACGGTCGTCTACGTCGACGCCGTCCATCCGACCCACCAGGCCAAGCCCGCTGGACGCTGGCTGCCGCGCGGACAGCGCTGCGCGCTTCCCGCGGCGTCCGGGCGCGACCGGCTGAACCTGCACGGCGCGATCGACCTGGAGACCGGACAGACCCGCATCATCCTTCGACAAGCTCAGGATGAGGGATGTCCAGACCGTCGACGCGGCAAGCACGATCGCCTTGTTCGAGGCGCTGGAGCGCTCCTATTCGACGATGAGCCGCATCCATGTTTTCCTCGACAACGCCCGCTACCACCACGCCAAAGTCGTCCAGGGCTGGCTGCAACAGCCAGGGAGGCGCATCGTCCTGCACTTCGCGCCGTCATACTGTCCCCATCTCAACCCGATCGAGCGGCTCTGGAAGGTGATGCACGAAAACGTCACCCACAACAGATGCTACGCCAAATTCCGCGACTTCGCCGAGGCCGTGCTCGGTTTCCTGCGTGAAACCGTGCCACAGCGGTTCGACGAGTTCTCGTCAACCATCACCGACAATTTCCGCGTCATCGACCCGAAGGAATTTCGGATCCTCGCGTGACACCGCTATAGGTTCAACACTTGTTCTCTCGCCACAGTTCCCCGATCGCCAGCTGCGCCTTGCGCGCGACGGGCGTCTCCACGATGTTCCGCCAGACGATAACGATGGTTTACCATGGCTGGAAACGGAAGCGTCCGCCGTGCGGCCACCTGTCGGGAACGGAAATGCCTCTCCCGCGGCATGAACGGACAGACCTGACGGCCGCTCCCCGCGGACCGCGGCGGAAGCGGTCCGGGCCCCGACCCGCTCCACGTCAAGCTTGCATCGGGGCGCGCGATACGGCATGAACAGGCGAGCTAGGAGTGTAGCTCAATTGGTAGAGCACCGGTCTCCAAAACCGGGGGTTGGGGGTTCGAGTCCCTCCTCTCCTGCCATCGCCGGTCGATGGCCGCTTCATGTGCGAGGGCGCGCGCGTCCTGGCGGGGGAAGCGGCGCGGCGGAGGGGAGGCGGTAAGCGGGCGTAGTTCAATGGTAGAACGGAAGCTTCCCAAGCTTCATACGAGGGTTCGATTCCCTTCGCCCGCTCCAACACTTAGGCGACTCCCAAGAATTAGGCTCCTCGCTGAAAGGAGTGGGTAAGTCGGAATTTGGGGGCGGGTTGGCGATCGCTGAGGGGGGTCGCGTTTAGCCTGAGGGGGGATCGCGTTTAGCCTGAGGGGATGCGAGACACCGATCTTTTCCAGTTGGCCCTTGGGTTGCAGTCGCCGTGGATGGTGACGCGTAGCGAGTTTGCGGTCGAGGATGGTCGGCTCGATTTGTACGTGGATTTTCCACGCGGGAGCCGGTTCGCCTGCGCTGAGTGCGGAGGCGAGGGTTGTGCGGTTCACGACACGAAGGACGAGACGTGGCGGCATCTGGACTTCTTCCAGCATCGCACGCTGTTGCACGCTCGTGTGCCGCGCGTGAACTGTCCGAACTGCGGGGTGCGGAAGGTCGCCACGCCGTGGGCTCGGGCGGGTTCCGGGTTCACGTTGTTGTTCGAGGCCTACGTGCTGGCGCTGGCCAAGGCGATGCCGATCGCCAATGCGGCCAAGCGGCTCGGCGAGCACGACACGCGCTTGTGGCGGATCGTCGAGCACTACGTTTGGCGCGCGGTGGAGGGGCTGGATTTGTCGCAGGTGCGGCGCATCGCCGCCGACGAAACCTCGGCGCGGCGCGGCCACGACTACATCAGCCTGTTCGTCGACATGGCGCGACGCAAAGTCATCTACGTGGCCGACGGCAAGGACGCTGCGACGGTGAAGGAATTCGCGGATTTCCTCGAGGCGCACGGCGGCAAGCGCGAGGCGGTCACCGACGCCAGCATCGACATGGGGGATCAAGGCGAATTTCGACAACGCCGAGATCGCGTTCGACAAATTGCACGTCATCAAACTCGCCAACGAGGCCGTCGACCAGGGCGGCGCGAGGAAGCGCGGAACAACTTCCAGATCAAGGGCCGGCGCTACATCTTCCTCAAGAACGTCGATCATCTGACGCAGGAGGAGAAGGAAGCGTTGTCAAGATTCTGACCTCCTGACATAGCCGATTTCGAGGACTGAAATCTCTGGCCTTTCGTAAGCGTGATGCGATGACCGCGCGAGGCTGATCAGGCTGCCTTGGCCTGGGCTGGGATCGGCGACCAGTTCCAAGGCAGGAGCTGGTCGACGCGATTGATCGGATGGTCGGCGATGCGGGCGATGACGTCGGCGAGCCAAGCCTCGGGATCGACGTCATTGAGGCGAGCGGTCTCGATGAGCGTGTACATGATGGCGGCTCGGCGGCCTCCGTCGTCGGAGCCGGCGAAGAGATAGTTTTTACGCCCCAGAGCCAGCGGACGGATAGCGCGTTCGGCGGCGTTGTTGGTCATTTCGAGCCGGCCGTCGTCGACGAAGCGGGTGAGAGCGGCCCAGCGCGAGGTCGCATAGCGAATAGCGCCGGCGAGGGAGCTCTTGCCGCTGATCGTGGCGAGCGTCGCGTCGAGGAAGGCTTTGAGGTCGGCCAGCATCGGCGCCGAGCGTCGCCGTCGGACTTGCTGGCGCTCGCCCGGACTGCGCCCGCGAATGTCGGCCTCGATGGCGAACAGACGGGCGATCCTTTCCAGCGCCTCGCGCGCGGCGGGCGAGCCGGTCTCGACATGCACGTCATAGATCTTGCGCCGGGCGTGGGCCCAGCAGGCGACTTCGGTCAGGCGGGGAACGCCGGTCTCCGGCTCGGGTTTGTAAAGATCGGCGAAGCCGGCGTAGCCGTCGGCATGCAGGAAGCCGCGACAGCCCGTGAGCAACGCATGCGCGTGTTCGGCCTTGCGGTCAGGCGAATACCGATAGAAGGCGGCGGGCGGCGTCGTGGAACCGAACGGGCGTTCGTCGCGCACTGCGGTCCATAGCCGGCCGGTCTTGGTCTTGCCTTTGCCGGGATCGAGCACCGGGACCGGCGTGTCGTCGGCGTGCAGCGCGAGGCCGGCGCGAACATGGCGCTCGATCCTCTCGCTCAAGGGTTCGAGCAGTCCCGCGAGACGGCCGATCCAGCCCGCCATGACCGAACGGTCGATCTCAACGCCGCTGCGGGCGTAGATGTCGGCCTGACGATACAGCGGCAGATGATCGCAGAACTTCGACACGACGACATGGGCGAGCAGCGCCGGGCCCGGGCGCCCCTTCTCGATCGGCAGCGTCGGCATCGGCGCCTGGACGACGGTCTCGCACGCCCGGCAGCTCATCTTCGGCCGCACGTGCACGACGCGCTTGAAGTGGGAGGGGACGTATTCGAGCACCTCGCGCTCGTCGGCGCCGATCCGGCCGAACTTGTCGCCGCCGCAGATCGGGCACACGCACGGCGCTTCGTGGACGACCGTCTCCGCCAGCAAATGGTCGGGCAAGGGAGCGCGGTTCGAAGGCTTGCGCTTCTTCTTCGACGAGGCGCCGGTCTCGGTCGCCTCGTCCGCTTCCGACTCCGCGACCCCGGCGCGCGCGAGCGTCTCGGCGACGCCCGCTTCGATATCGTCGATCAACAGCTCGAGTTGCTCGACTTGCGCATCGAGCTTCTCCGACTTGCGGCCGTAGCGGGCGCGACGAAGAACGGCGAGCTGGGCGCGCAGCTTCTCGATCAGCAGCGCCTTGGCGTGAACCTCGGCCCTGAGCCAGGCGACGTCGCGTTGCAGATCATCCGCCAAGCGGCGCAGATCGTCGGGATCTCGAGGCGAATCAGGCGTCGACAGCGACATGACAATTCGTACCACAAGCGCGCCTCCGGCGCAGCCGCAATCTCTCGGAGTCACCTGATTTTTGTGGTGAGTCCAGGCGCTCAGGCGATCCTTGGACGCTCCGTCCGCGGCGACGCCACGGTGCGACGCCAATCGATGCCTTCGAGCAGCAGCGCCAGTTGCGCCGCCGTCAGTTGCAGAGCGCCTTCGACGATCGGCGGCCAGACGAACTTGCCCTTCTCCAGCCGCTTGGCGAACAGACACAGACCCGAGCCGTCCCAAGTCAAAATCTTCACGTAGTCGCCGCGTTTGCCTCGGAAGACGAAGGCCGCGCCCGAAAACGGATCGGCGGCGAGAATCCGCGCCACGTCCGCCGACAGCCCGTCGAAGCCGCGCCGCATGTCGACGGGTTGGCATGCGAGGTAGACTTTGACGCCAGGCGCCACGTGCAGCATCACAGACCGCTCAGCGTCGAAAGCACGAGACGCAGGACCTCGCCGTCGACGCCGCCTTCGATGCGAACTTGCGCGCCGTCGGGAAGGCAAATCTCCATCGTCCCGAGCCGCGCAGAGCTCGGCGGATCACACCGCCGGCTCGGCGCGCCGCCCTCCCCCGCGACCGCATCCTTCGCAATAAGACGAATGGGGATGAACGACGGGGCCGCGTCGGCCCCGGGCGATCGCCGCAATGCGCGGCGGCGATCGCGCCAGCCTTCCCGCGACCGACGGATCCATTTGAACACCAGGTTCGCGTTGACGTCGTGCGCCCGCGCCACGCCCGCAACCGAAGCGCCCGGCGCCAGAGCCGCCTCCACGATCCGCTGTCGCTCCGCCGTGCTCCACGAGCGGCGCTTCGCCCGCGGGCCGGCCCCGACCCCGCCAAATTCAAGCCCTCTCGATCTCTTCGCCGTCGTCATCAGGCGCCCACCAAATCGCAGGTGGACACCTAAGCAACGCCAACCGCTTCCGTAAGGCGGCCGTCACATCACGCTTACGGCCTTTCGGCTGCCCACGGCTGTGCGAGGTGCGGACCAATACGTGTCCGGTTTTTCTGATGCTCACGGCGCATCCCCCTGAAACAATGAGGTTTCACGGCGGCCTTTGCGGACCCAAACTTGTCCGCTCTAGCTCGGGGCATGAGTACCCAACAAGCCTTGGCGCTGCCATCTCCGGCGGCGTCGAATACCGTGGTGATCAATGCGCGCTGCAGCTTGCGGATCGAAGCGGATCAGCGCGTGATCGTTGTGGGTGGACTGCCGGTGCATCACTATCGCGCCGAGGATGCGGTCGCCGAGGCCTATGCGATGGTGTTCCTGGTGGAGTCGGGGTTCGCCCAGCAAACGGACGTGGCGCGGGCGTTTGATCGATCGGTGCGCACCGTGCGGCGTCACCAAGCGCGCTATGTGCAGGGCGGGATGGCGGCGCTCGGTCGCGAGGAAGGCTGGCGTCGCGGTCGGCGACGGATCTCCGGGCAACGTCTACGCAGCATCGAGCTGCTGAAAAGCCAGGGGATGAGCAACCGGGCGGTCGCGCACCGGCTGGGGGGTGAGCGAGAAGGCGATTCGCAAGCTGGTCGGACCTTCGACGCCCGCCGAGAGCGCACAGCTTGCGTTCGCCGGGATGACGACCGCAGCGGCGGGGCGCCGCCGGCGGCGGGCGTGCCGTCTGCGAAGTCGACCGACGATGATGAGGATGGCTCCGCGCCATCAGTGAAGGACGGGCTGGCGATCCAATCAGCGCGGCTGAGGACGACGCCGAACCGGCGCCGATGAGCCTCGACCGCGACGCGAGCGATCGCAGCTTCGATCGGCAACTCGCCCATCTGGGGCTGCTCGATGATGCCGCACCGCTCTTTCGCGAGGGGGCCTCGGTTCCCGGTGTCGGCGTCCTGCTCGCTCTCCCGTGCCTGGTCGAGAGCGGGTTGTTTCGGATCAGCCGCAAGCTCTACGGTGAGATCGGTCCGGCCTTCTATGGCCTGCGCACGACCTTGCTGACGCTCCTGCTCATGGCGCTGCTGCGCATCAAGCGGCCCGAGCATCTCAAGGAACGCGACCCGGCCGCGTTCGGCAGGCTCCTCGGGCTCGACCGCGCGCCGGAGGTGAAGACGCTGCGGCGCCGGCTCACCCGCCTCGCGGCACACCATTGCGCCGAGCAGCTGGGCGCGGAGCTTGCGCGTCTGCGTGTCGATCAGCGCGGACATCTCATGGGGTTCTTGTACATCGACGGCCATGTGCGCGCCTATCACGGCCAACGCGCCATCGCATCAAAGGCTTACGTGGCGCGCCGCCATCTGGCCATGCCCGCCAGCACCGACGACTGGATCAACGACCGCTCCGGCGACCCGTTGCTGGTGGTGACCGGGGAGGTCGACGTGGCGTTGACGAAGGCCTTGCCCCGGCTGCTTCGCGAAGTGCGCGACCTGGTCGGCGAGCGACGGGTCACCATCGTCTTCGACCGCGGCAGCTGGAGCCCGAAGTTGTTCGATATGATGATCAAGGGCGGCTTCGACTTGCTGACCTATCGCAAGGGCCGGCGCCGTCGCATCAATGAGCGGCGGTTCATCGCCCGTCACGCCGAGCTCGACGGATGCCGGGTGGACTATCTTCTGCACGACCAGCCCGTGCGCTTCCTCAAAGGTAAGCTGCGCCTACGGTGTCAATCGGCGTCCAAAATTGACCCCCGATCGGCGTCCAAAATTGACCCCTGTTGGTGCCAGGGCGCGGACGGCAGCGCTCGGCCCGGCGTAGCTGGTCGGGGTTGCGCAGCCGGGGCGAGCGCGGTTTGGTTGACCTGAGATTGTCTCGCGTCAGGCGCGGTTCTTGAAGCGCCAGCTTTCGTTGCCGGTCTCGACGATGTCGCAGTGATGGGTGAGGCGGTCGAGCAGCGCGGTGGTCATTTTTGGATCGCCGAACACGCTCGGCCATTCGCCGAAGGCGAGGTTGGTGGTGACGATGATCGAGGTGCGCTCATAGAGACGGCTGATCAGGTGGAACAGCAATTGCCCGCCGGCCTGGGCGAAGGGGAGATAGCCGAGTTCGTCGAGGATCACGAAGTCGAGGCGGGTGAGATAATCAGCAAGCCGTCCCTGGCGGCCGGCGCGCGCCTGAGCCTCGAGCTGATTGACGAGATCGACGGTGGTGAAGAAGCGCCCGCGCGATCCGGCGCGGATGCAGCTTCGCGCGATCGCGATGGCCAGGTGCGTCTTGCCGGTGCCGGTTCCCCCGACCAGGACGAGGTTGCGCTGCTGGGCAAGGAAGCCGCGGGCGGCGAGGTCGCGCACGAGAGCCTCGTTGATCGGCGAGTTCTTGAACGCGAAGTCGTCGACGTCCTTGGCCAGCGGCAGCTTGGCGACTGTGAGCTGGTATTTGATCGAGCGCGCCTGCTTCTCCGAGATCTCGGCTTTCAGGAGATCGCCGACGAAACGCTGCGGCTCATGCTTGCGCTTGAGCGCCGTGGTCAGCGTCTCGTCGTAGGCGCTCCTCATCCCGTAGAGCTTGAGGCTGCTCATCATGTCGAGGACTTCGGTTCTTTCCATGGGTTACACGCTCCTGAGTTGGTCGTATCGGGCGCAGTCGGCGATCGGCGCGTGACGGAGCTGCAACGCGTCGGGCGTCATGATCGTCGCCGCCGGTCCGGGATCGCGCTGACGCGCGAGGATGTTGATGACGACGTCGGCCGAATGGACGCCCTCGGACAGCGCCTGAAGGCAGGCGGCCTCCACCGCAAGCAATCCATCGGTGAGCACGGCGGCGAGGATTTTGACCATCTGCCGGTCGCCGTCGTCGGAGCCGGCAAGCTTGCGCCGCACGCGATCGAGCGCCGTCGGCAGCACCCAGTCCTTGAACGGCGCCCCGTTGCGCAAGGCTCCCGGCTTGCGCGCCAGGACCGGAACGTAATGCCAAGGATCATAGACCGTCGCGCCACGCCCATAGCGGCGTGGGTGTTCCGCCACGATGCGCCCGTCCTGGCGGATCACGACGCGATCGGCGTAGGCGTGGACTTCGACCGGGCGGCCGACCGCGCTGGCGCTCACCGAGTATTTGTTGTTGTCGAAGCGGACGAGGCAGGTCTTCGACACCGAGGCCGGCAGGGCATGGAAGCCGTCGAAGCGGCCGCGATAGGGAATGAGCTTGGGGCGCTCTTCCTCGAAGACCTCCCAGATCGTCCTGTCGGGCTGTTCGGGATGAGAATGCGCCTTGGCCCAGGCGATGCATTTGTCCATCAGCCAGGCGTTCAGTTCGTCGTAATTCCTGACGCGCAAGCGCGGGGTGAAGAAGCGCTCGCGCACGAGGCCGACCTGGTTCTCGACCTGGCCCTTCTCCCAGCCCGAGGCCGGCGTGCAGGCAACGGGCTCGACGAGGTGATGCGAGCACATCTGGAGGAAGCGGCGATTGTATTGCCGATCCTTGCCGACGAAGATCGTCTCCACCGCCGTCTTCATGTTGTCGTAGATGCCGCGCGAGCAGGCGCCCCTGAAGAACGCGAACGCCCGCTCGTGGGCGTCGAAAACCATCTCCTGCGTTTCGCGCGGATAGGCGCGTGCGAGCATCATGCGGCTGTGGCAAAGACGGATGTGCGCGACCTTCACGGTCGTCGTTACCCCGTCCATCACAACGATGTCGTGGCTCCAGTCGAACTGGTAGGCCTCGCCCGGCGAGAACGTCAGCGGGACGAAGGCGCTCGCCGTCGCGCTCGCGTTCGCCTTGGCCCAAGCGCGGGCGTAACGTCGAACGGCGTCGTAGCCGCCTTCGTAGCCGAGCGTCCGCAGCTCCTCGAAAATGCGGATCAGCGTCATCCGCTCGCGCGCCGAAGCGTCCGCGTTCCTCGCCAGCAGCCGATCGAGGTCTTCCGTCCAGCCACCCAGCTTCGGCCGCGGCTGAACTTCTCGTCCATAGAAAAACGCCGTCTCCGCCGATCGCAGGACCTTGCGCACCGTGTTGCGCGACAGCCTCAGGTCGCGCGCGATCTCCCTGATCGTCTTGCCCTGAACGAAATGCTCCCGCCGTATCCGACCAATCGTCTCCACAATCAGCATCCCTCACCGCCCGCTTCGCGCCAAAGCAGGCAGCCGAACAAATCGGAAATCAGGGGGTCAATTTTGGACGCCGATCCCCCGCCTCAGCGGGTCACTTTTCCACGCCGAAACACACTCGAACGCGAATACGGCGCCGCCGCCGCGGACAACGCCGGGCAGCACCGGCCGACCATGCGGGGGTTCAAGATCGCTCATGGCACGCTCGGCAAACGGCTGCGCACGGCCCGCGCTCGCGTCGCCCGGCTCTTCGAGCAGCGCCGCGATGTTGCTAAGCGCGTCGAGGTCCGAGACCTCAGCGAGCGGGCCGTGGTCAAGCTCGCCACCGAGCGCAAGCACCTGACCGACATCATCAAGATGGTCGCCTATCAGGCCGAGAGCGATCTAGTAACGCTACTGCGACCTCACTACGCCCGTGCCGATCAAGAGGGGCGAACCCTGCTCCATGAGCTGTTCGCCGCGACAGGCGACATCCGCGTCTCCGATAGCGAGTTGCATATCACCTTGGCTCCGCTCAGCTCGCCGCATCGAACCCACGCCGCCCAGGCCCTCTGTGAGATGCTCGACCAAACCGCGACAATCTTCCCCGGCTCGCGCCTGCGGATTCGCTTCTCAGTGCGTCCGCCGCCCCGTATCGGGCTTGCCTTTCCCGGCTCGCCGATCGAGCGTAGCACCGTCACGGCTGTTCCGCAGGCTCCCTGACCGACGCCAAAACCGGACATTTTGCGCTACGCTAGGTCAGGAGGTCTGAATTTGCTAAAATGGGTATCTCCTTCACACCCGTTAAGCTGATTTCTTCGTCCTGGCGTGACCGACAATCGAACTGTAAGGCGCGGGGTCGACCGCAATCGCCTGCTGGGCGAGCCAGTGGAACAGCAACCCGCGAGCATTTGAGCGTCGCCGGTTGAACTGAAAAGTGAATTCGTCGAGGTAGTAATCGAGGTGTTGTTGCTGGATGCCGCCCTGGTGAGTGCCGAGCAGCCACCGCTTGAGAAGCGAGGCGACCGTGTGAACACGCGGCATGACTTCATGGGCTGAATCCAAACCGTCGCTGATGACGGTGATCTGGTGTTGGTAGCCAGCGTTCGCCAGCCCTGAATACCCGCGCCATCCGTCGGTGTGGACTGCCGACCCCGGCGCCACGACGCTCCGAACGAAGGGGAGAAGGTTATCCGCCGACACATCCTTGATGCGCCGAAGGCGGATCCGGCCGATGGCCCGACCGCGCTTTTCGGCGGCCACGGCGACAATGGTCTTGGCTTCGGCGCCCCGACCACGCTTGCCCCCTTCCGGGCCTCCGACGTAGGTTTCGTCGACTTCTACCGTCCCCGTGAGACAATCCCGACCAGGCCGGACCATCGCCCGCCGCAGCTTGTGCAGCCAAGGCCGTCTCGTAGCTGCCGAGCCCCAGTGCCCGCTGCAGCCCGAGCGCGCTGACGCCGTTCTTCTGACTGGTGACGAACCACATCGCAAGAAACCACATTCGCAGCGGCTTGCGGGTATCCTGGAACACCGTGCCAGCCGTCAGCGACGTCTCCCACTCGCAGGCGCGACATCGCAACCGTCCGCGCGACATCTCCCACGGGTCCGCGGCCACGCCGCATTCCGGGCACAGGAACCCGTCCGGCCAACGCAGGCGGCGGATGTACTCCCGGCAAGCAGCGTCGCTACGAAACCACTCATCCACCTCTTGGAACGTCCGTGGATAATCAACTCCAGAAATGGCGTTGCACGGCGCCTCCCTATAATCATACCGCCGATGCCGGCGGGCGTTAAGGGGATACCCAGTTTTTCTAAAAGGGGACATTCCTACTTTGCGCTAACAGGACCTTTCAACGCCTTGCAAAAAGCAGCTTGCGTTGGCAATCTCACCCTAGCCGAGACCCCCGACCTGAAGACGATCGGCGGAGTCAGCCCGTGCATCACCGGAAGAGTCGTCAAGCGTATGGAAATCCACCACGATTCGACGCACCGGCGCCTTCGGCTATTGAGCGGGACCGCCAGATCCGGCGCGCCGGAGGTAGGCCCTACCGATTTTGCCGGCGTCGTCACGCGGCTTCTTGACGAGTTCGACGCCGCGGATTTCCGCAGTGCGGAACGCATTCTGGACATCATGCGTCGACAGGGGCGGACCGTTTCCGGCTTTCCGAGAATTCGTCCTGCTGACTGCGAACGCGTGATTCTCGCGATGCGAAGCGTTTTCGAGATTAACCGACCGGCCCTCATCAAGGGGGACAGCGCGATCGTCGAGCGGTTCGAACAGATTCTCGAGGCCTTCGCGCAGACCGACGTGCGTTACTATCCAGACGAATTGATGCGGGTGCGTATTCTGAAAGCTGAAGTGCGATTGGTAATGAACGATCCGGCTGGCGTCCGCGCCCTGATCGGCGAATATGCTGACAGGGTTTACAAGATCCAGGGCGATTTCAAGGACGCCGCGAGAGTGATGAAATTGGATTGCCAGGCCCGGGCTGCCGGAGGCGCGATCGATGGCCTGGGCCTACTCGCCCTCAATCGCGCAATCCTACTCGCGCGCCTTTGGCCGCACGCTGTCTGGTACTTTGCGGCAGAGCTCATCGAATTCATTGCTTTCATCGTCTCCGCTCCCGCCTGCGACGGAATGCTCGCCTGGCTACTGGTTGGATGTGGTCGAAAGACCGTCCGCGTTCGTACGGCGGGCAGTTCGCAGCCGCGGCGAAGCGGCCGTCTTTCCCTGTCGGATTTCGCGTGCGGCTCTCCGCCGCGCCGCGTTTCGCGGTTTCTAATGTCGTACTTCTGGCTATCGGTCGCGGCGGTCTGTCTTTTTTTGCTACGCCGCGGGGATCTTCATTTCTCTAAAGCAGCCCGTAAAGGGGGAAGAGCGAGCCATCCCAACATCATAGTGACGCGGGCGATGGGCGGGTTTGGGGATCTGCTTATGATGACCCCGGGTCTGAGAGCCTTGTCACAGGCACGTTCGGCACGGGTCAAACTCGTGATTGAGCGGAGATTTTTTGATCTCTTTCGCAACAATCCGCATATCGACTTGATCGATATAGACGAACTGCCGGTCGACGTTGCCGAATGCAGGACGTGGTACAATCTTACTTTGTGCCCGGCAGGCAGATACGAAGCGTCGCGCAGACCGTTCGCGAGGAAAGGGCGGGTCGAACTTTTCGCACGCGGAATGGGAGTTAACAAGCGGACGCTCGACCGATACGGTTGGGGCATCGAATGCGTTCTCGATTCCGCGCAGCGCGCTTTTCGCGACGATTTTGTTCATCGCGCAGGCTTTGGCGCTAGGCCGATCGTCGGCGTGCAGCCCTATTCGCGCGATAGCTACAAGGACCATTTGGATATCGGTCGCTTCGTTGAGGCGCTCCGGGCCCGTTACGACGTGATTATCTTTCATCATGTTGAAACCAATCTGACTCTGGGCCCAGGCATCGCCTCTACCGCAGGGCTTTCACTGGGACAGTCGGTTGCGTTGGTTTCCGCCCTTCAAGCGATGGTGTGTATGGACTCCGGGTTCCTGCACGCGGCGTCGGCCTTCGATGTTCCGGTTGTGGCCATGTTCGGCCCGACAGACGGCAGCTTGTTTACCCGTCATCACCGCCACGCGACAGTGATCTCCAATGAAAGCTTCCCCTGCGTCCCCTGCTGGCGCAACGAGGATCTTCCTTGTCAGCTGACCGGCCAGTTCGGGCCGAGCCCCTGCATAGCGGCCCTGAGGGTAGAGCCGGTCCTTGACGCGGTTGGAGCGGCCATAACTTGTTCATAGTTTCCAAAGTTCGAATCATATCAATCGGCGTTGTCGAGTTTATAGTTTATAGGACCAAGTATGGACGACGGGATATCGGTTGAACTCATCCATGGCGGTCGCATGCTGATTGATCGGGATAGGGGGATGCCTCGCGGCACTGCCCCTCCCACGCCACCTGGCAATACGGATCCGTACCGCGGCGGTTCGACCGAGTTAGGACATCACGAACAATAAGTGCTACGATTTGATGGCTTTCGGGGCCTAATCGTATAGTTCCATTCAGGATGGAACTGATCGCCGGCGATGTCGAGGGATGTCATCTCGGCCTTGCTGACCCGGATGCCCTTGCGGTAGGTGCGCGTGTCGAGCGCACTTTCGACTTTCAAGCTGGTCTTGGTGGTGGTGGCGCCGATTAGTTCGACCACGGCGAGGCGAGTGGTGAGCGGCCGGCCGCGCCAGTTCTGCGTGATGTGGCAGAACAGCCGGTGCTCGATCTTGTTCCACTTCGACGTGCCCGGCGGATAGTGGTGGACGTGGATCACGAGCCCAGTCTCATCGGCCAGCTTTTGCAGTTCGAGCTTCCAGAGCCGCACCCGCGCGCCATTGGAGCCGCCGCAGTCCGCCGTAATCGTCAACTCTTGGGCATTCGGATAGCGCTGCTCTCCCATGCGCTCGCGCCAGCAACGAATGGACTGCACGGCAAACTCGGCCGTGTCGCTGGTGATCCCGACGCTGACGAAGCCGGTGTTGGCGGTCACATCGTACACGCCGTACGGGACCACCTTGCCGAGCCTTTTATTCTCGAAGTCGTGCACGTTCACCCGCTGCGGGTTGCCCTTGGGACGATAATCAGTTCCGCCGTTCTTGAAGTTGCCGATCAGCTTTTTCTTCTTCGTGTCGACGGAGACGACAGGCTGTTGTTGGGCCTGCGCCGCTAGGACTTTCGCGTTGATTGGGGTGCGTGACGGTTAACTGAGACATCTGGCTGCGGTAATTGAACCGCAACGGAGGTGTCGAAATGACGATTGACGCAGGGCTGAAGCCCGAGGGGGCGCCGGAGCGCTCTCCCATAGCTGGCGCAGGCGCCCCCTCGGGCGTTGAAGCAGGACCGAAGCGCTATTCGGTCCAACGCAAGATGGCGGTGGTGGCGCGTTTGTTGCGTGGCGAACCGTTGGAAGTCGTCGCCCGGGAAGCGAATGTCTCGGTGGCCAAGCTGACCGAATGGCGGGACCGAGCGCTCGCCGGCGCGGCGTCGGCCCTGAAGGAACGTGAGCGCGACGATCGCGAGGATGAAATCGCCCGACTGAAATCCAAGGTGGGCGAGATCACCATGGACAACGAATTGCTGTCCGCCAGGATCGCCGCCATGGAGGCCAAAAGCCCTTTGGCCCGAAGGAGGTCGAGACGATGAGCCAGACGGTCTCGCCTTCCATGTCTCGTTCTTATGGCCTGGCGCGGGTCTCGCGCGCGTGGCGTGTCTCGCGCGCCGGCGTGTATCGCTTTCTCAAGGGAGCGCCCTCGCCTGCGATTGCCCGTCGCCCCGGCCCGACAGGCCCTTGTCCGGATGCCGACCTGGCCGATCATATTCGCCGGCAAATCGAAGCGTCAGACTTCCATGGCGAAGGCTATCGCAAAATCTGGGCGCGACTGCGCGTTGCCGGGGTTCGCTCGAGCCCTCGCCGCGTGCGCCGGGTGATGGGAGAGAACGGCTTGCTCGCGCCCCATCGCGTCGGCCGCAACCAAGAGAAGACGCACGACGGAACCATTGTCACCGACAAGGTCAATGAAATGTGGGGAACGGACATGAGCCAGACCGTCACCCTCGAGGAAGGGCGGGCTTATGTTTTCGTCGCCGTCGAACACGCGAACTCGGAAGTCGTCGGCATTCACGCCGCGCGTTCAGCCAATCGTTTCGAGGCGCTGGAGCCGGTCCGGCAAGGGGTGCATCGGTGCTTCGGTTCCATCGCGCCCGGCGTGGCGCGTGGGCTCAAGCTGCGTCACGATCATGGCTCCAATTACATGTCCCGCGATTTTCAGGCCGAGATCAAATGTCTGGGCATCGAGGCTTCGCCGTCCTTCGTGCGCGAACCCGAGGGCAATGGCGTCGCCGAACGCTTCATCCGAACCTTGAAGGAGAACTTGCTCTGGGTGCGGACGTTCAAAACCATCGAGGAACTGCGCGTCGAGCTCGTCGCATTCGCCAGGCGCTACAACGAAACTTGGCTCGTCGCGCGGCATGGATACAAAACGCCCGCCACGGTCAGAGAGGAGCAAACCATGCCGCGAATTGCGATTGACCCGACGCTCGCAGCCACCTTACCCTTGGCCGCTTGAGCAAGCGCAGCCGGGTGCCTCAAAACCGTGCCGCAGTACAGACTTTCGCGTTGATATAGTCGAACTGGGCATTGCGGTCGGGATGTTTTGAGCCTTCCTCCGCCTTGCGATTGGACTGGCGCGAGAACCCGAGCTTCACCAACTCCTTGCGCACCGTATCGGCGCTGATCGGGTGCCCCATCTCGGTCAGCGCCGCCGCAAGCTTCTCCATGCTTTTCGATACCCAGATCAAGGGCCGCATGGGATCGCCAAGCGTCGCCGGATCGACCAGGCGCGCTTGAGCGCGGGCACGAGCCCCAGGTCATTCCCAGATACTGCGCGACGCCCGCCCCCGGCACGGCGAACCCGCCCCTTCGCAAGCGGTTCGGCGTCGAGGTCGTCTTCGCCGCGGTTTATCGTCGAGCGGGCGAGCCTGGCAATCCTCGACACCGTCGCCAGACCGCCCCAACCAGCGCTCCGCACCTCGCATGCCGCAAACAATCGCCGACCCCGCTCATCAAGCCTCGAGCCAACCGCTTCCCATCGCTGCCGAATCGCATCTTCGTCGATCATCCGACCGACATACCCCGTTCGCCGACCACCGGAATCCTCGCCAACCAAGTCATTCCGACGCATGACCAGCAATCGCGATTCAATTATTGTTCGAACTCTCCTTAAGCTTGGGCGGGCACATAGATTTGGGGAAGACCGAGCGAATCGAAATAGCGGTTGCGCAGCGCCTGTTGGACTGACGGGTGTCCTGACATTCGCCAGATGCCCGTGGGCGAGCCGGCCGCCACCGCCGCATTGAACTTCGATATGCCACGACGGGATAGTTCTTTGAAGCGGTGTTGCCCGGTTCGCCTCTGCCGCCAAAGCTACAAACGCAATCTTCGACGGATCCACGCTTCGAGGTTTGTGAGGACTCGCGGAGTTTGGCAGAAGCCGAAGTAGCCGCGCCATCCAACGATGTATGGCTTCAGCTCTTTGATCAACTGTTTCAGACTGAACCGCCGCGTCCGGCGCGTCATGTCTCGGATCCGCCCTTTGAATTTGTCAAGAGCCTTTGGCGCGACGCGCCGCTCACTCCCGTCATTCGAGATGCTGAACCCAAGAAACTTCCGCTGTTCCGGTCGCGCCACCGCGCTCTTCGCCTCGTTGACCTTGAGCCGCAGCTTGTTGGTCAAGAACCGGCTCACAGAAGCCATGACCCGCTCGCCAGCGCGACGGCTGCGAAATAGATGTTGCAGTCGTCGGCGTACCTGCAAAAACGGTGACCGCGTCGGGCCAATTCTTTGTCGAGGTCGTCAAGCACGAGATTGCTTAGGATGGGCAAAACGGCGCCGCCCTGCGGCGTCCCCTTGCATGGTCTGTTTGTCCCGAATCGCTTTAAGCCTCGGGATGACCGCCTGGGGGTGGCCACCCCCAGGCGGTCGGGCGGGCGGGATCGTAGTCCCCTTGGCTTGAAACCGTGGATGAGCTGGATCCGTCCGTCCTTCGCGCTTGGCCTGAACAGATGATGGGGAGCAAGTCCCGCATGCAAGGCAAGGTCTCGCCCGAGCCAAACGCAACGCAAGTGTATGTCGGAGTCGACGTCTGTAAAGAACGGCTCGACGTCTACCTCCATCCAGTGGGAAAGACGGTCAGCGTCAACAACGACCCGAACGGAATCAAGCGGCTGAAGCGCTTGCTGAAACCTCATGACGTGGCCCTCGTCGTCATGGAGGCCACAGGCAAGCTGCACCGGCTCGCCCACCGTTCCCTCAGCGCCAGCGGCTTTAGGGTCGCTGTCGTCAACCCATTGCGTTCGCGGCTGTTCGCCGAGGCGATCGGGATGCTCGCCAAGACCGACCGCGTCGACGCGCGCATGCTGGCCATCCTCGGCGACACTCTCGATCCCGCCGTTACCGAGCCGCCCAGCGAACTTCTCGAAGGCCTGCAGGAACTCGTGCGCGGCCGCCAGGCGGCGAGCGACGAGCGCACCGCGCTTCTCAATCGGCGCGGCGGCAGCAAAACCAAAACCTCGCTCTCCCACCTCGACGCCGAGATCCAACGCCTGATCCAAAGCGATCCCTGCCTCGCAAGGCGCTTCGAAATCCTCGTTTCGATTCCAGGCGTCGGCGAGGTCATCGCAGCCGCAATTGTCGCGGAATTGCGCGAGATCGGAACCCTCTCGGCCAAAGAGACCGGCATGCTCGCAGGCCTCGCCCCAATCGCCTGTGACACCGGCGATACGATAGGCGCCCGCCACATCAGAGGAGGCCGCGCTCATCTGCGCAACTCCTTGTACATGGGAGCGCTCAACGCCTCCCGCTTCAATCCCGCCCTCAAGCAGTTCCACGATCGGCTCGTCGCCAAAGGCAAAGTGGCCAAAGTCGCCCTCACCGCCGTCATGCGAAAGCTACTCGTCCTCGCCAACACCCTCGTCCGCGAGGACAGACTCTGGGAGCTAAATCATGCTTGACTCCCATCACAGATGCTCATCCACCGGACTGCCCTCTGCGCCGCCGGATGATCGAGGACATGACGATCCGCAATCTGTCCCCGGCGACACAGCAATCCTACGTCCACGCGGTCTCCAGGTTCAGCCGGTATTTTGGCCGCTCACCCGATCGGCTCGGCCTGGAGGATGTTCGAGCCTATCAGGTGCATCTGGCTTCGAAGGGCGTCGCGTGGGCGTCGGTGAACCAAGCCGTCTGCGCCTTGCGCTTTTTCTACGGCGTGACGCTCGGCGAACAGACGATCCCGGAGCGGATCGCTTACGCCCGCGAACCGCGCAAGCTTCCCGTTGTGCTCAGCGCCGACGAGGTCGTGCGGTTCCTGGAGTTGGTTTCGAGCCTGAAGGCGCGCGTCGCGCTGACGACGGCCTATGCAGCGGGATTGCGGGTTTCCGAAGTCGCGGCGCTGAAGGTCCATCGCCTTCGTCTTTCGACGCCGTCGAGCCGTTGCGCCGCCGGCCCTCAGGCTCCGCGCCTCGTCCGGTCCGATTTGGCTCGCCTCAGCCTCACGCGCTTCGTCGTCGTTGCCGCTCAACGCCCGCGAATGCCCGCAGCCGAACGGGCCAACCCTTCAAATATCGCAAGTCGCCGGCTTCCCGGCGCACTGTCAGCCCACCAATTCGATGTCGCCGTTGACCTTTCCCCATAGAGGCTAACCGGCCCGCGTCATCGTTCAATCCGGCTTACGTGAGGTCGCTTTCCGCGACGCCCCAACCTGCGCGCCGGCGACCTCACATAACCCTCCAGATTCGCGAATCAGCAAAAGTCTGATTCACGGTTGGGATGCAGCTTTTGCCCTCCCTTCTGTCCGAGTTGAAGTCCGTATGCGCGACTTTTCCTGACACGCGAAAAGGGCGTGGCGGCAACATCGAGATCGCCGACTTCGGCCTCTCGGCTTTCGCGATGTTTTTCATGCAGGGCGCGTCGTTTCTCCGTTTTCAGCGCGCGCTGGAGAAGGGCCATGGCCGCTCCAACTGCCAGACGCTGTTCGGGATCGGTCGAATCCCTTCGGACAATTATATCCGCGATCGACTGGACGAGGCCGACCCCGCGCTTTTGCAGCCTTGTTTCGAGCGCATGGAAACGCTGCTGACCGAGCCCCCGATCCGACAGGCCTTCAGTCGGCTGGACGGCAGAACCTTGGTCGCATGGGATGGAACCGAGTATTTCTGCTCGCAAAAGCTCGGCTGTCCGAACTGTCTCACCCGCAAGCGGTCCAACGGCAGGACCGAGAACTATCATAGCCTGTTGTCCGCGACGGTCGTGGCGCCCGGCCATTCCAAGGTCGTGCCCTTGATGCCGGAATTCATCGCGACCCGAGACGGCGCCGAGAAACAGGACTGCGAGCGTAATGCCGTCAAGCGCTGGTTCGGCAAGCATGGCGCGCGGCTCGCCCCGCTGCGGCCGATTTATCTGGGCGACGATTTGTTCGCCTGCCATCCCGTCGCCAAGATGGTCACGGACGCCGGCGATGATTTCATCTTCACCGCCAAGGAAACCTCGCACAAGGCGCTCTACGACTTCATCGCCGGGGCCGAGCTTTCGAGCCACGAGGAGAAAGCGCGCCGCCGCACCTCGAAAGAGACGTTCCGTTATCGCTGGATCGAGGCGGTTCCGATCCGCGAGGCCAAGGACGCCATCCTCGTCAACTGGATCGGCTTCGAGATCGTCGACGCCAAGGGAAAGATCAAATATTCCATGGCCTCGGTGACCAGTCTTCCCGTTTCCAAGGCCAACGTCGCAGAAATCGTCGCCTGTGGCCGCGCGAGATGGAAAATCGAGAACGAGAGCTTCAACGTCATGAAAAACCATGGCTACGAGCTCGAACACAACTTCGGGCACGGCCGGGACTTTCTCGCCATGACGCTAGCGGCCCTCAATCTGCTCGCCTTCGCCTGGCATACCGTGCTCGAATTGCTGGACCCGCCCTGGCAAGCCGCCCGCCAAGCCGCTGCAAAGCGAACCAGCTTCTTCGCCCATATCCTCATGCTGACCGCCTACGTCGTCTTTCCCTCTTGGCCCGTCCTGCTCGAAGTCCTGACCAATTTCGCCATCCCCCCAGAACTCACACATATCCGAGATCGCTCATGAGTGGACCCCAATTCGATAGTTTTAGAATTGCTGTCGACGCGCATGAGGACTTGCGCAACTCGCTCAGCCCGGACGAGACGGTCGTCTACGTCGACGCCGTCCATCCGACCCACCAGGCCAAGCCCGCTGGACGCTGGCTGCCGCGCGGACAGCGCTGCGCGCTTCCCGCGGCGTCCGGGCGCGACCGGCTGAACCTGCACGGCGCGATCGACCTGGAGACCGGACAGACCCGCATCATCCTTCGACAAGCTCAGGATGAGGGATGTCCAGACCGTCGACGCGGCAAGCACGATCGCCTTGTTCGAGGCGCTGGAGCGCTCCTATTCGACGATGAGCCGCATCCATGTTTTCCTCGACAACGCCCGCTACCACCACGCCAAAGTCGTCCAGGGCTGGCTGCAACAGCCAGGGAGGCGCATCGTCCTGCACTTCGCGCCGTCATACTGTCCCCATCTCAACCCGATCGAGCGGCTCTGGAAGGTGATGCACGAAAACGTCACCCACAACAGATGCTACGCCAAATTCCGCGACTTCGCCGAGGCCGTGCTCGGTTTCCTGCGTGAAACCGTGCCACAGCGGTTCGACGAGTTCTCGTCAACCATCACCGATAATTTCCGCGTCATCGACCCAAAGGAATTTCGGATCCTCGCGTGACACCGCTACACGTCTGGATCCTCCGGACCTTGCCCCTGCTTCAGGCCATGGCGCTTCGGTCTCTCATCGGCTCGATCAGCCTCGGGTTGATGATCGCCGTCAGCGTGACGCAGGGCCGGCGGCTCTTCTTTCTCTCCCGCCGCCTTGGGCTGCTTCCGAGACCCGACGCTCCGCCGGCGGAGAAGGAATGAGCGCAACGGAGCCGCGCCGCCCGCCAGCGCGGACGAGGCGTTTGGTCACCCGGGAAGCGCCGGCGCCGTCGAACAACTCGTATCGAGGAGGTCCTCGGCCCCGACCGGCCACCAGGCATGAGGTGCGTGGGTGTAGGTGGCGAGAATCAGGAAGTCGTCGTCGCCTGCCGCCTGCACGGGAACGACGGCGAGCATAATGTCGCCGCGGTTGCGAACCCTGCCGTCGAAATAATCGGCCGCGAGCGCGAACGGCTGGACCGTCGCGAGATCGGTCCCCCTGATGCGCATCGCCCAGAACATGGAATGCGGAACGATCGCGCCGACTTGCGTCCATTCACCCAACCCGAGTTGCGGCGCGATCGCCCGCACCGCCGTCTCCGCCGCAGGAACCAGGCACCCGATATGGATGTGAAGCTGATCCTGAGACCGGACCACGCCGGAGTTGACAGCGAGCGCGATCCGGTCCCGGTCGATTTTCTTTCCGTCCGGCCCCTCGAGAAACGACCGCGCCCGCCATGCCGCATCGAAATAGTTCGGGACGTCGCCTGAATAGAGTAAAGGGTCCTCGACGCCGGTGATTCTTCGCGTCGGCGCCAAAATCGTATCGCCGGACAGGGGCTCGCGCAAAACGATGTACCCGCGCTCCTCTCCGCCGGTCAGGTCGACATCAAGGCACGGCAGAGGCGATCCTGTCAGGTTCTTGTCGGCGACGCAGGCGCGGACCACGTGCCAGAGTGCGCCGCGGTCCATCGCGTACGCCCACGTCGCCAGCGCCGCCAGGCCGCAGAAGATCAGGCCGCCGACAAGATTGGAAGGCCGCAACCCGCGCACCGTCTCGCTTTCGTAGGTCCGCCCGCGGAAGCCCCGGGCGGCGGAGTTGAACGTTTCGAATGCCACAATATTCACCCGGCGTATCGCGTCAATCGACGCCCTTCATGGCAGTCGCCGTTCGCGAACGCCCTATGCCCGCATTGACGTTGCCGACTGGTTGCGGCGAAAACTTGTTCATGATCCGCGGCTTCTTCCTGCTCCTCACGTTCCAGCTCGTCGGCGAGGTCGCCGCGCGCGGCCTCGGCCTTCCGGCGCCCGGGCCCGTCGTCGGCCTGGCGCTGCTCGGCGGCGCGCTCGCGCTTTTCCACGCCTGGCGTCCGTTCGACGACGAGGCTCTTGCGCAAAGCGAGCTTGGCCGGGTGGCGACGGGACTGTTGTCCGCGCTCTCGATGATGTTCGTGCCGGCCGGCGTCGGGGTCGTGCAATATCTGGATCTCCTGAAGGAGCAGGGCGTCGCGATCGCGACAGCGCTCGTCGCCTCGACCCTCGTCACCCTCCTCGCCACGGTCGGCGCCTTCCTGCTCGTCAAGCGGCTCATCGGCCTGGGGAGGGAGGCGTGACGCCGTTCCGTCTCTGGGTCTATCTGCAGACGACCCCTCTCTTCTGGCTGACGGCGACGCTCGGCGCCTATCTCCTGGCCGACGCAATCGCCAGGGCGGCCGGCCGGCATCCGCTGGTCAACCCCGTCGCGATCGCGATCGCGCTGGTGGGCGCGCTGCTCAAGCTCAGCGGCGCGGACTACCAGACCTATTTCAACGGCGCGCAGTTCGTGCACTTCCTGCTCGGGCCGGCGACGGTCGCGCTCGCGGTTCCGCTCTATCGCAATCTCGAGCTCGTCCAACGCAATCTCCTGCCGATGGCGGCGGCGCTCGTCGTCGGAGCGGTGACGGCGATCGTCTCGACCCTCGTCGTCGCGCGGGCGCTTGGCGCGCCGCGGGCCGTCCTCGTCTCGCTCGCGCCGAAGTCGGTGACCGCAGGCGTGGCGATGGCGGTGTCGGAGACGCTCGGCGGCGCGCCGCCGCTGACCGCTGTTCTCGTCATCGCGACCGGGATTCTCGGCGCGATCATGGTGACGCCGCTGATGAATGCGCTCGGGATTCGCGATTATGCGGCGCGGGGCTTTGCGGCGGGTCTCGCCTCGCACGGCATCGGCACGGCGCGGGCCTTTCAGGTTGATCCGGTCGCCGGCGTTTTCGCCGGCCTCGCGATGGGCCTCAACGCCGTGGTGACGCCGGCGATCATTCCCGCGCTCCTGCCATGGCTCGTCAGGTGAGCGGGCGCATGGCGCTCTTCGGGGCCGTCGCTGGCCAGGCGCGGTCGCCGGCCACTCCCGTCCGCGCTCCAAAGGACGTGCGGGAGGAACTCCTGTCGCCGAACGCACTTGGAGAGCGGCTACAACTCCGGCACGCCCGCCTTGCGCATGCCCTCGACAACGCCTTCCCGCTGGGCGAGGTAGACCGGATTGTCGCTCTCGGCGCCGGCGCGAAACCGGGCCAGGGTAAAATTCGGCGCCATGGCGAGCCCCGCCTTCACCTCGCTCTCGGCCTCGCTCTGATGGCCGAGACGGGCGAGCGCCGTCGCAAGGTGGAAGTGGTTCAGCGGATAGTTGCGGCTGGTGTCGATCGACTGCCGAAAAAGGTCAACAGCCTCGTCGTCCGCCCCGAGATAGAGCTTGGCCAGGCCCTCGATGTTCTTCCACAGGAATGTCGAACCGTCGCTCGGCGAAATGCGGAACGCTTCGGCGACGTGGGCCGCTGTCTCTTCGGCGCGACCGAGCGTGATCTTGGCCAAGCCGATCCACGCGTGCGCCACCCCGATGTTGCGGTTGAGCGACAGCGCACGTTCAAGCTCGGCGATGCCTCGGGCGGCGCGGTTGGTCTGGATCTGGATAAATCCCAGCCAGAGATGCGCCCAATGGTTGCGCGGCTGGACCGAGAGCCCCTTGAGCATCAGCGCCTCGGCGGCGGCGAGCCGCTCGGCGCGATCGTCGAAAGCATAGACCGTACCGAGCAGCGCATCGACCCGCGCCGCCCCGACCAGCGCGTCGATGTTGCTCGGATCGAGCTCGACCGCCTTCTCGAAGAACTCGCGCGCCTTCATCAGGTTGTCGATACGACCCTTGTTGAAGATGGCGACGCCGCGGTAATAGTAATCGAGCGAGTCCGGGTTGGGCTCGTGCTCCGCCCGCAACGCCTCCGCCGCGATCAACTCGGCGCGCAGTTGGTTCGCGAGTTGGGAAATGATCTCGTCCTGCATGTCGAAGAGATCGGCCATCGGCTTGTCGAAACGGTCGGCCCAGAGATGGTTGCCAGAGGCGGCGTCGATCAGCTGCGCGTTGACCCGCATCCGGTTGGCCCCACGCTGGATGCTGCCCTCCAGAAGATAGCGCACGTTGAGTTCGCGCCCGACCTGCTTGGCGTCGACGGTCTTGCCCTTGTAGGTGAAGGCGGTATTTCGGGCGACGACGACGGTATTGGACATCCGCGAGAGATCAGTCGTCAGGCTCTCGGTAACCGCGTCGGCGAAATGCTCCTGCTCCTGTCCGCCGCCGAGATTGGCGAACGGCAGCACCACGATTGAGCATCGCGGCGGCCCCGCCGTATGCGACGGCGATTCGAGCGGCGCGGGTTTCGCCGCGGCAGGCCGTCCGACTTCGAGCGAGTAGACCCGAATGGGCTCGGCGATGTTCTTGAGTTCCTTCTCGCCGAGGTCGCTGACCGACAGATCGAGCCGCCCCTTCACCTGGCGATAGGCGTCTTCCGAGAGGGCGATGGCGCCCGGCTCGGCGATTCCCTCGAGGCGGGCGGCGATATTGACGCCATCGCCCATCAGGTCGCCGTCGGTCTCCTCGACGACGTCGCCGAGATGGATGCCGACGCGGAACTCGATGCGCCGTTCGGCCGGCAGGCCGGCATTACGCTCCACAAGGCCGTTCTGCATTTCAATTCCGCAGCGAACGGCGTCGACCACGCTGCGGAATTCGACCAGGACCCCGTCTCCCGTCCGCTTGACCACCCGGCCGTTGTGGACAGAGATGCACGGGTCGATGAGGTCGCTTCGCAGAGTGCGCAGTCTCGCCAGAATCCGATCCTCGTCGGCGCCGGCCAACCGCGAGTAGCCGACGATGTCGGCCACCAGGATTGCCGCCAGCTTGCGCATCACGATCATGGGGACGGGCTCCTCGCTTCCCTGGAGAATATAGAGGGGATGACGGAACATTCCATAACGCGGGAGGCTCGCCCGGTTTGACCTTGCCTCCACCCGCCGACAATGTTGTGACTTTCCGGAGGATTGCCGCCATGACCGCTCCGCGTCTCGTGATCCCCGACCTCGCCGGCAAGATTGTGCTGATCACCGGGGGCTCGACCGGTATCGGCGCCGCCGTCGCACGAGGTTTCTCCGGACAGGGCGCCATGGTCGCCATCGGTTATCATGCGAGCAAAGAGACGGCTCTCGCGCTGGCGAGTGAGATCGAAGCCGCCGGCGGAGAAGCCGCTCGCCGTCGAGGGCGACGTCGCGCGTCCGGTCGATTGTGAGCAGATAATCTCCGAGACAACGGCGCAATTCGGCCGCCTCGACGGCCTGATCAACAACGCCGGTCTTATGCTTGGCCGAGTCCCCTCCACCGAGGCGAGTGACGAGCATCTGCAGGCGGTGTTCGACCTTAACGCCCGCTCGGTCGTTTCGATGACGCGCGCTGCGGCGCCCTGGCTTGGCCGCAATGGCGGCTTCGTCATCAACACCACCTCGATTGCCGCGCGCAACGGCGGCGGCGGCGCAGTGCTGTACGCCGCAGCCAAGGGGTTTGTTTCGACGCTAACCCGGGGCCAGGCGAAGGAACTGATTGGGAATCCGTGTCAACGGAGTTGCGCCGCCACAATCCCCGATCAAATCTGGGCGCGCGCCTTGGCGTGACCGATTTTGCGGTCTCGAGGGGCTGGCAAGGTCACGGCGTCGAGTTTTCGGTCACCTCCTCTGCTTCGTCTTCGTGCGCCGCGAGTTGTGCAACGATCGGGTGCAACTTGCGCGAGTTGGGCCGCTTTCGCGCGGACGCGGTTTATCATGGCTGCTGCAGGCGGCGGCCGCGGACGCGCGGTTTCGGATGGGGAGCGAGTGGTTTTGCGTCATCCGGCCGGTCCATGCGCGAGCGCGCGGATCCTCGCGCGCGCGTCGAGGATCGTCGCCAGCGCCTCGGCTCCGCCGCCCAGCCGAACGATCACCTGGCGAGCGTGGCTGACCACGCGCCCAGGCAGGCCGATCACATGGAAACGCAGAGCCTTCATGCGTTTGCTCGCCCAGCCCTCGCCCAGCGCCAGGCGCTTCATCGCCGCGTTCAGGTTGAACGCCAGGATCGACAGGGCCCACCAGGCCGCGTTGGCCCCGAACAAGCCCGAAGGCATCTGCCCTCCGGCCAAGTCGGACTTCAACCCCGAATGGACCTCCTCGCTCTTGCCGCAGCGTTCGCGCAACCACCCGATCACGCCGTCGCCCGGACCCTGGCGGTTGGTCACGACGCCGAACAGCTTGGGGAGTCCCTTGCGGCCGAAGCCTCCTGTCGGGAACGGCAGTTTCTCCTCGCCGCCCAGCGCCAATTGGCGCAGCGGCTCGCGCATCGCCAGAAAACGATAATCGGCGCGCTTGCCGCTGTGTCCGGCCCAATTGGGCGCGTAGGCCACCTCGGCCCATTCCTGATCGGTCGCGTAAGACTTGTCCCCCACCCGTCGGATCAGCGGGCGCCACTCGCTTTCCGCCCGTCGCCAGCACGGCCGTGCGAAACGCTTCGGTCACGTCGGCGCCGACCGCGAACTCGATCACGCCGAAGCGCGGGTTCTTGCCCTCGCCGCAGTACAGCAACAATTCCTCTTGATAACCCGCCGTGTCCGAGCGCAGCGAGACTGTCTTCACGCTGTCGGGCAAATGGGGCAGGCAGTCCTTCAGGACACGCAATTGTTCGTGTCCAGCCGGAACGTTGCCATCGCGAAACTCCGAATAGAGCATCGCGCCCTGTTCAGACCACCAGCAATTCAGCGGCTGATAGGCCTTGAACTTCTTGTAGCAGAACAGCGCGTCGCGCTTGTGCGTCTCGATCAGCGTGGCGTCCATGTCCAGCGTCGCCGTCGTCGCCTGCGCATGCTCTTGCGCGAACGCCAGCAGCGACCGGTTCACCCGCCAAAGTCCCTGGAGTTCCCTCGTGACCTCGGGAATGAAAGCCGTTCCCGCCGCCGCCTTGGGCGAGGCCGGGTCATGGAAACGCGCCAACCAGGCCGACAGCGCCGAAGGCGAGGGCGTCGCGCGCTCCCGCTCGCGCCGCCACCGGGTCTTCAACGCGCGACGTTCGGCTCGAGACAGCAAATCCTTCTCGATCGCCCGAAGAATCGCCGAAAACCCGCCGTCGCGCTCCAACCGCTCGATGTCGTCAACGCAATCGCCGCCGGCCAGGTTCAGCAACACCACCGCCAGAACCATCTGGATGTCCAGCCAGCCCTGGCTTCCCGCCACGCCAACATGCCGCTGGATCGCCGCCCCCAGCCCACTGGCCTTCACCAGATCGAGATAGACCGCAAGACCGGCCAACGACGTCAACCCATGGCGCGACGAATCGCTCTCGTACTGGAAATCAAGCACGCCCTGTGCCAACATCCCCGCACCCCGTTGGTGATGGTTTTCGAGTCGCAAACCAAAACTATCTCCTTGATCCCTCAAGGCCAACGGGGAACTTCAATTTCTTGACGATGAATCCAAGTATATCGAGCAGGAGTTCCGGGTCGTCTATGAGAGCCGCGCGGGGTTGATCGCCTTGCTGCATCGGCTTGGCCTCGAATATCACAAGCCTGAAGTCATCGGGCGCAAGCTCGACGCCAAGAAGCAACAGGCGTTCATCGCGGCCTACGACGACCTCTTGAATTCGCTTGGCCCGGACGAGGCGGCGCTGTTCGTGGACGCCGTGCATCCGACGCACGCCGCGCGGCCCGTCGAATGCTGGGCGCCGGCCGAGGACAATCTGGCGATCGAGCAAACCAGCGGACGCCAGCGCCTCAACATTCACGGTGCGATCGATCTGGAGACCGGGAAAACCGCGATGATCGACGTTGAAACCGTCGACGCGGCTTCGACGATACGGCTACTGGAAGCGATCGAAGCGATGTATCACTGGATCGACCGGTCACGCCGCAAACCTTCCATTTCGCGCTCGACCGCAAGAAACTCCGCGCGGCGCGGCGGCGCGAGGGCGGCTATCTCTTGCGCTCCAACATCAAGGGCGACGACCCCGGGCGTCTGTGGCGGGTCTATCTGCAATTGGTCGAAATCGAGCAGGCGTTCAAGGAACTGAAGAACGATCTTTCGTTTCGCCCCATCCATCACCAACGCGAAACGCGCATCGAAGCCCACATTTTCGTGGCCTTCCTCGCCTATTGCCTGATGGTCACGCTGAGGACTGACGCCCAGAGCCGTGCTCGAAAAGCTCGCCGCCATCCAGATGGATCGACGTCGAGCTTCCCACGACCGACGGCCGAACGGTCCTCCTGTCTCGACACACCGAGCCGGAGGCCGACCACCAACTCTTGCTGCGACGCCTCAAGCTCGAACTCCCCGCCCAGCCGCCGCCCAAAATCACCGTCGCGACCGACGCCAAGGCCGCCTGAACTCCCCCTGTAGTGCCGACCTTTGAACTCGCCCCTCAGCGATTTCAACGCGTTCGCCTCAACATAGACCGCTAGTTGGTGAAGTCGGGCTAACCGGGGTCTCAAGCCGCTGAAATCATTGGGCGTGTCCGCTAAAGCGGCCGTAAACGGGGAGAAAGGCGCGGATCGGTCGGGCGTCGGTCGGGCTAGCGCTCACCCGAGATTGAGTTCCTTGAAGAAGTCGTTGCCCTTGTCGTCGACGACAATGAAGGCGGGGAAGTTCTCGACCTCGATCCGCCACACCGCCTCCATGCCGAGCTCCGGATATTCGAGAACCTCGACTTTCCGGATACAGTCCTGGGCGAGGCGCGCGGCGGGGCCGCCGATCGAGCCGAGGTAGAAGCCGCCATGCCTGGCGCAGGCCTTGCGCACTTCCGCCGATCGGTTGCCCTTGGCCAGCATGACCAACGAGCCCCCGGCGGCCTGGAACTGGTCGACGAAGGAATCCATGCGCCCAGCCGTCGTCGGCCCGAACGAGCCGGACGCCATGCCCTCCGGCGTCTTGGCGGGGCCGGCGTAATAGACCGGATGGTCGAGGAAATACTGGGGCATCGGCTCGCCGCGGTCCAGCCGCTCGCGGATCTTGGCGTGGGCGGCGTCGCGGGCGACAATCATCGGCCCGGTCAGGGCGAGCCGCGTGCGGATCGGATGCCGGGTCAGTTCCGCCAGAATCCCCTTCATCGGCCGGTTGAGGTCGATCTTGACCACCTCGCCCTCGAGCGCCCTCTCGTCGATCGCCGGAAGGAAGCGCGCCGGATCGCGCTCGAGCTCCTCGAGGAACACCCCCTCGCGGGTGATCTTGCCGAGCGCCTGCCGGTCGGCCGAGCAGGAGACGCCAAGCCCGATCGGCAGCGAGGCGCCGTGGCGCGGCAGGCGGACCACCCGCACGTCATGGCAGAAATACTTGCCGCCGAACTGGGCCCCGACGCCGAGTTGCTGTGTGAGTTTATGGATCTCGGCCTCGAGCTCGATGTCGCGGAACGCGCGACCGTCGGGCGCGCCGCTGGTCGGCAGCGCATCGAGGTAACGGGCCGAGGCGAGCTTGACCGTCTTCAGGTTCAGCTCCGCGCTCAAGCCCCCGATGACGATGGCGAGGTGATAGGGCGGGCAGGCCGCGGTGCCGAGGGTCAGAATCTTCTCTTTGAGGAAGGCGATCATCCGCTCGTGGGTGAGGATCGACGGCGTCGCCTGATAGAGGAACGTCTTGTTGGCCGATCCTCCGCCCTTCGCCATGAACAGGAACTTGTAGGTATCCTCGCCCTCCGCGGCGATGTCGATTTGCGCCGGCAGGTTGTCGCCCGTATTGGCTTCCTCGAAGGTCGACAGCGCCGCCACCTGGCTGTAGCGCAGATTCTTCTTGCGATAGGCCTCGCGGACGCCGTGCGCAATCGCCGCCTCGTCCAGGCCGTCCGTCCACACGCGCCGGCCCTTCTTGGCGACCACGATGGCGGTGCCGGTGTCCTGGCACATCGGCAGGACGCCGCCGGCGGCGATGTTGGCGTTTTTCATCAGGTCGTAGGCGACGAATTTGTCGTTGGCGGTCGCCTCCGGGTCGTCGAGGATTTTCGCCAACTGCGCCAGGTGGCCCGGGCGCAACAGGTGATTGATGTCGACCATCGCCTCTTCGGCGAGCCGCCGGATGGCTTCCGGCTCGACCACCAGAATTTCGCGCCCGAACGCCTCCTCCACTCGTACGCCCCGGTCGGTCAGCTTCCGGTAGACCGTCCGGTCCGGTCCGAGCTGAAACAGGGAATGATGCTCCGCACCCATGTCGGCCGCTCCATTCAACCTAGAAACGCCTCTCCGACGTATCCTGGGGCGCAGCCTTGCCAAGGGCGGCGATCCCCTCGGCGATCGCCAATGTCCGGCGCGCCATATCGGCATGCAGAAGCTCGACCATCTTGCCGTTGAGCTGGATCACTCCCTTTCCCTGGTTTTCCGGCAGGGCGAAGGCGTCGATGATCGCACGGGCGCTTTCGACCTCAGCGGCGGTTGGTGCGAACACCTCGTTGCAAATGTCGATCTGGCCCGGATGGATCAGCGTCTTGCCGTCGAGGCCCATGTCCCGGCCCTGCAGGCATTCGACCCGGAAGCCGTCGAGGTCCTTGATGTCGTTGTAGACGCCGTCGATGATATCGACCCCGTGGGCCCGGGCGGCGACGACGCAGTTGGCGAGAAACGCCGTCATGGTGGGACGGCCGGGGGTCAGCCGGGCGCGCGTCTCCTTGGCGAGATCGTTGAGGCCCATGACCAGAACCGCGAGCCGCGAGGTCGAATCCGCCGCGACGGCGGCGATCTGGCCGGCGTTGAGGATGGCGTTCGGCGTTTCCATCATCGCCCAGAGCCGGGTTTTCTCCAGGGCGCCGTTGTCGCGCATGATGCGCGCGGCCAGCATGATCGCGCCCGGGCCGTCGACCTTGGGCAGGAGAATGGCGTCGGGGCCGGCCGCGGCGGCGGCGATGAGGTCGGTCGGCCCCCAGGGGGTGTGTGGGCCGTTCACACGGATAACGACTTCCCGCCCGCCGAAATCGCTCCGCGCCGCCTCCACGACCTGCTTGCGCGCCATCTCCTTGGCGTCCGGCGCGACCGAATCTTCGAGGTCGAGAATCAGCGCGTCCGCCGGGAGCGTCGCGGCCTTCGCCAGAGCTTTCGCATTGGAGCCGGGCATGTAGAGGACGCTGCGGCGCGGACGGGCAAGCATGACAATCTCCTGACCACTCTGCGCGCATTTAAGGGCAAGTCTGCTGCACCGCCAGATGGTGCGTCGCCGCAGGCGTTTGGACTTAGCACGAAGACGGGCGACGGGCGCGGATTGCCGCGGCAGCGGCAATGTCAGTCTCCTGAAGCGCGTCTCGGAGAGCGTTCGGCTGCGGTGGTCGGAAATTTGCAGGACCGTGCGGCGCCGGTGGGATGCACGGTTCGAGCCGCACAGAACGCCCCCAAACCATTTTCATTTCCTTTCATTTCCTTTTTCGAATCGAGCGTTTTCAAGAGCTTGTGACGGATGTCGGGGACCCCCCTCCCCCCACCCCGAGCCCACCTCGAAACGCGAAACCGATCCCGCGGAACGGGACCGATCTGGTCGCAAGACCGGAAAAGCAATGGCGCGCTTCCGCCGCGCCGTCGCCGGCGAACGCTGAGCCGTCGCCGACCCTTTTCCATGCCCTGCATTGCCTCCCCAATGGCGCAGTGAGAACATAGCATGAACCAAAGATGGTTGAAAGGAAATTGTCTCTTTTAGGCTGGGGCGCCAACGACGATTCAGGGGAAGCGCCGCAAGACGCCACTCCGCGAAGGCGATAGGTTAAGCGGGCGCTCGAGCATCACCCGCGCACGCTCCCGGAGCGCCGCCACGCGCGAGCGGCGGTCCGGCGAACCATGCAAACAGCGTCACGGCGACAATCGCGCGCTTACTCGGGAAATCGCGTTTTGCTTTTGTGTGCCGAGCCGGCATCATGTAGCTGACGCAACCATCTGAGGGAACGGGTCGAGGGATATCCTTTCCGCGAGGTTGGTTATGGTGAAAACGCGGCCGTCAGTATCCCTCACGACAGGTCCTAGCCCAACTTGCGCAGATTCGGGGGTGTGGCATAGGAAAATCAATGCCTTAGACGAAAAGTCGTCACTGCATTTGGCGGAGAGGCAGGGTTCAGGCGCTGAGTGCAAGGATCGGAGGCTCGTTTTTTGGGAGGCGCATGCGCTTGGGGAAGACCACGCCGAGGCGGTCGAGAAGCGCCGCCTGGGCGGGGTCGGGCTGGGTGACGCAGCGCAATCGGATCTCGCCGTGCGCTGCGGTAGGCAAGACGACGTCGTGGGACTGGATGCGCGCCAGTTCTTCGAGGATGGTCCGCGGCGAGTTCCCGAGGCCCGCGCGCTGTCGCCACATCTCAAGCCGCCCGCAATATTGCCGCGCCACGCCAACCGAGTGCGAACCCTTCTTCTGAAACCCCGTATCGTCGACGATCCAGGCTTCGACGCCTCCTTGCGCTGCAAATGCCGGCGCCGCGAGTTCGCGAACTTTCGCCAGCACCGCCTCGTCCGACCACGCCGACTGCCCAACAAAGTGCAACAAGAAGAATGGAGCGTCTTGACCCCGATTGCTTCCATGCACTGCAAAAAAGAAGACGGTCGCCAATTATCCACGGTCGGGAGAATAAATCAAGAACGCGCTCCCGCCAAGCCCGGCTGAAAAAGGCCCGGCTGAAAATGTCCACAGGATGCTGCGGCGTCAGCCACATAATTCCGCGCCGAACCGGCATCACCCCCTCAGCCAGCGCACGATGCGCCGCGTCGCCTCTTCGATCTGCGCCGGATCGCGTGCGAAGCACAGGCGCAGATGGCCCTCGCCGCCGGGGCCGAATGCCGCGCCGGGCGCGGCGCCGATGCCGGCCTCGTCGATCAGCTTCAGCGCCAGCGTGCGCGAATCGGGGAAGCCGTCCACGGTGCAGAAGAGATAGAACGCCGCCTCCGGCTCGAAGAATGTCACCCGGCCCGTCGCCGAAAGCCTGTCGCACAGGATGTCGCGCGAGCGGCGGCAGCGCTCGATCTGGGAGGCGAGGAACGCCTCGCCTCCGCTTAGGGCGGCGATGGCCGCCCGCTGTGTGAAGACCGGCACGCCCGAACTCGTAAACTGGACGAGGTTCTCGATCAGGGGCGCCAGCGCCGGCGGCGCCTCGAGCCAACCGATCCGGAAGCCGGTCATGGCCCAGTTTTTCGACAACGTCTGGACGAACAAGATCTTGTCGTCTCCCGCCATGACGTCATGGAACGACGGCGCCCGGACGCCGTCATAGGTCATCCGGCCATAAATCTCGTCGGCGACGATCCACAGATCGTGGCGGCGGGCGATGTGGAGCGTGGCGGCGATCTCCTCCCGCGTGGCGACAAAGCCGGTCGGATTGGCGGGAGAATTGAAAAAGATCGCCCGCGTCGCCGGCGTGACCGCCGCCGCGAGCCGTTCCGGATCAAGGCTCCAGCGGCCATTGCGGTCGAGCGGCACGGGCACGGCGCGCGCGCCGGAAGTCTCGATTGCGCCGACGAAATTCGGCCAAGCGGGCGAGGGGATCAGCGCCTCGTCGCCAGGCCCGGCGATAAGGCGGGTCGCGATCTCGATCGCATGCATGCCGCCAATGGTGGCGAAGAAGCTATTCGGTGAGAAGGGGGCCCCTTCGGGGGCGGAGCCGTAGATCCGGGTCATGTAGGCGGCGATCGCCTCGCGCAGATCCGGGATGCCGGCCTGAGCGGTGTAGAACGTCTCGCCCCGGTCGAGCGAGGCCTTGGCCGCTTCGCTGATGAAGGGGGGCGTCGGCAGGTCGCCCTCGCCGACCCAAAGCGGGATCAGCCCCTGCCGGCCGCGGCCGTAATCGAACACTTCGACGATGCCGCTCGGCGCGACGTCGCGCATTGCAGGACGGATTTCGGCGAGCCAGTTGCGTTCGGGAGTCGGGACGTCGTTCATGGCGCCGCCTCATGCGGGAGCCGGCCGCCGTAGGCAAGGGGCATCGGCGGCGAATCGGATAACAAGGCGCATCCCGAAGGGGTGCAAAGCGCCTCGAGGGCTGGAAAGGGACACATCAATGAAGGCCGCCATCGTGCTGGGAGCCGGGCAAGCGCCGGTCTATGGCGATTGCAGCGAACCGCCGGCGGCCGACCGCGAGAACCGCATCCGGGTGACGGCCGCCGCGCTCAGCCCTCTTGTCAGGGGGCGGGCCTCTGGCGCGCACTATAGTTCGCCGGGGCAATTCCCCGGCGTCGTGGGCGTCGACGGGGTGGGGAGGCTCGACGACGGAAGCCGGGTCTATTTTTTCCTGCCGACCGAGCCATATGGCGCGATGGCGGAGCAAACCGTCGTCCCCGCTGCCCGGCGCCTGAGGCTGCCCGACGCCCTCGACGACATAACGGCCGCGGCGATCGCCAATCCCGGCATGTCGTCCTGGGCGGCCTATGCGGAACGCGCAAACCTAAAGGCCGGAGAGACCGTGCTGGTCAATGGGGCGACGGGCGCCTCGGGGCGCCTCGCTGTCCAGATCGCCAGGCATCTCGGAGCGAAAAAGGTGATCGCCACGGGCCGCAATGCCGACGCGTTGAGATCCGTCGCGGCGCTCGGCGCCGACGTGACGATAAAGCTCGTCTCGGATGACGCGGCGATTGGCAAGCGCATTCAGGGAGCCGTTCGCCGGGGGCGTGGATGTCGTCATCGACTATTTGTGGGGTCGGAGCGCCGAAAGCATTCTGCTCGCTGCCGCAAGGGCCGGAGCGGTATCGGCGCCGATCCGGTTCGTCCAGGTCGGCTCGATCAGCGGGCCGGATATCAGCCTGCCGGGCGCCGTGCTGCGCTCGTCGACGATCCAGAACATGGGCAGCGGACTTGGCAGCGTTTCCGTCGAGGGGCTCGTCCGAAGCATCGATGGGCTGTTCCATGCGGCCGCGCCCGCCGGCTTGAAGATCGCTGCCAGATCGGTTCCGCTTTCGGAAGTGGCGCAGGCGTGGCGCATCGGGGAGAGCGACCGACGAACGGTGTTTACCCTGGATCTGCCGCAAACCTGATTCTTGCACAGCTATGCGACCGCTCGTCCGGTTGTCGCCGCCGCCACAATCCGATACGCGTGTCTTGATGGTTCCCTTCGGGGATCAAAAGGGAACGTGGTGAAAGCGGCGACGCTCGAGGCCACGGCTGTCCCCGCAACTGTAAGCGGTGAGCCTGCCCGCCAATCTGCGACCACTGGGCAACCGGGAAGGTCGGCGGCTAGGCGGCGACCCGCGAGCCAGGAGACCTGCCATCACACGTGCGGCCGATCTCGGGCGAGGTGTCACCGATGACGTCATTTCAAGCGCCTCTCCGGCGCGCCCTTCATCGCGCTGATTGCCGTCATCAGCATACGAGGGTTCTATGCCTGGCTATCTCTTCCGCATTTTGTCCGAAGGCGATGCGAGGCTGCGCCGCCGGCTGGTCGGGGTTTATTCGCTCCTGATCGTCGCCAACGTCCTCGTCTGGGTGTGGGCGCTCGTCCTCCTGGGCGAAACGCCGGTCCTGTTGGGCACGGCGATGCTGGCCTATTCCTTCGGCCTTCGCCATGCCGTGGACGCCGACCATATCGCCGCGATCGACAACGTCACGCGCAAGCTGATGCAGCAGGGCCAGCGCCCGGTCGGCGTCGGGCTCTGGTTTTCGCTGGGGCATTCGGCCGTCATCGCCGCGCTGTCGGTCGCCGTGGCTTTCGCGACGTCGGCCATGACGGGGCGCTTCGCATCCATGAAGGCTATGGGCGGAATCATCAGCACCAGCGCCTCGGCGCTGTTCCTGTTCGCCATCGCCATCGTCAACATGATGGTGTTCGTCTCGGTCTACCGGACGTTTCAGGCGGTCAAGGGAGGCGCGCCGTTCGTCGAAGACGACTTCGACCTCCTGCTCAACAATCGCGGGTTCCTGTCGAGGATTTTTCGTCCCCTGTTCAAGCTCGTGACCAGGAGCTGGCACATGTTCGCCGTCGGGCTCCTGTTCGGCCTCGGCTTCGACACCGCCACCGAAATCGCCCTGTTCGGCATATCGGCCACGCAAGCGGCAAGCGGCGTTTCCGTCGCGACAATCCTGGTTTTCCCGGCGCTGTTCACAGCGGGCATGTCGCTTATCGACACCACCGACGGCGTGTTGATGCTCGGCGCTTATGGCTGGGCGTTCATGAAGCCTCTTCGCAAGCTCTACTACAATGTCACGATCACCGCGGTTTCTGTGGTCGTCGCGCTCATTGTCGGCGGACTCGAAACCCTCAATCTGATCGGCGGCGAACTGGGACTGATCGACGACAGCGGCGGCTTCTGGGGAACGATCGGCGCCATCAACGACAATTTCGGCATCCTCGGCTACGTCATCATCGGCGTCTTCCTCGTGTCCTGGATCGGATCCGTCGTCTTCTACAAGATCATGCGTTACGATGATCTCGAAGTTCAGGTGAGGTGAGACGCTGATCGCTGGTCGCGCCTGATCGGGTGGATCCGCGTGTTCTCCGGCCATCCGCAGCGAGGAAAAGATATGCTTTTTCAGAAGGCGAGCGCCCGCAATCTCTCGATCTCCCTCCGTGCAGCCTCCGCTGGATTATCATCCAAGCTCTGTTTAAAGGAGATCATGATCTCACAACCCTTCAGGCGGGGCGGGGGGTAGATCCCTCCAAGTGAACCTTGCAGGGCCGCTTCGCATCGCATCCAGTGAGGAGAGCGACTGACGACGGGCGCAACCACTCAGAAATCCTGTTTCCCTGAAAGACCTTACCCCAGTCTACCTCTCGACCTCGATGACGCACCCGCCTTGGCGCTCAGCTACTAGGGGCCGAAGTCGCGCAACTGTCCAATCAGATTCAACCGCGACCTCATCATTACTGAACATTAAGGCCGCATATCGACCGCTCACATCCACTCGCTTAAATCCAACGAATAACGCCGACAGCACCCCTATAGTTGCGATTCCGCTTACAGTGGCGCTCGATACAACCTTGAGCGTCCGATGCCATTGACCAATATTTGGACGACTGGAGCTTGTCTCTTCTCCGGCGGAAAAATTAAAAATAAAAACAAAGAGAACGCAGGCTGTCGTAATTACCCCGATAACCAACAGAAAGAATAATATCGCTAAGACAACTCCCATAATAATTGAAGCGAGCATATGTTCAGGACTGCTGTCAATTGCGAATTGGTATGCCCCAAATCCCCCGACGGTCAATGCGAAAGCCTGAATGATTTCAAATTCATCGTCAATAGATAAAACTCTTCTCAGGCCGCTCCGTGTCTTCTCGAACGCGTGATGGAGACGTGCTGACACATATGCCTCCCTAACTGACGGGCCGCATTTGTTGGCAATGTTGACACAGAGTACGCCGGCGCGGAAGATCAAAAGTGAACATCAGTTACAGTTTCTACGCCCGCCAGCGCTGTGGTATCGCCGTCTTGCTTGGGGATACAGGTGGCGGACAATGAATGGCTTCCGGGTGACGCCGTAGGGTTGGACGACGCTTCGCGTCATTTTTCCCCAAACGTCGGTCCAATTGAACAACAATCGCAGGAGGTGTTCAGCGCCAGCGGGCAGGCGTTTCGAGGGTGGCCGCTACTCCGGACAGCCCGACGGGGAACAGCCGTCCTGAGCGACTCCTCAGAGCCTCCCCCATCCTCGACTATCCCGTCAGGGTCGCCCCGGGTGCCCTCGTGGCGCCCTCGGGTGACCGCTCGGCGCTGGCCGCGAGCCATGGCGACGGCGCGCCGACTGTACGCCTGATCCAACGCACCCACCGGCAGGCGAGTCGCGCTGCGAATGTCGAAACCTTCTCACGGTCTTGCGGCAACACCAAACCGATATAATACACGATTGAAACGATTAATTCAATTCGCCTCTCCGCCCCGGTTGACGAGTCCAAGATGGCGGGCGTCTATTGGCGAAGGCCTTTTCGTCGCGAAGGCGGGCGCACCATGGGACGGCGAAACATTACGCTCCTTTCAGGCGGCCTTCTCGCGCTGGCACTGTTGGGTATTTCGCCAGTGGGCGCAGGCACGCCTGAGGATGCGGCGGCAGCATTCGGCAAAGGTGATTACGCGACGGCCCTTCGGCTACTTGGTCCTTTGGCGGCTCAAGGGGACGCCTTCGCCGAAACGTATCTCGGGTTCATGTTTGCCACCGGCCGAGGCGAGCCGCAAGACTCCGTTCAGGCCGTGACGTGGTACCGCAAGGCCGCTGATCAGGGCTATGCACCGGCCCAATTCAACCTTGGGTTCATGTTTGCCACCGGCCAAGGCGTGCCGCAAGACTCCGTTCAGGCCGTGACATGGTACCGCAAGGCCGCTGATCAGGGCCACGTCGAGGCGCAGCGCAGCCTCGGCTTGCTTTGCCCTGAGGGGACTGGAAATCAAGCATGTGGGGCTCGTGAAGCAAAATCCCCGTCCGGAATACCCTTGCATAAGCGGGGCAAAGAGTTTCTCATCTCTGCTTTAATAAATGACACACTCACATTGGACTTCGTTATTGACAGCGGCGCGTCAGACGTTAGCATCCCCGCCGATGTTGTTCAAACCCTGATGCGCAACGGATCGCTTGGGAAAGAAGATTTCCTAGGTTCCCGGATTTATAAACTTGCGGATGGCTCAATGATTTCTTTAGAAACGTTCAAGATTCGTACTATAAAAGTAGGTGACAGAGTAATAGAAAACGTTACAGCAAACATTGCCAAAACTTCTGGGCCTTTGCTGCTTGGACAGAGCTTCTTGACTTACTTCAAATCGTGGTCTATCGACTACGATCGCGGCGTATTGTCGCTGAATTAGTCGCTCGCTCTGAGTGACACGAAAGTTGATGCGAGATTGCAGAAACTTCGCAACATGGGCCGGATGGCCGGATGGCGGCGAAACCAAGGAACACGAGGGCGTTGAGCTCTCGCATGTTTTCTCGCAGCGTGCGGCCTCCCCGCCTCGCCGGAGGAATGAGCGGTTCGACATGCGCCCACTCCTCGTCTGTAACTCGAAGGCTTGCGGCGCAAGGGGAGCGCGCTCTCCGGCGCGCTTGTCTATTATCAAGGCTCCAAACCCGAATTGCTCCCGTTTGACCGGTATGACGCTAATCGACCCTGGAACGCGCGACCCCCGGGCAGCGTTGACATGCGCCGCGCGAACGCCCTAACGTCGTGCCGCGCGCGCGGCATGTTGGAGCAAGGGCGCTTGCCAATGATCACCGATCTCTTGCAACTGCTGCCTCCCCAGCTTCTTCCGCTGCTCCCATATCTTTCGCGAGTCGAGGCGATTGAAGATACGATCATCATTTTCTTCGTTGTTCGCCGCATAATGGCGGTCCATCGACGCGAACGGGCGATTGAGCGCCGCCTAATTTGCGGGGTCCCCGTCAGGATATGAACCCAAACGCCGGAAGCGGCACAACCTGCCGAACGGGGCTTTCCGTGCAACCGACGCCACTCTCAGCGCTAGGTTCTCCACATCCGGTCCGATCCTCGCAAAGGAGCGGCAATCGCGGATTGCGAGAATGTGCTTCGCGGGTTAGCACCGAGAACGCGACGTATCGTCGCCATTCTTGGGCCCCTCGTCTGGAGTTGACGGTCTTCGAGGCAGTGCAATTGCCTTTGGTTCGAAGCTCGTCGAAGGACAGTCAGAGCCTCCGAACCAGTCAAAGAGTTCCTATCGAAAATGTGCAAGATTTTGATGATAGCCGGAGTTGCTCTCGTATTTTTTGGTTTTGCGACGTTCGCGCACGACATGGTTAACCAACAGGACTTTGCGACGACCGTTGCCGACGTGTTCAGCACGATCGGTATTTCGATCTATTATCAAGAGCATATTATCAACATGTCAGAGATTTTTAGATTTTTGATGGCCTTCCCCTTTGCGTATGCGGCAGTTTTAACAGGAGTCTTTGCCTCGGTTGGCGGGGCAGTATGCGCAAGAGGCGGACGTCAACCTGCGAGTTGATACGGGATTTGGGAATGGCGGCTTGGTCTGCACGGTTTTACGGCCTAGAGAGAAACTAGACGCGGGTCATGCGGGGGCTGGGGTGAGCTGAACGGCGAACCCGAGGTTCTGGAGGCGCTGGACAAGGCGACGGGTGGAGGCGATCTTGTGTCGCTTGTCGAAGTGGTCGGCGCCGAAATCCTGGTACAGAGTGCCGTCCTTGAGCATGTGATGGATGGTGCGCAGGAGGGAGGCGGCGACGGCGCCGATGGCCTTTTTGGCCCCGCGGCGAGCCTTGATTCGGTGGAACTGGGCCTGGAAGTAGCTGCCTTTGGTTCTGGCGGCCGCCCAAGGCGCAGGAGAAGAGCGTCGCTTTCAACCAGCGCGAGCCCTTGCGCATTCGAGTGGACCGTCTCTTGCCGGCGCTCTCGTCGTTGCGCGGGCAAATGCAGGCCCAGGAGAGGAGATGGCCGTCCGAGGGAAAGCGGCGCGCCCAATCCGTTCTGTCCGAGATCGGCGCTTCTTGCTCCAGCTCCATCTGGAGCAGATCGACGCCCTCGATCGGGCGATCGCGCGGATCGACGAGGAGGTGAAGACCGATCTCGACTCCTTTCGTGAGGCCACCCAGATGCGGCCGCTGAATATGGGACGAGCGCTCGCGAACCAGCCGCTTGCGGGTGCGAAGCAGGGACCGCAGCTCCTGAGTCGGACGATCCGACGCGAAACTGCCGCGGATCAGGCCGTGAGCGGCCAGCTCGGAGAGCCAGGTCGCATCATTCACGTCGGTCTTGCGACCGGGCACGTTCTTCACATGCGCGGCGTTGGCCAGCCGCCCCTCGGGAGCCGGAGAGCAGGCCAAGGCGATCAACTTGGCCTCGGCCGCGCCGTCGAAAATTCGGGGACGGGCGGAATTCGGATTGTATTTGCGCAGCAGGGTCGCCTCGAACCCTTCTTCGACCAATTGTCGCCGTGCGCTACCGACGGTGTTGACGCTGGTATCCCACGCCGCCGCTATTTCGCGGTCCGTCCAACCTTCTCCCGCCTCCGACGCGTCCGTTTTGAGCAGGATCCTCGCCTTCGTGATCAGTTGCGCCGATCGCTTGCCTGAGCTGATCAGCGCCTCAAGCCGCTCGCGCTCCTCCGCGCTCAAATTCACAACGTACTTCTTCGCCCCAGTGCTTGTCCCTGCCACGAATCATTCCCATCCTCGCCCCGCCGGCGCAGGCACAGAGATTCAGAAATGCCACCAAGTTTCAAGGACGCGAGCGATTGGCATGTGTTTCATTCCCGAGGGTCGGCGAAGTCCGATGGCCAATTAAGATGAGCGTCCGAATCAATGAGGCGTTGTCGTGGTCGTGGTGGTCGACGTTGACCCGCCCGGGATCTCTTTCGTCATCGATGTCTGCTTGGTTTCGGTGGCAGGCGGCGCGTGTAGAGGCGCGACTTGTACGAGTTCGCAATTGTTTTCCGAGCACTGATAATAGCTGACTCCACCCAAGCTCTCCATGTTGTGCAACTTAACTCGCCCAGGAACCTGCATATAGTTTGGCCTAATCGACCCAGGCTGCAGCTCTGGAGAAGCAGACGGCGCGATGCGGACTACGAAGCTCGATAGAACACTCTTCTTCTCGTCGAAAAAATAAATCGTAGTCTCTCCAGAAGCTTTAGGAACCAGCAAAATACTCCTATCGGTCTCGGGTTTCGCATCGACGACGTTCGGATCGGCGATGTCTACGGCGGTAAACGGGGTAGCAGTACTGATCAGTCGTGAAACGCCAACTACCAAGTCGAGGACGTGTTCGGGAGGTGGACTCACTTCGACTTGCTCAAACGTCCATCCCCTCGAAATACCGGATGCGAAATACGCTGCGATGGAAGCTACTAGCATAAACCGCAGATTTTGCTTTGACATGGTGGTTTTGCCCTTCGGATGCCCCGTTCAAGTTGACATTAAGCGCGCTTGGCGGCGTCAGCAAATCCAAAAACCATTCCAAGTCGTCTCTCAAGCAAATACCGCCTTGCGTCAGTCGCCGACGCGCCACTGCTGCTGCGTCCATCGGAGCCGCGGCGCCATGAAAGGGGGAACGTAAATGCTGCTGCGGGGCCACTGCATAGGCATGCAGTTGTTTGGTCCTATATCCGTCTTCCCGCGACCCGTCAGGATCGCGTCATACCACCCCTGCAAGGTCTTCGAACTCGAAGGTCCCGAACTTCTGAGAAAATTCTCCTGTCCGAGTTTCGCCAACGCGACGAATAGCGCGGATTTGTAGATGTCATCCTTTGCAGCATCACGGTCCGACTCGGACCATTCCGACTTGATCGCGGAAATCAGTTCGCTGTCGGCCTGACCAATTCGGCAGATCGCGAGCGCCGCCAGCAGTTTCTCCTGTTGGGTCGCGCCCTGCGCCAGGAATTGGTCGCGATAGATCGCAAACAACTTTGGGCCCGCATCGGCCAGACGAAGATAAAGCAACGGATATTCATCTCGCAGGCCGAGCCGCTGGGCCAGATCAGCGAGTTGGTCTTGAACGCTCGCAAATTCGGCTGGTCCGAGGGCTGCAATCCCAGTCGTGAGCAGCGCGGCTTGTTCCCGAAGACCCGGGAGATCGGCGTCGTCCATTCGGCTCAAGGCGAGAAAGCGCTTGGCCATACCGGCAGCAAGGGGCGCCAGGCGGGGGGAGTCGCCCGAGATCAAGAGGCCAGTCGCCCAGGAAAGAGCGGGACTTCGTCCATCGATGACGGCGCGAAGAGCCTCGAACGCTTCGTCTTCGCCAGGAGCGGCGCGTGGGGACGTCTCTCCGCTGAAGCCGCGGAAATTGGTCATTTCCGACATTGAGAGCCCCTTTATCCCGAGCATGACGCTGACCGGATCATCGTACAGCGCCCGATCGACAGAGTCGGGACGGCTTTCTATCGCCATAGGATCGGCAAGGAATTCTGCGTTGCACTTTCGCTTCAGAGGTTCTGTAAAGAATTTGCAGCCAATAGTAAAAAATGGCAGAATTGGAAGTCTATCGACATGAGCCGATCGAAAAATTCCAATCTCTCGACCATCTAAACTAACCGAAGTTGTTTGTATCCCGATGTTAAAATCTTTCCATCCAAGACCTGGATCATCGTGAACGGCGACTGAGAGAATGGGATGCTTCGGTCGCTCTGGGAACCGTAGCTCTCTTACATTAGGCTGGAAAACATCCTTCCAATAAACTGAGAGTAGCTGAACGTCACTATCGTTTTTCCTTAGATACTGTTTGATTTTGTCACTGGCGACCAAACGATAAGATACATATTCATCACGAATGAAGCTGGCATCGTGTGTGTAGACGACCGGAATGGCGTGCGAAGCGGCAAATAGGTCCGCCTTTTCCATAACAAGCGAGTATGATTGTGGATCGAAACTAAGAATATTGCCAGGGTTCGTCCTCCTGAGTTCCTGAGATTTATGGATGATGTAGTTGCCCTGCTCCCAGTATGCGAAATAATATCCCGAATAAAATAGCAAAGGAATCAGAGCAACCGCCCTTGGCAATGCGCCTCTCAGAGCGTCAACAAATAGGCTAAAGAATACGAATTGACCTAACCAGCCAACAAAATTGGCTGCCCCAAATTTTTCCAAGAAGCGGCCACTTGTCACTGGTATTTCAGCAACCAGCAGCACCGTCAACGCGGTTATGAACCATAGGGATGGAATACGAAATAGACCATACAATAGATTCATTTCACTGGAAACAATCCTTGTATCGGTCCTAGATTTCCAATCGACTGAATTGTTAAGATTGGGTCTATCCAAAATTAACTTGGCAAATGATACCCTGCTCGGCGTGTGCCGAAATCTAGCCGCTCCGTTCACCAAACGCAACGACAATTGAGCTAACCTATCGGCATTAAGACGAAATACATGTTGTGCCCGTGCGCGCCAATAAAGCAATGCCGAGTTAATCCATAACTTACTTTGCAGTGCTAGTTCCAAGGCCCATGAAGACGTCTGTCGCGCTCCAATTGTTAGGCCCGGTCTCGCTGTTCGGCGTGATGGCCATGGCAGACGGTGCTGCATACGCATTGAATTGCGCGCCATCCTCTGAGTGGCTCTGGTATTTTAATTTGAAGGTACTTGCATTGTTCCAACAGAGCCACTATGCATTGGATGCGGCTTTCGGCGCCGATGCGCAGATCCTGATCGTTGGGACGCCATTGCTCATTCTCGCAGGTCTTGGGGTCGCCTACAGGCGGACATTGTTATTGGCGACGTCAAGCAATCTCTCGCTCGCCTACGTCGTGTTTGTAGCCTTGAGCTGGGCCCGGGCGAAAGCGCCGCTCCAAGCCTCACTGTCGGTTCAATATGCTGCATCGACGAATTCAGAGCTGATCCTCCTCACCGCCTTGGTATCGCTCTGCCTGCTTTCGTTCGCTGTGTCGCACGTGATCTATCTCCAGAAGACAATGACACACGCCGCATGACGAGCCACCTCCAAGCGTCGTTGTGGATCTTGTTGCTCACCTCCGCAACCTTATTTTGGGTCGCGCTGACCGACTTCCGCAACTTCAAGATCCGCAACGAGGCGGTCCTGGTCCTTGCCGGATTGTATTTCCTCTACGCGGCCGCCTCGGGGCGATGGGCGTCGGTTCCCTGGAACGTGGGGTTTGCAATCCTCATGCTCGCCGGCATGACCTACATCTACGCAGTGAACAAAATGGGAGGCGGCGACCTCAAGCTCCTCGCCGTGGCCTTCCTGTGGACCGGCCCATGGTCCGTACTGCCGTTTGCGCTTCTGCTTCTCGTCTTTGTTGGCAGTTCATTATCTCGCGGCGCGGCTCGGCTGGGCGGCCGCGGAGAAATCCCCGGCGGGTCTGAGGATTCCCCTCGCGCCTGCGGTGGCGGGGGCGCTCATCGGCGCCCTCGCGTTGGGTTTTGTCCCGGCGGTCTGACCGGACGAGACCAATCGATCAATGGTGATTCAACACCTGCATCAATTTCACGAGGACAGGAAGAAGGACGATCGTCAGGATCACCGGAAAGATGCCAAGCGCCAGCGGCATGACCATCTTGACCGGCAGTTCGTTCGCCTTCTTTTCAGCAAGCAGCATCCTCCGGACCCGCATGTCTTCGCTGAAAACGCCCAACGCCTCCCCAATGTCGCCGCCCAGTTCGACGGAATGGCGCAAGACCGCGACAAAGGACGCCGCCTCGTCCAGACCGAGGCGATCTGCGAAAGCGTTCAGCGCGTCGATGGTGCTTCTTCCCGCCCGCATCTCGGCCCCCATCAATTCGATGTTGCGGCCGAGCGCGCGGCTTCGCTTGGCGATGTGGTCGCGAATCCGGTCGAAGGAGGCTTCCACGCTGAGGCCGGCGGAGACGCAGACATTCAGCAGGTCGAGCAGGTCGGGGAAGATCAGCCGATACTCCCGCATCAGCGCGTTCTGCCGGCGCGAAAGATAGGCGTCCGGCCCGAGCACCCCGACGCCCAGGGCAACCACGAGAACGACCATCAGGAAAACGAGACGGGTGGCGGGCGCCAGAATTTCAATGAGGAAGAACACCGACAAGGGCAATACGACGACGGTCACGAAGCGGGCGAAGACGTAATAGCGAACGGCATGGGGGCTGAAGAATCCGGCCCGCAGCAGATTGCGCCTCAGCTTTTGCCTCAGGTTGCTGTCGACGCCAAACCGGTCTTCGGTGAAGGTGTCGGCCACCAACGCGCCGAACGCGCTTTGCGCACTCGGCGCACGCGGATCGGCCGCGAGTCCGCTGGCAGGCAGCCGGCGCCGCAACTCGATGCGCGTCTCGACGTACTGGCCCGCGACGAACACGATCGCCGCGACCCCCACGAAGCACGCCACTATGAACAGAGCGAGGACAGGATCCATTGGGGTGCGCCTAGTCGGGCCGGACCGGGGGGGCCAGGGGAAGGGACTGGGCCGCAGAGACGATCGGCATGGGCATGGCCTTAAACCTTGAAATGCACCATCCGGTAGATGGTGATATTCGCCAGGATCAGGGACGTAAATCCGTAGATCAGCGCAGGGACGAGCCACGGGCTGCCCACCAGCCCGCTGAAATAGTTCTTGGAGATCAGCGAAACGGCGCCGAAGAGAACGAAGGGCATCGCGGAGAGAAACCACCCGGACAGTCGCCCCTCCGCGCTCAGAGCCTTGATCTTCAGCTGCATCATGACGCGCTCGCGCATCAAAGCGGAGAGACGGGCCAGCACCTCCGCCAGGTTTCCGCCCGTCTGGCTCTGGACGCTCACCGCAATCGCCACGAACACGAGATCCTCCTGGCCGACCCGGCGATGGAGGTTGGTGACGGCGCTGACGATGTCCTGACCGAAGGTCATCTCGTCCGCGGTGATGCCGAGTTCGCTGCCGATCGGATCGCGCATCTCACGGGCCACGAGTTCGATGGCGGACGAAAACGGGTGGCCGACCCGCAGGCCGCGGACAATGATGTCGAGGCCGTCCGGAAGCTGCTGGGCGAAGCGTTCGATCCGCTTGCTGCGGGTTATCGCGAGGTAGAGGGCCACAATCGCCGCCGCGACGATCAACCCGATCCCCGCGGCGATCCACATCGGGAGCAGGAATTCCCATAACGGGAAGGCGATGACGGCGGCGCCGAGCAAGGTCCAGGCCGCAAGAACGGATCTGGACACCCTGAGACCGGTCTGGACGAAAAAATCGTTCAGTCCGGTCAGCGATGGACTTTTGAAGTCGGCGAACCCCCGCTCCCGACGCAGAATGTCGAGAACCTCGCCCTTGGCCTCGGTCTTCTCGTTCAGCGCCAGGCGCCGGTTGATCGCCTTCTTGGCGCTCCTTGTCTCGTAAACCAGCCAATAAATGCTCTCGATCGCCAGGATGGCCGCGAAGAACACCAACCCATAAATGACCCAGAGCTGGTCCATCGTCGAACCTCACAAAATCCGCGCCGGATCGAAATGGCTCGAGGGGATTTCGATGCCGATAGGCCTGCAGGTCGGCGAGGAATTTCGGGCGGATCCCCGTCGCCTTGAACGTGCCGTGCAGTTTCCCCTCGGCGTCGGTAAATTCCTTCACGAACTTGATAGATCTCGTGCATCTGGATGACTTCGCCTTCCATGCCGGTGATCTCGCTGACGCTGGTCACGCGGCGGGAGCCGTCGGGCAGCCGCTGCACTTGAACGACCAGCGTCACCGCGGAGGCGATCTGGCTGCGGATGGCGGACAGCGTCATCGGCATGCCGGCCATGCCGACCATCTGCTCGAGCCGCTTCAGCGCATCGCGCGGGGAATTGGCGTGAATCGTGGTCATCGACCCTTCATGGCCGGTATTCATCGCCTGGAGCATGTCGAACGCTTCCTCGCCGCGGCACTCGCCGACGATGATCCGGTCCGGCCGCATGCGCAGCGCGTTGCGGACGAGGTCGCGCTGCTTCACCTCGCCCTTGCCCTCGATATTGGCCGGGCGGGTCTCCATGCGGCCGACATGCGGCTGCTGCAGCTGCAGTTCCGCCGCGTCCTCGATGGTGATGAGGCGCTCGCGGTTCGGGATGTATTGCGACATGGCGTTCAAGAGCGTCGTCTTGCCGCTGCCGGTCCCCCCGGTGATGATCGCCGAGACTTTGCCCTTCACGGCGGCGGCGAGGACGTCGGCGATCGCCGGGCGCAAGGCCCCGACCGCGACCAGCCGCTCCAGCGTGAACACGCGCTCGGCGAACTTGCGGATCGACACCAGAGGCCCGTCGACGGCGATCGGCCGGATGGCGACATTGACGCGCGAGCCGTCGGGCAGGCGCGCGTCCACCATGGGCGACGATTCGTCGACCCGGCGGCCGACCGCGGAGACGATCCGGTTGATGATGCGCAGGAGATGCGCCTCGTCCTTGAAATGGACTTTCGTTTCCTCGAGCTGGCCGAAGCGCTCGACGTAGCACCTCTTGTGCGTATTGATCAGGATGTCGGTGACGGTCGGATCCTTGAGCAGCGGTTCGATCGGGCCGTAGCCCGTCATTTCGGCGAGGATCTCGTTGGCGAAGATATCGAGCTCGCGCTGGTTGAGGGACAGGTTCTCGTTGCGCGCATAGGTGCCGACATAGGCGCGAATCTGCCTCGCCATGTCTTCCGGCGACAGCTTCTCGAGGGCGCCGAGGTTGAATTCGTCGATGATCCGTTCGTGCAGCTTCAGCTTTTCGTCGAGCAGCTCCGGACGGCGCCCCATCAGGTCCGCATAGAAATCCTCGAGCGGCGTCGGCAGGGCGTCGTCGACGGCCCCGACCGCCGGCCCGCTCCGGCGCGCGCTCTTGCTGTTAAAGAGTCCCATCCCGTCATCCCCGGATCTTAACGGAAAGTAACCGAGAACAATCTCTGCTCAACCGATAGAGTTGCACCGACGACTTTGCGCGATCGTCAATATAGGGCCGGTCGCCGCTCTTCGCCACCGTCGGGGTGCGGCCGGCGCCCCGGTGACGCGAGATCTTACCCCAGGCGGGCGGATGCGGGCTTCAGCGCCATGCAGAAGTCGACGATGGCCGCAATGTCCTTGACCGCCTTGTCCGAGGAGCGAGCGATCGTCAGGGACTCGCCCATGTTCACGCACTCGACGGCGAGGCCGGAGTTCCTGACGTAAAACCGCTGCTCCTCGCCGAGGACGCGGGCGACATGATCGGCTCTCGCAATGCGGCCGAACAGCCCGGACTCGCACCGGTTGACGACGATGCGGACGTCCGCGTTGACCCCGGCTTCCGCCCGCACGGCGCTGACGGTCTCCGCGACCTGCCTCAGGCCGGGGATGGTGTTGACCCCGGTCACCAGAATTCCCTCCGATGCGATCAGGAGCGGAATCGTCCACACATGGGCGGACACCGGCAGGTCGACGACGATAAAGGCATAATGCTGGGCCATGCGCTCGAACAGGGCCGACAGGGCTTCGATGCCGAGATCGCGGCCGTGCAGGGGATTGCGCGCCGCGGCGAAGATGTCGAGGCCGCTCGAATGGCGGCTGGCGAACACCTCGAGCAGCCGGTCGTCGAGCCGCTTCGGCTCGTCGATGATTTCCTCGACCCGGAATTTCGGCGCGACGTCGAGATAGTCGCAGACGTGGCTCGTCTGGAAGTCGAGGTCGACGAGGGCGACCTTGCCGTCGTTTGCGGGCTTGCGCCTGACGATCTGGATCGCCGTTTCGATCGCCAGCGTCGAATTGCCGACGCCGCCGGCGCTCGGCAGGAACGAGACGACGATCGACTGGTTCGCGGCGCCGGACCGGGCGGCGCCGACGCGCGCGACGATGGCGAGGATTTCCTGCGTCGCGCCGCTCTCCGCGACCCAGTCGGCGTTGCCCGCCTGGATCAATCGCTTGTAGTCGCGGGCGGACAGGTCGCCGCCGACCACGACGAAGTACACGTCTCTCTGTCGCCTGGCGACGATGTCGATCAGCCCGCCGAGATCCTTGCCCTTCTCCTTGACGGGCGGAACGACGATGGCGATCGAGCGCGCCGCCCCTTTGAGCGAGGTCGCGCCGATGTCTTCGATCGTCGCGACCCGTTTGAGGTCCGGAAGGGCGGGTTTGAGGCGCCGCTCGAGGTCGACGAGCGCCCCCTCGTCGCCGTCGTCGTTCAGGAGATAGACAGGCATGGGTGCTCACGAGTTGCGAAGCCGCGGCTTCAGGATTTGCCGGGCGATGGAACGAGGTCAACGGAGAAGATGGCGCAGGCGGGTTGAAACTGTCCTGTTTTGATCAGCCTGCGAGGCGTAGCGCAAGAACGATGCCGAACGGAGAGCGATGAGGGTGTTCAGGCCATGGGCGTGCGCGCAGCGCTACGGCTGCGCGCTGGACATAGACTCGCCCGTTATCGAGGTCGTCATAGGCGGCATGGTGACGTTGACGAATTTCAGGAGGCTCCCGAGGAAGGAGAATTCGAATGGGAGGTTCTGCAACGACACCGTGATGGTCGGAACGGGGCCGTCGGGCCGGCCCATAAACCCGAGGCCGGCCGGACTTCCGTTCTCCACCCGAATGCGCGGGAAGATCTGGCGCGTGCCGGTCGTATAAGGGGGATTGGGCGAGGAGGGGCATCCGCCCAAGCAGGTGGCGCCCCAGGTCGCAGCCGTCGCTTCGCCCTTCCCAGATACCCTGCCGCGTTTCACCCAGCCTGCCGAACGGGCGCGTGCAGCGCGCGTTGAACGCCGGCGGGATCGCCAGCGATCGCCCGGAGATAGGCGCGCGCCGCCTGGTCCGGCTTCTTGGCGCCCTGCTCCCAGTCCCGCAGGGTGCCGAGCGGAATCTGATACCGCGCCGCGAATTCCTCCTGCGTCAGCCCAAGCGCGCGGCGGATGATCTTCAAGCGCGGCGTCGGCTTCATGCGATTCATGTCGGCGTCCGAAAGCGGCTGCGCATCCGGATCGGCGAGTGCGGCAGCGTGGCGTTGCTCTTCGGTCGTCGCGTCAAGGCGGCTCCAATCATGTTTCGTTTTCATTGTGGCGTCTCCGTCGTTCACGCGGCTCCGCCTCACGCGCCGAGATCATGCGTATGCGCTCGCCCCTCAGCGTGTAGGCAACAAAGAGAAGCCGGCCTTCCACCATGCCGACCGTTACGAAACGCTCCTCCGCGTCGCCGTGGCGGTCGTCCGTCCATTCGATGGCGAAGATGTCCTTGAACGCGTCGCGAGCCATCTCAAAGCTGACGCCGTGGTTGCGCCAGTTGAGGGCGGCTTTCGCATCATCCCATTCGAATTCTTCATCCTGCATCTGATACTGCTTAACAGTAGTTTTGTCAAGCGTCTAGAGTCCGTCTCATTTCCGATCAATAGGGCGCCAAAGCCTGAGTGTGTCCCTCGGCGATTCTTTAGGGCGGAGCTGGGAGAAAAACGGGCATGTTCGCTCATGGTTTGGGGGCCGCGCCTTGACGCCTCGGCCCTTGCGCGGGGGACGGGGTCAAGAGGCGGGAAATATCACGTGACGTGGTTGAAAGAGTCCTGCTACGCGCTGTCATCCCCGCGAAAGCGGGGAACCAGAGCCGCCGCGCCAACGCCATTCATCATCGCGCCGCCCTGCCTCATGGCCCTTGGATCCCCGCGTTCGCGGTGATGACGGCCTCCGTCCGTTCCGTGTGATGCCCGCTCAATGTCATGCCCGCGAAAGCGGGCGCCCAGCCTCGTCGGCGCAAGCGGCGCGGCTCGGAATCGTTCGCTCTCGACTCTGGATCCCCGCATTCCCCACGGATGACAGGGGCGCTGTCCTCAGTTGTTCAGCGTCTCGTACAAGTCAACCCAGGTCGGATTGAAGCTCTCGATCAACTCGAGCTTCCACCGGCGTTCCCATTTCTTGAGCTGCTTTTCGCGGGCGATTGCTTCTCTCACGTCGGCGTAGTGCTCGTACCAGACGAGCATGCTCACCGCGTATTTCGCGGTGAACACGGACCCTGCGCCGTTGCGATGCTGATACGCCCGCACCGACAGGTTGTTCGTCACGCCGATATAGAGCGTCCCGTTGCGCCGGCTGGCCATGATGTAGACGCTGTAGCGCCGGTCGGACATGAAACGCCATCTTCGACGCTGCGGTCCTGGCGCGCAAGCCCGGCGTCCTGCCCGCTCGGCGTCACGCCCGGCAATGTCACGCCCGCTCGGCGTCACGCCCCCTCAATGTCACGCCCGCGAAAGCGGGCGCCCAGCCTCGCAGGGCGCAAGCGGCGGAGCCTGGGCGCGTTCGCGCGGCGGCTCTGGATCCCCGCTTTCGCGGGATGACAGCCTCCGGCGTCACGCCCGCCCAGCGTCACGTCACGCCCGCTCGGCGTCACGCCCCCTCAATGTCACGCCCGCGAAAGCGGGCGCCCAGCCTCGCAGGGCGCAAGCGGCGGAGCCTGGGCGCGTTCGCGCGGCGGCTCTGGATCCCCGCTTTCGCGGGGATGACAGCCTCCGGCGTCACGCCCGCCCAGCGTCACGTCACGCCCGCTCGGCGTCACGCCCCCTCAATGTCACGCCCGCGAAAGCGGGCGCCCAGCCTCGCAGGGCGCAAGCGGCGGAGCCTGGGCGCGTTCGCGCGGCGGCTCTGGATCCCCGCTTTCGCGGGGATGACAGCCTCCGGCGTCACGCCCGCCCAGCGTCACGTCACGCCCGCTCGGCGTCACGCCCCCTCAATGTCACGCCCGCGAAAGCGGGCGCCCAGCCTCGCAGGGCGCAAGCGGCGGAGCCTGGGCTCGTTCGCGCGGCGGCTCTGGATCCCCGCTTTCGCGGGATGACAGCCAGCGAGCGTCACGCCCGCCCAGCGTCACGTCACGCCCGCTCGGCGTCACGCCCCCTCAATGTCACGCCCGCGAAAGCGGGCGCCCAGCCTCGCAGGGCGCAAGCGGCGGAGCCTGGGCGCGTTCGCGCGGCGGCTCTGGATCCCCGCTTTCGCGGGGATGACAGCAGCGAGCGTCACGCCCGCCCAGCGTCACGTCACGCCCGCTCGGCGTCACGCCCCCTCAATGTCACGCCCGCGAAAGCGGGCGCCCAGACTCGCAGGGCGCAAGCGGCGGAGCCTGGGCGCGTTCGCGCGGCGGCTCTGGATCCCCGCTTTCGCGGGGATGACAGCCTCCGGCGTCACGCCCGCCCAGCGTCACGTCACGCCCGCTCGGCGTCACGCCCCCTCAATGTCACGCCCGCGAAAGCGGGCGCCCAGCCTCGCAGGGCGCAAGCGGCGGAGCCTGGGCGCGTTCGCGCGGCGGCTCTGGATCCCCGCTTTCGCGGGGATGACAGCCTCCGGCGTCACGCCCGCCCAGCGTCACGTCACGCCCGCTCGGCGTCACGCCCCCTCAATGTCACGCCCGCGAAAGCGGGCGCCCAGCCTCGCAGGGCGCAAGCGGCGGAGCCTGGGCGCGTTCGCGCGGCGGCTCTGGATCCCCGCTTTCGCGGGGATGACAGCCTCCGGCGTCACGCCCGCCCAGCGTCACGTCACGCCCGCTCGGCGTCACGCCCCCTCAATGTCACGCCCGCGAAAGCGGGCGCCCAGCCTCGCAGGGCGCAAGCGGCGGAGCCTGGGCGCGTTCGCGCGGCGGCTCTGGATCCCCGCTTTCGCGGGGATGACAGCCTCCGAGCGTCACTGCCCGCTCGGCGTCACGCCCGCTCAATGTCACGCCCGCGAAAGCGGGCGCCCAGCCTCGCAGGGCGCAAGCGGCGGAGCCTGGGCGCGTTCGCGCGGCGGCTCTGGATCCCCGCTTTCGCGGGGATGACAGCCTCCGGCGTCACGCCCGCCCAGCGTCACGTCACGCCCGCTCGGCGTCACGCCCGCGAAAGCGGGCGCCCAGCCTCGCAGGGCGCAAGCGGCGGAGCCTGGGCGCGTTCGCGCGGCGGCTCTGGATCCCCGCTTTCGCGGGGATGACAGCAGCGAGCGTCATGCCCGCTCAGTGTCATGCCAGCGAAAACGGGCGCCCACGGCTCCGCCGAACTCGGGACGCTCATCCGCGCCGAGGCCTGGATCCCCGCGTTCGCGGCGATGACATGGGACAAACCCTCGTGATCAGCCCGCGAGGCGAAGGGCAAGAATGGCATGGTTGCTCACGAGTTGCGAAGCCGCGGCAGAGGTTTTGCCGGGCGCGCGGGACGGGGTCAAGGGACGAGGATTATCTGGAGATTCGGTTGCGAGAGTCCTGACAGAGTATCGAGCTTACGGCGCACCGCTGCGCCTGTTAGCCGAAACCGCCGAATTCCGGCCTGTATCGATGAGCCGCCTGCGCTCCTAATCTAGACGTCGTCGCATAGCACGACAGCGGCGCGAATTGAACTCCGTGGAACAGGAAGTTCATCAGCGACGGCCGGTAGGCATTGGCCGAAGGCACGGAAACGGCATTCGAGGCCGTCGCGCACGCGCCCGCGGCAGCGGAAAATTTTGAGGAGGGCACGCCCACGCCCCACGAATTGCTCGCCGCATATGTCTTCACGGTTGACGCGTTGTTCGAAGCGCCTTTGGTGTTCGTGCTGTAGCAAGGCGTGTGGGTTCGTGGCCGGATTCAACCCGGCTACGATCGCGGCGTCGCTGACGCTGGCGCAGCGCGCGGCCATCTGGACGCCGTGCTGGATCCCCACCGCGCTCCACATGATCAAACCCGCCTGGGTGATTCCCAGCGTCAACAGCAGAAACACCCACATCGTGATCACGTTCTCCACGATCACACCGCCGCGCTCATCGTGAAGGACATTCCGGATCATTGGACGCGCACCGTTGCCGTGGAGCTGACCGAATAGGACGTATTGAAGAACGACCCGAAATTCGCAAACGGCGTGAATGTTCCGGACGCGACAGCCTGAACGTAGGTTCCGCAGGAGGCCGTGGCGCATGAGGTCGTCCAGGCCGACAGGCGTCAGCGTCGAGCCGCTGACGCAGCCGCAATATGCTGGATGCGGCAGGAGCTGCCGGCGAATCAGCTGGAGGTGGACGTATGATGGCGCCGAAAACCGACGGACGCGACGAAATATTGGCGCTGACCGTGCTCTGGATTGTACTCTTCGAGCCGAATTCCACGGATAGATGCTCTGCTGCCCGCGTTATTGATCGCCCATTGCGCCCCGGCCTGCGCCGCGTTCACCACCTCGGTCTGGTACCAGAAATAGAAACTGAAATTGATGATGGCGACCGACATGAACGCCAGGAACGGCAAGAACAAGGCGATTTCGACGAAGGCGGCGCCGGCGGTGTCGCTCAGCCGATCGATCGCAGCGAATCGCCACGCAGATCCGAGGCGTCAGGCTGCTATGGTAGACATTCGCCATTGCCTTCGGCTCATTCGACGAGGAGCGGGATCGCTCCGACGAAGAACGGTCGGAAGGGAGCCGGACCCGACCGCTCCCGACGATTGCGGTGCAATTGAGTTCAGCGTTCCCGAATTGTCGAAGTCGATGACGTTCGCGACGATCTGGCGGCAGCCGCGTCGAGTTCACGTGACCATTCCCGATCATGCTGAGCGCGCCGTTCGGAACGTAGACGACGCCATCCAGGGTCCGCCGTCGCTCCGTTGTTGAATGACGAACTGAGTGCCGGTTGCGGTGCCGTTCTGTCACCTCCAGCCGTGCCCAGACGGCATGGAGCTGTCGCCCATAATGACGAAACCGGCCGTCGATCCGGTCGTCGGCGCGGTCAGATTGAGCGTCATGGAACCCGGAATGTCCATCATTGGTTTGGAGGCTGTGCGGATAAGTTCCATCGGCCGAAGTAAACACCAGGGTGACGCCTGTCCCGTTCATGATATTCGACCGTGCCCTTGCTCTCCGACCAAGCCCTTGGCTGTTATTCGTGCTCGCCAGAATATAAACACCAGAATTTAGTGTATACGTCGCGTTTCCTTTCGAGATGGAGATCCCTCCGCAATAGGTCCCGGGATTGAGAGTCACGTTAGTGCTGTTCTTGCTGAAGCACAAACCATTAGTATTGTTTCCAGAGGTGCACATATAGCCTGGCGTTCCAGGGATGTGCACTAAAGTGGAAAGATTGGAGCAACAGTCGCAAGGAAGGACGAAGGAATCGTCAGTGCCTGCGTACGGGTCTGCGTCGGCGCCCGCTCCTGTGATCGGGGTGACCGTCTGGGGTGCCGATGCAGGTGGTGAACCCGAGACGCTGGTGCAGCTTTCCACGGTGTTGCGCCGGTGCAGCGGGACAATGCTGACGCCTCCGACGGCGCTGACACGCCCGCCGAGAAGGCTGTTGCTTTCGACGAGATTGATCGCGGCCGAGCCTTCGGGCCGAAATAGATCGCGTTCGCCGATCCACTCCCACTCGCGCTCGAATTGGTGCCGATGCTGCACCCTGCAGGTTCAGCGGCGCGTTGCCGTTGGCGGTGATAGCCTTGGCGAGGTTCGCACGTGTCCGCCCGAGGAATTGCCCGAGCGCCAGCACGCAGTCTCGCGCTCGAACCGCCGCCTGGCTGCTGTACTGATCAACGCCACGGCCCTTGCCGCTTACCGTCATCGCACTCTTAAGCCAATATCCGGACAGGAGCGGCGTGTGCGACTGGGATACGATCGCCTCGAACGCGTAAGATCGGTGGCGGTATTGGTGAAATTGCCCGACGTCGGCGGATTGTTCACCGTCACGCAGGCGCCGTTCGTCCCGTTGACGAAACCGTAGGTTGCCGCGACCGCCTTCGCCTGGTTCGACAGCTGCGCCGCCGTCGGCGTGTTGACCGCGGTTTTCTGAGAGGCGTAATAGCTCGCCACGCTCACCGCCGCCGAATCCGCGGCCGCCTGGAGAGCGCGATGCTGGGTGAGAACGTATGTCCCTTCCGCCCCCAGGGCGGCGACGCCAATCAGCACCGGCATGAGGATCGTCAGGAAGACGAGATAGCTTCCTGAACTCGTCATGAATGAAATTGTGAACAGCCGTCAGAATCTTTGCGTATGCGCCCTCGCCCTGACGCAAAGGCACCCGCTGTCGTCCTCGAATGATCCCCATCTCCGCCCGCCTCGCAGGCTACAACTCCGCTGCTTGCATTATGTAAGAACAGCCAACTCACTTGACAAGGAATTTCTAAGCTCCCCGTCAACATTTGAACGATCCTCCGGCGGCCGCCGTTGGCGACCGGGGTTGCAGCGAGCGGAACAGCTCCCCGCTACTGCCCGCCGCTCATCCCACCGCCGCCGCCGCCGCATCCCACCGCCGCCGCCGCTCATCCCGCCGCCGCCGCCCAGCGAGGGCCTCTTCCCGCTCTCGTAGTCGTGGACCGCCTTCACCATCGCCTTGCCGTTGCCGGGAATATTGGTGTTGTAGGCGTGGCGCGGCCAGGGCGTCGCGGTCTGCAGCGCCGCATTCGCCGCCTGGGCGTTGCCGGCGCCCGGCGAGACTGTCACGCCCCGCCAGGTGTAATCGGCGAACGGGTCGTCCCACGGCGGCTCGCCGAAGGCGGGGCGGCCGGGGGCATAGGCCGGGACATAGCCGGCGTAGCTGGCGTGATAGACCGGCGGATAGGGGCACTCGACCCGGAAGCAGGAGGGATAGCCGGCCGGATTGCAGCCGGCGAGCCCGGCCGCGAGGCCGAGCGCGGCCACGAGCTTCAGGCCGAGTACGGCCGGCGTCCCCTTCTCCCTCTGGGAGAAGGTGGCCGGCGAAGCCGGCCGGATGAGGGTGGCGCCGGAACCCTCATCCGGCGCTGCGCGCCACCTTCTCCCAGAGGGAGAAGGGATTCCCCCGCTCAACCGCGCGCCCATCACTTGGCCCCCAGGATGTGGCCGTAGGGCCCCTGCAGGCCGCCGCCGCTGGTCACGAATTCGGTGAACTTCTTCTTCCGCTCCATGTCGCCCATCAGGAACAGGTCGACGTCGTTGGCCTGCAGCGAGTTGTCGAACGGCGTCACGAGATGTTTGTTGGGGGGGACGGGTCTCACCAGTTGCGGCGTCACGATGACGACGAGGTCAGTCTCCTGCTTCTGATAGCTGGTCGAGCGGAACAGCGCGCCGAGCACCGGAAGGTTTCCGAACCACGGCACCTGGGAAATCGTGTTGGTCGCCTGCGCCTGCAACAGCCCGGCGATGGCGAAGCTCTGGCCGTCGCGCAATTCGACGGTGGTGTCCGCGTTTCGCTCGTTCAAGCTCGGGATGAGGGTGCCGTTGACGACGACCGGGCTCGTGGTGGCGACTTCGCAGACCTGCGGCGCGAGATGCAGGTTGATCCGGCCGGAGTTCAGCACGGTGGGGACGAAATTGAGGGTCACGCCGCACGGCCGATACTGCACCGTGACCGTCGGGGTGGTGCCGGCGACGCTGCCCGGCTGGACGGTCGGTATCGGGACCTCGCCCCCGGCGAAGAAGCTCGCCTTCTCGCCGGACTGGGCGATGAGATTGGGCTCGGCGAGGCTCTTCACCAGCCCCTTGTCCTCGAGCGCCGAGATCAGCGCGTCGATCTGGATTCCGTGCGTATTGACGACCTGCGCCAGCAGCGAGCCGAACGGGAGAGCGCTCGCGGCGCCGGGAAACACCCCGTTGGTCAAGGCGTTCGCGGCGCCCTGAACGATGTTGGAGCCGACCGTGCCGGTGTTGACACTGTTTCCAAACGTATTGGTGGTCGTTTGGGTGCCGATGACCTGGCCGTTCGGCCCTGTGGTCGTCGTCGTGCTGCCGGTCGGGACCCCGGCCGCCGCGGCCGAGGCCGCATTGGCCTGGTTCTGGGCGGTCGCGCCGGGGGTGCCCAGCCCCGTGAATCCGACGCCGTACCGGTTTCCGCCGAACCAGTTGACCCCGAGATCGCGGCCGACGTTGCGGTCGACCTCGAGGAAGCGCACCTTGAGCATCACCTGCTGCGACGGGGCGACCTTCATCGCGTTGATGATCGGCGTGTCCTTTCCCGCCAGGCCCGAGGCCACGTCGACCGCCCGCGCCGCCGAAACGGCGTCGCTCGCTTCGCCGCTCAGCACCACTTCGCCGTTGGCGCTGCTGACCCTGATGCTCCCGGATCCGGTGCTCGCGGCGATCTTGCCGTGCAGCGAGTCGGCGTCGAGCGCCACCTCGAGGTCGACGACGGCGACCAGGCGCTTGTCGGCGTCGAACACCGAAATGTTGGTCGTGCCAGGCTTCCTGCCCTGAACATAGAGGATGCGGTCGGTCATCGGCAGGAGGTCGGCGATCTCCGGCGAGCCGACCACCGCGGTCGAAAACGGATGGTCGAACTTGAGCGTCTTCGACTTGTTGAGCGTGACGGTGATGTGGCGGACCGCGGCGCCTTCGACGATCTGCGCGGAAGCCTGACTGCACGCGCCCGGAAGAACAAGACCCGCCGTCGCCGCCAGGAGGGCCGCGCCAATGACGCGGCGGGCTCGCGCCCTACGCCGGCCCACCCGCATCGGCGATACTCTCGGATATCCGTCGCGCCCCACCTTACGACCCTCCAAGCCACGACCCTCCACGCCGCTCGCCTAATCACGGCGCACTCCGCCCCAGCCCGAGTTTTCGTTCTTTAGCCGCAAACGGGCGGTTAACCAAGTCGCATTTGGGCCACACCTGCGGCAAATCGACCACGGCTCCGGGATCCCTCACGGGGCCCGCTTCGCCCCAAAGCGTCCGATCAATCGCCGCTGAGCGTCTGTTTCAAGAGTGATGGACCTCGCATCCTTCGAGGCGCTGTCGGGGGCGCCTCAGGACGACGCGGTCGGTCTTTGAAACAGGAAGTGAGCGGCCGGATGCCCCATCTGAGGCGATCAGCGGTTGTCTTTGGGCACTTCGTAGTCTTCGCTTCTCATCGAGCGCACGACCGTGACCTTCGACAAGTCGGATACGACTTTCGGCGGCGCCGCAGCAGGGAGCGGCGGCGGCGCCGGCTGGATCTGGGGAGTTTCGCCAGTGAACAGGTCGCTCGTCGTCACTCTCGATTGCGGCGCGACAGCCACTTCCGAAGCCTGCCGCAGGATCATCGACAGCTTGCCGACATTGACGGCGAGCAGAATCTTCAGCGCCTGCTCCTGGGACACTTCGACGGTCACCAGCTTGGCGAACTTCGGGCCCTCCTGATGTTCGTTTGAAGTCTGGTCGATCGCCAGCACCTTGACATGCTGCAGGATCACCTCCGAGACCGGGCCGGCGGTGATGTCGGTGCGCGACAAGACGATGTCGACGAAGTCGCCCGGCGAGATGAACCCCGCCACGCCCTTCACGTCGTCGACCGGGACCGTCACCGCACGCATGCCGGTCTGAATGATCGTCGACATGGACGCGCTCGCGTTCGGGGCGGTCACTTTCGACGCGACGATCGGCTCGTCGCGCACGAATGGCGAGAGTGCGAGCCGCCGGCCGTCCTTGATGAGGTCCGCCAGATGCGCGAATGCGCCCTGCGGCCGTGAATTCGCCGGCCAGGCGATCTCCCTCACGTTTTCGACGGAGAGCTGCGTTCCGAACGGAATCGCGAAATTGGCGACGACGATCGTCTCGGTCGCAGGGTTGGCCGCGCCGGTGGGCGCCGAATGGCTTCGCAGCCAGTTGTTCGCGAGATAGGCCGCGATCCCGCCCATCATCAGGGCGATCAAAAGGATGACGACACTGGTGGTCCGACGCATGTGTATCCCCGTTGTCCCCGGCCCCTCGCTTCCTGTGCGGGTCCCGCCACCCGCAACCGACGCTGCTCGTACAACTTAAGCATTTGTTAGCAATTGCCCGCAACCGCGTCAATCAATACTTGCGCTTGGGCCATGCGTCTCTTTGAGGCGCCCTTCCGGCCAAAGCATTGGCGATATGAATGAATTAGTGATGAAAGTCGATATTCCCGTCAAGACCTCGATTCGAGGCGTGGAATGACGATACGGAAGGATGGGCCCGGTCGACATCGCGCCTTTGCGATGGCCGCCGGCGCCGTTATCGGGGCCGCGGCGGGCGCGGTCGCCTTGATCGCCGTCTCGCGCGCGGGCGCCGCGGCGGACGATCCGTACCGCCAGCTCGCGCGGTTCGGGGCCGTTCTCGCCCTGGTCGAGGACAAATATGTCGACCGGCCCGACGAAGCCAAGCTGATCGAAGCGGCGCTGAGAGCCATGGCTGGCTCGCTCGACCCCCATTCCGGCTACGTCAGCGGAGAGTACTCCCGCGCCGTGGAGTCCAACATTCGAGGCGAATTCGCCGTCGTCGGGCTCACGATTGTCGAGCGCGACAAGGTCCCCACCGTCGGCAGCGTGATGGACGGGACGTCGGCTTTCAGGGCAGGCATCGCGCCGGGCGATCGGATCGAAGCGATCGACGGCGAAGCCACCAAGCATTTCAGCATCGACCAGGCGCTCGAGAAGTTGCGCGGCGCGGTGAACACGTCGGTGCGGCTGACCATCGGGCGCGGCGAAACAGTCCGTGACCTTGAGGTCCTACGGGATCGCGTGAAGACGAAGTCGGTCGACTTTCATGTCGAGCGCGGCGACGTCGGCTATATCCGCATCCCCCAGTTCATCGACGCAACCACGGGGGAACTGAGGAACGCCATGGCGACGCCTCCGGGCCGAGATCCCCGCTTCGGCGTTCAAGGGCTACATCCTCGACCTGAGGAACGACCCGGGGGGCCTCGTCAATCAGGCGGTCGAGACGGTGAACGCCTTCGTCGACAGCGGAACGATTCTCTCGACCTGGGGGCGCGCGGCCGGAGCAAACCAGATTTTCACCGCGCGTCCGGGCGAGAACCTGTCGCAAGGCAAGCCGCTGGTCGTCCTGATCAACGGCGGCTCGGCGTCGGCCGCGGAGATCGTCGCCGGCGCCTTGCAGGATCTCAAGCGGGCGACCCTGATCGGGACGCGAACGTTCGGCAAGGGATCGATGCAGTCGACGATCCCGCTCGGCGACGGGGCGCTGCATTTCACCACCGCGCTCTACTTCACGCCGTCGGGGCGGTCGATCCAGGCGCGCGGGATCGATCCGGACATCGAAATTTCCGAAACCGTTCCGGCCGGCGCCGAGGCGCCTGCCGGAAGCGTCGGCGAGGCCTCCATCAGGGGGCATCTCGAGAATCCGCTGGGCGACCGGCCGGGTTCGCAGGCCTATATCCCGCCGGATCCCGCCAACGACAGGCAACTGACCGCGGCGATCGACTTTCTGCACAGCCCCGCTGTAATGAACATTAAGAAATAGTGCAATCTGCGCTCCTTTTCGGGCGCCGCTAAACGGGGTCGCAACCCGCTGAATTCGTTGGCGGCCGCCGCTAAATTGGCGCTGAAGCCGCGTTCACGCGTCGAACAGCCGGCGCAGGTCGTTGGCGGTGACGAACAGCATCAGCATGAGCACCATCGCCGCGCCGGCGCGAAGGCCCCATTCCTGGCTTCGCCGGCCGAGAGGCCGCCCGCGCACGGCCTCGAGCGCGGTGAACATCAAATGCCCGCCGTCGAGCAGCGGCACGGGCAGAAGATTCGTGAGGCCGAGCGACAGCGAAATGATCGCGGCGAGTTGGACGAAGGCGACGAAGCCGAACGACGCCGCGCCATGCGCCATGCGCGCAATGCCGATCGGCCCCGACAACTGATCCGGCGCAAGCCGGCCCGTCACGATCCTGCTCGCATAATCGCCGGTGACGGCGACGATCGTCCAGCAGCGGGCGAGGCCGGACCGCAACGCCCCGATAAGATTGGGCCGGACGGTGACGACGCCTTGGGAATCCCTGGAGATCGTGATGCCGAGCCGGCCGATGCGCGTGCGCCCCGCCGGCGTGTCGACCGCGGTCAGGGTCGGTATGGCGACGATTGTCCTGTCGCGGCCGTCCCGCCCGACCGCAAGCGCGACCGGCTGCCCGGGCCGCAGGCTGACGAAATTGGCGATGTCCTCGAAGGCGGCGACCGGGCGGCCGTCCACGCTCTTGATCACGTCCCCCGGCCTGAGGCCCGCCGCTTCGGCCGCGCCGCCGGCGACGACGCCGCCGACCCGCGGCGGCACAAAAACGTCGCCGACGAAGTAGCTGAGGGCGGAGAAGATGAGAACCGCCGCGACGAAATTCGCAACGGGGCCCGCCGCCACGATCGCGGCGCGCGCCGGCAGCGGCTGGGCGGCGAGACCCGTTGCTTTGCCATCCGTCGGTTCGGCGGGGCCTGGACGGCTCACGAAAATTTGATCGCCGGCGAAGCGGACGTAGCCGCCGATCGGTATGGCCGAAACCCTCCATCGCGTGCCGGATCGGTCGGTGACGCCGAACAGCTCCGGTCCGAACCCCACCGAAAAGGTCTCGGCCTTCACACCGAACCAGCGCCCGACGATCAGGTGCCCGAATTCGTGCACGAACGTCACGACGCTGACGACAAGCGCGAAGGGCGCGACGAACAGCGCCGCCGAGAGGGGATGCAGGAAAGCGAAGAGATGCAAATGCATGGTGCTTCCTCGAGGAGTCGAAAACCCTGACTGGAATCCATCTGCGGACGAGGACGGTTCCCCGCGTCCGAGAGCCCAAACGACGGACCCGCCCGCCGGACGCCGAACACCCCGGGCGCGCCTGCGGATCCAGCTCCCCCAGTCACGCTGCCGAGCGCTTCGGAGGGAACGGGCGCGAATGACGGGGCGAGGGGCGCAGCCTCGGACGGACCTGGCGCATTGGAAGCGCATTAAGGTAAATTTTCCTCTGACAACGCGCCGCATTGACAGGAAAGTGATTTACGTTTAGTTAACTTCGTGCACAACCGAGAAGATTGCGTGCGGCTCGTGGGGCGCGGCCGCTGGGGAACTTCCAAGCTTGGAGGCGGGTAATGCGTAATGCTTTGACAGTCATGAGAAACGCGAAGTCGGTCTTGAAGGGGTTCAAGAAGGACGAGGACGGGGCGGCGCTCATCGAATACACCGTTCTGCTCGGGATCTTGCTGATCGCGGTGATCGCGGTCATCGGCGCCGTCGGCGTCTGGATCAGCGGCCAGTGGTCCGCGCTGAACGCACAGTTGACCTGATCGCGACTTCGTCGCCGTGGCGTCGATCGCCTCCGGCTTGAAGGCGCTTGAGGTCGCAAGGACAAGGATCGGCCGGGCGTCAAGCCCGGCCGAAGCTTTTCAGGGGTCGGGCGCGAATTTGCGCAAGGGGACTGCGAGCCATTCTGTCGCCGCTTATGCGGCGACGGTCTTTTTGGTCATTCTTTCCTTTCTCATGCTGAACGCGAGCCGCATGCTGGCCGACGGCGCGACTTACTGGGAGCTGGCCGTCGGCGGGCAGATTCTGCGGGATCATTCGTTCCCGATCGTCGATCACTACTCGCATACGCGAGCAGGGGCGCCGTGGATCGCCAAGGAATGGCTGTCCCAAATCTGGTTCTATCTCGCCTACGCGCGCGGCGGCTGGTTCGGCGTCAGCCTTCTCACCGCGACGATCGCGGCTTCTTCCTATGCGATTCTGTTCGCCTGGCTCTGCCGGCGGCTCAAGCCCCTCGTCGCCCTGGTGATGACCGTCGTGGCGTTTTCGCTCGGTTTGGGTTCCCTGCTCGCCCGGCCGGAGATTGTTTTCTATCTCCTCCTCACGCTCTGCGTCTGCGGCCTCGTCGACGCCGTCGAGGACAAGAAAGCGCCGTGGTGGCTCGCGCCGCTGGTGGCGCTCTGGGCTAATCTCCATGCGAGCTTCCCGATCGCCCTCGTCCTCGCCGGCCTGTTCGGTCTCGAGGCGCTCGCGTCCGCCGCACCGGGGGAACGGTTCCGAACCGGCGCCAAATGGGCGCTCGCGCTTCTGGCGGCGCTCGCCGCCACGGGGGCGACGCCCTATGGCTATCAGCCGCTGCTCGTGTCCCTCAAGATCGTCGGTTCGCCAGAACTCGGCTACATCGACGAATGGAAGCCGATTCCCTTCGACTTGAGCGGCGCCTACGCCGTCGCGCTGATCGCCGGATGCTTCGCGATCGTGGCCTCCGCCCGGGCCGGCTGGACACGGGCTGCCCCGATCGCGCTTTGCGGCGCCCTGATGATCAGGCACGTCAGGTTTTTCACGCTCTTCGCGATCGTCGCGGCGGCGAGCGTGGCGACGCCCCTCGCCCGCCGTTTTCCGCGTTTCGCGAGGGGCGCTGTTCCGTCCAGCTCGGCGAGGCGCTTGCCCGCGGCGGCAATGTTTGCCGTTGCCTCGCTCACGACCGTATTGGTCCTGTGGTTCGGAGCCAGGCCCGTCCCTTCGCCGAGAATGGCCCCGTCGGCGGCGCTTACGGCGGCACTCGAACTGCCTGTATCGGGGCCGGTATTCAATGATTATTATTTTGGCGGCTTTCTGATCTTCAACGGGATCAAGACATTCATCGATAGCCGGTCCGAACTCTTCTCTAACGGTATGATGCAAAGAACTCGGGCTGCGGAAAATGGCGACAGCGATGCGAAGTTCCAATCCCTTTTGGACGAATATCATGTGACCTGGGCGCTGCTGACGAATCCGTCCGAGGGGGCGGAGAAACTGCGCAAATCGACACAGTGGCGGGAAATTTTCCGTGACCGGTGCTCAATCGTATTCGTTAGAAACTGACCCGGGCTTCGAGTTGGGTTCCGGCGCGGCCGGCGTTAAGCCAACGCGGTCGAGCGGCAACCTCGCTCTCGTCTATTCCGCAGTTCTCTTTCTTGTTCTTTTTGCATTTCTGGTGTTGCGTTCAAGCCGGTTTCTCGCGGACGGAGACCCTTACTGGCATATCGTTGTCGGAGAACACATCCTTCGCACGCATTCCTTTCCAACCGTCGATGAATATTCCTACACCCGCGCCGGCTCCCCGTGGATCGCGAAAGAATGGCTGTCTCAGATCCTGTTTTACATCGTCTATTCGAAAGGCGGATGGTTCGGGGTCGTCGTTTTTACAGCGGCAATGTCGGCTCTCGGTTCATCCATACTGTTCGCCTGGCTCTGCCGGCGGGTGCAGCCGATCGTCGCCCTGACGATGACGACGGTGACTTTTTCGCTCGGCATGAACACCTTGCTCGCCCGGCCGGAGATCTTCTTCTACCCCCTCCTCACTTTATGCGCCTGCGGCCTGGTCGGCGCCGTCGAGAGCAAGAAAACGCCCTGGTGGCTGCCGCTCCTGGCGGCGCTGTGGGCCAATCTCCATGCGAGCTTTCCGATCGCGCTCGTGCTCGCCGCGCTTTTCGCTGTCGAGGCCATCGTTTCCGCGCGTCCCGATGAACGAGCCAAAACGGGCGCCAAATGGGGGATGGTCCTTCTTGCGTCCGCAGCCGCCACGGGAGCAACCCCCTACGGCTACGAGCCGCTGATCCTCTCCTGGAAGATCGTCGGGGCGCCCGAGGTCAACGGGATCGACGAATGGAGACCGATGGGCTTCAATCTGATGGGCGTCTACGGCGCGGCCTTCATCGCCGGAAGCCTGGCGATCGTCATCGCGGCCCGCGCCGGCTGGTCGAGGGCCGCGCCGCTTCTTCTTTGCGCGGCCCTCATGGTGAGGCACGTCCGATTCTTTCCTCTGTTCGCGATGGTCGCCGCGCCCGCCCTCGCGACGCCGGTCGCGCGCCTTTTTCCTCGCTTCGCCCGACATCATTCCGCTCCGGGCGCTGCGACGCGAAAGGCGGCGACGATTGCGCTCGCCGCAGCCTGTCTAGCGGCGCTATTGGCCGTGACGCTTGCGCCGCAACCGGTCCGGTCTCCGAGAGCGACACCGGCGGCCGCCCTCGAGGCGGCCCGGAAGTTGCCGGTGTCCGGCAACGTATACAATGCCTATCCTTTCGGCGGCTTCCTTATTTTCAATGGAATCAAGACATTCGTCGATGGTCGTACCGAATTATATTTTAACGGATTGCTCAAGAAGGCATGGGACGCCGAAGGGGACACGAGCGATGCGCCGTTTCTGTCGCTGCTGGACGAGTATCACGTCACATGGGCCTTGCTCGCGCCCAAAACCAAGGCGGCCGAAAAGCTGGGCAGATCGAAAGCTTGGAGGGAAGCCTTCAAGGACGACTATTCGGCTCTCTTCGTCAGAAATTGAACGCTCTAAGGTTGTGCTACGTCAATTTCTGTTCCGTGTTGGTATAATCGCTTAAATGTGGGTGAAGTGAGCAGAAAGCACATGATCGCCGCAAGCAGGACTGTTGCGACAGCCCACCAAAGCGCTTCCCGAATCGATCAAATAGGCGTCGGAAATCCAATGGGGCCACAGGTAGGCTGCTGAGATCGGTCGGCATCGTCCAGATCAAGATCAAGACAGCGTCCGTCATCAGCGCCCAGGCGAAGCTGGCCCGTCTTGCAGGTAAGGTCTTCGCCGCCGCTATGAGGCCGGGCACGACTGGGAGCAGGAATATCGCCCTGTACCCAACGTTAGAACCCGAGAAGAAGCAGAAACAGATGATCAGGCTTCCGGCGATCAAGCAATGCAATTCCCGCGGGCTGAGCGCGTTCAGCGCCCTCGACATTGCAGGGCGCCGACCGAGGATGAACGCCATCGCGGCGGCGGCGGCGACGAGCGGCAGTTTGAAGGCGGCGGAGGGCAACTGGGCGCCGAGTTGGCGCACGGCAAAAGCTGTAACGACTTGCGTCAGAAGATCGGCGCCAAAACCATCGCCACTGTACCAGACACTCCCAAGCGCGACAGGTGTTAAATCCGTCTTGCTCGTCACGACCGGAACAGCCCGATAGATTTTCCTGATCAGATCGAAGTCGCTCCAAATATATAATGCAAAGGCGAGAAGGCTCATCAGAACGATAACGATCGCGCGCGTCGGCCGTTCTCGCGAGGCGAGTGCGACGAGCGACAAGGGGTAGTATTTGAGAAACGCTCCAGCCTCGGCCGCCGCGTAGGCAACGAGGCGGAACACATAAGCCCGGTCGATCAGAACGACGACGACCATCGTCAAGGCGAACATCAGGAGATCCACGTTGCCGCGTTCGGCGGCAAAAAACACCGGCGGGGAAACGAGGGCGAAGAGCATAACCACGGCGCCGGTCCTGGTTCGGGCGCGCGGAAGACCGGCGAGCGCCGCCACGAAAGCAAGCGCCGACGTGAGGCCATAGAGATAGATCCAGAATCGTCCGGTCGGCAGAGGCGGGATCCACAACCACGCTGGGCTGTATATTCCGGAAAAACCAAATGGACTGCAACGATTGCTTGCGAAAACATCGAATCCTCGATGCGCGCAGGACATCCCCACGACGACGTTTTCCAAGTCGAGAAACGGACGCGGTTCACAGTGAAATGAAACCGTGACAAGGTCGAGAAATACAAGCTCGGAGCAGCGATATAGGCTGCCACGAGGCCGGCCAGCACCACAATGGCGACGCTGGCAGGAGGCGATTTGGCCCAGCCTTTCCAACTCGCATTCCTTTGTGCGCTTTCATCTGTCCCAAGTTGATGCCGGTTTCTTGCGTAAGACAATCAATTCATAGAGTTGAGCGAGCGGCGCCTTTTACTTCAGCGCATTCGGCATGGCCTGAAGGCGGGACGGCTTTGATTGTCGCGACGGCGGAGATCCAACAGGCAAAGCGTCCTCAGGAAGATCAGGACGCTCGTCGGCGGAATGAGCGCTGCATACAGGAACCGAAACAGAAATGGGTATTCAACTGGACCCAGTGAACCTCGGCGAACACGCCGCCGAACAAGACGACTATTCGGTCCCGTTCGTAAGATAATGATTGATCTAGAGGGCTAATACCTAGAGTATTGAGAATTTTTCACCTGGGTGCTTGGCACAACGACAATAAGTTGGGTCTTATGCTGAAACTAATTCATCTGTATTGGCCATTATCTTTTTATGCGGCAGCGTTCCTTGTATTGCTCTATGTCTTTTTCAGCTCTGAGCGGGCGCAAATTCCAATCAGACGCGTATTTCCCGCGACTGCGTTGCTGATTCTGTTCTTAGCGTTCGCAAACGTTATCCTCTACCTCGTGACGCCGAATTTCTCTGATTACGGAGAAGTCTCGATTGCGGTCCTCGCCGGCAATCTCAATGTTGGCGCGCCCGTTTACAGCGACTGGACCTCCGGACCCTTTCTGGTCGGCAGCAATTACGGTCCTCTGAGTTTCTTGATCGAGGCGGCGGCGCAACGCTTGGATGCGAATGTATTTGCCAGCAAGCTTCCAGGCGTGGTTGCCTTCGCGACGGGCTTCGCCGCGTTATTCCTCGCCTTGCGCGCGCTGCGTCTCTCGCTTCTCGAGTGCGCGGCACCGCTGGCGTTCGCGGTCGCGATCTATTCGTCGAATTACAATACGTGGTTCTGGAACCGGCCGGACGCCGCTCTGATCACCATAGTCTCGTTGGCGTGCCTTTTCGACGCCAAGATGGCCGAGTCCAGGAAATTCTTGGCCCTTGCTGCCTTGGCGGGCCTCGCCGTCAATTTCAAGGTTATTGGGCCGATCTACCTCATGGCCCCGATTTCGATCGCTCACGGCCGAGCCTCGCGCCGCCACTGTGCTGCGCAAGACAGCGCTGGGGATTGGTCTGTTCGTCGCGATCGCCGGGGTCCCATTCCTGATCTCGTCCTTCTCGCTCGAGACCTATCTTAAAGGCCTTGCGCTGACTGCGTTGCAAGCGCGAGCGCCGGAAATATATGGCGTCGCCCAATCCATGGTTTTCGCCGGAGCGATTGGGCGCCACTTGTCCTGGCCTGGACCCGTTTTGGTGGGCGCGGCATTCCGATCGTCATGATCAGCGTTTCGATGCTGATCGTCGCAATCATCTCTGGCAAACCTGGGGGCGGCTCTTATTACATGGCCCCTTTTGCCCCACTGACGATTTATCTTGCTGAACGGGCCGTTTCTTTTCACGACGCCGATGCTTTCCAGTTGTGGCGGAGCAGACTCACTCATCTCTTTATGATTGTCGCACTCGCGTTCGCTCCCGTCTGGGCCTATGCCTTCCTCGGCGAGACACGGTCCCTGGGTTGGTTCGCCAGCGAACGCGAGAAGCAGGAGGAAGCCCGTTGGCTGTTCCGGAAATTCCCTGCGGCCGAAATGGGCGACGGGATCGTCCCCGTCGAATCCGATTTGTTCTTTCGCGCTCAGAAAGCCTATCTCGGCCAATCCACGCATTTCGACTACGCCAACTACGAGGACCAACGAAAATCGGGAATCTCCGCGCGGACGATCGATCGTCTGATCTCGAACTGTGCAATCGCACAATGGATTGTCCCGAAGGAGGCAATTCCTTGGGGCGGCGAGTACTATGACGAAGCCACCCGGCAGCTCTTCTTCCGCAATTACAAACCCTCGGCGGAAACTTCGAACTTCCAACTTTGGTCCTGTGCGCGTTAGGATGTATTGTCCAGGTCGGCAATAATTTGGACGCTTTCGTTATGAACAGATTGGTCAGTCGGGCGTTGCCCGCAGATAAACCCAACGGTCTATTGGGGCTCGTACTCGTTGTTGCGCCTGCGGCAACAGACAAGATCAACCGCCCCGCGTTGCTGCCGACCATGCGTGCAACAAATACCGCCTCAGGGCTCAGGACAGGAAAATCGGCCATTCCAGCCATGTTAGACGGCCGTGCCAGCTTGTGCAAAACGAGCGACGCCTGATCGCTGTCGCTTGCGTCAAGGCGAGTTCCTGCTCCAAGAATGAAATCAGCGGCTGCCTTGGCAGTGGCCCGGTTTGCTAGCCCAGTGCCGCGGCGCTTGCTTCGGCAAGTGAATTGCCCGGTTACCGGCGCCGGGTTATTAGCAAAGTCGATGGAAAAGGGATGGGCCGGTGGCGCGCGAGGCAGGATTGATCGACCGCTGGCGCTTAACGGGAAGAGTCCAGGCGGCGCTCGCTGCCGCTTGCGATTACCTCGCCGCCGAGCGACCTGTCCGAACTCTTTTCATCTTCAGCTTTGTCGCCGGAGTGGTTTATTGCTTCTGGCTGTTCGACATCGGTTTCCTGCTCGGCAATTCCCCCTACTGGGAAAATCCGCGCGGTGTCGTCGGGAACAGCTGGGCCGATATTCCGGCTGCCCTGAGCGGCTACGCGTTCTTTCAGCGCAATTCCTGGCGATTGCCGCTTTTTCACGTGGCGAAGCTGGGCGCGCCGTCGGGCGTGAACATCATCTTCACCGACAGCATCCCATGGGTCGCGCTGGCCGGGAGGTTGGCGTTCCGCGCGACCGGCGCGACGGTCAATCTCTTTGGCGTCTGGACCGCAATGTGCTTCGTGGCTTCCGCCGTGACCATGACGGGTCTCGTCGCCACGCTCGGCCAGCGGAACCTCGCGGCCGCCGCGATCGCGACGGTCGCCGGTCTGACGATGCCGGCTCTCCTTGCGCGATGGGGACACATGTCTCTTATGGCCCAGTTCGAGATTCCCCTTGCCCTGATCTTCTACCTGCGCAACCGCAACTCCGGCGCAGCGCTGAGAATGTTCGGCCAGGCTGCGGGGCTTTCCCTGCTGACCTTGTGGACCCAATCGTACCTCTTTGGGATGGTTATGGGCGTCGTATTCGCGACAGTCGCCCAGGCGGTCGCGAACCGCGCGCTCGACTGGCGCGCCGCTGTCGCAGGCCTGCTGGGCGTCGCTGCATTTTCGGGCGGCTCTATCGCCTTCTCCGGCCACCTTTCGTCGAGCGGCGCCTTGGCCGACAAGGGTTTCGGATATTTTTCGATGAATGGGGTGTCTCCGTTCGTTCCGCCAAGGAGCGGGTTGAACCATTCGCTGTCCGTCCTCAACTATACGGGAGGACAATACGAAGGTTTCAGTTATCTCGGCGGCGGCGTCCTGTTGCTTATTCTTGCGGCAATCTCCCTGCCGCCAAAGACGCGGTTAACCGTTATGACGCTGTTAACCATTATTAAGCGAAATCCATGGTTGTTTGCGGTTTTTGTCGGCTTCACGTTGTTCGCCCTGTCGAACGTCGTGTACCTGGGCCCATGGAAGATCCTGGACTTGCCCCTGAGCCAAGGTTTGCTTGATCTGGCGTCGATGTTTCGATCGAGTGGTCGCTTCTTTTGGCCGGTGATGTACGCCGTGACCGCCCTGGCGATCGCAGCGGCCATACCCCTCTACGGGCGCCGCGGCGCTATGTTGCTCCTCGCGGCGGCGGCGCTGCAATGGATCGACACCGCTCCGCTGCGGGCAGCGGTGTCTCACGTCACGGCCTCACCCGAAAGGTCGCATATCGATCTCGCGGCGTGGCGCGCCGCGATTGCGCGGCACCGGTTCGTGCGCGTTCTGCCCCCATATTCCTGCCTCGCCAGGCCGCCGAGTTGGAACCAGGAAGTGGCGGTCGAAATCGAGTTGGCGGCGGCTTTCGCCGACACTCCCGTCAATTCGGTTTACGCCGCACGGTTCAAGGCCGACTGCGCCCACGAAGAGGGGCCCGATGGCGCGTCTTCAATGGGCAGCGGCGTATTGACAGTCTATTAGAACGAGTACGAGGGCATCGACCGGGTCCGCGCGCTGGCCGCTTCGGGCAGCGGCTGCCAAGGCGGCCCTCGCCTCGTCGTTTGCAGCGATGTTCCGGGCGAAGCCTCGCAATTGGCCGCGCTCGCGCGCACGGACGAGAAATGACCGATATTTCCGCTTTGCTCGCCAGCTACCCTCGTGTGCGTCCGCCTTTGCCTCCGGCTGCAGCTCGCCTTTATCTCAAGGAATACAAATTGAACCGAGGGGCCAGCGCGGGACCTCTATATCGGGCCACCGCCTGGCTCGAGAGTTGGATGCACCATCGGGTCGCGTCCTGCGACGCGGGAACGACCTTGCTCGAAATCGGCGCCGGCACCCTCAATCATCGCCGCTTCGAGGAACGCATCAGCGCTTACGATATCGTCGAGCCTTTTTCGGCGCTCTACGCCGGCAGCCCCGAAATTGCGCGCGTTGACCACATTTATGCAAGCATTCACGCCGTTCCTGTGGTGAATCGTTACAATAGGATTGTTTCCGTCGCCGTACTTGAACACGTCGAAGATCTTCCCGATCTCATTGCCGCTTGCGCGTCGCGTCTAGCAGACGGAGGCGTCTTTCAAGCTGGCATTCCAGCCGAAGGCGGCATGATATGGGGGCTCGCTTGGCGCACGACGACGGGAGTCGCCTATCGGTTGCGTACCGGGCTTCCTTATGCGCCTGTGATGCGTCATGAGCACGTTAACAACGCGGACGAGATCGTCGCGATCGTTCGTCATTTTTTTGCTAATGTTAGGATTTCGTGGTTTCCGTTGCGAGCCAAGCATTTCGCGTTTTACGGCTATCTTGAGGCGCGCTTGCCGAGGCTGGATCGATGCGGACGGACGAATCCTCAATGATTGACCTTAAGACAAACATCTTGTTCCTGGGGGCGTATGTGAGCAACAAGCTCGACGGGCTTGCTGTTGATCAAGGGATCGCTGAATCGACTTCGGACCCCAGGCGGCTTCTCGCTGGCGCTTTCGGGAGACACGGTTCTACTGGCCATCGGCCTCGTGCTGTACGTTCTCAGCTTCGGATTATGGGTGGGCGTCCTTGCGCGGATGCCGCTGTCGACCGCCTTTCCTCTGGCGATCGGACTCACCCTGGGGTTCACGACGACAGGGTCCGCGTTGCTTCTCGGCGAGCGGCTGGGCCTGCTCAAGCTCGCCGGGATATTGCTCATTTTCGTGGGCTGCGCCGCCGTCAACCTGAGCGACAAATGAACGCGGCCGGACAAAAAACTCGGTTGAGCGTGGTCGCGCCCGCGCATAACGAAGCCGCGAACGTCATGGCGTTGCACGAAGCGGTCACGGGCGCCGTCGCCTCTCTCGATCTCGACCTGGAATTGATCTTCGTCGACGATGGCTCGAGCGATTCCACTGCCAGCGTCGTCGAAGAACTTGCCGCGCGCGACACACGCGTGCGTTTGATCTCCCTGACCCGGAATTTCGGGCACCAGGCCGCCGTTTGGGCGGGACTGAATGCGGCGACCGGCCAAGTCGTTATCACCCTGGACTGCGACCTGCAGCATCCTCCTGTTCTCCTCCCAAAAATGATTGACGCCTGGCGCGCGGGGCATTCAATTGTGCAGATGGTCCGCGACGAAACAGCCGACGCCAGCCTGATGAAACGAGCCACGTCGCAGGCGTTCTATTGGCTGATCAATCTCATTTCAGACACCCCGATCTCCGCCGGCGCCGCAGATTTCCGGCTTCTTGACCGCGCCGCCCTCGACGCCTTGCTGTCTGTCGGCGACCAGCGCCTCTTCTTGCGCGGAATGGTGAGCTGGGTCGGATTCCCTTCAGTCTCGCTGCATTACAGCGCTCACGCCCGCGCTGCGGGCGTGAGCAACTACACCTGGCCTCGCATGACCGGCTTCGCGATAGACGCCATAACGGGTTTCTCGGTCGTGCCGTTGCGGATCGCGTTCTATGGCGGCTGCGTCTCCGTGGCGCTTGCGCTGCTATACCTTTTTTACATACTGTATCAGCTATTTTCTGGGCGGACAGTTGAGGGCTGGACTTCGCTCATGGTTGTTCTGCTTTTCTTCGGTTCGGCCCAACTGGTCACGCTCGGAATCATTGGCGAATATATCGGCCGCATCTATGACCAGACCCGTGGCCGCCCTCGCTACCTTATTAAGCGGACCAGCCCGATTGAAAGACAGGAGCCGTCTGGAGCCGAGTGACGCGCTTGCCCGCCCTGTCGTTAGCGGGGAGATGGAAGAGAACAAAAGATGGACAAACAAGGGCCGCCCATGCTATGCTTGAGGTTTGGATCAATCGAAGGCGGTCATGCGCGAGATTCGGAAAAACCTGAACGGACGGCGCCGGCCCGAGGGACGCCGAGGCTGCGATCGCGGCGCGGCGCCCGGAAATGGCATTGCAACGCGTTGAAATCATTGAATCAGAGCCCGAAAATGGGGTCTGCGGAAGATGAGCCGCGCCGGCTCGCGCAAACGGGGAACCCCGACGCCCTCGAGCCCGGTCTCCACCGCGCTCCGGCGGACGCCGGCCGAATTTGCCTCGTCGTTGCAGATGAGACACACCCCGGAGTGCAGCCGAAGATTGCTCTTCGACCCGTCCAAAGTCTTGGAATCATTCGCTTATATCCGTGCCTCACCGTTGGCCGGAACTCCCGATCCGACGCATGTCGATAAATCTTGGCATTGGCGCCGCGCCGAACTCCGGCCTACAAATCGAAAACGGTTCGTCAGGGAACTCGCGCTTTTCGTCGGGTGGGCTGGAATTATGGCGGGGCGGCGACGCAATTGACGTCTTGTCTGCTGAGAACGAGAAACCGGGGGGTGATCGATCTTGCCCGGTTCGGGCTTGCGGTCTTCGTCGCGCTGGGCCTGGCCGGCTGCCAGCCGACCGTGACGCCCACGCCCGTCCCGGACGCGGTCACCGGACAGAACCCGGCAGACGTGAAGTACTATCCTTCCGACGAGCCGGTGAAGCTTGGCATTCAACGATTTTATGAGGGTAATTTCGGTCTTTCCCAGCAGTACTTTCAGAATGCCGTCGAAAAGACCCCCAGAGACGTGACGGCGTGGCTCGGATTGGCGGCCAGTTACGACCGGCTGGGAAGGTTTGATCTCGCCGATCGCAGCTATGCGAGCGCCGTCAGGCTGGTCGGACATACCCCCAATCTTCTTAATAACGAAGGGTATTCGTATATGTTGCGCGGCGATTTGAGGAAGGCCCGCGCCAAGTTCGACGCCGCGCTCCGCCTCGATCCGGGCAATGCGACCGCGATCAACAATCTTGCTTTGCTCAATCAAAGCGCAAAGTACGTCGAGCGCGCCGCCAATGGGGAACCGTGCGGAAGCGTGGACTGCACTCAGTAAGCCGTCACGATCTCAGCGCCAGTTCAAGGAAGGCGGGCTGAGGCGGCGAGGACCGTCGCTTGCGCAAGCTCTCGCCGGCCAGATCGAAGCGGCAGGCGGTGTGAATGACCCGGTCGAGGATGGCGTCGGCGAGCCGTGGGAACGCCGATCAAGTGAATGCCGGCGGTTCACGGACCCGCGATTTGCGCCCACCGTGGTTTGGCGGTTAGCTTCCCGGCCAAGAACGATGCGCCGGCGAGGACGGCGCAACACAGGGGAAGCTCCTATGCGCTATCGACCGCTCGGCCGGACGGGCCAATTTGTTTCGGAGATCTGCCTCGGCGCAATGACCTTCAGCGGCGGCGCCGGGTTCTGGCGCGCGATCGGGACGGTTGATCAAACGGGCGCGACTGCGCTGGTCGGCCGCGCGCTCGAGGCCGGGGTCAATTTCATCGACACCGCCAACGTCTATTCGGAGGGCCAGTCGGAGGTCCTGCTCGGGCAGGCTTTGTGCGATCTCGGCGTGAAGCGCGAGGACGTCATCATCGCGACCAAGGTGCGCGGGAAAATGGGGCCCGGGCCGAACGCCGTCGGATTGTCGCGCGGCCACATCATGGATCAGATCGCCGCTAGCCTGAAGCGCCTCGGCCTCGACCACGTCGACCTCTACCAGATCCACGGCTTCGATCCGGTGACGCCGATCGAGGAGACCTTGCGGGCGCTCGACGACTGCGTGTCGCGCGGGCTCGTCCGCACGATCGGCTGCTCGAACCTCGCCGCCTGGCAGATCATGAAGGCGCTCGGAATCTCGGAGCGGCGCGGCTGGGCGCGCTTCGAGACGGTGCAGGCTTATTACTCGATCGCCGGCCGGGAGCTCGAGCGCGAGATCATCCCGCTGGTCGAGGATCAGGGCCTCGGCGTTATGGCGTGGAGCCCGCTCGCCGGCGGTTTCCTGTCGGGCAAGTTCCGCCGCGACAGCAAAGGCGACAACGATTCGCGCCGGACTGGGTTCGACTTCCCGCCGGTCGACAAGGAGCGCGCCTATGACATCATCGACGCGATGGCCCCGATCGCGAGAGCGCATGCCGCGTCGATCGCCCGGGTGGCGCTCGCCTGGCTCCTCCAGCGCAAAGGGGTGATGAGCGTCATCGTCGGAGCAAAGACCGTCGAGCAGCTCAACGACAACCTCGCTGCGGCCGATCTCGCGCTTACGGCCGAGGAGGTTTCGACTCTGGACGGGGTCAGCGCGCTGAAGCCGGAATATCCGGGCTGGATGCTGGCGCGTCAGGCCGAGGGTCGGACGCCGGGACCGAAAACGTAGGATCCCGGCACGGCACACTCTGAGGGAGGCGGCGTTGCGCAGGGTGAAATGGGGTGTGCTCGGAGTCGCGAGAATCGCGACCGAAAAGGTGATTCCGGCTATGCAGCGCGGCGTGGCTACGGAAATCGCCGCCATCGCCTCGCGCAACCTCGCCAGGGCGCGCGCGGCGGCGGAGCGCCTCGGCATCCTCCGCGCCTTCGGCTCCTATGAGGAACTCCTGGCCGATCCCGAAATCGAAGCCGTCTACAATCCGCTGCCGAACGAACTCCACGTTCCGTGGACGATCAAGGCGCTCGAGGCGGGCAAGCACGTCCTCTGCGAGAAGCCGATCGGGCTCGACGCCGACGAGGCGCGCTCCCTGATCGCGGCGCGGGACCGTTCGGGAAAGCTGGTCGCGGAGGCCTTCATGGTCCGCACCCACCCGCAGTGGCGGCGCGTCCGCGCGCTTGTCGATGAGGGGGCGATCGGCGGTGTGAGCGCGATCCAGACCTTCTTCTCCTATCGCCTGCTCGATCCCGAAAACGTGCGCAATCGCCCGCCAGGCGGCGGCGGGCTCTACGACATCGGCTGCTACGCGATCCTGACGGCGCGATACGTCTTCGGGGCGGAGCCGATGCGGGTCGTCGCGACGCTCGACCGCGACCCGAATTTCCGCACCGACCGGCTGGTCAGCGCGATCGTCGAATTTCCGGGCGGTCGCCACTTGACGTTCAGCGCGGCCACGCAATTATCAGGGCATCAGCGCGTGACGATCGTCGGCGAAGCAGGCCGCATCGAGGTCGAAATTCCGTTCAACGCGCCGCCCGACCGTCCGACGAAGATACTGATCGACAGCGGCGCAGACCTGTTTGGCGGCGGCGCAAAGGTGGAGGAATTCCCGGTCTGCGACCAATACACGTTGCAGGGCGACGCGTTTTCGCGCGCCGTGAGCGGGGAAGCGCCGCTCGAGTTCCCGATCGAGGACGCCGTCCTCAACATGCGGGTCATCGATGCGCTGTTCCGTTCGGCCGAACGCGGATCGTGGGAGGCGCCGTAGACGGGCGTGCGAGCAGAACCGCCGCGAGGATGACCGCGCCGCCGGCCATCTGGAGCGCCGTCATCGCCTCGCCGAGAACGCCCCAGGCGAACAGGGCGGAGAACGGCGGCTGCGCCAGGATGACGAGCGCGACGAGGCCGACAGGCGCGCGCCCGACCGCGACCGATGTCAGCCCCTGGCCCAGCGCATGCGAGACGAGGCCAAGCAGGAAGACGGTCACCCACCCGGCGAGCGTCGATGGGATCATCGTTTCGCCACGCAGGAGCGCGGCGACCGTCAGCGCGAATGCCGACACCGCCGCCGACCAGAGCGTTGCGGTCGGGCCGTCGAGGCTCGTGCGCAGGAGCTTGATGATCAGAAGATAGCTCGCATAGGCCGTGGCGGCGGCGAGCGCGAGCGCGTCGCCGGAACCGATGCGGGACGGCGCGACCATTCCGGCCATCACCCAGGCGCCGGCCAGCGCCACCGCCAGCGCGATCCAGACGCGCCACGGCGGATGCTCCCGAAAGAAAATCGCGCCCCCGATCACGGTCAGGATCGGCGCGACATTGCCGATGAACGTGGCATTGGCGACTTTGGTGCCGTTGATCGCAAGGTGAAACGATCCGACGTCGACCGCGAAAGCAAGACCCGCGAGAATCAGGGGAACGGCCGCCTGCCGCAGATCCGGCGCGCGCGGCCGGCCGCGCCGCGCAGCGCCGGCCCAGACTGCGAGGGCGGGAACCGCAAGGCCCATGCGCCAGGCCGCCCCGGCGAGCGGCCCAACGTCGAGGAAGCGCACGAGGATTCCGGACCACGCGATGATCGCCGTCCCGGCGACGAGCGCAATCACTCCGACGCGATCGGCGCCTGAGTCGGCCGCAGCCGTTTCCGTTTGGACTTTGCCGTTCATCGCCCCTGCGCTATCCGATTGCTCCTGTGCTCCGCTACCCACGGCGGAAGAAAACCGGACTGCGATCACGGAAGGAAGGCATTTGACCACCGCATACCGGCGCCAAGTCCTCCTCATCGATCTGGACGGGACGTTGACCAATCCCGCCCGGGGCATCGTTGGCTGCTTCCGGTTTGCGCTGGCCGCCAGGGGCTGCGCGGCGCCGCCCGAGGACGACCTTGCCTGGATCATCGGCCCTCCCCTCAGGGAGTCCTTCAAGAGGTTCCTCGGCGAGACCGACGACGGCGAGGAGGCGCTCGCCGTCTACCGGACGCGCTACGGCTCCGACGGACTGTTCGATGCGATCGTCTATGACGGCGCGCCGGAGGCGCTGGCGCGGGTGAAACAGAGCGGCGCACGGCTCTTTCTCTGTACCTCCAAGCCGATCGTCTATGCGAAGCGAATCCTCGACCGCTTCGACCTCGGCCGCTATTTCGACGAGGCTTACGGCTCCGAACTCGATGGCCGCCTCGAGGACAAGGGAGACCTCATCGCCCACATTCTCGCGGAACAGCGGCTCAATCCGGGGGACTGTGTCATGCTGGGCGACCGCAGGCACGACGTCGCCGGCGCAGGGCGGCACGCGATTCCGACGATCGGCGCGCTTTGGGGTTTCGGCGGCGAACATGAATTGAGGGAGGCGGGAGCCGCGGCGCTTTGTGCTGCGCCCATGGATGTTCCAGCCACCTTCGCCCGCTTCAGTCGGGCTGAACACCATGCAGGAGCGGCGTCGCATGTCGGCTAGCTCATCGTTTCCCCTGCCGCCCGTCCCGCCGAAGGCGGTCGTTCGTCCAACCAGGCGCTCGGCGCACGGAGTTGACTGGACCGACGAATATGCCTGGATTCGGGCCGAGAACTGGCAGGAGGTGTTGCGCGATCCGAGCGTCCTGGCGCCCGAAATCCGCATGCTGCTCGAGGCGGAAAACGCCTACGCCGAGGCTCTCCTTGCGCCGACCGCCGGGTTGCGGAGGGAGCTTGTCCGCGAGATGCGGGCGCGGCTCAAGGAAGACGACAGCGAGCCGCCGCAAGTCGACGGGCCATGGGCCTATTACTCGCGCTTTCGCCAGGGCGGCCAGCACCGGATCTATTGCCGCAGGCCCCGCGAAGGCGGTCAGGAGACAATTTTGCTTGATGGCGACGCGCGCGCCGAAGGCAAGCCGTTCTTCGATTGCGCCGCCGCGTCACATTCGCCGGATCACGCGAAATTCGCCTGGGGCTCCGACGAACTCGGCTCCGAAATGCTGACGGTTCGCGTGCGCGACGTCGAACGCGGCGAAGACCTTCCCGATTGCATCGTCAACGCCACCGACGACCTGGTGTGGACGCGCGATTCCACGGCGCTCCTCTATGTCGAACAGGACGAGCATCACCGTCCGTTCCGGGTGATGCTGCATCGCCTGGGAAGCGCCCAGCGCGAGGATATCGAAGTCTTCGCCGAGGCCGACCCCGCCTGGTTCATTGCACTCGCGGAGACGCGGCTCGGACGATCGGCCCTGATCGTCGTGCACGGTCATGACGCGTCGGAGACGCATGTGGTCGATCTCCTGCGTCCGACCGCAAAACCGTCGCTGATCACGCCACGCCAGTCGGGGCTGTTTTACGACGTGATGGATCACGGCGACTGTTTCTATATTCGCGCCAATGCGCAGGCGCGCGACTTCAAAATCGTGATAGCGCCGCGCGACGCGCCGGACGAGGCGAACTGGCGCGACATTGTTCCCCATCGCGACGGCCGCTTCCTCGCCGACGCGACGCTGTTCAGCGATTTCCTCATCGTCCTGGCGCGCGCGGACAGCCGTCCTCGTCTGATCGTTCACGACCTCAGGATGGGCTCCGAGCACGAGATCGCCTTCGAAGAGGAGACCTGCGCGCTCGATCTGGGAACAGTATACGAGTTCGACTCGCGGCTCCTCCGATTCCGTTTTTCCTCGATGAACCAAACGGAGGAAGTCGTCGACTACGATTGCGCCACCCGCGCCAAGACCGTGGTCAAGAAACAGGAGACGCCCGGATTCGACCCTGAGTGTTACGTCACCCGGCTCGTTTTCGCCCCCGCCGACGACGGCGAGCATGTGCCAGTTTCGCTTTTGATGAAGCGAGATCTGGAGCTCGACAGCTCGGCGTCCCTTCTCCTCTACGCCTATGGCTCCTACGGCTATCCGGTCGAAGCAAGCTTCTCGAGCAACCGCCTCTCGCTCGTCGATCGCGGCTTCGTCTACGCCATCGCCCACGTGCGCGGCGGAACCGACAAGGGCTGGCGCTGGTACGAGGACGGCAAGCTGTTGAAGAAGCCGAACACGTTCGGCGATTTCCTCGCCGCGGCGCGGGGCCTCGTCGCCGAAGGCTATACGAGCGCCGGCCGAATTGTGGCGCACGGCGCGAGCGCCGGCGGTCTCCTGATGGGAGCGGTCGCAAACCTGGCGCCCGACCTGTTCGCCGGGATCGTCGCAGACGTGCCGTTCGTCGATGCGCTCTCGACGACGCTCGACGCGTCGCTGCCCTTGACCCCGCCGGAATGGCTGGAGTGGGGCGATCCGATCCGCGATCCCGCAGCATTCGAGACGATCCGCTCCTATAGCCCTTACGACAACGTGCGGGCGCAGCCTTATCCGCCCATTTTGGCGCTGGCGGGACTGGCGGATCCGCGTGTGACCTATTGGGAGCCGGCCAAATGGGTGGCGCGGCTAAGGGCGACCATGACGGGCGGGGGGCCGGTCCTTTTGCTGACCGCAATGGAGGCCGGGCATGGAGGGCGGCCCGGTCGGTTCGACCGCCTCGAGGAAGTCGCGCGCAACACCGCATTCGCCATCGCCTGCGTCAGGGGAGCGTTTATGGCGACATGAGCAACCTGATCGCCGCTGGTCGGGGCGCCCCGTTCGACGCGGGTGACGATTGGCGCCGATACGGTCCGTGCGCAGTCCGATGCAACCGGCTGGTTTTGGCCCATACCTCGCGCGGATTGCAGGCGCGCTCACGGAAGCCAACGGGTGCGATTCAAACCGATGCAGGGTAGGTTCGGTTTGATTGATTTGGCGGGAGGCGACGGATGTCGGTCGGGGATTTGAGCGATGAGGGGCTGATGGCGGCGTTGCGGGCGCATCCGGAGCTTCGCCAGCGGGTGTTTTCGATTGTGCTGGCGGTCGAAGGCGACGAGGGGGCATTGACGGAAGCCGACGCGGCGGAAGAGCGGATGGTCGAGGAGACGCGTCTTCTGGGACGGGAGGCGTTGCGCACTTGGGCCGAGCGGCGGGTCGAGGCGACGGAGCGGGAGATTCGCCAACGCCCGCAGATGCATCGCCAAGGCGAAAAAAACTCCGCTGGCATACGAAATTCGGCGAAATAGAGGTTCGGGAGCCGCAATATCGGTTCGGGAGGCAGCGGGTGCGTCCATTCGTGCTCGGGGCGAAGGTGAGCCCGCTCGGGTGTTCGCGGCCGCTGCAGCGCGCCATCGTCGACTTCGCCGCCGATCAGCCCTTCGCGCAGGCGCGCGCCAAGCTTGAGGAGCACTACGGCTTGGCGATCGGCGAGAGCACGATCCAGCGGATCACGTTCGCCCACGCCCGGGCGATGCATGAAAGCAGTCGTCGGGATTTGGAGTTTCCGGAAGCGCCGGGCCTTCGCAAGCCGATCGTCGTCGAGACGGACGGCGGCATGGTTCCGATCGTCGAGCCGAGCAGGGAGGAGAAGGACAAGCGCAAGGGCAAGACGCTGTCCTGGCGGGAGGCGAAGCTGTCGCTGGCGCACGCGCAAGGGAACTGCACGCCGGTTTATGCGGGCTCGATCGAGGGCGGGGTCGAAGAGGCCGGGCGCCAGCTGCTTTCCTGCGCGGTTCGCGCCGGCTTCGGGGCGAACTCCCGGGTTCACGCGGTCGGCGACGGCGCGCCCTGGATCGTCGGCCAAATCGAGCAGCAGTTCGGCGATCAGGGCTGCTACCTGATTGATTTCTATCACGTCTGCGAATACCTGGGCGCCGCCTCGGCGGCGATCGCGCCCGACCCGGCGGCGCGCAGCGCATGGATGGAGACGCAGAAGGAGGCGCTCAAAGGCGGGCGTCTCGACGCCGTCCTGCGGGCGCTCGTCGGACATTGCGAGCCCCCCGAAGCCGACGACCAGCACGCGCCGGTGCGAACCTGCCATCGTTATCTTGGCGCTCGCGCCAACCAGTTGAACTATCGCCAGGCCCTGGCCGACGGACTGCCGATCGGCTCCGGCGAGATCGAAAGCGCCCATCGCTACGTCGCCCAGCAACGCCTGAAGCGGCCCGGCGCCTGGTGGCGCGTCGAGCATGCCGAACATATGCTCGCCTTGCGGATAAACCGAATCAACGGCAACTGGGACGCCTACTGGAAAGCCCTCGCCCGGCAACGTGCCGCTGCAGCCAATGACAATAGCCCGAACAAATCACTACGCCGCACCGCCTGATTGCACCACTTTGGATCGCACCCGAAGCCAACCGAAAGGTTGCACAATATGGCCAAACGATGCAAGGTGAAGTCTCGCGCCGACATGGGCAGTTTGACTTAATTGTATGACGATCGAATCTGGTCATAGCGCTTTCGGCGCTTTCAGGACGGCCCGGTCTTCGAAGCTGTATTGGTTCAATATTGATATTGTTTTGCGAGATATTTACTTTCGGCACCGATCTGGTTGGAGTAAGATCCTTGAGCCCGAGCCGCAGTTAGCTCTTGAATACTGTGTGCTTGAAGGGGTGGGTGCAGTAGGCAACGCACTGACCGTTGGAACTGAAGGTATTGATTTTGATCGATTCGTTGTCGATATTTCCGGGTATTTCGAGGCAGAAGGATTTCCTACACGCGACGATTTGAGGCCCCCGGCGAGAATGGTATGGAATAAAATAGAAGAGCGCTCTCCGCGACTTGATATATATATCCCGAACAATCTTTTTAGACATTTGACAGAGCTTTATATAACAAAGCGAATCGACAGCCTAAAAATGGCAATGCTGATAGCGGTAACTGGAAACAATTCAGACGATCCCGATAGTTTGCGGGACGGGTTTCCCCTTCTCGGCGAGTCACAACACCTGTTTTTTCCCCGTGTGCAGTGCGAACTTTTATCGGTATACGCGTCTCTGGGAAAGCATTGATTCCAATTGCTTGGTCAGACGGACAGCCGGGCGGGCGCCCATTGTTGCGACGCCCTCCGGCGAACGATATCTATTCGACCGGGCGCGGCGCCGCCGGAACGCCGAGCGGGCACTCGAGCGCCGCGCGGTCCCAGCCGCCGCAATTTGCGGCGGCTGCGTAAGTCTCGGACAAGAATTGAAGCAGCAGGCCATCCGGATCGTCTGTGTCATGCAGGGCGGCGTAAGGAAGTACGAACTCGCCGAGAGCCGGTTCGTAGCGAGCCGGCGGGGACAACCTCGCGTCCCGGAATCCCGGAGGCTCGGGATAGGCGTACGAGTAGAAGACGGCGTGTGGATAGGCAGCGCCGCCCGGCCAGAACCCAGCGCTGCTCACTTCGTGCGAGTAAGCCTCGCGGACGACCCGATCCGACAGGCCGGGGACGCAGCCCGGATGCAGTGGGGCGCGCCGGCCTGAAAAACGGGTCACGGCGAGGTCGAAACTCCCCCAGAAGAAATGCACCGGGCTTGCCTTGCCGACAAAGCCGGTCCGGAACAGTTTGAAGACGCGATCCGCGCTGATCAGCGCTCGCCAGAAGGCGTGCGCCGCGTTCGGGTCGTAGGCGGAATGAACGAGGTCGGCGGAAAACGGGATGGCTTCGGGGAGTTCGCAGGGCCGGTCCGTGACCACGATTTCGACGCCGAGAGCGCGCATGAGATCATGGACCTCGGCGTAGAAGTCCGTCACCGGCCGCGGTTCGAGTGCGAGCTCGCGTTCTTGTCCGCTGCTGATCCGCGCGATGAGGCGTTGACGGACGAAGTCGAATTCGAACTCCAGGATTTCGTTTCCGACCGGGATCGCGGACGTTCCGAGTCCACGTGCGGTCACGTAGAACGGCACGTACCAGCTGTGATTGAGCCAGGGGGTCGCAGCCAAGCGCGCTTTGCCGACAATCTGGGTCCAAAGCTAGAGCGTGAGAGCAGCATCGCTCCAGTCGGAATAGGAGAGATGTGGCCAACGCATCGAGCCGTCAATCATCGAACCCCTCGCTGTCTCCCCGCGTCCACCGCCCGGGTCGCAATGGATCCGGTTCAGCGCGATTTCGGCCGAACCGTTAGACCTCCCCGTCTCCCTTATCCCCATCATCGAATTCGTCGCCCCGATCCGCCCCCGGTATGACGTAGCTCCCCTTGAGCCAGCGATGCAGATCGACGTCTGCGCAGCGCCTGGAGCAGAAAGGGTCATAGCGAGGATCGCGCGGCTTGCCGCATATCGGGCAGGCCGCCGCCGTACCCTTTTCTCGATCGCGCGGCGAATTGTCGTTGGCGCTCATTTGAGAAGATTCGCGGCCCATTGACGGTGCGGATAATACCCTTCGCCGGCGAGCAGCGCGCAGGTCTCGGCGAGCGGCAGGCCGACGACGTTCGTATAGGAGCCGACGATGCGCACGACAAATGCGCTCGCAAGACCTTGTATGGCGTAGCCTCCGGCCTTTCCGCGCCATTCGCCGGTTGAGAGATAAGCCTCAATCTCCTCGGCCGACAGGCGCTTGAAACGCACTCGGCTCTCGACGAGCCGGCGCCGCACCACCCCGCCCGGTGTCTCCAAGGCAAGGCCGGTATAGACCCGATGCGCGCGGCCCGAAAGCAGACGCAGGCATGCCTCCGCCTCGTTGCGGATCTCACATTTCGGCAGGATCCGTCGTCCGACGCAGACAACCGTGTCAGCCGCCAGAGTCAGGCACGGGGCAAGTTCCGGCGCTTTAGCCGCAACGCCCGCCGACCGTGCCGCCTTCTCGCGGGCGAGCCGCTGGGCGAGGCCGCGCGGGGTTTCCCCGCGACGCGGTGTTTCGTCAACCTCCGCGGGCAGCACCGAATCCGGATCGACGCCAATCTGGGCGAGCAATAAGAGCCTGCGCGGCGATCCGGAGGCGAGGACGAGGCGAGGCCGTGATTGCGAGGCGTTCAACGTCTGCGCCCCGACATACGCTGTCACACAGGCCTCACTTGAACCGGTAGGTAATTCGCCCCTTCGTCAGGTCATAGGGCGTCATTTCGACCAGAACCTTGTCGCCGGCGAGGACGCGAATGCGGTTCTTGCGCATCTTGCCTGCCGTATGAGCGATAATCTCGTGCTCATTCTCGAGTTTGACGCGAAATGTCGCGTTCGGAAGGAGTTCGACCACGAACCCCGGAAATTCAATTAGTTCTTCTTTCGACATAGGGCTCCTTAAGGGTGTCGCCGGGCGGGCGTCCGAAGACCGCAACAATCGCCCCTTGCTCGAGAACACCGAGCAAATCGATTATCGGCCAACTTCGGAACCGTCCGCCAAGCCTCTCGCGACAGCGTCAGTGTAGCCAAGGCCGCCAGCCGCGGGGCGCAGGCGGAACCTAGACCATTTCCCTACGAAAGGGAAAGCGGAGACGCTCTGGTTATTGCCGTCCCTAACGCGCCATCCAGCGCCGGCTCGACTTGAATTCCACAAATTTTTCCCGCAAGCCTTCTCGGACCCATCTTTTCCAACAAGGCGCAAGGCGACAATTCGCATTTCGCGAGACCGAACCTCCGTGGACGTCAAGCCTTGAAGGCAGAGACGGCGCCGCAGGAATGACCCCCGAGGGGGGCGGGAGGGCGATTTATCTGTCCGCTCGGTCGAGTTCGCGGAATTGGCGGATCGAAAGTGGGATCGACGCGAGGTACGCGAGAGTGACCGCGACCAGCGCCTGCATCGGGAAAACAAAAACGAGCAGGAGCGCCGCGGCGACACCGACGAGAAATACCGCGAGATGCTCGCGAGGCACGCGTCCCATCGACTTGCCGGAAAAATGGGGCACGCGGCTTGCCATAAGGAGCGCGATCGCCAGCACATAGAGGCTCTCGACGAAGGCGACGCCAGCCGATGGCGCGCCGAGTTCGAGGGCGGAGCGCAAGTAAATTGGAAGAAGACCGACGATTGCGCCCGCCGGCGCAGGCATTCCCACGAAAAAGTTCTTTCGCCACGAAGGCTGGTTCGGATCGTCGAGCATCACATTGAACCGCGCCAGCCGCAGGGCGCAGGCCATTGCGAACAGCAGCGCGGCGACCCAGCCGAAGCTTTTGATGGCATGCAAATCGGCGACAAACAGAACAAAAGCCGGCGCGACACCGAAGTCGACGAAGTCGGCCAAAGAATCGAGTTCCGCGCCGAAGCGGGAAGTGCCCTTGAGAGCTCGCGCGATCCGCCCGTCAAGGCCGTCCAGGACCGCAGCCCCCGCTATTGCGCTGACTGCCCATTGCGTCGATCCCTCCATTGCAAGGCGGATCGCGGTCAATCCGAGACAGAGAGCGAGCAATGTCACGATGTTCGGAAGGAGCAATCGCAGGGGCACGGGCCGGAAACCGCGCCTATGCGATCCATCCCTCCCGTTTCCGGTAACGGGCCGGGGTGTAAGCGGACCGTCGTTCACGTGCTCAGCTCCGCTGGAATGGGCGACTCTCCACCGCGGCGGAGATTTCGGCAATGACTGTTTCGCCCGCGACGGCCCGCGATTCCACGCCTACGACAATCTGCGCATTGGGAGGCAGATATATATCGACACGCGATCCGAAACGAATGAGCCCAATTCGCTCACCTGCGCTCACATGAGCGCCCTCCCGGGTAAAACACACGATCCGTCGCGCAATCAGGCCTGCGATCTGCACGACTCCAAACCGTCCCGACGGCGCGCTGATCACTACGCTGTTTCGCTCGTTGTCTTCGCTCGCCTTGTCGAGGTCGGCATTGAGGAAAAGCCCGGGATGATAGACGATGCGCTCGACGCGCCCTTCGACCGGCGCTCGGTTCACGTGGCAATCGAACACCGACATGAAGATCGAAACGCGCTGCATCGGCGCCATTCCGAGCCCGAGTTCGGGCGGCGGCGCAGCGAGTCCGGCAAAGCTGATGACCCCGTCAGCCGGCGCAACGATCAGGTCGTTGCGCACGGGGGTCACGCGCGCCGGATCACGGAAGAAATAAGCACACCAAACCGTCGCGAAGACTCCGAGCCAACCCAGGGGGGCCCAAATCCACCAGAGCAGCAGCGTCGCAACGAAGAACCCGGCGACGAACCGATAGCCTTCAGGATGGACCGGCGCGATGCTGCGCCGAATTGAACTCACAACGCTCATAAAAGATCTCGGACCGACGAGGGCGCAGTCATGGCGCCAAATGAGGCGAAAGTCACGGCAGGGATGGAGAACCGGCGATCGCCAGCGCCCCTCCGAGTTCTTCCTCCTGTGCTTCCGCTCGCCGCAGCGTTTCTTCGGCCGCGTCCACTTCTCGCTGGCGGCTCCACAATGCCGCGTAGACGCCGCCGAGCAAAAGAAGCGTGTCATGGGTTCCACGCTCGACGATGAGGCCCTTGTCGAGCACCAGGATCTGGTTGGCATTGACGACGGTAGACAGCCGATGAGCGATCACGATTGTCGTGCGGCCGCGCGAGACGCGCTCGAGCGCAGACTGGATCTCGCGTTCGGTGAACGAGTCGAGCGCCGACGTCGCCTCATCGAGAACTAGAATGGGCGGGGCCTTGAGCATCGTGCGAGCGATTGCGACGCGCTGCTTCTCGCCGCCCGACAGCTTCAGTCCGCGCTCGCCGACCTGGGCGCCGAAGCCCTGCGGCAGAGTGCGGATGAATTCCTGGATCTGGGCGTTGTCGGCCGCCTCTTCGATTTCCGACTGGCTCGCGCCGTTTCGTCCGTAACCGATGTTGTAGACGATCGAGTCGTTGAACAGCACTGTGTCCTGCGGAACCATACCGATCGCAGCGCGCAGCGAATTCTGGGTCACCGCGCTGATGTTCTGGCCGTCGATCAGGATCCGCCCGGAAGTCGGTTCGTAGAAGCGGAAGAGAAGCCGTGAAATGGTCGATTTGCCCGCCCCGGACGGGCCGACGATCGCAACGGTGTGTCCCGGCGGCGCTTCGAACGAAACGCCGCGCAGGATCGGGCGGGCTGCGTCATACGCGAACTCGACGTTTTCGAATCGCACCTCGCCTGCGCCGACCCTCAACGGCTTCGCGTCGGGCGCATCCTCAATCTCGGGATTCTGATTGAGGATGGCGAACATCGCCTCGATATCGACGATGGCCTGTTTGATGTCGCGGTAGACCATACCCATGAAGTTGAGCGGCTGGTAGAGTTGCAGCATCATCAAATTGATGAAAACGAAATCGCCGACCGTCTTCTGGCCGCTTCTAATCTCGACGACGCACATTTCCAGAACTGCGATCAGGCCAAGTGTGAAGATAAGCGCCTGTCCCGCATTGAGGACAGCCAGCGACACATACGTGCGCACACTCATGCGCTCGTAGCGGGCCATTGACCGGTCGTAGCGTGCGGCTTCGCGTTCTTCCGCCCCGAAATACTTGACCGTCTCGAAGTTGAGCAGACTGTCGATCGCTTTTGTGTTGGCGTCGGTGTCGCTCTCGTTCATCGAACGGCGAATTCCGATGCGCCAGTTCGTTGCGATTGTCGTGTAGGTCAAGTAAGCGGCGATGGTCAGGCTGATCGCGGCAACGTAGCGCCAGTCGAAAGAGTAGAGCAGCGCCGCAACGATGAGGCCGAACTCGACGATCGTCGGGACAGCGGTCAGCATCGAAGTGCGGATGATCGTCTCGATGGCGTTGCGACCGCGTTCGAGTATCCGCGTCAAGCCGCCGGTCTTGCGCTCCAAATGGAAGCGCAATGACAAGCGGTGCAAGTGTTCGAAAACTTCGACCGCAAGCCGGCGAACCGCGTTCATCGCAACTGCGGCGAACAGCGCGTCGCGCCCCTGCTGCGTCAGGGCCATCAAGATCCGCAACAGGCCGTAGACGATCGCCAGTGCCCCGGCGCCGAGCAAGATCTTCGGCAACGGCACAAAATCGACGGCGAGCTTATTCACCAGCGCATCAGTTACCCACTTGAAGGAATAGGGAATCGCGATTGTGATCAGCTTGGACAGCAGCATCAACGCGACGGCGAGGAAAACGCGCAACTTCAAATCCGCCCGATCTGCCGGCCATATGTATGGCCAGAGAAGATGGACGGTTCCTTGCAAAGTGCCGCGATGCGCGTCAGCTCTGCTCTCCGGGACAAAACTCGATCGTTTGCGGTGTTCCATTGGAACTCATGAAAATGCGTTTGATGGCTGGAGCGGGATATAGGCGTTTTGCGGTCCCGGCAAAACCGTAGCTCCCAGGATATTCTTCACGATATCCATGGCGAGCGCGAGATCGAAGATGACTGCGCCGGATCTGCGAAAAGCCCAACTATGGTTGGCTGTCCACGAGTTTCCGCCGGTCGCGTCGTATCGAGCCTTGATGGAAAGGTCGTCATTCCCAATTGATTCGCGCTATCTCCCCTACATGCTCGAGTTGATTTGTCAATTCCCGCCAACCGAATTCCTGTGTAGACCGAACATCGGTTTTGTCATACCGGGCGAGTATACGGCTAAAGGGGGTTCACGTTGTAGTTAAAAATGTCAGCCTTTATCTTGTGCCATGTTTTCGGGTGCGCTATATGGTTGTTTGTTGAAGCCGCCATTTGGCGTCCAAGAATCACGGCGTCCGTCATGATTGGGCGAACTGAATGGGATCACTTGAGATCGCATTGAGGCGGTCAGTTCAGGCTTCCGTTCGGAGTAGAGACAGAAATGAACGATGCCACCAACCACGTTGAACTCGCCGCCGAAATCGTCTCGGCCTATGTGTCGAACAATTCCGTGCCGTCAAGCGAGCTCCCGACGCTTCTGAGCGACGTGCACGCGGCAATTGTCCGCGTCGCCTCGGGAACGCAGCAGGTCGTCGTCGAGGCGGCGAAGCCGGCTGTACCGCCGAAGAAGTCGATCACCAGCGAGTACATCATCTGCTTGGAGGACGGCCGAAAGTTCAAGTCCCTGAAGCGGCATTTGCGAACCCAATACAATCTTTCCCCCGAAGAATATCGGGAGAAATGGGGCCTTCCCTCGGACTATCCGATGGTAGCGCCGGCTTACGCCAAGGCGCGCTCGGCTCTCGCAAAGCAGATGGGTCTCGGCCAGCAACGCCGCCGCCGGAAGTAAGGTCACCGCCAGAACTGGCGGAACGGGCTCGATCGGCTGAAATCGTCGTCTCGAAGGCGACCAAAACCGTTCCGCTGTTGTATCCGACCACCGGTTTATTCGGACTCCGCGGACGTCGAGTGCGTGCGAAGCATCGCCCTCGACGCGCGATCCGTCACTTGGTTCCGAACATGCGGTCCCCCGCGTCACCGAGACCTGGGACTATGTAGCCATGTTCGTTGAGTTTTTCATCAATGGCGGCCGTCCAGACCTCGACGTCGGGATGGGCTTTTGTCAGCCGTTCGACCCCCTCGGGCGCCGCGAGTAGGCAAACAAATCGGATATCCTTCACGCCTCGACGTTTGAGGCGATCGATCGCGGCCACCGCCGAATTTGCCGTCGCCAGCATCGGATCCATGACGATGACCAGTCGCTCCGCGACGTCGACGGGCGCTTTGAAGTAATATTCAATCGCCTCCAGGGTCTGCGGGTCGCGATAGAGACCGATATGAGCGACCCGCGCGCTTGGAACCAGGTTCAGCATGCCGTCAAGAAAACCGACTCCCGCTCGTAGGATCGGCGCAAAGACAAGTTTCTTACCGGCGATGGCCGGCTTCATCGTTTTTGCCAGTGGCGTCTCGACTTCGATCATCTCAACAGGCAAATCCCGAGTCACCTCGTATGCCAACAGCATGCCGATCTCGTTGAGAAGCTGGCGGAAGCCCTTGGTGGATCGCTTTTTGTCACGCATCAGCGTGAGCTTGTGTTGCACGAGGGGATGATCGACGATGTGAACGATCGACATGCAGGGCTCCTGGTCCGATTTTGGCCAAGTCTAGACGAAGTTGCCGAACACCGGCGCCTGATGACAGCCTCTTCCCCAGGATTGTCTATGGGAGCAACGGCTCCCTTTTTCGGTCGTCCTCTCCGCCGAGACTATTGACGAGCGCAAAGTGACGATGTCAGGTGCGTGCAAATGGCGACTTCGACGACTCGGCTGGTCAGCCGCAATTGGTCATTGCCAAATATCCTGACCTATGCGCGGGTCGCGGCGGTCCCCCTTGTCACGGGTTTCATGTTCTGGCCGGAGGAACCTTGGGCGCGCTGGACAGCGCTGGCGATCTACGTCGCAGCGGCCATCACCGACTTCTTCGACGGCTATCTGGCGCGCGCGTGGGCGCAACAGTCCTCGCTGGGCCGGATGCTGGACCCGATCGCCGACAAGCTTCTCGTTTCCGCGGTCATTCTGATGCTCGTCGCCAGCCACGCGATTTCCGGTGTGACGCTCTGGGCGGCCATTGTGATACTTTGCCGTGAAATCCTGGTCTCTGGCTTGCGCGAATATCTGGCGGAACTGCGCGTTCCGATGCCGGTTACAGCGGTGGCCAAGTGGAAGACCGCGGCGCAACTCGTCGCGTTGGGGTTCCTGATCATCGGGCCGTCGGGCGAGGCCGTCTTGCCGGGATCCGTCGGGATTGGAACTGTCCTGATGTGGGTCGCCGCGATCCTCACCCTCTATACCGGCTGGGACTACATGAAGGCGAGTTACGATAGCGTGGGAAACGATTGAGGCGGCATGAAAGCGGTCTATTTCGCCTGGGTGCGCGAACGGGTAGGCAAAGCCGAGGAGGAACTCGAGCCTCCGTCGACAGTAAACACGGTCTCCGACCTCATCGCCTGGCTTTCACGCCGGAGCGAAGGCTACGCTTACGCCTTCGAGAAGCCAGCCACCATAAGAGCGGCGCTCGACCGGGTGCATGCGCGGCATGACGCGACCATTGCCGGAGCGAAGGAAATCGCGTTCTTTCCGCCAATGACGGGCGGATGAGATGACGGTGACCATCCGGGTCCAGCGGGAAGACTTCGACGCTGGCGTGGAGGCCGCCGCGCTCGCTCGCGGACGAAAGGACGTTGGAGCGACTGTGACCTTCGTCGGCCATTGCCGCGACGAGGACGGGCTGCTCTCGGCCCTCGAACTCGAACATTATCCCGGCATGGCGGAGGAAGAGATGGCGCGGGTCGCCAGGGAGGCAGAGGCGCGCTGGCCGCTGAAGGGCATTACCGTGATCCATCGACATGGACGCATTGCGCCGGGCGAACAAATCGTCCTGGTAGCGGTTGCGTCGGCGCATCGCGGCGAAGCGTTTGCGGCGGCCGAGATGTTGATGGATTTCCTGAAAACGCGGGCCCCATTCTGGAAGCGCGCCCTCCGCCCAGACGGGACGGTCGAAGGTTGGGTGGACGCCAAGAGCGAAGATAAAGCGTCGGCGGCGCGGTGGAGCGCCGCCTAGGTCTGAGGCGGTCAGCTTCGCGCGACAACCGCGTGGTAGATCCAAAGCACGACCACCGCACCGATCACCGAGACGATAATGCTCCATATGTTGAGACCGGTGACCCCGCTCATGCCGAGGAAACTCGCGATAATTCCTCCGACGATCGCTCCGACGACGCCGAGAGCAATATCCATCGTCATACCTGAGCCGGACTTGTTGACGAACTTGCTTGCGATCCAGCCCGCGATCAGACCAAGAATAATCCAGCTGATGACGCCCATGTCTGAAACTCCTTCCGGCGGCCCGCCCTCGACACTGCAAAACGCCCGGCTGGACGATTGAGGACAGCCCGCCGAAGTGTTGCGGGATAGACGGGGAAAACGCAAGCAGGTAGTCTGCCCCGTCTGTTCTTGACCGACGGGCTGTCATTCAGCCGCGGGTTTGCGCTGGAACGCGGTCCACCCAGCGAAGGAGGAAGCTATGGGAATGTTCGACGACGCCTTGAAGAATGCGGTTCCTGGCGGCAATCTTGCGACGCCGATCGCAGTCGCCGCGGGCGCCTTGATCCTGGGCAAACTCTTCGGCGGCGGCTCCTCGCCTGCGCCCGCGTCGTCCGCTCCTCCGGCTCAGCTTCCGACCAACGTACCCAGCAACAGCGTGATCGGCGGCTTGAGCGACCTCATCGGCAAGCTGACCGCCGGCGGCGCGGGACAGCAGGTCAACTCGTGGGTCGGCCCCGGCGAAAACCACCCGATCCAGCCGGGACAGCTCGGCGGGGCGCTCGGTCAAAGCACACTGAACGATCTGTCCCAGCGCACCGGCATGAGCCAGCAGGAACTGCTGCAACAGCTTGCGCTCGTGCTGCCCCAGCTGATCAACAGCCTGACGCCCAAAGGCCGGGTGCCGACGCTGGCCGACCTCGACGAGCGGTAACGCCCGTTTTGGTCAGCTGAGCGCGCTCGACGCGCTCAGCCCTATTCATTCGGCGGCCTGTCGCCGGGCCGCGGCGGCTTTGTCGAGCGCCTGCGCCAGATCCTCGATCAGATCGTCGACGTCTTCGAGGCCGACCGAGAGCCTCAGGAGCCCGGGACTGATGCCGAGCGCTGCGCGCTGCTCAGGCTTCAGCCGCTGGTGGGTCGTCGTCTCCGGATGGGTGATGAGGCTCTTGGCGTCGCCGAGATTGTTGGAAATTCCGATAATCGACAGCGCATTGGCCATCCGAAACGCGGCCTGCTTGCCGCCGGGGACCTCGAACGCGAGCATCGTGCCCCCGCCGCTCATCTGACGCCTCGCCAATTCCGCTTGAGGATGATCCGCTCGGCCCGGGTAAAGCGTGCGCACGACGGAGGGGTGGCCACTGAGGAATTCGGCGACGCGCTCCGCCGAGCGCGTCTGCGCGGCGACCCTCACCGGCAGGGTTTCGAGCGATTTCAGGAGTGTCCATGCGTTGAACGGCGAGAGGCAGGGACCGGTCTGGCGCAGGAAATTATGGATATTGTCGGCAATGAATGTTTCGCTCGCGAGCACGACGCCGCCGAGCACGCGGCCCTGTCCGTCGACATGTTTTGTCGCCGAATAGACCACGCAGTCAGCACCCAGCTTCAGCGGCCGCTGGAGAAGCGGCGTGGCGAAGACGTTGTCCACGACCAGGGTCGCTCCGACCGAGTGCAGGATCTCGGCGACGGCGGCGATGTCGACGATCTCCAGTGTCGGATTGGTGGGCAATTCAAGGAATGCGGTTTTCGTGTTTGGCCGCAGCGCCGCGCGCCAGGCGTCGAGGTTGGTTCCCTCGACCAGGGTCGAATCGACGCCGAACCGCGGCAGAAGCTCCTCAACGACGTAGAGGCAGGAGCCAAACAGGGCCTTGGCGGCGACGACGTGATCTCCCGCCTTGAGCTGTCCCATCAGGGCGGCTGTCACCGCCGCCATACCGCTCGCGGTCGCCCTCGCGGCCTCGGCGCCCTCGAGGAGCGCCATCCGCCGCTCGAACATGGAAACGGTCGGATTGGCGAAGCGCGAATAGATGAAGCCTGGTTGGTCGCCCTTGAACCGCGCCTCGGCGAGTTCCATCGTGTCGTAAAGATAGCCCTGGGTGAGGAAGAGGGCTTCCGACGTCTCCTCGAAGCTCGAGCGGAGGGAGCCTCCATGGACCAGCTGCGTCGCCGGCCGCAAGCTCCTCGGGTCACGCGATTTGCGGGGACTTGTCATGCCCTTGTCCTCTCCGGCGCGCGGCGCCCGAGGGCCGAAGAAAGAGGCGCAGTCCGGATAGCCCCGATCTTTTAGCCCGGTGTTTAACGTGGCGGCAAGCCGACCGGCTCAAATGACCACGGAGGCGCGAGCCATAAACTGGGACGCACACGGCGTCAACACCAGCGCAATCGCGCGATGAGCTCATGCACGGGCGCTCGCCGATGACGGCGTCCGCGCTCAGTGACAGAACAGGACCGGCGCGGTCATGTGGGCCAGGATGTGGCGCGTGCCGGCGCCATGACCGAACAGGGCATGCGTTCCTTGATCGAAGGCGCCGATCGCCAGAAGGTCGGCGGCGTGGTCGGATACGGCGCTCAGCAGCGTGTCCATCACGGCGATCTCGTCGACGACGAAATGCTGGTAGCGCGCCGTCACGCCGTGAGTTTTGAAATTGGCGACGAGCAGATCGGCGAATTCGTCGCGCTGCTCGCTCTTGCGCGCCACTTCGACGATCAGCGCGTCGCAGTCCCTGGCGAGCAGCGGCAGCGCGTCGGAAACGGCGCGCGCGGCGCCGCGCGAACTCCGCCACGCGAACAGCGGACGGGCGCCGACCTCGGCATAGGTCCCGACGTAGGGGATGATCAGGGTCGGCCGGCCGCTGTCAAGGATCGTCTGCTCCGGAAGTTTGGCCGGTACGGGAACGTCGTCCTGGGTCTGGCCAAGAACGACGAGATCGAAGGTGCGGGCGATCTCGACAAACCGGCGCAGGATCTCGTGGTCGCTGCCGCGGTTGAGGTCGAGGAACGCCGAGCGCTCGCCGAGCGGCGTCGCCGCGGCTTCGAAGGTTTTTCGCGCGGATTCCACCGCCGCGGTGTAGTGGGGACTCGGCCAGGTGGCGACCGCCCCGACATGATAGGCGTCGGCTTTTTCGGCGAACACGCCGGTGAGCCGAGCACCCGTTCGCGCGGCGGTCCGGACGGCGAGCGAAAGCCGCTCCGCAGTGCGCGGCTTCGAATCGACGTGCACAAGGATATTGCCAAGAATCATGTGGTTTCCTCGCCTCGTTGGCGCGGAGGATATCGGACCGGCGAGGCGGGATCAACGAAACGTCGAGGAGAAAGAGGCGTCGTGACGATTTGCCGCCGCAGGCTGTCTGGCGCCGAAAAGCGCCCTCCTTCTGGAATTCGGCGTTTTCGCCGCCGAGCCATTTCCGGGCGCAAATCTAGACTTTTCAATCCGTTGCGGCGCCGTTTCCGCGCGACGCGCGGCGGTCGCAAAGTCGGAGAGCGACTTGCGCCGCCACCCGGCCGGCCGAGCGCCTCCCCGGCGCCATCGCCGGCCCCCGTCTTCTGCCCCATGCCTTGCCTCGACGCGCCCGAGTTGTCCGGCTCGCGGAGCGAACCAGATCGAACCGGGGAACATAACACGAACTCTGGATTCTGGAAAGGAAAAATGCGATCGCCTCCCCGCCGGGCAATGCGCCAAAACCCGAAGCTTCCAAGTTGTCGCAAGTCTTTATCCACGGAAAAACAGACCACGGCGGGCCACAGGTGAGACATCCCCATATTTGTCGATTGCCGCCGCGTGAACATGGTGGCAAATTCATGGTTAAGCCCGCGCCTCGAAGTCTCCCCAAAACATGTGCGCGGCGGCCCCACGCTGCTTCCTCCCCGGCGTGGGGCCTATCTCCCCTGACGTCCATGTATCATCAGGAAATACCGGAGGAATTTGCCGGAAATCACGACTAGAGTCGTCTTCCCGCTTCGCGCTTGACAAACAATCCTGTCAGTCTGCAAACACGGCGCAGCTCGATAGGGTGAGACACTGGTTCCCCATATTTGTCTATTTGTGGTCAAAGGTTCTCAACGTAATCTTAAATTTGTTGAAGACGGAATACACTTTCCGGAAGGTGAGCCGATGTCGAAATTAACCATCCTCGAAACCGTCGAAATTGAATTGGGCAAGGTCCGCCGCGTTGCATCCCGCGCCGAGGACCCGCTCATTGTTTACCTTATTGACATGACAATTCTGGCAGTGAAGCGAAAAGCGATTTCCGAATGCAGTCGCTCCGAGGAATCACGCGTGATCCGGGTTCGGAGCGCCCCACAGCCGATCTGAGATCATGTCCCCGACCGCCGCGCGCCGATTGCGCCGCGCCGACCTCGAGCCGCGCGCCGCGAGTCAACCGCGGAACCGCGTCGCCTCGAAGCTCGGCGTGGCGTCGGAAAACACCTCGAGCCAGCCGACGAGGCGCGGGTGCTCTTTTCGCCACGCGCCCTCGAAGCGCAAATCGAGGTAGCCAAGCGCGCAGGCGAGCGCGATCGTGCCGACGTCGCTGAGTTCCTCCGGCGGCGCCTGATCGAAGGCGTGGAGGGCGCGTGCGATCTTCTCGCGGTGATAGGCCATCCATTTCTCCGAGCGGAGTTGCGGCTCGCGCCAGAGGGTCTCGTAGCGGATGAGCACCGCCGCATCCGCGATTCCGTCCGCCAGCGACTCCTGCGTCAGCGACCGGAACCGGGCCTTCGGCTCGCCCGGAATGATCTTGCCGCACCCCGCCATCCAGTCGAGATATTCGACGATCACGGCGCTGTCGAAAATCGTCTCGCCCGTCTCCAGAACAAGCGCCGGAATCTTCCCCAGCGGATTTTGGATTCGAAGCGAATCCGCGGGATTGTTCGTGTCGGCGGCGGAAATTTCGATCCGGTCCTCGAGTTCGAGCACCGCGGCGGCTATCCGAACTTTCCGCGCGAACGGCGAAGCGGCTGCCGAACGAAGGACCAGCATAAGTCTCTCCCTGAGCCATGAGCGTTCAAGCGGCGATTTGTCGCGCCCCCGGCCCGCCGCCGTTGTAGCCTAAACCGGCCCCCCATATAAGGGCGGCAAACAGGTGCCTGTTATGCTTCTCAGGGGGTTGAAGTGACTTCGTCTCATGCGGCGCACGAGCGCCTTGTCATCATCGGTTCCGGGCCGGCTGGCTACACCGCGGCTATCTACTCCGCCCGCGCCATGCTGAAGCCGCTCCTGCTCTCCGGCTATGAGCCGGGCGGCCAGCTGATGATCACGACCGACGTCGAGAATTACCCGGGCTTCGCCGAGCCGATCCAGGGGCCGTGGCTTATGGAGCAGATGCGCGCGCAGGCCGAGCATGTTGGCGCGCGGATCGAGAACGAATATGTCGTGGCGCTCGAACTTCGGAGGCGCCCGTTCGTCGTGCGGTGCGACAGCGGCCGCGCCATCCTCGCCGATTCGATCATCCTGGCGACCGGCGCCAAGGCGAAGTGGCTCGGCCTGCCGAGCGAGGAGGCGTTCAAGGGCTTCGGCGTCTCCGCCTGCGCAACCTGCGACGGCTTCTTCTTCCGCAACAAATCGGTCGTGGTCGTCGGCGGCGGCAATTCTGCGGTCGAGGAGGCTCTCTACCTGTCCAATATCGTCTCCGAGGTCACCCTCGTCCATCGGCGCAACTCGTTCCGGGGGGAGAAAATCCTGAGCGAGCGCCTCGCGGCGCGCCACAATGTGAAGATCCGCTGGAATAGCGCGGTCGAGGAGATTTTCGGCGAAGGCAGCCCGCGCGCGGTCACAGGCGTCAGAATCCGCAACGTTCTCACCGGGGCGCTCGACGACCTGCCGGCCGACGGCGTCTTCGTCGCGATCGGCCACGCGCCGGCGACCGAACTCGTGCGCGGCCAGGTCGTCCTGAAGGCGAACGGCTACGTCCAGACGGCGCCGGGCTCGACCGCAACCAGCGTCGAGGGCGTGTTCGCCGCGGGCGATGTGGCCGATGACGTCTTCCGCCAGGCGGTGACCGCCGCGGGACTTGGCTGCATGGCGGCGCTCGAAGCCGAGCGCTGGCTTGCGGCGGAGGCGCCGGCGCGACGGGCGGCGGAATAGCCTGATTGTAGCCGCGCTCCGCAGCCCGTCGAAAGACGGGGCGTCCTGCCGGACAGCCTTTGGAGCGCGGCGGACGCGGTCGGCGATCGCGTCGCCAGGCGCCGCGGTGTCAGCGGCGAGTCCGAAAGGCCGCAAAGGCCGGGGAAACGTTCATGGACTGGGACAAGCTGCGCATTTTCCAGGCGGCCGCTGACGCAGGCTCCTTCACGCACGCGGGCGAAACTCTGGGCTTAAGCCAGTCGGCGGTCAGCCGGCAGGTCGGGGCGCTCGAAGCCGATCTCGGCGCGCCGCTGTTTCATCGGCACGCGCGGGGCCTCATCCTCACCGAACAGGGCGAGATGCTCCTGGACGCAGTGCGCGACGTGGTCCTGAAGCTCGACGCCGTGCGCAGCCGCCTGATCGACAGCCGGGAGAAGCCGACCGGCGAACTCAGGGTCACCACCACCCTCGGCCTCGGCGCCAACTGGCTCGCGCCGCGCCTTGGCGAATTCGTCGAGCTCTACCCGGAAGTGAAGATCCAGCTGCTGCTATCGGACGACGACCTCGACCTCGGGATGCGGGAGGCGGACGTCGCCCTGCGTCTGCGCGAGCCGATACAGCCCGACCTCATCCGCCGCAGGCTGTTCACCGTGCATTTCCATGCCTATGCCTCGGCCGACTATCTCAAGCGGCGGCCGCAGCCGCGCAGCGTCGAGGATCTCGACCGCCATCATTTGATCGCCTTCGGCGCGCCGACCGCAACCCACCTTCTCTACGATCTCAATTCGCTTCTGACCCTGGGGCGCGACCCCAGGAATCCGCGTACGCCGCAGATCTCGGTCAACAATCTCGGAGCCATGTCGCGGGCGGCGGAGCACGGCGTCGGCATCGCTGTGCTGCCGGATTATGTCGTGCAGCCAGAATCGGGGCTCGTCCGCCTGCTGCAACAGGCAGACATGCCCGAAATGGACTGTTTTCTGGTCTACGCGGAGGAACTGAAAAACGTGGCGCGCGTGCAGGCCTTTCGCGACTTCCTGGTCGCCGCGGCGCAGCGGTGGAAGTACTGACGTCGGGTCTCGCTCTGCCGACGCCCTCAACGCGTTTGAGCACAGGAGCCTTGATTCCGAGCGCAAGATATTGCGACCATAAATCCCGGACTTCGTCGTGGCGACTTTGGCGCGCCAATATGGTATTGGGTGCGGATCTTACCAGTTCGTGATATCGTTTCCCTGGCGTGTTGGTGGCAGTTAAGGCTTGTCCCACGCCTAAACCAGGGGTTACGATGTCGTGTTCGAACTTATCATGAACAGGCCTGACCCGCCACCGCTTTTCCGCGCGGGGACAGCGGGACTACATCGTGAATACGCAAGGTTCCAAAGGAGCCGGCGCGGTTTACTGTTTGTTGTTTGCATCCGCCTGGCCAGTGGCTTGCGGAGACGGTAGCGAGCATGGAATTCTATCGTATTTGGCGGATTCTTGTTGGCTATAAGCGAGTCCTGATATGGTTGCCGATCATCGCAACCTGCGTCGGCCTCGGATTGTCCTTCGTGCTGCCGGAAAAATACGTGTCCACCGCGTTGGTGCTTGTCCGACCGGCCGAGGAACTCAAATTCAATTCAAATGCCGCCGACGACAAGGAGATCCTCGACTTTCCGGTCGGCCGGTCCGCGCCTATCGATGCGCCCAGCAAGACTTACATGGAAGTGATAAAAAGTCCCGCGGTTGCGGTGAAAATCGTCGAAGCGCTTCATCTCGACGTCAAGGCCCCCAAGGAAGGCGAGACGGCATTCGGGGTATTCAAGGACGAAGTGAAGGACTGGATTGGCAACACGACTCGAACCTTGCGCAACTATGTCAGATATGGGCGAGATATTCCCACCTCGGCGTTTGATCGTGCTGTCGAGAACGTTGAGGATAATCTTGGCGTTTCTGTCAGAAAAGATACGTATGCCTTCGACATCAGCTTTCGATCCAGCGATCCGAAAGAGGCGGCGGCGGTCGCCAATATAGCTGCCAAGATCTTCATTGAGCACAGCAGCGAAGCCTACCGCAGTGAGGCGGCGCGCGCTCGCGAATTTCTTGAAAATCAGCTCGACGAGAGTCGCAAGGCGCTCGATCAGGCGCGAGCCGCGGTACTCTCATTCAAGAACGCTGGCGAAACGTTCGATTTGACCTCGGAATACAAAGAGAACCTGCAGTACCTTGAGGACCTGCAAGACACACTCGCAAAGGACGGCGGAAGGCTCGCCGGCATGAAGCGCTCGTTCAAACAAGACAGCCCGGAAGTGCTCGCGCAGGAGGCGGAAAATGCGGCGCTGCAGCAGCAGATCTCGACCCTGCAGGCGCAATTGGTCGCCTACCCTGAAAAGGAGGCGCGTCTGAACGCGATGATCCTCACCCAACGTCTCGCAGAGGAAAGTTACGGGTTCTTTCGCAAGCGCTACGAGGAGGCACGGCTAAAAGAGTCGGCAATCGTGACTGAAATCCGCATCGTATCCCCTGCGGAGCCCGCTCTGTATCCCGTCAATCCAATAAAGTTCCTATACGCAGGGCTGAGCTTTGCGTTAGCCATGGTCGCGGCGATTGGCTGGGCCTTGTTTGCCGAGCAGCTTAGTCCGCGGGTCCGCACCTTCCGCGACCTCGATGAGGAAGATGGGCGCCACTGCTTGCCGCAATACCGCCATTTACGCGCGTTCGCACTGGACGGGCGAGCCTCGCCGAAACCCAAACGGGGCGCAGGGGGCGTGTACGTGATCCGGCTTGAGAAAAGCGGGGGTGCGGGTATTGTTCTGTTCCCCATGGCGATGAGAGCCAGGCAGAATGTTGCCTGCTCCTGACACTTGCGAGCCCAGGCTCCACTCGTGAGCAATGTCGTACATCTCACTTCCACGGTTTAGCTAGCGTCGAGGTCCGGCCGGCCGAATCCGGCATAAATAACATAATACTATAGTGTTCTCAGAGCAAATGGGCCCGGAGCGTATCGTCCTCGTCTCTCGCGCCGCCGCGGCCGCCGCGCTGGCGATGCTCGCGGCCTGCGCCGCCGTTCCGCCCGAGTCCCGCCCGGCCCATCGCCTTTCGGCCGGCGCCATCGCCGCCGTCCGCCTCGACCCGGCCGCCGCCGCCGCGGCGCTCAACGCCTATCGCGCCGGCAAGGGGCTGAAGCCCGTCCGGCTCGATCCGCCGCTCGCCGCGATGGCCGAACGGCAGGCGATGGCGATGGAGGCGGGAAACGTCCTGTCGCACGACGTCGCCGGCGCCTTCCCGGGCCGCCTCGCCGCAAGCGGGATCGATGCGTGGAAAGCCGCCGAGAACCTCGGCGGCGGCTATATGAGCCTCGCCGAGGCGATGACCGGCTGGCGCGAATCCTCCCCCCACAACGCCAATCTCCTGATTCCGGAAGCGTCGCGTTTCGGGATCGCGATCGCCAAAAATCCGGACACGCAATACGGCGTCTGGTGGGCAATGGAGATCGCCGCCGACCCGCAGCCGACGCCGCGTGCGGAGGAACCGTTCCTGTCGCTGTCGGGCGGGGCGGCGCAGCCGCACTGACCACAGGCCGTCGCCTCCGGCTCGCAAGGTCGAGCCGCGGCCGACTCCGGCGGCAGCCTGAGAATCCCGCAGGATCGGCACGGCCGGACGGGCAGGGCGCGGCGAAAGGCCGCGTTGTTTGAAATTGAAATCCTTCCAAATTTCCGGCACGTGACTTGCCACGTCGTTCAGGGCCGTTCACCAATGCGGCTTTGGTTCTCCCGTCAGCCGAGCCCCCTATCCACCGTGACTGCCGAAGTCTTGACCCCTCCCTCGTTCACCTGGCGCCGCTTTCTCGCCGTCGCCGGCCCCGGCATCGTGGTCATGCTGGCCGACACCGACGCCGGAAGCATCATCACGGCGGCGCAGAGCGGCGCGCAATGGGGCTATAGCCTGCTTTCGCTGCAGTTCGTGCTGATTCCGGTCCTCTTTATCGTCCAGGAGCTGACCGTCCGCCTCGGCGCGGTGACCGGCAGGGGTCACGCGGAGCTGATCAAACGGCATTTCGGCCGCGGCTGGGCGTGGCTCTCGGTCGCGACCCTGTTCGTCGCCTGCCTCGGCGCGCTCCTGACCGAATTCGCCGGCGTCGCCGGCGTCGGCAACCTCATCGGCGTGCCGGCGCCGGTGACGCTGGCGCTGGTCGTGGCGGCGATGCTGGCCATGGCGCTGATGCACGGCTACGGGACGGTCGAGCGCATCGCCATCGCGGTCGGCGCCTTCGAGCTCGTCTTCCTGCTCGTCGCGCTCCTCGCCCATCCGGGCTTGGGCGAGGTCGCCTCCGGCGCGATGGCGATCCCGCTGAACAATCCAAAATTCCTCCTGCTCGCCTCCGCCAATATCGGCGCGGTCATCATGCCCTGGATGGTGTTCTTCCAGCAGTCGTCGGTCGTCGAGAAGGGGGTGACGGCGCGGGACCTGCGGTCGGCGAGGCTCGACACGGCGATCGGGGCGGTCGTCACCCAGCTCATCATGGCGGCGGTTCTCGTCGCCGTCGCCGCGACGCTCGGAAAGGCGGGCGGCGACCAGCCGCTCGATACGGTCGAGGAGATCGTCGGCGCCATCACCCCGTTCCTCGGCGACTTCGGCGGCAAGCTTCTGTTCGGGCTCGGCATGACCGGAGCGGCGCTGGTGGCGGCGATCGTCGTCACTCTGACCGCCGCGCGCACCCTCGCCGAGGTGCTCGGCGCGAGGCACAAGCTCGAGGACGAGCCGCGGGAAGCGCCCTGGTTCTACGGTTCCTACGCTGTCGCGCTGGTGGTCTGCGCGCTGGTGGTCGGCTCCGGCGTCAACCCCGTGTCGCTCAGCGTCGGCGTTCAGGTGATGAACGCCCTGCTCCTGCCGATCGTGCTCGGCTTCCTCTTCCTGCTGGCGCGGAGGCTGCCTGCGCCCTACCGGCTGCGGGGCGCCTATGCCGCGCTGTCCGGCGCAATCATCCTCGTGACGGTCGTCTTTGGAGTCTTTTCCGGCGTGGCGGGATTGTGGGGGTGAGGCGCATCCTAAAGGAAAAGCAAGCGTAAGCGGCCTTTGCGGCGGGAAGGGCCTTCCTCGGCTGTTTGCCTTCGGGCAGGATCAGCCGCCCAGGCTCGCGAAATGGGGTCAAGCGCAGGAGAACCGGCGCGTGTCCAATGGCGAGCAAGACCGGATTGTCGTTGACCCTGCGTTAGGGGTTTAAGCTTCGTGCTTGGCGCCAACGCGCGACCCGTTGCTGTTCGTACTCGTCAGCCCCGGTGCGGGCGGAGAACACGAGAAAGCCGGCGTAGACGCTACGGGGGGGGGGTGCGCCATAATGCGCATTCCAAGGGCGTCCATCGGGCGCGCGCCGCTCACACGGACGCCGTCTCTTCATGCGACACGACGCCCGCCAAAAGGGCCCACAGGCGCCGCTCAGCCGGGGCGAATCCGACCCACGCCGCAAGGATGCGATTGTCGACAGAAGGAGCGTAACGCGTCCGCCCCCAGCCTCCCACCCACCGGCCATATTCGGCCAGCGCCCCGGAATCTCCGGACAGGAACGAAGCGATCGCGGCGCCCGCGCGTTTGCCGCTGACCAGAGCCGCGGTCAGGCCCTCGCCGGAGATCGGATCGACCAGTCCCGCGGCGTCGCCGCAGGAGACCACGCCCGCGTCGTTGCTCCAGGCTGTCCCATTGCCGCTCCACAGGGCGCCGAGCCCGCCGCGCGCGTGGACGGCGCCCGATACCCCGAGCGGCGCAAGCAACGTCTTCAGCTGGACCCGAAGCGCTGACGCGCCGGATTTGGACAGGGCGCAGACGCCTGCGTTCGACGCGTTCGCGCCCATGGGAAAGATCCATGCATACCCGGGCGAAGGCTCGCCGAACAGGAAGGTGGGAGACGCCAGGTTTCCGCCAGTCGGCAAATAGGCCGATATGGACGCGCCGAGAACGGGTTCGCCGTCGAGCCCCGCCCGGCGGGCGATACGACAGCCGCTACCGGACGCCAGAACGACCGCCGACGGGGCGAGGGTCAGCCTCTCGGCGCCGCGCCGGATCGTCAGCTCGATTCGGCCGCCGGTCGCTCGCAGATCCGTCGCCCGGGCGCCGTACCAGATCGGGCAACCCGCCGCGGAAACCCGGTCGCGCAGCAATTGATCGACGATCGCCCGCGGCGCGATCACGCCTTCGAACGGCGCGAGGTCGTGGGACCAAACTTTGCGATCGGCGAAATATCCGTCGACGCGTGAGAAGGCGCGCCAGTTCGAGCCAAGCTCACGCTTGCCGATGTCGAGGGACTGCAGTTCTTCGACCGCGGAGGCGATCCATGCGTCGCCGCAGGCCTTGTCCTTGCCCGGCGGACCTTTCTCCAAGAGTAGCGGCGCTATACCGTTCTGGACAAGAACAAGAGCGGCAGCGCAGCCAGCCGGGCCGGCCCCGATAATGACAACGCGGGACGGGAGCGCATAGGGCAACCGTGGCAGAGGACGGAATGCCCCCACTCCTAACCCATTCTCTTAACACCCAGTTCACACTCCAGCTCTTTCAGATTCGTCCAGTTGACGTTCTCAATTGCCTTGCGAACGGGAAGCTCGTCGGCAATTTGGATGCCAAGGTCAGCCAACTTTTTCATTACAAAATCCCAATCTTTTTGTTCCAATGCGTTTCTAAAGTCCTCATTTTCCGTAGCAGCTCTTAGAAAGATCGATTCATAGTCGTCGGGTTTAATTGCGGACATGTGCGCCTCCCTCAGGATTGTTTACCAGATATGATCCTTCCGAATGTTTTCACCAGTTCGAGACCCGAGCGCGCCGCAACGATATCGCGGTCCAATGTTTGACCCCGCGTGACCGTCCAGGTTAGGACCTCATCGTTTCCCAGCGCCTCGGCTTCCATTCTAACATTGTTGAACCTCGCCTTCAATTCGGCGACGCCCCAATCGAACCCCTCTCTTAAGAACCATTTCGCGATATTCTCGCCGGGCGCGCGTCGTCTCGATTCTGATGAAATATAGGTTGTTATTCCATATCGTGAGTCATGGTTCCAATCGAAAAAGTCATTACTAAATTGAGCGAAACTACCAAGACAATCGACAAACCGTAACCATCGTTCAAAAGAGGCTCCTAGTTCTCTATAGCGAAAGTGTACCGCAGAAATTGGAATTTTTATTGCTGTAAATTTCTTCGATGACAGTAATGAAAATGTATCAGAATCGACGTCATCGAGTAAACTATCGGCAGACGACGCCTCCGCCTGCTGTGCCCAAACCTTATCGAAAAAGTCCCAAAATCTATGAGCTTTCCGAAAATATTTCATGTACGGCCGAATAAATTCACTGTCGAAGTATGCTGTGCAAGGTGCAAATTTTCGGAGCTCCGGTGGACCGTCATTGTCCGATATGTTGTCGCACAATCGTATTGCATAATATCCGCTGATCGTGGAGTAAATCATGTCGGTTTGAAAATCAGCGTCGACGCCTCTTTTCCGGGCCGGGCTCAGCCAATACGGCAGCACGAAGTGAGGAAAGTTTCGGACGCTCAGCACGTGTTCCGGACCTGTGGGGACGCCGTGCAGAAACTTGAGCAGTTGCGGCGCCGTTCTTGGGAGCGCAGCCCTGAGGTTGGCGTCGAAACGCAGCAAGGCGTTCGAAATCAACTGCTCAAGGAGAGGGTCGAATTCATCCCGCATCAATCCAGTCGTCGCCAATAATAAAGGGGAGGCCCGCCGCCTCCCGAGCCCGCCCGCCGGCCTTTCCGAGCGCGCGCAGCGCAAGCCGCGATTCGTAGCTCATATCGAGTTCGGTTCGCTTCCGCCGCCGCCCGCCGCCAGCAGCGCGCCGCGCTTGCCGGGCGGCCACGCAAGCGCGCCAGATAGCCGCGGGCGATCGCGGCCGACGGGGCGGCGATTGGATAGGACCAGGCCTGGTTTGAAAGTGCGCGGCAAGCCGCCGCCATTCCCCGCATAAGGTCACGATCGGCTGCATCCCTACGGGTCGCTTTGACCCACAGATTGGCGAAGACACGGGCGACGAGAAATATCGTCCAGTATGCATTCGGAAAACTGCCCGTGCCGCTGATCTGCATGATCGCTTCGATGGCGGCGTCGGCCTCTCTCGCAGCCATGACGTGATCCCCGCGCTCAAGCGCCGCGGTCGCTGCGATCGCATGCAAATCCTGACGCGTTGGAAGCTCTTCAGACGTCAAACCGCGGTCGAGCTCCCCTTTGATCAGCAACAGATGGTCATCGACGGCACGCAGATCGCCAAGCTGCAGATAGCAATAGGCGCGCTCCCGACAGGCCGTCACCATATATCTCTGGTCCTTATCTTGTCTGGCGGCGTCGAGCATCGCCGCGAGGCCGTCGAGCGCCTCTTTCCACTTCCCGCGGCAGGCTTCGATGGCGGCTCCGTTATCGACGCCATCCCGCCAACGTCGGCGATCGCCGACCTTGGCGGCCACCGCTACGAGATTGACAAAAAACGCCCTCGATTCCTCCCATTGGCCCTCCCCGAATTTCGATAGCCCCAAAAGCATGAGAACCCAAACGTCTGCGGCGGGGTCCTCGATCTTGGCCAGGATTTCCAATGAGCGCGCCGAATAGTGGCTCGAGATCTTGCGCAACCGGAACAGCCCTGCGATTCCCGACAACGTCGCGCAGCCGCGGGCAAGTTCTGGCGAGGGTCCAAGCCGCTCGGACAGGTTGAGCGTGCTCATCGCCGCGTACAGCGTGCGCAGCCCGTCGCCTTGATAAAAGTAGGTCTCCGCCAATGCCTCGTAGGCGAGGACCGCCTCGCGCAGAGCGGCCTTCTCGGAGTCGGCGGTCTCGCGCCTCGAAGGCCAGAATCGGCAGCGGACCAGTTGAGCGGTTTGCCCCAGCAATCCGAGCGCGACGCCGAGCGAATTGGCTGGCGCAGGAAACCCTGCCAGCCTCAGGCCGGTCTCGCTGTGGGTTCGGCACTCCGCGTAGTGCGACAGGCCGAGGAACGCCCGGCCGAGGAGCAGGGACAGGCGAGCTTTTTCAGCCTGGCTCACGCCGGCGGCCGAACCCGAATGAGCCAGTTCGCGCGCGCGTTTGAGAAGTTCGGCTGCCTCCGCATTGGCGTAGCGCCTGATCGCGATCTCGCTGGCCGCGATCAGGTAACGGATCGCCTTGTCGGTTCTCTGAGCGTGAAGGAAATGGCGCCCGAGCAGCGCGCTGACGTCTTCCGCGTGCGGACGCCGCTCGATCCAGGAGCCGATGGAGTCATGAATCTGACGGCGTTCGGCGAAGGACATCGCGTTGTAGACCACGTCCCGCAGAACCGCATGCCGGAAGACGAATTCGTCGGACCCACGGTTCGAGGGTTCGATGACGCCCAATCCGATCAAGGCGGCAAGCGATCGCTCCACGTCCGCCGGCGTCAGCGTCGGCGCGCCGATGGAGCACAGGTCCCGATCGAAGCTTTGTCCGACGACGCTTGCCGCTCTCAGTAGGGAGACGTCCTGGTGACTGAGGCTGTCGATGCGGCGTCGGATCACTCCCTCGATCGTGCCCGGCAATCCCTGCCGTTCGAGAATGTCATCCAGCTCGTCTTTTGTGGCCGCAACCGACGAGCGGGCCTGCACGACGCCGTCAATGAAGAGAAGCCGGTTGGCGAAGGCCAAGCGCGACAGCTCTTCAACGAAGAGCGGGTTTCCCCCGGTCCGATCCCGGAACATCGCGGCCAGATCGTCATCCGCCTGACGCGCGCCGAGCGTTCGCGCAAGGAGCCGCCCCGTCTCCTCGGCGGTCAGGGGTTCGGGGCGCAGCCACTGGACGTCCCCCACCTGCGCCAGACTTCGGCGAACCGCCGGGCTCGCGTCGGGGCCGCGGGTCGCGCCGAGCAGCATGAGCGGGGCCCGGGATGCTCCCAGAGCTGCGAAGAAATTCAGGGAGGTCGGGTCCAGCCAGTGCATGTCCTCCATGACCACGAGAATCGGAGCGGCTTTCGCGGTTTCGAAAAGCAGATCCTGGAGCAGCCGCGCCAGCGCATCGGCCCTCGCTTGCCCACGAAGGAGCGCCGTCTCGCTGTTGTCGACGGCTTCCAGTCCAAGCATGTCCTCGAGGAGGGGCGCGAGGCGAACGAAAGCGCCAAGACGGATCGTCGTCTTCCCCGGGCGAGCCTGGGCGAGCTCGGCGTCCGATCTCGGCAAGTGCGGTCGTGTCGCGGCGGCGCGAAGCGTCAGATCGCTCTGTCCGAGTAAATCGCGAAAGACGTCGCGCCAGGCGAGATAGGCAGTCGTCTGGTCGGTGCTGTCGCCATCCCCGGCCAGAACGATCATGCCTGTGTCGCTGGCTTCGGCGGCGGCACGATTGACGAGCGTGGTCTTGCCGATCCCGGCGTCGCCTTCGATCACGGCAACCGCGCCAAGCCGAGCTCGGGCCTTCGCCAAGCCGTCTGACAGGATCAAGAGCTCCCGTTCGCGTCCAATCACGATTGCGTCTTCGAGGCCATGCGCCGGTCCGGCCGCCTCGCCGACGTCGTAGGCCGCAAACGCCGAGATCGGTTCAGATTTGCCCTTGACCATCTGCGGCGCAAGCGGGCGGAAGACGATGCGACCGGACTGCCTGCAGGCCCGTCTCGTCTCCTCGTCGCAAACAACTCCGGGGTTCAGCTGCATCAGCCGCGCGGCAAGATTCATGATCGGACCGACGAGCGCGAGCACGGCGCGATCGGTCGTCGTCTCAAATGTTCCGCAGAAGATCCGTCCCGTGGCGATCCCGGTCGAACTCGTCAACCCGCGCGCGCCCCAGTCACGGTGGAGCTCCAGGGCGGAAATCACGGCGCGCACTGGGTCGCGCTCATGGGACCAGGGCGGCATTCCGAACACCGCAATGAATGTGGTCCCTTCCTCCGTGGCCACAATCTCGTAGATCTGACCTTCGAACCGGGCGAGGCAGGACTGAACGTGCTGCGCGGCGCCCTGCAGCGTCTGCAGCGTATCTTTGTCCAAAGCGTACTTCGGGTGGCGAAGCGTCATGTAGGCCGCCGTCACGACCCGGAATTCCCCTCGCCACAAGGACGGCTTATGGCCGCCGCCGAGCAGAATCCGGGGCACAACCTTGCGCAGGATCCTCTCAGGGACGTCGCCGGATGGAGGCGGCCTTTCGGGCGACCCTGCGGGCCTGACGACGCTGACGACGCGCGCCGTTCCTTCGCCGAGGGGAATGCACTGACAGCGACCGCCCGCGCGCGCGTAGGCCGAGCGGCTGATCACGGTGTGCCCTGGGGCTGCGGTTTTCTCCGCGGCGCTGACGTCGGAAAGCGCCGGGCCCGAGAGAACGGCATGCCACTCATCATCTTTTCCGCCGATCTCGTAGTGGGAGAGCGAGCCGCAGCCGACGGCGCTGCGAAACCGAATCGGGGCTCCGTCGACCAGCCAGGACTCCGCCTCGCGATGAATTGCGGAAGCCGCCTGAACGGCGAGGAGCGTCGCCTCATCGAGAGACTGCTTCTCGTGCGCGAACCATACGAAAATTCCGGCATCGCCCTCCCAGCTGACGAGCTCGCCCCCGTGCGCCCAGACGATCTCGGCCATCCGATTGATGACCCGGTTCAAGACTTCTGCGAGCTGTTCGGCCCCCGCGATACCGCTTTTCACCATCCGGTCGGTGAGCGGAGTGAAGCCGACGATGTCGGAACGCAGAACCGCCGCAGATGCGCTCGAAACGCCTGGGAAAGACCTGCCACTCCGCGGGTCAAACGCAACTCGACGGTAGCGCGGCAAGTATCTGAGCAGGCGCTGATACTCCGCCTGGGTTTCAAGTCCCAGCGACGAGCCGCTAGCGACTGCCATGGTCGCAGGCCCCTGATAGCATTCTCGGTAAATTACAGCACTATCATGATAGTCGTCAATGACTATAGTTGTGCCCGCCTGGCGCTGGGCGCCAAGGAATATCCGCTTCGGGCGGGGCGCCGAGCCTTCCCAAGCCGCCCTCGTACGCCCGCACGCCCGCCCCTTCCCGCTGCTCGGCCTACGGTCGCTGTCCGCCCATAGCCTGATGCGGACCAAGCGTTGGATTGGCGCCATGACGGTTGGAAATGCTTACGAGGTCGGGGCGCTTGCGGAACAAGCCGTTGACTTTCGGCCGCTCTTCGCTGTCCAGTCGACGCCCGCGCCGATGGCGACGACCCTTCGGAACGAACTCCGTCGGCGCGGATGGGGCTGACCCGTCCTACAGCGTCTTCAGCCGCACGATCACGTCGATCGCGGCGATGCGCATGCCCCGCGGCGCCGGGATGCCGATGTTCGGCAGCCATTCGTCGGGAATGTCCGACAGCTCTTCCGAATCCTCGCGATAGAAGTGGAAGTGCGGCCCCGTCTTGGTGTCGTACCAGAGCTTGGCGTCTTATGTCGCGATCTCGCGCAAAAGGCCGCAGCGGGCGAATTCGGTGAGCGTATTGTAGATCGTGCCGAGGGTCGGAGCGAAGCGGATCGACCGCGTCTCCTGGTAGAGCATCTCCGCGGTGAAATGCCGGTCGCCGACGCCGAAGATCGCCCGGCGGAGATCGACCCGCTGGCGCGTCGGCCGCACCCCGGCCGCCTCCAGCCGCCGGCGGACGAAGCCGTCGATCGCCTGTTCCTCAGCTTCGCGTTTCGCCTGCATTCGGTCCGCGTCTCGGCGCAGCCCGTGCCCGCACTGCGGCGCCCAAATGATCGTCATCGAGGTCTTCGCGCGGGGCTGCGAGGCAAGGTGGCGGCCGATGCCAACCGCGAGCGACACATCACGAGCCAGACAGCCTGCGAGCGCTGCCGCTTTCCCGTTTCGCGGCGCCGGCTCCACACCGGCTGCGATCCCTCTCGGCAAAACCACGCCGATCAGCCAGTCGATCGGCCGCTCATACCCTTCACGCCGCCACCGAGATTCCCATTGCGCGTTTCCAGGACCCCTTCCGCACTCTATCCAGGTCGCCTGGGGCCAGCTTCGCGCCCATCGTCATAATCGACGCGAAAAGCAAATCCCCATAGCGCTGGCTACCCACCCGGCCCCAGACTTCCCGCGACTTCGCGCTTTGGCGCTCTTTGGACGCCGGCCGCCGGGGCAAGAGGCGCTCCTCGTGATGCCGGCGTCCAAAAACCAGCACGCAACCGGCCGTTCGGAGGCAGCATATTCCGCGGATGCCAAGAAGGCATGTCAAACAGAGGCAGCTATCGCGACTGACATCCGCGAGAATGCCTGCCTCCGATGGATCACGCAGTACGGCGGACTGCGGCCTGGGTCCGCCGGCTCTGCGCAGAAGTGGAATTCGTCGCTCTCGACGGCGCCAATCGGCCAGCGGCACTGGAAGCCGGTTAGCTGCATCACGGCGGGCCCCGCTCCGAGTCGGCCTTCAAGCGGCGGTGCTGCTCGATCAGCTCCAGAAGAGGACCGCCGGGCAGCCGAAAGATCGGTTGAACAGTGATCTTCCGGACTGCCAACGCTAGAAGATCGCCTGCGTTTAGCTTGTATCGTGCAGCAATCCGTCACAGAAATCTCTCCATGTACGCCAGAAATTATGCACCGAAGGAAAAGCTGAAACGGGATCGGTTCGTTTCTAGCGTTATGTCGTATGTCTCCGGCCAACCAGACTAGTTGTAAAGTTTATAACAAAATGCCGGCCAAGAATATGCGAATGGCCGTCGTTGCTAAGCGCTTCAGCACGACCGTAGCCCAGCACTTCAGAGCAACGGTCATATTCTCAGATCATTATGCGCACGATTTTTGACTTTAACGTCGAATGTCGATAGCATCGCAATAAGATCGATTACCGCTTCGCGCACTGCGCTCTGACGAATATTCAGGAATCTCCGCATCAGACGAAATCCATCTTCAGGAGATGGTTGGCCGGTGTCACCAGGACTTCCAACGCGTTCAGGTCCTAAACTTTCTCTCCACGACATAATGACCATCACTCCGCGAGTTATACGTCGCTGAGGCTGCGCCGTGTAGGGGCGCTCCTTTTTCGATTGCGCCTTACTATAAAGGAGGTTGGCGAGCCTCCAATTCCGGATGCGCACCTGGATGACTGTCCCTGGGTCTTTGGCCCTATGGGCAGGTCGGCTGATCGAAGATAGGAAAAAGGTTAAATATCGCGATGTTCAAATGGGCGTGGGCGATGCGGTTGCAAGCAGCGGCCTTCCCGGGGATCGTTGACACCCACAAGGCCATAGTCGGACTCGCCTACCTCTCTGCGTATGTAGGCCTGGACCGAGTGAGTTTCATCCAGCCCTATGCCCGCTTCGATATCACGCCGTGGAGTCCGAACACCGGCTTAAGCTTCGTCATGGTCCTGGTGTTTGGCCTGCCGACGATTCCATTTCTATTCATGGGCCCATTTCTGGCATATCTCGTCAACGGTCCCGTCATTCTGTCCTGGCCGGTCGAGATCCTCTCGGTAGCGCTTATCGGCGGAGGCTATTCGACCGCCTTAGTTTTCTTGCAACGACCCAATACCGCCTTTAATCCGGCACTGTCCTCGATGCGGGATCTTGTCGTGTTAATGCTCGTGGCAGCCGCAAGCGCAGGCTTTGTCGCCTCAAGCTACGTGGGTTTGAGAATTGCGGCCGGGCGGTTGCCGGCCGAGGACTTTGTGGCGGCAGCGCTGCGCTATTGGATCGGCGACGTGACCGGCATCCTGGTAGTCGCCCCTTTCGCACTGTTCGCTTTGACCCGTCGGCGCATCCTGCCCATCTCGATGGAAACGGCGCTTCAGTGTGCCGCCGTAGTCTGTGCTCTCATACTGGTATTCGGCATTGCCGAGGAACGAGAATTCCAACTGTTCTATGTTCTCTTCTTGCCTATCGTATGGATGGCGGTGCGCAATGGGACCGAAGGCGTCAGCGCCGGTATTTTGCTCACTCAGCTCGGGGTGATCCTGGGCGCGAGATTCTTGCCGAATGAACGCGAGGAGCTGATTGCCTTTCAGGCTGTGATGCTTGTTTTGGCTGCGACAGGCCTGATAGCGGGCGAGTTGGTTACGGAGCGACGCCGCATGGAATCCCAGTTGCGTTTACATCAGGAATTGCTGGCGCGTCTGACCCGGTTCAGCAGTATCGGGGAAGTGGCCGCCGCTGTGGCTCATGAGGTCAATCAACCCTTGATGGCGGCCGGAACCTACATCCGCCTGGTCGCCGATATGACGCGTTCGGGATGCGTCGAAGCCGGAGAGGTTGAGGGGATCGCGAAGAAAGCGGTGGAGCAGGTCGATCGCGCGGCAAACGTGATTCGACGTCTTCGTGCGTTGGTGCGGCTCGATCGGAGCAACCGAGTGCGGTTCCGTTTCGAACGACTCGTCAAGCATGCGATCGAACTGTGCCGCCCCGACCTCGATCGGGCAAATGTGACGGCGCAATTCCGCCAGTCAGCCAATCTTCCGCCTGTGATGGTGGATACGCTGCAAATCGAGCAGGTGCTGGTGAATCTTATGCGCAACTCGGTCGAGGCGATCGCTGATAATGGAAGTCCTGAAGGCGGCATTCGGATCGAGGCTAAGCCTTCCGGGAAAGAATTTGTCGAGGTCTGCGTCCTCGAACTCGGGTCCAGGCTTTCCACGCGAGCTAATCGAAAACGGATTCCTTCCTCTATCATCAAGCAAAACCGATGGTCTCGGTCTCGGATTGCCGCTCTGCAGAACGATCGTGGAGGGCCACGGCGGGCGATTGTGGCTTGACGCGGTTTCGCATGGGGCGTCCATCCGCTTTACGCTACCGATCGCAATGAAGCCCGAGCATGTCTGATCCGATTCACCTGGCGCTGATCGACGACGACGAGGCCGTGCTCGACGCGCTCCGGTACTATCTAGGCCGCCACAACATAGAGACCTCTTGCTTCAATGCTGCGAAGGATTTTCTGGCCGCCCTCGATCAACATGAACAATTCGATTGCATCGTATCCGACGTCCGCATGCCCCAGATGTCCGGGCTTGAATTGGCGCAGCGTCTTAGCGAGCGCTCGTATGCGCGGCCCATCGTCCTGATCACAGGGCATGGCGACGTTGACATGGCGGTAGCCGCCATCAAAAACGGCGCATTCGATTTTATTGAGAAGCCATTTGACGAGGCCCGACTGCTCGCCAGCATCCAACGTGCGGTCGAAAAAGGGCGGCAGAGCGAAAGCGCCGCCGAAGAATTGGAGACGCTGCAATCGCGCTTCAACGCACTTTCACCACGGCAGCGCGAAGTCATGGAGCTCGCGGCGGCTGGGCTTTCCAGCAAGCAAATCGGCATCCAACTGAAGATCAGCCCCAAGACCGTCGAAAATCATCGGTCGTGGCTGATGGAGCGCATGGGCGCCCGCAACCTGGCCGAATTGGTCCGCATGGCAATGAAGATTCAAATGCGCAACGAACACTTGACGTGAAACATCGATCGCGTGGCTTCAGCGCTGCCTGGCAAGCAAACGCCACTCCGCTTCGCTCAGGTTGACGTGTCCCAATCCCGCCGCCGCAAGAGGCAGAGAACCGACTCTCGGGCTTCGCGCGCAATTGCGTCGGCGGAGCGCATCGGCGCAGCGTCGAAGCGCAGCGATGCCGATCAGGATGACAATTCCACCAGACTGATCTTTCACACGTATCTTGTAGCCCGGCCCATCAATGGCTTCCGCAAGCTTGGCGATCTTCGTCCAAGCCGCGCCGACATTAGGCAAGGTGATCAATCGCTTCGACGCTACAAGCGATTCGCCCTTCAGCACCTCGAAATCGTAAACAACCATACACGTATCCTCCAACCAGGGTGGACCGCACCGAACGCCAAAGCGCGCGTACCAAGCGAGAGCCACGCCCGAAGGCGCTCGTTCGCCAACGGTGGCGCCGCACCGATTCAGGATAGAGGAAAAAAATACGCGAACAATTCTGGCGGACATCCAAGTTGCTATCCCTAGGTGACTTTTCCTAGCGCTCAACCTCCATCGTGGCCAAGCCGTGAAACCTGCGTCGCGATCAACCTGCCGCAACGCTGCGATACACTTTGATTTGTCCTTGCCTTCGCGTCCCTCGATGGCCGCAAACGAAGATCACGGTTCAGGGCAATCCATTTTTTGATCTGCTTTGATCTCGCTCAAGTTTCTCCCGTTCGATTTCCGTATCTTTGACCTCGAACAGAAAATCATGTTGGCGGAGGTCGGTATCGCCACGACGGTGAAAAGAATGCCGAATTGTCCGCAGGCACTGTCGTCGGGCGAGGTGCTGACGCGTCTCGGCGTGTCGGCGAGCGAAGGCCTTTCGGACGAAGAGGTTAGAGACCGACTGCAGGTCTTTGGCTCCAACGCCGTCGTTTTGACGCGTAAAGCCAGCGGACTGATCGTGCTGTTGCACCAGTTCCAGAGCCCGGTGGTCTACCTGCTCGGCGCCGCCGCCGCACTGGCGTTCTATTTCGGCGAACTGGAGGAGGGCGCGGCCATTGTCATCGTGCTCGCAGTCAATGCGCTCATCGGCTTTCTTACGGAGTTGAAAGCCGCACGCTCGATCGAGGCATTGCGAGCGCTAGGATCGCACTCGGTGCGCGTGCGCCGCGACGGCCACGCTCGGATTATACCAGCCGAGCAGCTGGTGCCCGGAGACATCGTCATACTGGAGGCGGGCGACGCCGTCTCCGCCGATCTGCGGCTGGTGGAGGCTTCCAATGTCGCCGCCGACGAGTCGACCCTGACTGGTGAATCCATTGCGGTCCAAAAGCACGTCGGCCCAGTAGCGGCCGAGACGCGTCTCGCCGAACGCGCCTCCATGCTGTTCAAGGGCACAGCGCTCACCCGCGGCAGCGGCATCGGCGTCGTGACGGCGACCGGCCTGGCGACCGAGCTTGGCCAAGTGTCGCAACTTGTCGAGGCAGCAGAGCCCGGCTCTTCACCGCTGGAGAAAAAGCTGGCCCGGTTGTCGGCGCAGCTGGTCTGGGCAGTGGTTCTTCTGACCGCAGTAATTGCCGTCGTTGGCTTCGCCACCGGAAAGGACCCGTTCCTGATGATCGAGGCGGCAATTGCCCTGGCGGTCGCGGCGATTCCGGAGGCCTTGCCGATCGTGGCGACACTCGCGCTTGCCCGTGGCATGTGGCGCATGGCGCGCCAGAATGCGCTGGTTGAACGGCTCTCCGCGGTGGAGACACTGGGAGCCACCACTGTCATTCTCACCGATAAAACTGGCACGCTGACCGAAAACCGAATGACCGTGCGCCGGCTCCGGGCGCCGAGCGGCGAGATCGAGATCGAGGCCAATGCGGACGCCAAACAGACGTCGCCCGGCGACGACGCGCAGCTTGCTCTGCTGTTGGAGATCGCGGTGCTTTGCAACGACGCCTCCCTCGACAGCGCCCACGAGCAAGGTAGCGGCGATCCGATGGAGCTTGCATTGTTGCGAACGGCCTTCCGCGCCGGGATCAAACGTTCGGCGCTGCTGCAGAACCGTCCGATCGCGCGCAAGCACGCCTTCGATGCCGGCAGCAAGATGATGGCGACTGTGCACCGCCTCGGTGACGAGTACCTGTTCGCGGTCAAGGGCGCGCCAGAAGCGGTGCTGGCGGCCGCCGACTATATCGTCGAGGAAAACGGCAGAGCGCATCTCGATGCTAAGGCGCGCGCGGAGTGGCGCGCGCATGTCGAACATTTTGCCGATCGCGGTTTGCGTGTCCTTGCCTGCGCCATGAAGATGGGTTCCCAGGCTGATGCGCCGCCTTACGAAGATTTGACCTTCGTAGGCCTCATCGGCCTGCAGGACCCGGCGCGCGCCGATGTGCCAGAGGCCATCAGACAGTGCCGGGCCGCCGGCGTCCGGGTCGTCATGGTGACCGGTGATCACGCCGTGACCGCGCGTAGCATCGGCCGAGCGGTCGGGCTCGGCGATGCCGCCGCCCATGTGGTCGAAGGCAAGCAAGTTGAACGGGTGGCCAAGGGCAAGAGCGAGGAACTGCGCCGGATCGGCATTTTCGCGCGCGTAAGCCCGGCCGAGAAACTGGCGCTGGTGCGCGCCTACCAGGACGCCGGCGACATCGTCGCAATGACCGGCGACGGCGTCAACGATGCGCCGGCGTTGCGCAAGGCCGATATCGGCGTGGCCATGGGACTCCGCGGCACCGACGTGGCCCGCGAGGCTGCCACTATGATTCTGCTTGACGATGCTTTCCCCACCATCGTCACGGCGATCCGCGAGGGACGCGTGATCTTCGGCAACATCCGCCGCGTCGTAGCCTATCTGCTGTCATGCAACCTGAATGAGCTGCTGGTGGTCGGGTTGGCCGTTCTTGCGATGCTGCCCCTGCCAGTACTGCCATTGCAGATCCTCTATCTCAATCTGGTCACGGACGTGTTCCCGGCTTTCGCGCTCGCCATGGGCGAGGGCGAGTCCGACATCCTCAAGAGACCGCCGCGCGATCCGCGCGAACCTATTCTCGGCCGTCGACAATGGACCGTCATCGTGTTGCAAAGTCTCGGGCTCACCGCCGGCGCCTTCGGCGCGCTGGCAGTCGCGAGATTGGGGTTCAAATTTGACGCGCGCTCGGTGGTGACCGTCACGTTCCTGACGATTGCCTTCGCGCAGCTATGGCACATCTTTAACATGCGGCATCCGCAATCGGGAGTGCTGCGAAATGAGGTCACCGCCAATCCGTGGACCTGGGGCGCGTTGCTGTTATGCACGGGGCTGCTGTCGGCCCCGCCCTATCTGCCTCAGATGGCTGAGGTGATGCAATTGGCGCCGCCAACAGCGGCCATGTGGGCGATCATTTTCGGCATGAGCATCGCACCGCTCATCGTGACGCAAATTGTTACGGCCGCGGTAACGGCGTTGCGACCGAGAGCATAATCGTGGCGGCGTTCCTATTGCCTTGGCTGAAATTCGTGCTGCGCCTTGCTGATCGGCATCGCCGGTCCGGTCCTGACGCAATACGGCGATGTCATTTCGCGCGTGACCGGGCTGTCACGCTCCTGGATTGGGTTGGTGCTGTTTGCGACCGCCACTTCGCTGCCCGCCCAGTGCCTGATGCGGAGCAAGCGTTCGATTGGCGCAACTCCGGCTGGAATTGGCTTTCGAGGCGGGCGCGCCTACCGAGCATGCCATCGACCGTCTGCTGGTCCTCGCTGTTCCCAGTCGATGCCCGCGCCGATCGCGACGGCCCTTCGGAACGAACTCCCTCGGCGCGGATGGGGCCGGCCCGCCTACAGCGTCTTCAGCCCCACGATCACGTCGATCGCCGCGATGCGCATGCCCTTGGGCGCCGGGATGTCGCTTGTCGGCAGCCATTCGTCGGGAATATCCGACAGCTCTTCCGTATCCTCACGATAGACGTGGAAGTGCGGCCCCAAGCGAAGCTTCGAACGCGTCAGCTCGACCGAGCGCGCACCATTCGTTCCAAGCAATCGAACGGCGCGAATTGATGTTTAACGGTCGTAGCACAGTGCGACGGCTGGCGTGGCGATCGGGGGAATGAGGGAGTCTCCCCGGCTCCGTTCGCGCGACCGCAGCCAACGTGACTCTTCGCTTCGCGATCGTGGGCGTCCGCGTTTGCTTTCATTCTTCGGACCCCGGCCCTCGGCCGATCGCTCGACTCGAGTAGCGACAACCTGTCGCCCTTTCTCCGCTCGGGTTCCGCTCGAGATAACTCGTTGTCGTCGTTCACGCGACCGCGCGATGATCCCGATTCACGATCCTTTCGAGCTCGACGGCCGCGGCCTGGTGAGCGTTCCGGATGATGTTGGCGGCCGCTGCGACCTGCTCCTCATCATGGTTCGCCATGACCTGGAGTTTGAATCGCGCGGCGCCTTTGGGCACGGCCGGGAATTCGACGAGGTTGGCGACCAGGCCCATACGGGACAACTGTCGGCTGACCAGACGGGCGAGCGCTTCGGTGCCCATCTTCACAGATACGATTGGCGAGGGATCGCCGTAGACCTCCATTCCGGAAGCAATCAGCTTCGCGCGCAGCGAAAGAATGTTCCGCATGACCGCGTCGCGCCGATCGCGTCCTTCCTGCGACTCGACGATTTCGAATGCTTTCAAGACGACCGCTGCCTGAATCGGCGATAACGCATTCGAAAAAGTAGTCGGCGTGCTGAAGTAACGAAGGTATTGCTGAACGCTGCGCGACGGCGTAGCGACAAAGCCGCCGTTGGACGCGAACGTCTTCGAGAAGCTGCCCATGACGATGTCGACTTTGCCGAGCATTTTTTGCAGCCCGATGTGACCTCGACCGTCCTCGCCGAGGCAGCCGAGATCGTGCGCCACGTCGACCATCAGGGTCGCGTCATACTCGTGGCAAAGTTCGGCGAGCGCGCCGATGTTCGGCGTGTCGGACTCCATCGAGAACAGGCCTTCGGTGACAACAAGGACGCCATTGGTCGTGTCCTTGGCGCGGATGTCCGAGAGCCAGCGACGCGCCGAATCCGTTTCGAGATGCCGGAATAGATAGACATTCCTCGTCGCCGCCGCCGCTCCCTCCTGCAGGCAGGCATGGGCGAGGCAGTCCATCACGATGTGATCGCTCGAGCGCACAAGACCCTTGATCGCGCCGAAACCCGCCGCGAAACCGGTCGGAAAGAGGACTGTCCGCTGCATGCCAAGGAAGTTGGAGATCTTTCGCTCGAGGGCGATCGAATGGGTCGTGTTGCCGATGAAAGCCGGCGATCCGGCGCTGTGAACGCCATAGCGTTCAACCGCCTCATGTGCGGCCTGGCGAATGGCGGGATGAGCGGACAGGCTCAGATAGTCTTGCGAACCGAAATTCACGCCCTGCGTCTTGCGGCCCAGGTCGTCACTGGCCGTCAGGGCCGTTCGCGGGCCCGCGTCGGTGGCGCGGGAATAGGGCCAGAACCCTTCCTGGAAGCGCTGGTGTTGCCACGCTTCGAAACCTTCGATACGGCGAAGCAGGTCGGATCCCTCGACGACGCGGTATTCGCGCAGGCTGCCGGCCAATGTCGGCGGCAGCGAGGATTTGTAATTGCTTTGCATTGTGGCCTCTCAGGAAACGATCGCCAACCCGTCGCCGAGCTTCGGGATGGCCGAAAGATGGCGTTCGATCTTCCCGACAAGACGAGCAAAATCGATTGGCTTGGTGTCGAAGTCGCAGCAGCCGACCTCGACGCTTCGACGACGGTCGCTTTCGAGCGCATGGGCCGTGATCGCGATGACCGGCGTCGTGCGGAGCGCCGCGTTCGCGTGGATCAACTGTGTGGCTTCCCAGCCGTCCATGGCGCCGAGAGCGACGTCCATCAGCACGAGATCGGGCCTCGCCTCGCCGGCTATTCGTACGCCCTGCGGCCCATCCTCGGCGCACAGGACCTCGTATCCGGCGCGGGTCAGTCGCCGACTGAGCATGTCGCGGTTGAATTCGTTGTCTTCGACGAGCAGGATGCGTGACATGACTCTTATCCCGTCAGGCGGCTTCAGCGAGATTGGCGGCCGGGCAGTCGGCCTGATTTGCCTCGCGCCGGTGGCGCGGCAGGGTGACGACGACCGTCGTCCCGACGCGCGGCGCGGTTCGCACGGAGAGTGAGGCGCCCATCAGGCCGCAGAGCCGGTGGCACAGCGGCAGGCCGAGGCCCGCGCCGCCATATTTGCTCGCGCTGACGTCGTCCTGGCTGTTAAAAGTGTCGAACAGGGCCGGAACGAGCGCCTCCGCGATCCCTGGCCCCTTGTCGGCCACCGATATCTCGACGACATCGCTCCCTGAGCCGGCCCTGGGACTACGGGCGGCAATCTCCACGTCTTCGGTTGGCGCGTGGCAAAGAGCGTTGTCGATGAGCGCGTCGAGGATTTGTTCGAGCTTCTCGACGTCGGCCTGGATCACGCCGGCAGCCGGTTCGATTTGCAAGGAAATCCTGCGTCCTTCAATCCGCCGGGCCTTGCCCCAGCGATTCGCCACCTGTCGCAAGAGGGCCGCAACATCGACCGGCTCGACGAAGACTTCCATCTTGCCGGCTTCGATCTTCGACAGGTCGAGGATCGCGTTGACGAGGTGGAGAAGGTGACGGCCGGCGTCGTGGATCCGATTGAGATCGTCGACGCCCTGCGGATCGGCGCCGGGATCGGTATCCTCGAGCAGCATCTGGCTGTAACCAATAATGGCGTTCAACGGCGTCCTGAGCTCGTGGCTCGTCTTCGCCAGGAAATCCGCCTTCGCCGCGCTCGCGCGCTCGGCCTCGGCCACCGCTCCGCGCAATTGGCTCGCAGTCTCGAGATGCTTGCGCACCTCCTTTTCGAATTCGCCCTGCGAAACCAGAATCCGCGCGTAGAAGAGCGCCATCATCGAAACGTAGATCGACGCGCTGATGATCGATATCAGGCCGATGCCCTGCATGTCGGCAAGAGGAATCGTTTGCGGAAAGTGACCGCCGAGGACGAACAGCGCGATAAAGACCGTGAGGCTCGTCGTTATCTGCAATAGGATCGTGATGCAGTTCCTGACGCTCGCGCCCAGATAAAAGAATGCCAGCAGCGGAACAGTGACCAGCCACGGCAGAAACGGCGAGGAGAGGCCTCCGTAGAAAAAGCAGCCCCACAATATCGCGAATAGAAGATTCTGAATCGACGCGAACGCCAGCAGGGCGTAGCGGCCCGTGTGCTTGAGCGCGAACGGATAGACCCAGAAGCTACAAATTGAACCGGCAAGAATGACGAGCTTTCCCGCGTCTTTCGGGTCTACCCACAGCAGGTAGGCGGGGATGACGTTGCCGAGAATCGGCCCGAACATGTGACTGATGAGGAACATGCGCGCTCGGGTGCGCATCTCGCGGTCCGCCAGCAGGTCACTGGGAATGAACCAATCGGTTATGGGTGTTAGGGTGGCGTTGAACGACATGGACGATCCCGAATTCCGGTCTTTGCATTCGTACGTCGCGTGGGTTAGCGGGGCTCTAAGCGATCTAGTAAACGATTACCTTTCTTTGATTATACTGCCGCTCACGTTAATAATAAGCCGCTAACAATGGTTATATTCGATTAACCAAATTGATTGATACTGCCTTCGCTGCCGCAACGTAAACTATCTGTGCGCTGAACGATTGCGTTACGTTTTTAGTACTACTTTGTGACTAGTTGGCGATGGCGACGTTGACTCAGATAGGCGCGGGTTCATGCTTTCCGTTACGCTACCTATTATAGACTGGTTCGTTCCGGAGCAGTCGAGGCTCAGCAAGTCCGACCTTGGCCGAGCCCGCACCTTCGTGTTCACGCATCTGCTCGGGCCGGCGACAGGAGCGTCGATCGTCGCATTCCTCGTCATGGTCGATCCATCTCCAGGGTTCTCCGTCGTCGTGATCGCTGCCGGAATCGCCAGCTTCTGGCTGCTTCTCCCGATGCTGCGAGTGACTGGAAATCTCCCCGTGGTCGCGATCATATCGGTTCAGACTTTGATCGCGGTGACTCTATACGGGGTCTACAATTACGGCGGCGTCAGCTCGCCCTTCCTCGCATGGCTGCTGATCGCGCTCGCCAACGGATTCTTCTACCTCAGTGACCGGCCATTGACTGTTCTGGCGATCTTCGTCCTGAACGTCGCGGCTTTCATGGCGATTTGGTGGGCGGCTGGCGACCTCCCGCACCGGGTCCCGATGGAGCAGATGTCCAATGTCGGCATCGTGTCCGTCACCAGCGCCACCCTGTATATGGCGTGGCTCGCAATCTACTACGCGCGCCTCCTGACGTCCGAATCCGCCCTCGAGCGTGAAGCCCAGCGGCATCGCCAGACGGCAGAACAGCTCGCCGAGGCGAGGGACAAAGCCGAACGGGCGAGCCGCGAGAAGTCTATCTTTCTTGCCAAAATGAGCCACGAATTGCGGACGCCGCTCAACGCCGTCATCGGCTACAGCGAGATTCTGGTGGAGGACGCGGACCTTTCCGGCGACTCTCGGCGTTCCGACGATCTGTCCAGAATTATCGCGGCCGGCAAGCATCTGCTCGCGCTTGTCACCGACGTCCTCGATATCACCCGGATTGAAGCCGACGCGATGGAATTGCAGGTCGACGACTTTGCTGTCGCGCGTTTGATCGAGGATGTCGCGGCCACCACGGGGCCTCTGGCGAAATCCAATGGCAACAGGTTGGCGACGCGCGTCCATCCCAATGTTGGGCGCATGAATTCCGACCAGTTGCGTTTGCGCCAGGCCGCGATCAACCTCATGAGCAACGCCGCGAAGTTCACCTGCAACGGCCTCATTGAACTTTCAGCCCGCCGCCTGCGCCTCGAGTCTGGCGACTGGATCGAAATCGAGGTGCGCGATACCGGCATCGGCATCGGGCGGGACGATTTGAAGACCATTTTCCAGAACTACAAGCAGGTGAAATCCATTGAGGCGCGCAAGCGTAAGGGCACCGGTCTGGGTCTCGCGCTGAGCCAGAAGCTCTGCATGATGATGGGCGGGAACATCTTCGCCGACAGCGAGCTCGGCCATGGCTCACGGTTTACCATCCGCGTTCCCGCAATCCTGAGCAGTCACGCCGACCGAACAACGAGTCTTGAAAGCGTCGAGGGCCTATCGGCGCGGTCGCGTGAAATGGCGGAAGAGGAAACTCCATGAGTGCTTTCACCCGCACGGCACTGACGACGCCGAGGGCGGCGCCGGACGAGCGCGCACGTCGGGCCGCCCGACTTCTGATCGCCGACGATATCGCAAGCGATCGCGCGGCGCTGTCGAGCAGATTCGCGAAAAGCGAATTCGAGATCGTCGAGGCAGATTGCGGCGTGGAAGTTCTGAGGCTCGTCCAAGAGCAGACTGTCGACGTCATTCTTCTCGACGTGGCAATGCCGGATATGAGTGGAACTGAGGTCCTGCGTCGGATTCGCGAAAAATTCTCTGCCTCGCATCTACCCGTCATCATGGTGACGCCCAATAGCCAGGCGGAAGACGTCATCGAAGCCATGAAAATCGGCGCCAACGACTACGTGACGAAACCGGTCGATTTCTCGACCGCTCTTGCGCGGGTGAACAACCAGGTCGCGCGTCGTCGTGCAGAGCTGGAGCTTCGCAACGTCAGCGCAATGGCCAGACCGGACGAGCGCGAGCTTCCAGCCGCCAGGCTTCTGATCGTCGACGATATCGCAGACAACCGCGCGGTGCTGTCACGCCGATTTGTGAAACGCGGATTCGAGATCGTCGAAGCCGATTCCGGCGCGGAGGCGTTGAGGCTCGTTCAGGAGCAGACATTCGACGTCGTGCTTCTCGACGTGATGATGCCGGACATGGACGGCATGGAAGTTCTGCGTCGACTTCGCAAGAAATTCTCGACATCGCTTCTGCCCGTCATCATGGTGACCGCCAAGACCCAGTCCGAAGACATTGTCGAAGCCCTAAAAGCCGGCGCCAACGACTATGTGACCAAACCCGTCGACCTTTCCATCGTGCTGGCGCGGGTGAACAATCAAGTGGCGCGGCGTCGAGCCGAGGCTGCTATTCGTGAGGCCAACGAATCGCTTCTGAACGCGATGACTCACCTCGAGCAACGGGTCGCGCTGGAAAAGAAGATCGCGCATCTTGCGCATCACGACATGCTGACCGGCCTGCCCAACCGATTTTCCTTTGACGAAAAACTGAATGCCGCGCGGCTGTTCGCAAGGGACTCCGGTTCTCAGCTCAGCCTTCTGTTCATCGACCTCGACGGCTTCAAGAACGTCAACGACGCCCTCGGACACGCGATCGGTGACGAATTCCTCAAGGACGTCGCGAGACGCCTATCGAATATAGTCGGGAAAAGCGACTTTTGCTCACGGCTCGGCGGCGACGAGTTCGCGGTCGTTCACGTTTCCACGGATGCTCAATCAACGGCCGCGTCGCTCGCGCAGGCAATCATCTCTGCCGTCGAAGGTTGCTGCTACGTCGGAGGACATCAAGTTTTCGTTGGGGCGAGCGTCGGTATCTCCGTACTCGAGGCCGGTGACGATGATTTGGCGGCTTTGCTGAAACAAGCCGATTTGGCGATGTACCGAGCGAAGGCCGACGGACGCGGCGTCTATCGTTTCTTTGAAACGACGATGGCCGATCAGGCGAAACTGCGTCGAAGCCTGGAGCTCGACTTGCGCCGGGCAGCCGAGAACGGTGACCTTCAGCTCTATTATCAGCCGATCGTCGGCCTCAAGGAACGCAGGGTCACAGGCTTCGAAGCGCTGATGCGCTGGAAACATCCGACGCGCGGCTTTGTGCCGCCGAACGAATTCATCCCACTGGCGGAAGAAACCGGCCTCATCGTCCCGATCGGCGAATGGGCCGTGCGCCAGGCCTGCGCGGACGCCGCGCGGTGGCCGGATAATTTGCGCGTCGCGATCAATCTTTCACCGGTCCAGTTCCGCAATACGGGTTTGATCTCCGTGGTCGTCCGAGCGCTGAGCGCTTCGGGATTGCCGTCGGAACGGCTCGAACTCGAAATCACGGAAAGCGTTGTGTTACGAAATAGCGCACAAAACATGTTTATCCTGGGTCGGCTACGTGAGCTCGGCGCGCGGATTGCGCTCGACGACTTCGGGACTGGGTACTCCGGCTTGGGCTACCTTCGCGCGTTTCAGTTCGACAAAATCAAGATCGATCAGTCTTTCATTCGGGAAATGCTCAAATATGCCGAAAGCTGCGCGATCGTGCGAGCCGCCATCGGCCTGGGAGGAAGCCTCGGCCTTTGCACGACGGCCGAAGGCGTCGAGAGCCTCGATCAGTTCGAATACCTCGTCAGCCAAGGCTGCACCGAGGTCCAAGGCTTTCTATTCAGCGCGGCGCAACCGAACGTCAAGGTCGCCGGAATGGTCGAAGAGATCGATCGCCGGATCGAGGCGAGAGAATTCGGTGGATCGAGGAACCGTTAGCCGAAGTTAGCCGATTCGCGGCCGCGGCGACGATTTTCACCGTCGCGCGATCGCGCAAGCGATTGATATTGCTTGTGCGCGATACGGAGGATCGGTCGAAAACGGCTGTAGTGCCGACCAAGGGTATTTTCTTGGGCTTCGATCTGTGAACAATGCCGTGCCGTCATGTTTTTGCGCGCCAAGATTCGCAAGAAGGACGGCAAGAGGCGCCGCTACTGGAGCGTGGTCGAAACGAAGCGCGTAGCCGGCGGGCGGGTCGTTCAGAAGCACGTTCTTCACCTCGGCGAGATCAACGACTCGCAGGAACTGGCGTGGCGGCGGTCGATCGAGGTGCTGGACAAAGAGGCCGATCGGCCGAAGACGCTGGCGTTGTTTCCCGAAGACCGCTGCGCGGAGACTTTGCCGGACGCGTCGATCGTTCGACTGAAGCTGTCGCAATTGCGGCTGTGCCGGCCGCGGCAATGGGGCGCCTGCTGGCTCGCGCTTTCGCTTTGGGAGGAGCTTCGGCTTGACCGGTTCTGGTCGGAGCGCCTACCGGCGAGCCGCAAGGGCACGCGCTGGGACCAGGAGCTTTTCGTCCTGGTCGCCTACCGATTGCTGGCGCCGGGCAGCGAGTGGCGGCTGCATCGGGAGTGGTTCGAGCGGACCGCGTTGGCCGATCTCATGGGCGGCGATTTCGGGCTCGCCGAGATCCACAAGCTCTATCGCTGTCACGATCGGCTTTTGAAGCACAAGGAGGCGCTGTTCGAGCACCTCACGGAGCGTTGGCGCGACCTGTTCGCCGCGCGCTTCGATCTGCTGCTCTACGATCTGACCAGCACGTATTTCGAGGCCGAGCCGCCGTTCGCCGAGGGCGACAAACGACGCTTCGGCTATTCGCGCGACCATCGGCCCGACTGCGTGCAGGTTGTGATTGCGCTGGTGGTCACGCCCGAGGGTCTGCCGCTCGCCTACGAGGTTCTGTCGGGGAACACGTCGGACAAGACGACGCTGCGGGATTTTCTGGGCAAGATCGAACGGCAATACGGCAAAGCCAGGCGGGTCTGGGTGATGGATCGCGGCATTCCCACCGAGGAAACGCTCGCCGAGATGCGTGCGGCCGATCCGCCCGTGTCGTATTTGGTCGGCGTGCCGAAGGGACGCCTGAGCCGGCTCGAGCGCGCCCTCGTCGGCAAGCCCTGGCAGGAGGCTCGCCCCGGCGTCGAGGTCAAGCTGTTGCCCCAGGACGGCGAACTCTACGTGTTCGCCCAGAGCCTCGACAGGGTCGCCAAGGAGCGCAGCATGCGCCGGCGGCAACTGAAAGGGCTATGGGGGCGGCTGAAAGAGCTGAACAGGATGTCCGTCAATCTGACGCGCGACGACCTGCTGATCAAACTCGGACAGGCCAAAGCCAAGTGGCCGGGCGGATGGCGGCTGGTCGAGGTCGAGGTCGAGGTCGACCCGGAGCGGGCCGCGTTCCAATATGCGCTCGATCGCAAGAAACTGCGGCAGGCGCGCCGGCGCGAAGGACGCTATCTCCTGCGCAGCAATCTGACCGAGGGCGATCCCGCCGCCCTGTGGGGCTACTACCTCCAGCTGGTCCAGGTAGAGGAGGCGTTTCGAACGCTCAAAGGCGACCTCGCCGTCCGCCCGATCCACCATCAGGAACAGGAGCGCATCGAGGCGCACATCTTCATCGCCTTCCTCGCCTATTGTCTGCACGTCACCCTCGGGCGTCGCCTGAAAGGGCTCGCGCCGGGCCTGACCCCGCGCAGCGTGTTCGAGAAATTCGCCGCTGTGCAGATGATCGACGTCCACATCCCGACCGCCGACGGCCGCCAATTGCAGCTGACCCGTTACACCCAGCCCGAGCCCGAGCTGGCGCTCCTCCTCCACCGCCTCAAACTCGACCTGCCCGACCAGCCGCCCCCCAAAATCACCTCGCCTCAGGCCGCCGCGGCGCTCCCCCTGTAGTGCCGACCTTCCGGGGGCCGCTCAACGTTTTCAACGCGTTCCAACCGCTGACCCTGCCCAATCGGCTAACTTCGGTTAGGGATCGGGCGCGAGATCAAGAGCCGGTGAATCGGCATTGCGATGGCCTACCCCCCGTCTGTCATTTCAACGGCCGTCCTCGAAGCGCTCGAAACCGTTAGGATTACCGGATCCAGACCGATCATCGAGCTGGCCAAAAGCGTCACGATGAAGGACAGCGAGGCAGACGATCTAGCCGCTTCAACTATGCGGGCGAAGGGCGTCAGGATGTCGATGGACGACTTCCGGGACCGGCAACTCGCATCTCAGCTGTGCGCCTTGGCCCAGTAGAGCGCGTGATCGGGACGCCCGGTCAAATAGCCTTGGGTTTCTATGCAGCAACTCCTGGAGGTCCCGCTCTCCGTCCTAATTGAGGCGTCCAAGGCTGCTGTCTATCACATTTGCAATACGTTTATTGCGACTGTTAAACTGGCGACGACCGTCGACCGTAGGGACGGTGTCCGCCTCTCTGCGACATAACCTGATGGGGATCAAGCGTTGGATTGCACCACTCGGGGTTAGAATTGCCTTTCGAGGTCGGCGCGCTTGCGGAGCAAGCCGTTGACTGTCTCCTAGTCTTCGCTGTTTCTCGTCGATGCACGCGCCAATGGCGACGGCCCTTCGGGACGAACTCCGTCGGCGCGTATGGGGCCGCCGACCCCGTCCTACAGCTTCTTCACCCGCACGATTACGTCGATCGCGGCGATGCGCATGCCCTCCGGCGCTGGGATGTCGATGTTCGGCAGCCATTCGTCGGGAATGTCCGACAGCTCTTCCGTATCCTCCCGATAGAAGTGGAAGTGCGGCCCCGTCTTGGTGTCGTACCAGAGCTTGGCGTCGTAGATCGCGATCTCGCGCAAGAGCCCGCAGCGAGCGAATTCGTTGAGGGTGTTGTAGATCGTGCCGAGGCTCGGGGCGAAGCGGATCGAGCGTGTCTCCTGATAGAGCATTTCCGCCGTGAAATGCCGGTTGCCGGCACCGAAGATCGCCCGGCCGAGGTCGACGCGCTGGCGCGTCGGCCGCACCCCGGCCGCCTCCAGCCGCCGGCGGACGAAGCCGTCGATCGCCTGTTCCTCAGCTTCGCGTTTCGCCTGCATTCCGTCCGCATATCGGCGCAGCCGCGCCCGGCCGCGGAAAGTCATGAGCTTCGCGTGCCAATCCTTTAATACGCCTCGGCCTCGCGGGCAAATGCAATTGCTGGCGAGCCAGGCCAAATCCGCCTAATCTCGCTGGGGCTCTTGAGCGCGGGGACGGCGATGGCGATTGCGGGCGGGTGTCTTTGCGGAGCGGTGCGGTTCGAGATCGATGCGGACGCGCCTCTCGGGGTGCGGCATTGCTGGTGCCGCGTCTGCCAGTATCTCAGTGCGGGAAGCGGGACGACCAATGCGATTTTCGCCAGGGACGCTGTCACGGTGACAGGCGCCCTGAACGATTACGTGAGCGTCGCCGACAGCGGGTCGGTGATGCACAGGCGCTTCTGCGCCCGATGCGGCACGCCGGTATTCAGCGAGGCCGAACCGCGCCCGAACCAGATCATCGTGCGCGTGGGAACCCTCGACGACCCCAATCAGGCGAGGCCCGCGGAGATCATCTGGACCCGCTCGGCGCCCGCATGGGCCTGCTTCGATCCGGACCTGCCGCGGGCCGAGGGGCAGCCGGCCGCGCCGCCGAAACCGTGAGCGGCTCGCGGCGATGCTGTTCATAGTCATCGAGCGGTTTCGCGATAACGACATGCTGCCGGTCTGCGAGCGCCTGCGCGCAGCCGGACGTGCGCTTCCCGACGGGCTCGACTATGTCGACAGCTGGGTTGAGGCGAACTTTTCCTGGTGCTTTCAACTGCGCTGCGACGACCTGCGGCTGGTCCACAATGGATCCTTCAGTGGCGCGGCTCGGGCGCGACTTTCGAAATCGTGCCGGTGGTGACGGGCCAGCAGACCCGCGCCGTCGTGGCGCCCTTCCTGGGGGACGGCAGCTCCCGGCAGCGAAGAAGCTGGTTCGCTTGTCGGCGGCTTGGCGCGCGCCATGCTTGCCGAACCAGCGTTTGACGGCATTACGCTCGCAGTCCTGTTTCTCGGCGCCGTCTCGGGTCGCGATGAATTCCGGCATCAAGGAACGACCTTGGAATGGCCGGGCGCCACGACCGTCGCGGACAACAGGCTATGATAGTTCTCGGTCCTGCCGTTGGACCGCTTGCGGGTGAGACAGTTCGGACAGCCGAGCTTTTGCGAGCAGAAATACTCGGTTCCATCCCATGCGACCAAGGTTCTGCCGTCCAGCCGACTGAAGGCCTGTCGGATCGGGGGCTCGGTCAGCAGCGTTTTCATGCGCTCGAAACAAGGCTGCAAAAGCGCGGGGTCGGCCTCGTCCAGCCGATCGCGGATATAATTGTCCGAAGGGATTCGACCGATCCCGAACAGCGTCTGACAGTTGGAGCGGCCATGGCCCTTCTCCAGCGCGCGCTGAAAACGGAGAAACGACGCGCCCTGCATGAAAAACATCGCGAAAGCCGAGAGGCCGAAGTCGGCGATCTCGATGTTGCCGCCGCGCCCTTTTCGCGTGTCAGGAACAGTCGCGCATACGGACTTCAACTCGGACAGAAGGGAGGGCAAAAGCTGCATCCCAACCGTGAATCAGACTTTTGCTAATTCGCAAATCCTGAAAATTCCGTACTTTTGGAATTGCATCTCCCGCACCTCGCCAATTGACATCCGTCCCGCTTCCATGGACTTTCCGCGGCGCGTGAGTGGCGGGAAACGCTCGGCAAACAGGGAGGGCTGATGCCCGCGATTGCCTCAAAAGTGATCGTCGGAAGCGACGACTTCCGCGCCAACCGCGTCGCACATCTCGAGCTGATCGCCGAATTCCGCGCTCTCGAGCGGAAGGTGCGGGAAGCTTCCGCCCGCGCTGACGCGAAATTCCGCGCGAGGGGGCAGTTGCCGCCGCGCGAGCGCCTCAACTGGCTGCTTGACCGAGATTCGCCCTTGCTCGAGCTGTCGAGCCTCTGCGGCCTCGGCATGCATGAGGATGACGGACTCGACAACGTCTACGGCGGGGGTCTGATCGCGGGAATTGGTTTTGTCTCCGGAGCGCGCGCCATGGTCGCGGCCAACGATTCGGGGATCAAGGGCGGCGCCGCGCATCCGATGGGGGTCGAAAAAGCGATCCGCGCCCAGGAGATCGCGCTCGCCGAGAAGCTGCCCTACGTCCAGCTGGTGGAAAGCGCCGGCGCCAATCTGATGTTGCAGGCGGAAATGTTCGTTCGCGGCGGCGCGACCTTCGCGAACATGGCGCGCCTGTCCGCGGCCGGAATCCCTGTCGTCTCGATCGTGCACGGCTCCTCGACCGCGGGGGGCGCATACCAGACCGGCCTCTCCGATTATGTCGTTATGGTTCGCGGCCATTCGAAGGTGTTTCTGGCAGGGCCGCCCCTGCTCAGGGCTGCGACCGGGGAAATCGCCCGCGACGAGGACCTCGGCGGAGCGGAACTGCATTGCGCCATGACCGGGCTGGGCGAATATCTCGCCGAGGACGACGCGGACGCGCTGCGCATCGGCCGGGAAATCCTTGCCCGCATCGGCTGGGGAAGCCCTCCGGCGCGCCCGCGCGCCCCTGCGCCACTGTACGATCCGGAGGAGCTTCTCGGAATCGTTCCGGTCGATTACCACAAGCCCTATGACGTCCATGAAGTGATCGCGCGCCTCGTCGACGGCTCGGAATATCTCGACTTCAAGTCGTCTTACGGGCCGGAAACCGTCTGCGGGCATGCCTCGATCGAGGGGCGGCCGGTTGGCCTCATCGGCAACAACGGCCCGATCAACTCGGCCGGCTCGAGCAAGGCGGGCCAGTTTATCCAGCTCTGCTGCCAGGCGGGACTGCCGATCGTCTTTCTGCAGAACACCACGGGCTACCTCGTCGGGGTCCAGGCAGAGACTTCGGGCATCGTCAAGCACGGCTCGAAGATGATCCAGGCGGTCACCAACGCGAGCTCTCCCAAGCTGACGCTGCAGATCGGCGGTTCTTTCGGGGCCGGCCACTACGGCATGTGCGGACGCGCCTTCGGCCCGCGCTTCCTGTTCTCCTGGCCGAACGCCCGCGTCGCCGTAATGGGCGGCGAACAGGCCGCTAAGGTGATGGCGATCGTCGCCGCGGAGGCGGCCAGCGCGCGCGGGCTACCGTTCGACGGGGAGAAGGCGAAGGCTCAAGGGGCGAAAATCGTTGAGGGTTACGACCGCCAGTCGACCGCTCTCTTCGCCACGGCCCGGTTGTGGGACGACGGCCTGATTGATCCGCGCGACAGCCGGGCGACGCTCGCCTTCTGCCTCGACACATGCGCCGAAGCGCAGACGCGGGCGCTTCGCCCCAATTCGTTCGGCGTCGCGAGGTTCTGACGATGGCGTCGCTTCTGCGTGTTCATGTGGCGGGACGTCGCCTCAGGCTCGTCCTCGAGGACCCGCGGCGCCAAAACGCCCTGTCGGCCGAAATGGTCGGCGCGATCGGGCAGGCGCTCGACGGCGTCCCGAACGACCTCGCTGCCCTGATCGTCGAAGGCGGGAGCGGGGTCTTCAGCGCGGGGGCCGATCTGAAGTCGCTGTCGGAGGCCCTCGCGGCGCCGCCGCCTGTGGGAAAGACCGATCCCCTTGAGGCGCTGAACGCTGCCGGCGGACGCTTTTTCGCCCGATTCGCCGCGCTGCCGTTCGTGACAATCGCGGTCGTCGACGGTGCGGCGATCGGCGGCGGCATGGGCCTCGCCGCTGCCTCGGACATCGTCATCGCCACGGCCCGCGCCCGGTTCGCCTTGACCGAGACCAGCCTCGGCCTGCCGCCGGCGCAGATCGCGCCCTACCTCGCCGCGCGCCTGGGCGAGCGCGTTGCGCGGCGACTTGCTCTGACAGGCGCCCGTCTCGACGGGCGCGAGGCGGCGGCGGTAGGCCTCGCCGACTTCTTCTGCGAGGGGGAGACGGAGCGAGACGAAAAGCTCGAGTCGCTCCTCGAGTCGATCGAACGCTGCGCTCCACGCGCAAACGCGGAGACCAAGCGCCTCTTCTCCGCTTGCCGCTTGCTGGCCCCGGAAGCCTATGTCGAGGCGGCGGCGAGGAGCTTTGCGGAAGCGCTGCGCGGGCTCGAGGGGCGCGAGGGTCTCGCCGCCTTTGCGGAGAAGCGCCCGCCTTCCTGGGCGAAAGGATCGGCATGAGCCGTCGGTTTTCCTCGGTCCTCGTCGCCAATCGCGGCGAGATCGCCTGCCGCGTCATTCGCGCCGCGCGCGCCGAAGGCCTCCGCACGATCGCCGTGTTCAGCGATGCGGACCAGGACGCGCTGCACGTTCGGCTCGCGGACGCTTCGGTCCGCCTCGGCGCCTCTGCTCCGGCGCAGTCCTACCTGTCGATCGGAGCGCTCGTCGACGCCGCAAAGGCGGCCGGCGCCGAAGCCGTCCATCCGGGATACGGCTTTCTCGCCGAGAGCGCCGATTTCGCCGAGGTTTGCTCGCGGGCCGGCCTTATCTTCGTCGGGCCGCCGGCCGCAGCGATCCGAGCCATGGGCGACAAGAGCGCCGCCAAGGCGGCGATGGCGGCGGCCGGCGTGCCCTGTGCGCCCGGCTACCACGGGGATGACCAAAGCCCGGCGCGTTTTATCGAGGAGGCGAGCCGCATCGGCTATCCGGTCATGGTGAAGGCGAGCGCCGGCGGCGGCGGCCGCGGCATGCGCATCGTGCGCGAACCCAGCGCCCTCGAGGCGGCGCTGCGCGCCGCCTCCGCCGAAGCCGAAGGCGCTTTCGGCGACGGGCGGCTCCTGGTCGAGCGCGCACTCGTGGGCGCGCGCCACGTCGAGATCCAGGTGTTCGGCGACGAGCAGGGCGCCATTGTCCACCTCGGCGAGCGCGACTGCTCGATCCAGCGCCGCCATCAGAAGCTGATCGAGGAAGCGCCGTCGCCGGCGATGACGCCGGGGTTGCGCGCCGCAATGGGCGCGGCGGCGGTCAGGGCCGCGGCGGCGGTCGGCTATGTCGGGGCCGGAACCGTCGAGTTTCTTCTCGAAAGCGACGGCCAGTTTTATTTCCTGGAAATGAACACGCGCATCCAGGTCGAGCACCCGGTGACCGAATGCGTGACCGGAGTCGATTGCGTCCGGCTGCAGTTCCAGATCGCGCAGGGGCGCCCTCTGGCTTTCGGTCAGTCCGGCGTCGCCCTTCGCGGCCATGCGATCGAGGCGCGGCTTTACGCCGAGGATCCCGCCGCCGATTACCTGCCCTCGACTGGACGCATCGCCGCGTGGAAAGCCCCGGAAGGGGAGGGGGTGCGGGTCGATTGCGGCGTCGAGAGCGGCGCGGTGGTGACGCCCTTCTACGATTCCCTTCTCGCCAAGATCGTCGGTTTCGGCGCGGACCGCGAGGAAGCCAGGCGCCGGCTCGTCAGCGCCATCGAAGCGACGTTCGTCGCCGGCGTGACAACCAACCGCGACCTCCTCCTCGACGTGCTGCGGGGGCAGGATTTCATCGACGGTAAGGCGACGACCGACTTTCTTGCGGCCGCCGGGCAGCTGAACGCGCGCCCGCTCAGTCCGATGGCGCAGGCGATCGCCGCCCTTCTGTTCGTCGAGCGGGGCGGTCCGCCTGCGCCCAGCACAGGGTGGCGCGCCTCGCCTTTGCGTCTTTCGGTCGATGGAGCCGAATATGCCGCGACGATTCGACGGCAGGGCGGGGAATGGATCGTGACGGTCGACGGCGAGGCGCTCACGATGCGGGTCGTGTCGCGCAGCGATGTGGAGGTTCGCATTTCGCGTGAGGGCGTCATCAGCGCTGCCGCCTACGCGCGCGACGGGGATGGTCTCTGGCTCGATTTCGGAGGCGCCATACGTTGCTTCGTCGACCGCACCTATGCGCCCCCGCAGCTCGAGGACCAGTCTGCGGACGGCGCGGTTCGCTCCCCGGTCAGCGGCGTTGTGGTCTCGGTCGAGGCGAAAGCCGGCGATCGGGTCCGTCGCGGACAGACTCTCGCTACGGTCGAGGCGATGAAAATGCAATATTCCATTCTTGCGCCGATCGACGGCGTGATCGCTCACGCGAACGCGGTCTCCGGAAAGCAGTTGCCCTTGCGCGCGCTGCTGTTCGCCATCGAACCGCACGGAGACTGAAATGGACAAGGCCGTCGTCACCTGCGCGCTGACAGGAGTCCTGACCAATCCCGCCGACTATCCCGCGCCGGTGACGCCCGACGAAATGGCGCGCGAGGCGAAGCGCGCATACGCTGCGGGGGCGAGCGTGGTGCACGTGCATTTCCGCCGGCAGGAGCCGAACATGGGTCACCTGCCTTCGTGGGAGCCGCAGGTGGCGAGCGCCATCATCGAAGCGATTCGCGAGGCCTGTCCCGGAATCATCGTCAACCAGACGACCGGCGTGATCGGCGACGACATCACTGGACCTTTGAAGTGCCTTGCTGCGGTCCGGCCCGAGATCGCCGCGCTCAACGCCGGCTCGCTCAACTACCTGAAGACGCGCGGCGACGGGACCTGGGCCTGGCCGCCGCTTTTGTTCGACAATCCGGTCGACAAGATCCGCAAGTTTCTGCAGGCGATGCGCGCCGAAGGGATCGAGCCCGAGTTCGAGTGCTTCGACCTCGGCATGGTGCGCACGGCCGCGGCGATCGGCCGTAACTGCGGCTACGACCGGCCGCCGAAATATAACCTCGTGATGGGCGTCGAATCCGGCATGCCCGCCGATCCGGAGCTGCTGACCTACCTCATGCGGTTCGTCGCAGTCGGCGCGCGCTGGAGCGTCACCGCGATCGGACGCAAGGAGATCTGGCCGCTGCACCGGCGCGCGGCGCAGCTCGGCGGCGATCTGCGCACCGGCCTCGAGGACTCGATCTATCTGCCCGACGGCGCGCGCGCCGCCTCGAACGGGGATCTCGTCGAGGCGCTGGTCGCGATGGCCCGCCAGGCGGGACGCGCCATCGCCTCGTCCGAAGAGGCGCGCGTCGCGCTCCGTCTGTCGCAACAACCGAAGGAGGCGCTGTCATGACCGCCCACACGTTCGACGCCGTTCGCCTGAGCCCGTTTTATCAATCCGAGCACGAGGCGTTCCGGCAGAGTCTGCGCCGCTTCGTGTCGCGCGAGATCGACCCTTACTGCAACGACTGGGACGAGGCCGGCGAATTCCCGCGCGAGCTCTACCGCAAGGCCGCCGAGGTCGGCTACATGGGTCTCGGCTTCCCCGAGCGCTATGGCGGCACGGAGGGCGACCGCTTCATGCGGATCATCGCGATGCAGGAGATCGCGCGCGCCGGCTGCGGCGGCGTGGCCGCAGGCCTGTTCAGCCACACCATCGGCGCGCCGCCGATCCTGCACCGCGGGTCGGAAGAGATGAAGGCGCGCATCCTGCCGCAAATACTGTCCGGCGAGAAGATTTCGGCGCTCGCGATCACCGAGCCGAGCGGCGGCTCCGACGTCGCCAATCTCAGAACCACGGCGCGGCGAGACGGCGATCATTACGTCATCAACGGCTCCAAGACTTTCATAACCTCTGGCATGCGGGCGGATTTCATCACCCTTGCCGTGCGGACCGGAGGCTCCGGCGCGGGCGGCGTCAGTCTGATCGTCGTCGAAGGCGATACCCAGGGCCTGCAGCGCACGCTCCTGAAGAAGATGGGCTGGTGGTGTTCCGACACCGCGACCCTCTATTTCGACAACTGCCGCGTCCCGGCGAAGAACCTGATCGGCGAGGAAGGGGACGGCTTTCGCGCCATCATGCTCAATTTCAACGACGAGCGCCTGCACGGCGCCGCGGGCGCGATCTCCGCCGCGCAGGTCTGTCTCGAAGAGGCGGTCGGCTACGCCAAGGAGCGTGTGACTTTCGGCAAGCCGATCATCCAGCACCAGGTGATCCGCCACAAGCTCGTCGACATGGCGCAGCGGATCGAGGCGTCGCAGGCGATGCTGGAATTGCTCACCTGGCGGCTCGAGCAGGGCGAAAACCCGGTCGCGGAAATCTGCATGCTGAAGAACCAGGCGACGACCACGCTCGCCTTCTGCGCCTCCGAGGGCGTTCAGATCTTCGGCGGCGCCGGCTTCATGCGCGGCGTCAAGGTCGAGCGCATCTATCGTGAGGTCAAGGTCAACGCGATCGGCGCCGGCACCGAGGAAATCATGAAGGACCTCGCCAGCCGGCAGATGGGGCTTTAGCGCCCTATGATCACGCTCTGGCACTGCGTCGACGCCCGCTCCTTCCGCGCGCTTTGGGCGCTGGAGGAGGTTGGTCAGCCCTATAGTCTCGAAATCCTACCATTTCCGCCGCGCTACCTCGCGCGCGAGTACCTCGCAATCAACCCGCTGGGCACGATCCCGCTGATGATCGACGGGGTGACCCGCATGACCGAGTTGGCCGCCATCTGCCAGTATCTCGCCGAGCGCTACGCCGGCCCTCCGCTCGCCGTGAGGCCGGACGAACCGGGCTACGGCGCCTATCTCAACGCGCTCCATTTCGGCGAGGCGACGCTGACGTTCCCGCAGACGATCGTGCTGCGCTACGGCTGGCTTGAGCAACCGGAACGGCGCCTGCCGCAGGCGGTCGCCGACTATGGCCGGTGGACGCTCGGGCGCCTCAAGGGGCTCGAAATCCTGATGGGGAGCGAGGACTATGTCGCGGCGCGGCGATTCACCGTCGCCGATGTTTCCGTCGGCTACGCGATCATGATGCTCAAGGTCGTCAAGCTGTTCGATCAGGCGCCGGCGTCGCTGCGGGCCTATTACGAGCGCCTCAGGGAACGACCGGCGTTCATGCGGGCGAAAGCGGCGCAAAATGCCGCCGCGAGCGCGAAAGGCCTTGGGCCGCCGCTCCCGTCGGACGAGGGGGGGAGCGCGACCTGAAGAATCAGCGCGACCAGAGAGGGAGGAACGGATGACCCCGGACATTGGCCTCGCCAACTGGTTCCGCCAGCGCGCCCTTCGCACGCCAGAGCGCCGCGGGCGGATTTTCGATTGGAGGAACTTGGTCTGAGGCCGCAGCCTGATGGGTGGAAGCCTCGCGGCTACACGATCTGGGGCGGAGGAGGAATGCGGATGCTCGCGATTCACACCAACTGCGGCAGCATCCTCCGGCTCACCTTGCCGTTCGGGGTGTGGGCGATTTCGCGCACGAACACGACCTTGCGCGGACATTTGTAGGCGGCGAGATGCTCGGCGCAGTGGGCGAAGAGGGTCGCTTCGTCGGGCGCGCTTCCCGGCGTCGGCGCGACGAAGGCCGTGATCACGGACACGCCCTCCGGGACCTTGCGCTCGGCGACCGCGACATCGGCGACATCCGGGTGGCCGGAGAGAACCTTCTCGACCTCCATCGGCGACACGCGATAGCCGAAGGCGTTCATGATGTCGTCGTTGCGGCCGCGGTGCCAGACGAAGCCGTCGGCGTCGAACTCGGCCAGATCGCCGCCGATGAACCATTCGCCGCGGAAGGCCGCCGCTTCTTCGTCCGGCCGGTTCCAGTAGCCGAGCATGAGGCCGGGGTCGCTGCGGTGGACCGCGAGCAGGCCGACCTCGCCGACGGGCAGGGGCTCGGTTCCCCCCTCGACGGGCAGAACGGCGACGGGCCGGCCTCGCTGCGGCCGGCCCGGCGAGCCGGGGCGAATGTCTTCCCCGGGGCGGCTCGAAATGTAAGTCGAGATCTCGCTCATGCCGAGCGCTTCGTAGAGCCAGGTTCCGGTCGTCTCGCGCCATCGGGCCAGCAGGTCGGGCGGAAGCGCCTCTCCCGCGGTGACGCCGTGGCGCAGGCGGGAGAGGTCGTGCGCGGCGGGATCGCCGTATTTCACGATCTGCCGGTAGACGCTCGGCACGGCGGCGAAGATCGTGGCGCGCGTCCGCTCGATGAGGGCGGGCCAGATCGCAGCGTCGCGCGGGCCGGCGTAGAGCGCGCCGGTCGCCCCGCGCGCGAAAGGATCGAGCACGCCGACGCCGAGCGTATAAGTCCAGTTGATGTTGCCGGCGTGGAGAATGACGTCGTCCTCGCGCAGGCCCAGCCAGTCGGCCGCCATCGGCCGGCGGCCGATCACGACCCGGTGGGCGTGCAGCACGCCCTTCGGTTGGGCGGTCGAGCCGGAGGTGAAGACGAGATAAGCGGGGTCGTCCGCCGACGTCTCGGCGTAATCCGCCGGCGCGGCCTCTCCGGCGAGCCGGAGCGTCTCCCGCCGATCGAAGACCCGGAGATGGGAAAAGAGCGCCCGCTCGTTCGAATCGGGGTCGCCGAGGAAGATGGTGGACGCGCCGGAGTCCGCCGCCAGCGCCAGCGCCTCTTCGGCGGTCAGCATCGACGAAGCCGGCTGGGCGACGCAGCCGATGCCCGTGACGGCGAAAAAGGCGAGGAGGAAATCGATGTCGTTGGCGGCGCGGATCATCACCCGGTCGCCCTTCCGGAGGCCGCTTTGGATCAGCCCGCCGGCGAGGCGCCGGACCCTCCCATCGAGCTCGGCGTACGTCCATGACCGGACCGCATCTCGACCGTCGGCGATGATCAGCGCGGTCTTGCCGCCGCGCTCCGCCGCCTGCCTGCCGAGGCAATGGCGGGCGAGATTGAAACGTTCAGGACCGGGGGCCGGCATGGTCGAGGCTCCGTCGAGAACGGACAGCGTGACGCCGCTTCGCGCCGGACTCAAGCGCCTGTGCGCCTCAGGGGTTCGTCGTCGCCCGCCAGTATCGCTTCGGAGATCGCCCGCTCGCGCGCGACGACAATCGAGACGAATTCGCCCGCCCCACCCCGCATCGCCCCGAAAGCCGAATAGCCGCGCTCGAGAAAGGCCTGCAGCTCGCCGAGGCCCGCCACCCGGGCCGGCTTGCGCATCACCTTGAGCGTCATGCCGATGAAGCGAAGATGGGTCAGCCTGTCGAGCGCCTCGCCGAGCAGCGCGATGAGGTCGATCTGCCGTTCGCGGTCCTGGGCGCGGTCGATCGCCCGATAGGCCTCGGCGTAGGCTTCGGCGGTGATGTCCGCCGTCCTTTCGCCGAGCGTTTCGACCATCGCGCCGTCCAGGCTCTCCGACAGGGCGTTGAGCTCCATCGCGTGGGCGACCGTCGCCAGGCCCGAATCCGGCAAAACGCTCGTCATCAGCGGCACGATCCGCCGCACCTCCTCGATGTGCCGGCTGAGGTCCCTCGGCCCGTAGAGGTCGATGAGGAAGAATTCCGCCGCGTCGTGGAAGCGGCGGCTTTCGAGGAGATCCCGGTGCGTGCGGGCGAGCCGCGCTGCCTGCCAGGCGCGCAACAGGACGCGCCGCTCGCTGAATCCCGCGTCCTCGACCACCCGGGCGCGGAGTTCGGCGGACCGGTCGAGTTCCGTCAGCAGCAATTGGCGAAAGATCTCCTGCGTCATCGTGCGGCATTCAATAGCCCAACGGTGTAGGTTTATCTGCCTAAATGCGCTTCTTGCGCGCGTCGGAACTCGCTATGGTCGCGGACAGATTGGGGAGGGAACGATGAGCCGCAGCGAACGCATGTCGTCGGTCGACACGACGTGGCTGCGCATGGACAGCCCGTGCAACCTGATGATGATCGTTGGTGTCTGGATCCTGGAGGGGCCGGTCGCCCTCGACAGGGTCGAGAAACAGATCGCCGACGGGCTCATGGGCTACCGGCGCTATCGCCAGAAGGTCGATTACAGGCCGGCCGGCGTCTACTGGCGCGACGACCCGAGTTTCGACCTCGCCCACCACATCAAACGGGTGAACCTGCCGGGACGCGGCGGCAAGCGGGCGTTCGAGCGCTTCGTCGGCGAACTGGCCTCGGAGCCGCTCGATCCCAACCACCCGCTCTGGACCGTGCATATCGTGGAAAAATACGACGGCGGGGCGGCCGTGGTGTTCCGCATGCATCATGCGATCGCCGACGGCGTCGCGCTGATGGGCGTCACCATGGCGCTGGTCGACGGACCTAAGAACGAGGCGCATCGCGCCGACCTCGCGGACGAGGACGAAGGCTGGGTGCAGAGCCTGATGGCGCCGGTCGTCGCGGCGATCAATGCGGGAACGCAGGCTTCGACCTCGACCCTGCGCGCCGCGCTCGATTACCTGCGCCATCCGCTGCGCGCCGCGAGCCTGTTGCGGGACGGGGTCGGCGTGGCGGGGGAGCTCGGCTGGCTGCTCTTCATGCCGACCGACAGCGCGACCCGGTTCAAGGGCAAGCCGAACGGTTCGAAGCGCGTAGCCTGGTGCGAGCCCTTGGAGCTTCCCGAGGTCAAGGCGGTGAGCCGGGCGCTCGGCTGCTCGATCAACGACTTGTTGCTCGCGTGCGCAGCAGGCGCGATGCGCCGCTACCTGGCCGACAAGGGCGACCGGACGGAGGGCGTCGAATGCCGCGCGCTGGTGCCGATCGACCTGCGCCAGCCCGGCGACCCCGAGCTCGGCAACCGCTTCGGCATCATCGGCGTCCTGCTGCCGGTCGGCGTCGAGCATCCGCTCGACAGGCTGATGACGGTGCGCCAGCGTGCGCTGGAGCTGAAGACCTCTTATGAGCCGAGCGTCTCGCTGGGCCTGTTCGCCGCGCTCGGCTATCTGCCGAAGGTCGCGCAGGACCTGCTGCTCAACCTGATCGCCAGCCGCTCGACAGCGGTGATGACCAACGTGCCGGGCCTGGCTGAGCCCGTGAAGGTCGCCGGCAGCACCCTGAAGCAGTCGCTGTTCTGGGTGCCGCAGTCCGGAGACGTCGGCATGGGCGTGTCGATCCTCTCCTACGCTGGCAAGGTTCAGTTCGGGCTCATCACCGACGCCGCGCTGACCCCGGATCCGGAAACCGTGGTCAGCCGTTTCCCCGAGGAGTTCGAGAAGTACCTCTATTACCTGCTGCTCGACCCGCCGCCGGCGGAGGAGGAGAAAGTCGCGCCGGCGCCGCCGGCTCATGTGAAGGCTGCGGCAGGAGCCGCTGAATCCGTCGGGCCGCGCCGCGCCCTCCCGTCGAGCGCGCCGCGGCCGCGGCGGCCGCGTGCGGCAACCGGTCGCCTTCGGTCGAGCGCTCGGGACCGGCGTTCAGAGTGACCGGCGAGGGTCCTCCCGCGGCGGTTTGTCGCCCCGTCCGGCGACGGTCGCCGGTTGCCCCTCCCGCCGATCCGGCGTCAGAGTGCGGCGGGATCGCCGAGGGCCGCCATGCCGTTCATTCAAGCGAAAATTGAAGGCTCGGTCGGCACGATCTGCCTCGACCATTTCGAGAAGCGCAACGCGCTCTCGGCGGCGCTGGTCGAAGCAATGCTCAACGCGCTCGAAAACTTCGCCGGGGAGCGCGTCCGCGCGGTGATCCTGAGAGCGATGCCCGGGGTGAAGATCTGGTCGGCCGGGCACGACGTCGACGAATTGCCGGAGGCGCGGCGCGACCCGCTCGGCTGGTACGATCCGCTGCGCCGGCTGATCCGGGCGATCGAATCGCATCCGGCGCCGGTCATCGCCATGGTCGAGGGCGGCGTCTGGGGCGGGGCGTGCGAAGCGGCGATGGCCTGCGACATCATCGTCGCCGCCGAGAACGCGACCTTCGCCCTCACGCCCGCGAAACTCGGCGTGCCCTACAACGTCTCGGGCATGCTGACCTTCCTCAACGGCGCGCCCCTGCGGCTGATCAAGGAGATGGCGTTCACCGCCAGGCCCATTTCCGCCGCGCGGGCGCTTGCCGCGGGCCTCGTCAACCACGTCCTGCCGGTCGAGAAGATCGAGCTTTTCGCTTACACGATGGCCGAGGACATCGTCGCCAACGCGCCGCTGTCGATCGCGGTGATGAAGGAGGAGCTCAGGATGCTCGCCGACGCCCATCCGATGAGCCCGCAGGGCTTCGAACGCGTCCAGGGCCTGAGGCGCGTCGTCTACGACAGCGCCGACTACGTCGAGGGCCTGAAGGCGTTCAAGGAGAAGCGGAAGCCGGTGTACCGGGGGGAGTGAACGGTGCGCATCGGGTCGCCGGAACGCCTTCGAAAAGTCCGCTCTTCATCCAATTTGTCAACAGACAGGCGTAACCGATTTCGAGCCCGGCCTGGCGGCGACCCTCTCAAGCCGCCGCGGCGCGGCCTGTTCCGGCTTATAACAGGACAGAAATTATCCTGTTATTTCTACGTTCGATAGGAGGTTTACAGGATGAGGAATTTATTTCAAACCTCTGAAAAACACCCATTTTCATCTCTGGAGGCGGGCCTCCTGGTCGGCGATCGAGAGCCGCGCCTCGCCGCCGCGCTCCGCTTCCAACGATTGCAGCCTTCCAGTTCTCGATCCTGAAGTGTACCAAGCATCCGCCTTGGACGACTCGCATCACCACCGGCGCCGCCTCGCCGCCCTCGTCGACCGCCTTCCGGGCTGGGTCAGGAGCTGGATCCAATGGCTCATGAGGCCCGAGTCGCGCTGGGCGCGCATCCCCGCCGGCGTTCTCCTGATCCTCGGCGGCTTCCTAGCCGTTCTGCCGGTGTTTGGTCTGTGGATGCTGCCGCTCGGCCTCATCCTGATCGCCGAGGACGTTCCCGCGGTGCGCCGCGCCGTGTCGCGGGCGCTCGCGTGGATGGAAAGGCGGTGGCCGGGCCTGTTTCAAAGGCCCAGGTAGCGCAGCGTTACGCCGAGCCCACGGTCAGAGCGCTTCGTCGCCGGATTCGCCGGTGCGCACCCGGATGGCCCGCTCCATCGGCAGGACGAAGATCTTGCCGTCGCCGATCTGGCCGGTGCGGGCGGCGGCGCGGATCGCCTCGACCGTGCGGTCGACCTCATGGTCGGCGACCGCCATCTCGAGGCGCAGCTTCGGCATGAAGGCGGCGGTGTACTCGGAGCCGCGATAGATCTCGGTGTGGCCCTTCTGCCGGCCGTATCCGTTGGCCTCGCTGACGGTCATGCCGCGCAGGCCGGCCTTGTCGAGCGCGGTCCGGACCTCCTCGAGCTTGAACGGCTTCACCACCGCGAGAATGAGTTTCATGAACGCACGTCCTCCGGACGCTCCCCGACACGGCCGTTCTCTCGCTAGGGCGCCGAAGTCTGCGGCGCAAGCACGGAAATTTTCGGGCCAGCGGAACAGGAGGCGGACGATGGTAGCGGGACCCGGACTCGAACCGGGGACCTACGGATTATGATTCCGCCGCTCTAACCAGCTGAGCTATCCCGCCATGCCAAGCGCTTGAGCTTTATGCGGCTCAAAGACGAGGCGCGGGTATAATGAGGCGGCCTCGGCGCTGTCAAGGCGCGCCCGAGATTCACGGCTCGTCCGGCGCGTCGGGAAAGACCCGCGTCACGTGGCCCATCTTGCGATCGGGGCGGATTTCGAGCTTGCCGTAGAGATGCAGGCAGAGGTCGGGCTGGGCGAGGATGTCGCGCCATTCCTCTGCGTCCTCGCCGATGAGATTGTGCATTTCGACCCGGCCCCGCCGAGTCGACGCGCCGAGTGGCCAGCCGGCGATGGCGCGCAGATGCTGCTCGAACTGGGACGTTTGCGCGCCGTCGAGCGTCCAGTGTCCGGAATTGTGCACCCGCGGGGCGATCTCGTTGACGACGAGGCCCTCGCGGCCCTGCCGGTCACGCGTGACGAACAGTTCCACCGCCAGCACGCCAACATAGTCGAGCGCCTCAAGGACCGTCGTCGCGATCCGCTTGGCCTCGAGCGCCGACTCGAGGCTGATGCGCGCCGGCGCGCGACTGCGCGCCAGAATGTGCCGCTCGTGCTCGTTCTCGCTGAGGTCGTAGGCGACGACATCGCCCTCGAGGCTGCGCGCCGCGACGACCGAGACTTCGCGCTCGAAGGCGACGAAGCCCTCGAGGATCATCGGCGCGCCCCCCAGCGCCCGATGGACCGCCGAAACGTTGGAGCCCTCGCGGATGAGCGACTGGCCCTTGCCGTCGTAGCCGAAGCGGCGGGTCTTCAGGATCGCCGGCCGGCCGAGTTCGGCGACGGCGCGCGCCAGAGCGCCCGCATCCTCGACCCCGACGAAGGGCGCGGTCTTCAGGCCGAGGTCGCGCAAAAAGGTCTTTTCGATCAGCCGGTCCTGGGTCAGCGCCAGCGCCTTCACGCCGGGCCGGACGGGCAGGCGCTCGGCAAGGAACTCGACCGTCTCGGTCGGCACATTCTCGAACTCGTAGGTCACGACGTCGACGGCCCCGGCGAAGCTCTTGAGCGCCTCCTCGTCGTTGAACGGGGCGATGGTGCGCACGCCGGCGGCGTCGTAGGCCGGCGCCTCCGTTTCGGGAGCGTAAACATGGGTCCGCAGGCCGACCTTCAGCGCCGCGATGGCGAGCATGCGGCCGAGCTGGCCGGATCCGAGGATGCCGATCGTCGCCCCGGGGCTCAGGATCATCGCGCCTCCGTGTCGTCGGGGCGTTCGGCGACCGAAGCGGTGCGCTCGGCCCGCCAGGCCTCGAGCCGGACGGCCAGCGCCTCGTCCGAGAGCGCCAGCACGGCGCAGGCGAGCAGCGCCGCATTGATCGCGCCGGCTTCGCCGATCGCCAGAGTTCCGACCGGGACGCCCGCCGGCATCTGAACGATCGACAGCAGACTGTCCTGGCCCGACAAGGCCTTCGACGGGACGGGAACGCCGAACACCGGCAGGGCGGTGAAGGCCGCGGTCATGCCCGGAAGGTGCGCCGCGCCCCCCGCGCCGGCGATGATGACCTTGAACCCCTCGGCCTTCGCGCCCTTGGCGAAGGCGACGAGCCGGTCGGGCGTGCGATGGGCGGAGACGATCCGGGCGTCATGGCCCACTCCGAGCGCTTCGAGCGTCTCGGCGGCGCGGCGCATCACCGCCCAGTCCGACTGGCTGCCCATGATGATTGCGACGGGTTTTGCCGCGCCGTTCACGGGCGCCCGCCGACGAGCGATTCGCCGAAAACCATGGAGGCAGCGATTAGAGGAAGGCCGCGGGCGGCGCAAGCGCCGGTGCGGACGCGGACCCCCGTCCCCGGCATTCGGCGCTCAGGGCGCGTTTAGCGCAGGTTTAGCGGGTGGGACTCATGTTTTCAGGGACTTGCGACCCCGCTTAGCGTCGTGCCGAAACGGGCCGGATTCGGGATACAAATACGCATATAACATGTATTTAAACAAGACAAGAAAGCCGAAATGGAGGGCGCAGCGGAATCGGCTTGAACTCGGCGGCGCAACTGGCTCTCGTTTGTCGATCGCCTCGCCGATCCTCCCTCCTCCGCGTCAGGCCGGTGCATTTGAGGGGCCTCGAAACGCCGGGACGCAGCGTCGTTCCGCCCGATCCCGCTGCTGATGACGCTCACGGTCCAGTTAGCGTACGCCACACGTTCTTTGGTTGAGCCTTCCCTGCGCCGTTCCTGCGGCTGATAGAGTCGTGGCGCCGCGGCGAATACGCTTATTAAAGAATTTATTAAGTAAGATGGCGCGACGACTACACTTGACAGCGTACACGCGGCGTCAATAGTCTGCAACCTGCCGACGTGCGGGAGCGGGTGACCTGCGAGTTGGGAAACGCCTGGCAGGTTTCACAATCGGCGTAGGCCCTTTGGGAAGGGGATGACCCTTGTTGGTCGCGAGCGAGTAGGGGACGGCCATGCGCAATGACAATGATAGTTCCGTGTTGAATTGACTCCTGGGGACGACCGCGCTTCGGTCCTGCGTGCGAGGAACCCCTTTCTTCCGGATATCGGGGAGCGCGCTGCTGGGACTGACGGTCGCCGGCGCCGCGATGGCGCCGACGTCGGCGTCGGCGGCCAACTTCTCCTGCGCTTCCGGCGCCAGCGGGGAGTGGACCCTGGCGGGCACCTGGACGTCCTGTAACTCGACCTATCCCAACAACGGCGCGTTCACCTATGACGCGACCGTCAGCGGCGGCAATTCGGTCACGCTGACCGGGACAGACGGCGCGATCACGATCGGGAACGCGACGGTCAACGCGAGCGGCAACCTCTATCTCGACCCCGGTTTCGGCCAGGGCGGCGCAAGCCTCACGCTGACGGGCACGCTGACCAACAACAACACCGTCTGGATCGGCACGAACAACAACAACCTCAGCTCCAACGATTCGCTGACCGCAGCCAATGTCGTCAACAACGGGACGATCGACCTCTTCGGCAATACCGCCAACACCGCGCAGGCTTCGCTCGTGGTGCATTCGGCCGCGCCATCGGCGCTGACCGGGACCTACAACCTGACCGGCGACAGCGCGGTCATCTATGACAGCGGCACGATCTCGTCGATCGGAACTCCGACCGCGGCGGGCAATGTGACGCTCAACGGCACGAAGGCCCTCATCGCCAACGCCGGAAGCCCCACGACCAACAGCGCCCTGGCCACGCTCGGCACGCTGGACAAGAACAGCTCCCTCACCGTGCAAAGCGGCGTGAGCATCACGACCAACCCGAGCACGGACCTGACCATCGCCGCCGGAACGCAGCAGGCTGGCCTGTTCGTCGACGACGGCTTCGCCAACGGCGGTTCGCATGTGACGATCGGCGGCACGCTGACCAACAACAACACCGTCTGGATCGGCACGAACAACAGCAACCTCAGCTCCAACGATTCGGTGACCGCGGCCAATGTCGTCAACAACGGGACGATCGACCTCTTCGGCAATACCGGCAACACCGCGCAGGCTTCGCTCGTGGTGCATTCGGCCGCGCCATCGGCGCTGACCGGGACCTACAACCTGACCGGCGACAGCGCGGTCATCTATGACAGCGGCACGATCTCGTCGATCGGAACTCCGACCGCGGCGGGCAATGTGACGCTCAACGGCACGAAGGCCCTCATCGCCAACGCCGGAAGCCCCACGACCAACAGCGCCCTGGCCACGCTCGGCACGCTGGACAAGAACAGCTCCCTCACCGTGCAAAGCGGCGTGAGCATCACGACCAACCCGAGCACGGACCTGACCATCGCCGCCGGAACGCAGCAGGCTGGCCTGGTCGTCGACGACGGCTTCGCCAACGGCGGTTCGCATGTGACGATCGGCGGCACGCTGACCAACAACAACACCGTCTGGATCGGCACGAACAACAGCAACCTCAGCTCCAACGATTCGGTGACCGCGGCCAATGTCGTCAACAACGGGACGATCGACCTCTTCGGCAATACCGGCAACACCGCGCAGGCTTCGCTCGTGGTGCATTCGGCCGCGCCATCGGCGCTGACCGGGACCTACAACCTGACCGGCGACAGCGCGGTCATCTATGACAGCGGCACGATCTCGTCGATCGGAACTCCGACCGCGGCGGGCAATGTGACGCTCAACGGCACGAAGGCCCTCATCGCCAACGCCGGAAGCCCCACGACCAACAGCGCCCTGGCCACGCTCGGCACGCTGGACAAGAACAGCTCCCTCACCGTGCAAAACGGCGTGAGCATCACGACCAACCCGAGCACGGACCTGACCATCGCCGCCGGAACGCAGCAGGCTGGCCTGTTCGTCGACAACGGCTTCGCCAACGGCGGTTCGCAGGTAACGATCGGCGGCACGCTGAGCAACAACAACACCGTCTGGATCGGCACGAACAACAGCAACCTCAGCTCCAACGATTCGGTGACCGCAGCCAATGTCGTCAACAACGGGACGATCGACCTCTTCGGCAATACCGGCAACACCGCGCAGGCTTCGCTCGTGGTGCATTCGGCCGCGCCATCGGCGCTGACCGGGACCTACAACCTGACCGGCGACAGCGCGGTCATCTATGACAGCGGCACGATCTCGTCGATCGGAACTCCGACCGCGGCGGGCAATGTGACGCTCAACGGCACGAAGGCCCTCATCGCCAACGCCGGAAGCCCCACGACCAACAGCGCCCTGGCCACGCTCGGCACGCTGGACAAGAACAGCTCCCTCACCGTGCAAAACGGCGTGAGCATCACGACCAACCCGAGCACGGGCCTGACCATCGCCGCCGGAACGCAGCAGGCTGGCCTGTTCGTCGACAACGGCTTCGCCAACGGCGGTTCGCAGGTGACGATCGGCGGCACGCTGACCAACAACAACACCGTCTGGATCGGCACGAACAACAACAACCTCAGCTCCAACGATTCGGTGACCGCGGCCAATGTCGTCAACAACGGGACGATCGACCTCTTCGGCAATACCGGCAACACCGCGCAGGCTTCGCTCGTGGTGCATTCGGCCGCGCCATCGGCGCTGACCGGGACCTACAACCTGACCGGCGACAGCGCGGTCATCTATGACAGCGGCACGATCTCGTCGATCGGAACTCCGACCGCGGCGGGCAATGTGACGCTCAACGGCACGAAGGCCCTCATCGCCAACGCCGGAAGCCCCACGACCAACAGCGCCCTGGCCACGCTCGGCACGCTGGACAAGAACAGCTCCCTCACCGTGCAAAACGGCGTGAGCATCACGACCAACCCGAGCACGGACCTGACCATCGCCGCCGGAACGCAGCAGGCTGGCCTGTTCGTCGACGACGGCTTCGCCAACGGCGGTTCGCATGTGACGATCGGCGGCACGCTGACCAACAACAACACCGTCTGGATCGGCACGAACAACAACAACCTGAGTGCCGACGACCTCGTGTCCGCCAATGGGCTGAACAACGCCAGCGCCGGGACGATCGACATCTACGGCAACACCGCCGGCGGCCATCAAGCCCAGTTGGCGATCAATGGCGCCGCCACGAACGCCGGCACGGTCAACATCAACGCCGGCGGTCTCCTCAATACGACGGGGGCGAACGCCTATACCCAGACGGCCGGCGTGACTACGGTCAACGGAACCCTGACCGCGGCCACGATCGCCAACAACGGCGGCACGATCCAGGGGAACGGCACGATCAACGGCCAGGTGAACAATGCCGCGACCCTGGCCGGCGGCGTCCTCACCGGCAACCAGAACGGCACGCTCACCGTCCACGGCGGATTGACCAATACGTCGGCCGGGACGCTGCAGACGCTCGTCACAGGGACGGGCGCGAACCAGACGAGCCAGGTTAGCGTCGCGAGCGCGCCGGTGCTGCTCCAGGGCGGCACGCTGAATGCGGCGACGAGCAACGGGTTCTCGTTTAGCACGGCCGGTCAAAGCTTCACCGTCGCGACCTTCACGCCGGGCAGCCTGACCGGCGTCTTCTCCCACTTGGTCAGCGGCGCCAATTCGGGCGACGGCGCGTACGTCAACCTTGGCGGCGGGATCACGCTGACGGCCAACTACAACGACAATTCCGGAACCATCCAGCTACAGACGGTGGCCACGCCCGGCTCGACCGCCGACACGTGGAACGGCGGGGCCGGGGCCTGGAGCACTGCATCGGGATGGAGCGCCGGCGTTCCGCTGTCCTATTCGAACGTGACGATCGGCGCCACCGCGTCCGGAAACGTGACGCTCAACCAGGACGCCACCATCAACTCGCTGCACGTCACCAACGGCAACACGCTCGCCTACCAGGGGGCCACGCCGGCCTCGCTGACGGTGGGACAGGGCGTGACCGTCAACTCCGGAGGCGCTCTGACGCTCGGAACGTCGGGCGACAAGCTGTCGGCGGGTGGAACGTTCACAAACAGCGGCACGACGACCGTGGGCAATGGCGCAGCCATTTACACACTGGGAGCCGCGTCGAACAACGGAACCCTGCTGATGCAGGGCGGCAACCTGACCGCACCGAGCTTCACCAACTCCGGCACGACGAACGGGTATGGGATCATCGTTCCCGCGATCGCCAACACCAATCTCGTCGAGGCGAGCGGCGGCACGCTTGCCGCGCAGGGCGGAATCCAGGGCGCGACCGGGACCGTCCAGGTTGACAACGGCGCGACGCTCGACCTTTCCGCCTCGCCCAGCGCCTCGACGGCCGGGACCCTCGCCCAGAACGGCTCCCTCAAGCTCGGCAGCCAGAACATCACGGTCAGCCAGAGCTACACCAACGCCAGTTTCGGCACGGGCGACAGCTTCAACAACCACGCCAACGTGACCGGAACGGGCCAGATCCTCTCTTCCGGCAGCACGACGGCGCAGGCGCTGGGCGGCAATGTGGCGGGCGGAACGACTACGACGCCGACCATGACCTTCGGCAACGTGCATGTCGGCTCCAGCACGACGCAGAACTATACGATCGAAAATACCGGGACCAGCGGCCCGAGCCTGCAAGGCGCAATCCAGACCAGCGTCAACGGCGGCAATATCACCTCCGCCGCGCTCACCGGCGCGGGCGTCACCGCGTCGAACTGGGGCCCGGTGGCGACCTCGAGCGCGACTTCCAACCTCGGCGTGACCTATGCCCCGACGGCTGCCGGCGCACTCGCCGGCCAGGCCGTGCATATCGCCAACAATTTCGACAATGTCGCGAGCCAGACTCTGGCGATCAACGGCGCGGCGTATGACTACGCGAACCCGACGGTGACCTCGACCCAGCCGATCAACCTCGGCAATTACCACGTCGGCGACACGGTGACGCAGCAGGCCGTGTCGGTTCAGAATACGACCATCACCAACGCCAGCTACCAGGAAGGACTGAACGCCAGCATTGGCGGGGCGACTACGGGGATCACGACCAACGGCGGCTCGTTCACCAATCTCGCGGCGGGCACGACCGATAGTTCGAGCCTCAAGGTCGGCATCAGCACCGCGACGGCCGGCGCGATCAGCGGCACGGCCACGCTGGGCCTCGTCTCCAACGGTGCGGGCACCAGTGGGCTCGGTCTCACGACCCTGCCCTCGCAGACCGTGAACGTGACCGGCGGCGTCTATAACCTCGCCTCCTCGAACACGATCGCGCCGGTCAACATCGTGGCGCATGTCGGCGACGGCGGCGGGACGGTGTCGCAGGCGCTGTCGATCACCAACACCGCCCCGGCGGGCGCGTTCTCCGAAGGTCTCGACAGCAGCTTCGGGACCTACGCGCCCACCTCCGGCCAGACTCCCACCTTCTCCGGCTCGATCACCAATCTGGCGGCCGGGGCGACCGACAGCGCCAGCATGACGGTGTCGGTGAACACCAACGTCGCCGGCACGTTCGGCGGCAGCGTGGTCGTGCACCAGGCCTCGGACGGCGCGACGACCAGCCATCTCGCCAACACGCCTCTGGCCGATCAGAACGTCGGCGTGTCCGGCGACATCTCCGGCGGCGTGTTCAATTATGCGCAGGCCACAGTCAACAACACGCAGCCGATCAACCTCGGCAATGTGCGCATCAACAGCACGGCGCCCACGCAGCAGATCAGCGTGAGCAACACCGCGCCGGTCAGCCAGTACACCGAGCTGCTCAACGGCAGCGTCGGCTCGGCGCCGTCCGGCTTCACCGCCTCCGGCAGCTTCACGGGTCTGGCCGCGACCTCGCCGCCGACGTCCAATACGTCGATCACGGTCGGCATGAACACGAACGCGGCCGGCGCGCAGTCGGGCAATGTCGTGCTGAACTTCGTCTCCGACGGCACGAGCATCCCCAACGACGGCACGACGACGCCGCTTCCGAGTCAAAATGTCGCGGTTACGGGGGCGGTCTATCGCCTCGCCAACCCGACGCTCAACACGACCAGCGTTACTCTCGCGGCGCGCGTCGGCGACGCGGCCCCGTCGGCCAATGTCAGCGTGACCAACACCTCGCCCGACCAGTACACGGAGTCCCTGAAGGCGAGCTTCGGAACCGCCCCCACGGGCTTCACCAACAGCGGCGCGATCAACACAACTCCTCTCGTCGCCGGGGGCACCGACGCGACGAGCCTGTCGGTCGGGCTCGCCAGCACGGCGACGTCCGGGACGACCAACGGAACCGCGACCGTCAACTTCGTCACGACCGGCGCGGGCACCGACAACGCCGCCGACATGTCGGTGGGCAGCAAGACCGTGTCGCTGACCGGGAACGTCTATCAGACGGCCGCAGCGTCGGTGACGCCGAGCGTCGCTTTCGGCGTGGTTCATGTCGGCCAATCGGTTGCCGACCAGAGCGTGACAGTGACCAATACGGCGACCGGCGCGCTGACCGACGTGATCACCGGCGGCTTCGGATCTGCCCCGCCCGCGTACCCGTTCTCCACCAGCGGCAATCTGGGCACAGGCGTCGCCGGCAATGGCGGGTCGTCTAACGCGCTGAAGGTCGGCCTCAACACCAGCGCGGCCGGGACGTACAGCGGCAGCGCCGCGCTCGCCCTGGCGAGTCACGATTCGGAACTCAGCGACGTGGCGCTGACCGTCGGTCCGGTGACTGTGACGGCCCAGGTGAACAATTACGCGGTCGCCGGCTTCGGCAAGACGAGCGGCTCCGGCAGCCTCACCGGCAGCGGGACGAACTACGTGCTCGATTTCGGGACCGTTCAGCAGGGCGCGAACCCGCTGACGAGCGATCTGTTCGCCGCGAACTTCGCCAGCGGGCCGTCCGACCTGTTGGACGGCGCCTTCAGCATCGCGTCGGGCGGCGGCTTCGGGCTGAGCGGGTTCAATCCGTTTACCGGCCTCGACGCCGGCCAGCAGTTCGGCCCGCTCGACGTGACCTTCGGCACCTCGTCGCTCGGCGCGTTCACCGAAGTCATCGACCTCAGCGGCATGGGCTATTACAACGGGGCCACCTACACGCCCTACGCCGTCGGCGCCGTTCTGACGATCGAGGGCGTGGTGACGGGCGCCGGAGCGGTTCCGGAGCCTTCAACCTGGGCGATGATGATTTTTGGCTTCGCCGGTCTGGGCTTCGTCGTCTATCGGGCCCGCCGCGCCGTGGGATCGGCGGCCTGATCCCGCCGCCGGTCGCCCTTGCACGCGGGGCCGCTGCGAAGCGACCCCATTCCGTCCTTCGTGCGGAGCGTGGTGTCCTTCGTGTTTCATTTTTTAACGCGAAGGACACAAAGGCCGCACGAAGGTCACTGAGCAGGGTATTCAGTCGACAAGAGGTTAATGCAATGAGGTTGAGCCGCCGCGTCATCGCGAGGAGCGTAGCGGCGAAGCAATCCACACCAGAAGAGCGCTCTATGTTCCCTGGAGTGCTTCGCTCCGCTTGCGATGACGGTTCTGAACCGACCTGAAATCATCCCTCGGGATCATCCCCTCTCCACCCATTCGCCGCCGACCTTCTCGTAGACCCGCTTCACCGCCGCCCAGGCGATGCGGAAGGCGGCTTCCTCCTGGCGGGGGTCGTGCGCGTGGGCAGCGTAGGCGTGGTTGAAGGCCTCGCGGAAGATCGTCTGCGCGTGCTCGGGCAGATGGGAACGGACCGACGGCGGCAGTTCGGCGTTGACTTCATAGGGCATGACGCGTCTTCCCCGTGTCAGGCGATAATGTCGGGGGTCAGCTGGTCCTCGAGCACGACGAGCTTGTCGCGCAGCATGAGCTTGCGCTTTTTCAACCGCTGCAATTGCAGCCGGTCGGCGGCCTGTCCGGCGTCGCTCAGCGCCGCGATGGCGGCGTCGAGGTCACGATGCTCTTCGCGCAGCCGCTCGACGTGGGCGACAAGGGCGGCGCGTTCCTCCTGCGTCAGTTCTTCATCCATTCCGTCACCGCGCGTTGCGCATTTCGGCGCCCATCCGCCCGCGCCCGCGAAGCCGGATGACTATGAGCGCGCGCCTCTCCTGACGCAAGACTTTCGACGGGCGTTCGACCGTGCTGCTGACATATGTTGACCAAAAAATCATCGACAATTCAGGGCGTAAACGGTTGTTGCAGCCTGCCCGAAATCCGGGCGCCCGCACTCCCGACGACGACAATTTGATTGGGCCTGCGCCATTTTGCCGCTTGCGCGGGCCGCTCGTTGTGTCACAATTTCGTCGTTATGGTCCAGACGGAGCGGTCCCATGTCGATTGACTCGCATCTCAATGAACTGGTGCGTCGTCATCAGGCGATTGAAGAAGCGATTCTCGCCGAAGAAAGTCATCCGGCGGCAGACGACATCAAGGTACACGAACTCAAGCGGAAAAAGCTGCATCTGAAGGACGAGATCGAGCGGTTGAAGCATCAGACCGAGGCCGCGGTCTCGCACTAGAGAAACGCTCGCCGCCCGAGGGCGGGAGGCAGCGCTAGCGAGGCGATCAAGGCGTCCTGGCGCCGAGGGCGAAACGCCACTCCTCGGCGACGGATTGGTCGTGCTCGTTTTGCGCACGCGCCTTGCCTATTTGGACGAAGTCCTCGCTCGCAAGCAAACGCGAGAGCGCCCAGACCGCGGCGCCGCGGACCAGCGGCTCATTGTCATCAAGCCGCGCGGTCGCCGCCGCGGCCAGCGACGGATCGCCCGAATTGCCGATCGCGACGAGGACGTTGCGCAGGAATCGCGCCCGCCCGAGCCGTTTGACCGGGCTTGCGGCGAACAGCGCGCGGAAGCCGGCATCGTCGAGGCCGGCGAGCTTCGCGAGCGGCGGGGCCTCGATGTCCTCGCGCGCTGCGAGCTTCGCCTCGCGGCCTGTGCGGGCGAACTTGTTCCACGGGCAGACCGCGAGGCAGTCGTCGCAACCGTAGATGCGGTTGCCGATCCCGCTCCGAAGCGCATGCGGGATGGGGCCCTTGTGTTCGATGGTGAGATAGGAGACGCAGCGGCGGGCGTCGAGCCGGTAGGGCGCCGGAAAGGCCCCGGTCGGGCAGACGTCGAGGCAGGCCCGGCAGGTTCCGCAATGGTCGGTCTCCGGCTCGTCGGGCGGGAGATCGAGATCGGTCAGGATCGCGCCGAGGAACAGCCACGAGCCGAATTCGCGCGACACCAGATTGGTGTGCTTGCCCTGCCAGCCGATTCCCGCCCGCGCGGCGAGCGGCTTTTCCATCAGGGGCGCGGTGTCGACGAACACCTTGACGTCGACCGGCTCGGGGCGCGAGACGGCGACGAGAAAGGCCGCCAGCTCCTTCAGCCGGCCCTTGATCACGTCGTGATAATCGCGGCCGCGGGCGTAGACCGAGATCGCGCCGGCGGATTTTTGCGCGAGCGTCGAGAGGGGGTCCTGCGCCGGTCCGTAGTTGAGGCCGAGCATCACGAGGCTCTTTGCGTTCGCCATGAGCATGCGCGGATCGGCGCGCCGGTCGAAAGTCTCCGCCATCCACGCCATGTCGCCGTGTGCGCCCTCGGCGAGCCACGCGGCGAGGTTGTCGCGGACGCCGTTCACGGGCTTCGCGGGCGTTGCGCGGCAGGCGTCGAAGCCGAGCGCGCGGGCTTTGGCCTTGAGAGAGGCTAGAAGTCGAGATTGGCGTAGGTCGCGCTGGCGCTCATCCCCGGCAGGCGGTCGGCCAGCAGGGGGCGGAACGACGGGCGCGACTTCACCCGCGCGTACCAGATTTTCGCCGTTTCGTTCTCGTCCCACTGCACGTCGCCGAGATAGTCGAGGCAGGAAAGATGGGCCGCCGCCGCGAGGTCGGCGTAGGTCAGCTTGTCGCCGGCCAGCCAGTTGCGCGCCTTGATCAGGTGACCGATGTAGCGAAGATGATAGCGCAGATTGGAGCGCGCCGCGCGCACCGCCTGCATGTCGGGGCCGCCGCCGCCGAGCTCCGCGCTCATGAAGCGCTTGTAGACCTTTTCCCGAACGATCCATTGGCTGGATTCGTTGAAAAACTTGACGTTGAACCACGCGACCAGCCGCCGCGCCTCCGCTCGCCCGGCCGGGTCGTCGGGCAGGAGCCTGCGGTGGCCGAGGCCGAGCCCGCGCGTCTCGTCGAGATATTCGGCGATGACCTCGGCGCCCGGCAGGACCGGGCCGCTGTCGTCGATCGCAACCGGGGTCGCGCCTTCCGCGGCCATCACGAGGAATTCGCGCCGCCGCTCCCATGCCCGCTCCTCGACCAGCTTCGGCTCGATCCCCATTTCGCCGAGGGCGAGGCGGACGAAGCGCGAATGCGGGCAAAAGGGATGATGGTATAGCGTGATCATGACGACGCCGAAGTCGGGGGTTTCGGGCGCTCCCACGCGAAGCGCCGCTCGTCGCCCTTCCAATGCGGCTTGGCGGGTTAACCCGGGGTTAACCGCAGCCAGGGGCCAGCGACAGAGTTAACGGCCGAGAATCTCCCGCGCCTCGATGCGCCAGACCTCGGCCGCGCTCATCCGGGCCCAGGCGACGGCGAGGGAATCGTTGGCGTCGATCGCCCGGCAGGCGTCCTCGATGACGAAGGTCTCGAAACCGGCGGCGCGCGCGTCGAGGGCGGAGAAGGCGACGCAATAGTCGGTCGCGAGCCCGCAGCAGAACACCCGCCGGACGCCACGGGCGCGCAGGAGCGCCGCAAGCCCGGTCGTCGTCCTGCCGTCCGCCTCGACGAAGGCCGAATAGGAGTCGACCCCGGCGTGCATGCCCTTGCGCAGGATGAGGAAGGCGTTGTCGGTCTCGAGCGCGGGATGGAGCGCCGCCCCGCCGGTTCCCTGGATGCAATGGTCGGGCCACAGGGTCTGGTCGCCGTAATGGAGCCGCTTCGTGGCGAAAGGCTCGGCGGAGTGGGTCGAGGCGAACGACGCGTGGCCGGGAGGATGCCAGTCCTGGGTCACCACGACATGGGGAAAGGCGCGCATGAGCGCGTTGACGGCCGGAACGATCGCGTCGCCCTCACCGACCGCCAGCGCCCCGCCCGGCATGAAATCAGCCTGCAGGTCGATCGCCAGCAGGACATCGTTGTCGTCAATCGTGATCACCGACGGCACGTGGGCGGCCTCCTCTGAAACGGGTCAGCGCGCGCCAGCGGTCCCGCTCGAACACGAGCACGACGCCGAGCGCGAAGATGAACGGCACAATGAGATAAAGGAGCCGGAACACCAGCAGCGCCGCCACGACATTGGCCTGCGGCGCGTCCGGCATGCCTTCGAGGAACGCGATCTCGAGCACCCCGAGCCCGCCGGGCGCGTGGCTGACCAGCGCAATCGAAAACGAGGCGACAAAGACGCCGAGCACCGCGAGGAATCCCGGATTGGCGGCGGCCGGCAGGGCGAAGAAGATGATGCCCGCGGCGCCGACCAGTTCGAGCGGCCCGGCGAGCAATTGCCGGGCCGCGACGGGCGGGCGCGGATAGACGAGTTCGAAGCCGCCGAGCTTGAACGGTCGGAAATGCAGCAAGGCGCCGATCACATAGAGGGCTGGCGCCGCGATCAGAACGAGGCCGGCCGCCTGTCCGAGCCAGAGCGGCGCTCCCGGGATGCGCTCGACCAGCTCGGGACGGAGGAGCAGCAGCAGGCCGCCGACCGTCGTCACCCCGAGGGCGAACGTGAACGAGCAGAATGCAACGAGGCCGCCGATCTCGCCGACGCTCAGTCCCTTGGTCGAATAGGCCCGGTAGCGGATGACGGCGCCCGAAAGGACGGAGGCGCCGATATTGTGGGCAATGGCGTAAGTGGTGAACGAGGCAAGGCCGACGAAGCGCCAGCTCAGCCGCCGGCCGAGATGCCGAAGCGCGATCTGGTCGTACCAGGCGAGCGCCGCATAGGCGAGGGAAGTCGAGCCGATCGCGGCCAGCCAGCGGCCAAGCGAGATCGAGGCGAACGCCTGGCGCAGGCTGGCGAACGACAGCCCGTGCAACTCCCGGAACAGAAGCCAGGACGACGCGGCCACCGCGCAGAGTCCGATGACCGGCCATGCGACGTCCTGAACGCGCTTGACGCTCGGAAATGCTTTCCTGTTCGGTTTCGACGGCATCGGGGGGACCAACGCCTTTCCCTGCCCGACGACAGCGGCGAACACAAGTCCGGCCGCGCGGCTCCCCCGGCATGCCCGCCGGAAATCGCCCTTGAAGTCGACGCCGGCCACAGCCATGCTGACCGCCTTGAAAACACAAGGCGAATCATGCCGGATCGCACGCGCCTCTCTGCTGGAACTCAGGAATACGAGGGCGACCCTCGCAACGACTCCGTCCTGATCAGCGTCAACGGAACGCTGACGCCGCGCGAGGACGCCAAAGTCTCCGTGTTCGATTCCGGCTTCGTGCTTGGCGACGGCGTGTGGGAGGGCCTGCGCCTCAGCGACGGGCGCATTGCATTTCTCTCCCGTCATTTCGACCGTCTGTGGGATGGGGCGAAAATGCTGAAGATCGACATCGGACTGAGCCGCGAAGCGCTGAAATCGCGCCTGTTCGACGTGATCGAGGCCAATGGCATGAGGGACGGAGTTCACATCCGCCTCATGGTGACGCGCGGCGTCAAGCGCTCGCCCTATCAGGATCCCCGCCTGACCGTCGGCGGCGCGACCGTCGTCATCATTCCGGAATGGAAGCGGCCCCGGCCGGAGATGTTCATCCGCGGGCTCGACCTGTTCACCGTCCACATCCGCCGCACCGGCCCGGCCGAGCAGGACCAGAAGCTCAATTCGCATTCGAAGCTCAACTGCATTCTCGCCTGCATCCAGGCGATGGAGGCCGGCGCGGACGAGGCGCTGATGCTCGACGACCGCGGCTTCGTCGCCACCTGCAACTCCACCCATTTCTTTATCGTGCACGACGGCGAGGTCTGGACCTCGGGCGGCGGCTATTGTCTCGGCGGCATCACCCGCGGCGCCGTCTTGCGGGCGGCGCGGCGCGAAGGCGTTCCCGCCTTCGAAAGGGATTTCTCGCTGTTCGACGTCTATGGCGCCGACGAGGCGTTCACCACCGGGACCTTCGCCGGACTCGTTCCGGTCGCGCGGGTCGACGGGCGGACGATCGGCGAGGCGAGGCCGGGGCCCGGCGACGCCTCCGGCCCGTTGACTCAACGCCTGCGCGCCGCGGTCAAGGCGCTCGAGGCGGAAGAGGCGGAAGGGAGGGGCGCATGAACGCCGGGCAGCCCGTGCGCATCGCCATGTGGTCGGGCCCGCGCAACATCTCGACCGCGATGATGCGCTCCTTCGGAGCGCGAGCCGATTGCGCGGTGACCGACGAGCCGTTCTACGCCGCCTATCTGGTCGCGACCGGCCTCCTCCATCCGATGCGCGAGGAAGTGATCGCTTCCCAGCCGACCGACTGGCGGAGGGTGGCCGACGGACTCGTCGGCCCGCCTCCGGACGGAAAGCCGGTCTGGTACCAGAAGCACATGACGCACCACATGCTGCCCGGATTCGGGCGGGCATGGTGCGATAGCCTCGTCAACGCCTTCCTCATCCGCGCGCCCGAGGCGGTGCTCGCCTCCTATTCGAAGAAGCGGGATGACTTCACGCTCGAGGAGATCGGTCTGCCGACCCAGGCCGAACTGTTCGATCGCGCGGCGCAACGGCTCGGCCATGCGCCGCCGGTGGTCGAGAGCCAGGACGTGCTCGCCGATCCGCGCGGCGTGCTGACGGCGCTCTGCGCCGCCTGCGGCGTACCGTTCGATTCCGCGATGCTGTCCTGGGCGGCCGGCCGTCGCGCCACCGACGGCGTCTGGGCGCCGGTCTGGTACCAGACGGTCGAGCGGTCGACGGAGTTCGCCGCGCCCCGCCGCGAGCCCGCGTTCGCCGATTTGCCCGACGCGCTCAAGCCGATCGCGGCGGCGGCGCGTCCGATCTACGACCGCCTCGCGGCGCACAAGCTCGCGGGCGCCCCCTGTTGATCGTGGAAAGAATGATCGAGGAGCGGAGCAGCGCGCCTGCCGGCCTTGACGCGCTTCCTGGCCCGGCGCATCAGGGGCGCGCCGATGCCGACGCTTGTCCTGCCCTTTCCGGCGATCAATCCCGTTCTCGTGCAGTGGGGGCCGCTCGCCATCCGCTGGTACGCGCTCGCCTATATCGCCGGCCTCGTGCTTGGCTGGCTTCTGATCCGCAAGATCGTGGCCAACGACCGCTATTGGGGCGGCGCCAAGCGACCGACCGCCGCGAGCATCGACGACCTTCTCGTCTACTGCGCCTTCGGGGTGATCATCGGCGGCCGGCTCGGCAACGTGCTGTTCTACGATCCGCAATATTACCTCGCCCATCCGCTCGATGTGTTCAAGGTCTGGGAAGGCGGCATGGCGTTCCATGGCGGGCTGATCGGCGCCTTCATCGGCATGCTGCTGTTCGCCCGCCTCTACGCGGCGCCGGCGCTGACCGTGATGGACCTCTGCTCGCTGGTCGCCCCGATCGGCCTGTTCTTCGGCCGGATCGCCAATTTCATCCGTCCGGAGCTGTGGGGCCGCCCGACCGACGTTCCCTGGGCGGTGGTGTTCCCGGGGACCGACGGCCTGCCGCGCCATCCGAGCCAGATCTACGAAGCGCTGCTCGAAGGCGCCCTCGCCTTCGTGATCCTGTTCGCGCTGGCGCGGATGGGCGCGCTCAAGCGCCCCGGCCTGGTCGCCGGCGCGTTCGGCGTCCTGTACGGAGCCGCGCGCATCTTCAGCGAGTTCTTCCGAGAGCCCGATCCGCAGCTCGAGGACCTCGGACGGGGGCTGACGATGGGCATGGTTCTGTCGGCGCCGCTCATCGTCATCGGGCTCGGATTGATCGCCGCAAGCCTCAGCCGGAGGTGGAGCTGAGATGACGACCCTGCTCGACGACATCAAGGCGCTGATCGGCCGGGACGGTCCGATCACGGTCGAGCGCTATATGGCGCTCGCGCTCGCCCATCCCGATTTCGGCTATTACATGAACCGCGATCCGTTCGGCGCGAGCGGCGACTTCACCACCGCCCCGGAAATCTCGCAGATGTTCGGCGAGCTTCTCGGCCTGTGGGCGGCGGAAGTGTGGGCGAGCATGGGTTCGCCGAGCCCCGTCCATCTCATCGAGGTCGGGCCCGGACGGGGCACGCTGATGAGCGACGCTCTGCGCGCGGCCCGGATCGTCCCGGAATTCCGCGCTGCGCTCGACGTCTGGCTCGTCGAGACGAGCCCGACGCTGGCGGCGATACAGCACGAACTCTTGCTGGACAGCGGCGTCGCCGTCGCGTGGGCGCAGAAGCTCGGCGAGGTTCCCGCGGGTCCCGCGATCGTCATCGCCAACGAGTTCCTAGACGCGCTGCCGGTGCGGCAGTTCGTGCGGGTCGGAGGCCAGTGGCGGGAGCGCGTCGTGCGGCTCGGCGGCGACGGCAATCTCGCCTTCGACGTCGCCGCGGCGCCCGAGCCCTACCTCAAGGCGAACGCGCCGAACGGCGAAATCCTGGAGGTCAATCCGTCGGGCCACCAATTCATGTTCGAGCTCGGCGTCAGGCTGGTCAAGGAGGGCGGCGCGGCGCTCCTCGTCGACTACGGACATTCGGTCACCGGTCTTGGCGACACGCTCCAGGCCTTGCGCGCGCACCGCTATGCCGACCCGCTCGCCGCCCCGGGGAATTGCGACCTCACCGCCCATGTCGATTTTGCCGCCATGGCGCGCAGCGGCAGCGCGACCGGAGCCGCCGTCTATGGCCCGATCGACCAGGGGGACTTTTTGCGCGCGATCGGCATCGACCTCAGGGCCAAGGCGCTGGCCGACAAGGCGGACCCCGAGCGGGCGGAGGAGCTCAGGCATACCCGCGACCGCCTGGTCGGCAAGGGCAAGGGCGAGATGGGCGCGCTGTTCAAGGTCCTGGGCCTGGCGAACCGCAGGCTGCCGCCCCCGCCCGGTTTTCAGCCGGTTGGAGGCAAGTCGGCGTGAGCGCGCCGCCCTTCCTTTCGGCAGCCGCCCTGAAGCTACCGGGAGTGACGCATGCCTTCTTCACCCGTCGCGGCGGGGTCTCCGAAGGCGTCTACGCTTCCCTCAATGGCGGCGTCGGCTCGCGCGACGCGCCGGAGGCGGTCGCCGAGAACCGCGCCCGGATGGCCGCCGCGCTCGGCCTTCGCCCCGAGCGCCTCGCGGTGCCTTATCAGGTCCATTCCGCCGACGCGATCGCGATCTCCGACCACTGGGCGCCGGATGCAAGGCCGCGCTGCGACGGCATCGTTACGGCGACGCCGCGCCTGGCGCTCGGCGTCACCGGCGCGGACTGCGGCATGATCCTGTTCGCCGACGCGCAGGCGCGGGTCGTCGGCGCGGCGCATGCGGGCTGGAAGGGCGCGCTGACCGGCGTGATCGAGGCGACCGTCGCGGCGATGAAGCGGATCGGCGCGACAGGGAGCGACATCGCGGTCGCGCTCGGCCCCTGCATCGGGCGGGAATCCTACGAGGTCGGCCCCGAATTCGTTGCGGCTTTCGCCGCGGCCGGCGAGGAGACGAGGCGATTTTTCGCCCCGAGCCGCAAGGCGGGCCATTCGATGTTCGATCTCAAGGCCTATATCGCCGAGCGCGCCGCCCGCGCCGGCGTCGGCCGGTTCGAGGACCTCGGGCTCGACACCTACGCCGACGAGGAATTGTTCTTCAGCTATCGCCGCGCCACCCACCGCAAGGAGGCCGACTACGGGCGGCTGGTGTCGGCGATCGCGCTCGCCTAGTGCGGCGACTCTGACGTTTCTCTCCTGATCATCATAACAGTTGGCGATCGCCCCGCATGGAGGCGAGCGTTAGCGACCGACCGCATATCTGGATTTCAGCGCTTCGGCGCTTTGCGGCGGGTGGGCCAAGACCAGCGCGGCGGACGCGACGAACGCACGACCATTGCTGGGCCTCGCGCTGACTGACCTCGACCGAGGCCGCAATCCTTGACTTCCGCCGGCTCGCCGCCGCAATTGGGCCGCAGCGCGGCCTCATCATCGAAAATGTGGCGGCGGCGACGAACGGCGGCGAGAAGGACCTTTCATGGACGGGCAGGCTTTCGCCCGGCATTCATTCGGCGCAGGCGTCCCCGATCGTCGGGCCCGCCGCCGGCGGGGCGGGCCTTGCGCGTGAGCGAGCGCCGCCTTCATCACGCCGACAGCGCCGCCTTCCGCCATGCGATGCGGGCGCTGTCGTCCGGCGTCGCGATCGTCGCCTGCGGCGACGGCGACGAGAGCGTCGGCTGCACCGTCACCTCGCTGGCTTCCCTGTCGCTGACGCCGCCGACCCTGTTCATCTGCCTCGCGCGCTCGTCCACGACGCTCGCCCGCCTTCGGGAGGTTTCCGCCTTTTCGGTCAATCTGCTCGCCGCACGGCACGAAGCGCTGGCGCATCGTTTCAGCGGGCGCGGCGGCGTGCACGGTCCGCGCCGCTTCGCCGACGCCCGCTGGATCACGCTCGCGACCGGCGCCCCGATTCTCGCCAACTCGCTGGTCGCCTTCGATTGCCTGGTCGAGGAGGTGATCGAACGGCATTCGCACGCCATCGTGCTCGGCGCGGTCGTGAGCCTCAAGGAAGGTCCCGAGGAGCCGGCGCTGGCCCACTGGCGCGGGGCCTACGCGCCGTCGCGGTAGAGCGCGCACCCCCTTTTGCCCGGCTTGCTGGGGAAGGGGCCCGGCGACGCCGGGCGGATGGGGTATGGCCCGCTGCTTCGAAGCCGGCAGGCTCGCACGACCACAAGAGCGAGCCTTCGACCATCCATTCCCGCTTTCCACACCCCATCCGTCGGGCTTCGCCCGAAACCCCCGTGCCTTCGCCCGGGGGCAGGCTCTTCCCCACTTCGTGGAGAAGGGGGGTGCGCAACGGCCTAATATTCAAGCGAAAACGACTTCCGCTCTCGCGGCGCTTGTGGGGTTACGCCGATGCGTGGACGCCCTAGTCGCGGGCGGGGAGAAGGGATCACGGCTCGGCGATGGCGTGGAGGGACGAGCCGGTGACGTGGCCGCGCCGCGAGCTGGAATGCGACGTCGTCGTGAGGTTGGCGGGGGAGCGGGGGCCGATTGACGACCGATGGACGCCCGGAATCGACGTCCGCCCAAAGTTGCCGCATTGATGTTTTAAGTACGCCCGATATCGGGAGACAGCGGCTCAAAATACGGTGGCGGACGCCATGCGCATTGAGATGACCGAGAAGGCGGGAGCGAACAGGGGCGAATCCAATCCGGTCGACGCGCCCCCCGCAAGTGAAAGGGTATCGGGCGAGCACGAGGCGCGAGAGACGGCGAGCCCGTCGCCGGATCGACGGCCCTCGCGGCGGCGACAGCTGCTGATCGGAGCGGCGGCGGTTCTTGTCCTGGCCGCCGCGCTCTGGTTGGGCGTTCCTTGGATCCAGTTGACCCTCAACACGGTTTCGACAGATGACGCATATGTCAGCGGTCATGTGACCTTCGTCGCTCCCCGTGTCGCCGGCCAGGTCGCCCGCGTGTTGTTTGACAACGACAACCGCGTACGCAAAGGCGAGCTTCTCGTCGAACTGGACAAGGAGCCTTTTGAGACCGCGGTCGCCGTGAAGAAGGCGGCCGTCGAGATCGCCGCGGCGGACTTGCGGGCGGCGACGGCCGGGGTGCGCGGAATCGAAGCCGACGCCAGGAGCCAGCGCTGGAAACTGCAGCATGCCATCGAGAACGTCGACGACCAGGTCGCCCTGCTGCGCGCCCGGGTCGCCGGGCTCGACAAGAGCAAGGCCGAACTCGCGCTGGCTCAGGTTAACTTCGATCGGGCCGCCAAGCTGGTTGGGTCGGGAGATATCCCCCGATCAGAGTACGACCAGCGGCAAGCCGCCTTGCTGGCGGCCCGCGCGGACGTCGCCGCGGCGCTGGCCGACGTCCATCAAATCCGCGTCTCTTTGGGTTTGCCGCCTCAAGCCGACGGGGGAGATCTCAGCCAGGTTCCGCTCGATCTCGATCAAACGTTTTCTACCGTGCTCCAGGCGCAGGCCGACCTGATCAAGAGCGCGGCTCAGCTGGGCGTCATCCATTCGTTCGACGAGACGCCGAGGCAGATGGTCGGGGCATTCGAAAACGAGGGCGACATCAATCGCACCTTCGCTCGGCTGGCGACGGAAGCGCCGGCCGTCAAGCAGGCCGAGGCGAAGCTCGAGGCAGCCAAACGGGATCTCGCCCAAGCTGAACTGAACCTGAAGTATTGCGACGTCGTCGCGGATATCGACGGCGTCGTGACGCGTCGAAACGTCAATCCCGGCGATTATGTCCAGGTCGGCCAGGGCCTCATGGCGATGCGATCGCTGACCGACGTCTGGGTCGACGCGAATTTCAAGGAAACACAACTGCACTCCTTGCGCATCGGCCAGCCGGTCGATCTCTATCTCGACATGTATGGCGACCGCCATGTGTTCAAGGGACGCGTCGAGGGGTTCACGATGGGGACCGGATCGACGCTGTCGCTGCTGCCGGCGCAGAACGCCACGGGCAACTTCGTCAAAGTCGTGCAGCGGTTGCCGGTTCGGATCGAGGTCTTGAACTACGATCCGGACAAGCTGCCGCTGTTCATCGGCTCCTCGGTCGTTCCCTACGTCTTCATCAACAAGCCTGCCACCGGGCCCGACGCCGGGAAGTTTCTGCAAGCCTATGCGCCTCGCCCGGCGATCCTGAGTTCGGCGCCGAGCGCGCCGGGCGCCGAGAAATGACGGACGCGGTCCTTGCGTCCCCTGCATCCCGCGCGGGCGTAAATCCCTGGGTCGTGGCCGCCATCGTCGTTGTGCCGACCTTCATGGAGGTGCTCGACACCACGATCGCGGTCGTCGCGCTGCGCTATATCGCGGGCGGCCTGTCGGCGACGGTCGACGACGGCGAATGGGTCATCACCAGCTACCTTGCCGCCAACGCAATCATCCTGCCGATCACCGGCTGGCTGTCGGCGCACCTCGGCCGCCGCAACTACTTCCTCCTGTCGATCGCCCTGTTCACGCTGAGCTCGGCTCTGTGCGGCGCGGCCACCGGTCTTGGCCAGCTGATCCTGTTTCGTGTGCTCCAGGGCCTGGCGGGCGGCGGCCTTCAGCCGTCCAGCCAGGCGGTGTTGCTGGACGCCTTCCCGCGCGAGAAGCAAGGCGCAGCGATGACGCTGTTCGGACTAGCCGCGCTGATCGCGCCGGTCGTCGGCCCGACCCTCGGCGGCTGGATAACGGACAGCTATTCGTGGCGGTGGGTGTTCCTAATCAACGTTCCAGTTGGCCTTCTGGCATTTGCCGGATGTTATATCCTGCTCCGCGATCCGGACTACCTCACGGCCCAGCGCGCGGAGTTGAGGAAGCGGCCGTTCGATTTCGACTCGATCGGCCTGTCGCTTCTGGTCATCACGGTGGTCTGCTGGGAAGTGATGCTCAGCAAGGGACAGGAGTGGGACTGGCTCGGCGATCCGTTCTGGCGGCTGCAGACGCTCGCCGTCTTGTTCGTCGCCGGCCTGATCGGCCTGGTCATCTGGGAGCTGCGCCACCCGAACCCGGTGGTCAATTTTCGCCCCTTGCGGGAGCGCAATTTCGTCGCGTGCTGCATCATCATCTTCTTCGCCTATGCCGTGCTTTACGCGGCCAGCACTTCGCTACCGGGCTTGCTTCAGTCCCTTTTCGGCTACGATGCGCTGAACGCGGGACTGGTGATGTCGCCGGCCGGCTTCTTCGCCATCGTCGCAATGCCGATTGTGGGCCGTCTGATCGGTCGCGGCATGGACACCCGGTGGCTGATCGCCGCCGGCCTGCTGACGATGGCCGCGGGGAGCTACTGGATGTCGCAGATGAACCTGGGCATCAGCCCGGGCCAAGTCGTCTGGCCGCGGGTCATGTTGGTCCTGGGACTTTCGATATGCTTCGCGCCCGCGAATGTGGCGGCCTACCTCTATACGCCCCTGGCGCTGCGGGGAGCGGCTGTCGGCTTGCTCAGTCTGCTGCGCAACGAAGGCGGCAGCGTCGGGACGTCGGTGGCGCAGACGATGCACGAGCGCCGTGAACAGTTTCACACCCTTCGGCTCGGCGAGTATCTTGATCAACTCAATACTGCTGTTCACTCCTTCATCGCGCAGGCCCAGGGGTTGTTCCCGACTGGCGATCCGGTTCTCTCGAAGGAGCTCGGCTGGCAGGCGCTGGAGAATCTGCGCCAGCAGCAAGCATCTGCGCTGGCCTATTTCGATTGCTTTTGGCTGATGGCCGTCGTCATGCTCGCGCTCGTGCCCGTCGCGCTGTTGATGAAACGTTCGGTGGCCGAGAAGGGCGCGCGCATCGGCGGCGAGTGAGCCGGCTCGGAGGCGACCACTGCACGACGCCCAATTAGCCGCCTTCCGCACACGCGACGGAAGCAGCTCTTGTTGGAAGATCGCAGGCCCGGAACGAGCGCCGTTCAACGAAATCATCGCCCGCTATCTGACGGCGATCGGGGACCCGCGAGAGGTCGTGCGCGACCCCGCGGCTCAGCAACCTTTCACGAACGCGGACATTAAGAAATGAAGCCTTGAGCGAAGGGCCCTCCTCGTCGGCAGCCATTTGGGATAGGCTCCAGAGCCGCGGAGCCGTCGCCCGAGAATACGCGCATTGCTGTGACCACACCAACGCGGGCCAGGCCGGAAACGCCGGCTGGAAATCAACTCGAGCGTCTGAGCCTTCCGACAACGATTCACCGGGCGGCCAGCACAGCCGCGCGGACCACTCCATCAACGACCAACGAAAGGAGCGCGTTATGAAAGTCCTGATGGTTCTTACCTCTCACGACCAACTCGGCAACACGGGTCGCAAGACCGGCTTCTGGCTAGAGGAACTCGCGGCGCCTTACTATGTTTTCAAGGATGCCGGGACCCAGATCACCCTCGCATCGCCCAAGGGCGGTCGCCCGCCGCTCGATCCCAAGAGCAACGAGCCGAACTTCCAGACCGACATCACCCGGCGGTTCGAAAAGGACGCCGACGCCAACGCTCAGTTGGACAGGACGGCACGCCTCGATAGCGTCAAGCAGGAAGACTACGATACCGTTTTCTACCCCGGGGGCCATGGGCCGATGTGGGATCTCGCCGAAGACAAGCACTCGATCAAGCTGTTGGAATCCTTCCTGGCCGCCGGCAAGACGTTCGCGGTGGTCTGCCACTCAACCGGCGCGCTACACCACGTCAAGACCCCGGATGGCAAGCTGCTTGTCGAAGGCAAGACCGTGACCGGCTTCACCAATGGCGAGGAAGACGAGGTACAATTGACGAAGGTGGTGCCCTTCCTTGTCGAGGACGAAATGATGAGGCTCGGCGCGACCTTTTCCAAGGTCAAGAACTGGAGCGTTCATACGGTCGCCGATGGCCAGCTGATCACCGGCCAGAATCCGGCGTCGTCGGGCCCCGCTGCCAAACTCCTGATCGATACGCTGAGCAAGAAGGCGAAATAGTCAGGGCCACTGAACCCGGGGAGGCGCCGACATGCGCGCCTCCCTCAACTTCGGTTTCCGGCGGTACAAGCGGCGGAGCGGTCGCCACTTTCGCCAGGGCGTTCGTGATCGGGTTCGCGTTGGCGGTCGACGCGCGATGGCGCGGTACGGTCGGGCCTCAATGGCCAGGAACGGGAGTAGCAGGAGGATGGACGAGAATGAGATTCGCGAAGTGCTCAGTCGCCACTGGGCCACCTCCGACGCAAACGACTTCGCTGTCGAGCACGACATTATACCGGGAGGACGCAGTGCTCGAGTACCCGCAATCGGGCGAGCGCATCAGGGACCGGCACAATATCCAGGCCTCGCGCGTCGCACAGTCCAACTCGAAGCGCTTCAGGGTGCGCCGCATCGTCGGCACGGGCGACCTCTGGGTCACGGAATTCATCCTCGCCTATGACGGCCGGCCGTCCTATTCGGTGAGCGTCATGGAGTTCCTGAATGGCAAGGTGGCCCACGAGACCCAATGCTTTGCCGACCCGTTCGAGCCCGGACCCTCGCGCGCGCGTTGCGTCGAGCGAATGGAATGAAATCGGCGCGACGTTGGCGCCCCCGCGCGTGCTGGGCCGGGCAGAGGTGCCCGTCGATACCGCTGAGCTCGCTCGGTTTCTCATCGGCAAAATGCTCGTGCGGATCCTGGCCGAAGGCGTCGCGGGCGGCCGCATCGTCGAGACCGAAGCATACGGCATCGGCGACCCCGCGGGTCACGCCTATCGCGGCGTCACCCCGCGCAATCGGGCGCTGTTCCTCGAGCGCGGGCACGCCTATGTCTATCTCGCCTACGGCGTCTCGTTCATGCTGAACGTCTCGAGCGAGACAGCCGGCGTGGGCGCGGGCGTCTTGATCAGGGCGATCGAGCCAACCATTGGCGTCGCGATCATGGAGCGAAATCGCGGAGCCCAGCGTGTGCGAGACCTGGCCCGAGGCCCGGGACGGCTGTGCGAGGCCTTGGCGATTGATCGCCGGCTGGACGGGATCGACCTCTGCCGGGCCGGCCCGCTTTGGCTCGGATCTGACGGTCAGGGGTCGGGCGAAGTCGCGCATAGCAAACGGATCGGCATTACGCGCGCTGCCGACAGTCCGTCGCAATTCTACGTTCGGGGCAGTCGGTTCGTCAGCGGCCCGCAGCCGCTCAATCAATGAGAGAAGACCGTCCGTGGCTCATGCGGCGGCCAGACTCGGACAAGGGAGGTGAGAATGGCGACGTCCGATGCGCTCCGTTATACGAGGATTCCTCTTAACAATGGATCTGGCGCCATACCCGCCGTCGGGTTTGGCACGCTGATACCCGATCCGGTTGCGACCAAAGAAGCGACTCGGACCGCGCTGGAAGTTGGGTTTCGGCATTTCGATTGCGCGGAACGTTACCGCAATGAAGAAGCGATTGGCGATGCGATGCAGGCAGTGTTCAGGGAGGGGACGATTCGGCGGGAGGACGTCTTCGTCACCACCAAGCTCTGGAACACCAATCATCGTCCCGAGCGGGTCAAGCCCGCCTTTGACGCCAGCCGCCAGCGGCTGCAGATCGACACCGTCGATTGCTATATCATCCATACCCCTTTCGCCTTTCAACCCGGCGACGAGCAGGACCCGAGGGACGAGCGCGGGCAGGTCATCTATGATTCCGGAGTGACGTTGGTCGACACGTGGCGAGCGCTCGAACGCCTTGTGGATGACGGTCAGTGCAAGTCGATCGGCCTATCAGATATTACTTTGGAGAAGCTACGAGAGATCGTTGCCGCTGCGCGGATCAAACCGGCGGTGGTGCAAGTCGAATCCCATCCGTACCTGCCTGAATGGGAGCTGCTCGACTTCTGTCGGGAGCACGGCATTGTCCTGCTGGCGTTTGCTGCGTTGGGGCACGGCTTGGATCCGAATATCCTGGACGACCCCGTGATCACAGCCATCGCAGAGCGCGTCCACAAGACGCCTGCGCAAGTCGCGCTCGCCTGGGCCGTGCAACGCGGCACGGCTTTCCTGACGACCTCGACCAAACCGCGCAGTATCCAGGAGAATTTTGAGATTACGACCCTGCCTGAAGACGCCATGCGGGAGATGCGGGACGGCATAACGACGAACGTCCGGTTCAACACAGTGGTCGGGACAGGTGTACCTGGCTTTATTCCCCGGGCCGGTTGAACTGAACTCAACGGCTTCGGGTCGCATTCGCCTCGAGGCCCAGGCCATGCCGGTCGGCTAGGACGTCGATTCGCGACGTTGGATTGCTTGGGACGATTGTTGCGCGCCGTGTCCAGCTGACGCGGTTCGAAGCTTCTTTCAGGGGCGGTCGCTCATGGCGCTGTCGTCACGTGCCGGGCCGGGTCGGGAAGGGCAGCAAAAGGTCAGACATGACGCGTTCGCAGGGCCGCCCGCAATTTGCGCAACTGCAACTGTGGGTGCGCCAATTCTTGCCGGTCGGCGGCGACCGGGATCCGAAACGTCTTCGCGGAGGACGGGCTACGCGCCTCGGCCTCCGTGCATCGAGCCCACTGGGGACTCCGCCGCTCCCATTCCTGGGCCGAGGCGCTCGCGCCATTAGGCCCCCGCGATGGCGTGGAAGAACGAGCCGGTGACGCGGCCGCGCCGCGAGCCCGCTGGCTTTGCCGGCTCGCCATAGGCGTCGGAGACGAAAGCGAACGGCTCGTCCGCGCCGGGGTCGGCGATCGTCGCATAATGGAACTCGTGGCCGCGCAGGAGCGCGCCCGCTGGGCCCAGTGCACAGTCGGCGGCGAGCTTCGCCTCGCGGTAGCCGAGCGTCATGCGCCGCCGCGCAAAACTCGTCCGGACGGACAGCAGGCCCGCCATCGCATGGGCAACCCCGGTGGCGTCGACCAGGCTTTCGCCCAGCGCCATATAGCCGCCGCACTCGCCATGGACTGGCTTCGTCGCCGCGAACAGCCGCAGTCCCTCGAGGAAGCGGCGCGCGCCGGCGAGGCGGCCCGCATGCAGTTCGGGATAGCCTCCCGGCAGCCAGCAGGCGTCGCAGTCGGAGGGCGGCGGCTCGTCGGCCAGCGGCGAGAAGGCGACGATCTCCGCCCCGGCCGCAAGCCAGCCGCGGAGGAGATGCGGATAGATGAAGGAAAAGGCCGCATCGCGCGGCAGCGCGATCCTCTGGCCCAGGGGCCGCAGCGCGGCCGCCCTCGGCGTTTTTGCGGGGAACCCGAGTTCGCCCGCCAGTTCGAGAACGCGCCCGCAATCGAGATTCGCCTCGACGAAGTCGGCCATTCGCTCGAGCCGGGCCTCGAGCGCCTCGGTCTCGGCGGCCTGGACGAGCCCGAGATGGCGTTCGGGCAGGGCGATGGTTTCGTCGCGCGGCAGCGCGCCGACGACCGGGATGCCGAGCGCCTCGATCGCCTGCGTGACGAGCCGCCGATGCCGCTCGCTGCCGACCCGGTTGATGACGACGCCGGCGATGCCGAGCCTCCCGTCGTAGACGGCGCAGCCCTTGACGACGGCGGCGGCCGACTGGGCCTGGCCCGAGACGTCGACGACGAGCAGGACCGGAAGTCCGAGCGCCGCCGCGACATCCGCCGACGCGCCGCTGCGGCCGAGCGGCGCCGGAACGCCGTCGAACAGGCCCATCGAGGCTTCGCACAGGGCGAGCGCCCGCCCGGCCGTCGCCTCGGCGGCGAGCGCCCCCAGGAGCGCGAGGCGCCATCGCCCAGGAATCGAGATTGACGCCGTCGCAGCCGGAAGCCGACGGCATGGAAAGCCGGATCGATATAGTCCGGCCCGGACTTCAGCCCAACGGTGGCGATCCCCCGTCGCCGGAAGGCGCGAAGAAGGCCGAGCGTCAGCGTCGTCTTGCCGCTGCCCGAGCGCGGCGCGGCGATCATCAGGCCGCGGGTCATGCCGTCCATGCGAGCGCAGGAGCGCTGAGCAGGAAGGAAGCGGGTCGCCCCGGAAAAAGCCCATCCGGCAAGGTGGGGCTCCCACCACCGCGCTCACGCGAGGTCCCCCTCTCCCGCAAGCGAGCTATGGCGTGCACACATCTGCGTAGCCCCACGAGCGCCGCGAGAGCAGAAGTCGATTTCGGTCGAACATTGGGCGGTTGTGCGCGCCCTTCTCCACGAAGTGGGGAAGGTGTCGGGCGAAGCCCGACGGATGGGGTGTGGAAAGCAGGGATGCGTCGTTGAAAGCTCGCTGTTATGGTCGTGCAAGCCTCCCGGCCTCGAAGCAGCGGGCCACACCCCATCTGGCCCTCCGGGCCACCTTCCCCAGCAAAGCTGGGGAAGGGGTGCGCGCACCTCGAAGCGTGCTGTGTGCATCCCGTAAAGCGAAACTGGGGAAGGGGTGCGCGCGCCTCGAAGCGTGATGTGTGCATTCTGTAGCGAAAGCGGAGAAGGAGTCGCCAATCCCGACTATCGAGGTTAGCGAATCCTCCCATGCCGCGGGGCGGCCGGGGAGAGCCCGTCCCGAGCGGAGCGAGGGTGGGACCGTCCAAAGGACGGTGGAGGGGGCAAACGACGAGCGCACGCATGGAAGAACAGCATGCTCTAATGCGCTAGGCGCCGCGCGCCAAGCGCATTAGAGGAGCGCGAATGAGCGAGGCTCAGCCAGAAGCGCCGCTGCGGCGCGGGTGGACGACCGGCGCCTGCGCCAGCGGGGCCGCGCGGGCGGCCTTCGAGGCGCTGGTCACCGGAATATTTCCCGATCCCGTGCCGGTCGCGCTGCCGAAGGGCCTCAGGCCCGAATTCGCCCTCGCCATGCACGAGCTCGGCGCACGATTTCGCCCGGGCGGGAATCGTCAAGGACGCGGGCGACGACCCCGACGTGACTCATGGCGCGCTCGTCGTCGCCACCGTCCGCTTCGCGCCGGTCGGCGCAGGCGTCGGCTTCAGGGCCGGCGCGGGCGTCGGCACGGTGACCCGGCCCGGCCTGCCGCTGCCGCCGGGCGAGCCGGCGATCAACCCGGCTCCGCGCGCGATGATCCGCGCCAATCTCGCCGAGGTCGCCGAACGGATCGGCGTTCCCGCCGACGCCGTCGTCGAGATTTCCGTGCCCGGCGGCGAAACGATCGCCGAGCGCACCGCCAACGGCCGGCTCGGCATTGTCGGCGGCCTGTCGATCCTCGGCACGACCGGCGTGGTGGTGCCCTATTCCTGCTCGGCCTGGATCCACTCCATCCACAGCGGAATCGACGTCGCGCGGGCGAGCGGCTGCGCCCATGTCGGGGCCGCGACCGGCGACACGTCGGAAGCCGCCATCCGCGCCCATCACCATCTGCCCGACCATGCGCTGATCGACATGGGCGACTTCGTCGGCGGCCTGCTGAAATATCTGCGCGCGCATCCGGTCCCGCGCGTCACCATCGCCGGCGGCCCGGCGAAGATGACCAAGCTCGCGCAAGGGCTGCTCGATCTCCATTCGAAGCGCGGGACGGTCGATCTTGCAGCGCTCGCCCGGCGCGTCGCCGAGGCGGGCGGGCCGGGCTCTCTCTGCGAGGCGATCCAAAGCGCCAACAGCGCGCTGCACGCCTTCGAACTCGCCCAGGGCGGCGGCTTCGACCTGGCGGCGCTGATCGCCGAGGAGGCGTGGCGTACGGCGGCGGGGGTTGTCGCGGGCGCGCCGATCGAGCTGGAGATCGTCGTCGTCGGCCGCGACGGGCGGATTTTGGCGAGCAGCGGGTTCCGCCGGGTGTAGAGCGCATTCCCCCTTGCATGGTCTGTTTGTCCCGAATCGCTTTAAGCCTCGGGATGACCGCCTGGGGGTGGCCACCCCCAGGCGGTCGGGCGGGCGGGATCGTAATCCCCTTGGCTTGAAACCGTGGATGAGCTGGATCCGTCCGCCCTTCGCGCTTGGCCTGAACAGATGATGGGGAGCAAGTCCCGCATGCAAGGCAAGGTCTCGCCCGAGCCAAACGCAACGCAAGTGTATGTCGGAGTCGACGTCTGTAAAGAACGGCTCGACGTCTACCTCCATCCAGTGGGAAAGACGGTCAGCGTCAACAACGACCCGAACGGAATCAAGCGGCTGAAGCGCTTGCTGAAACCTCATGACGTGGCCCTCGTCGTCATGGAGGCCACAGGCAAGCTGCACCGGCTCGCCCACCGTTCCCTCAGCGCCAGCGGCTTTAGGGTCGCTGTCGTCAACCCATTGCGTTCGCGGCTGTTCGCCGAGGCGATCGGGATGCTCGCCAAGACCGACCGCGTCGACGCGCGCATGCTGGCCATCCTCGGCGACACTCTCTATCCCGCCGTTACCGAGCCGCCCAGCGAACTTCTCGAAGGCCTGCAGGAACTCGTGCGCGGCCGCCAGGCGGCGACCGACGAGCGCACCGCGCTTCTCAATCGGCGCGGCGGCAGCAAAACCAAATGTTTGATCCGCGAGCTCAATCGCCAGTTGCGCGCGCTCGAGATCTCGCTCTCCCACCTCGACGCCGAGATCCAACGCCTGATCCAAAGCGATCCCTGCCTCGCAAGGCGCTTCGAAATCCTCGTTTCGATTCCAGGCGTCGGCGAGGTCATCGCCGCCGCAATTGTCTCGGAATTGCGCGAGATCGGAACCCTCTCGGCCAAAGAGACCGGCATGCTCGCAGGCCTCGCCCCAATCGCCTGCGATACCGGCGATACGATAGGCGCCCGCCACATCAGAGGAGGCCGCGCTCATCTGCGCAACTCCTTGTACATGGGCGCGCTCAACGCCTCCCGCTTCAATCCCGCCCTCAAGCAGTTCCACGATCGGCTCGTCGCCAAAGGCAAAGTGGCCAAAGTCGCCCTCACCGCCGTCATGCGAAAGCTACTCGTCCTCGCCAACACCCTCGTCCGCGAGGACAGACTCTGGGAGCTAAATCATGCTTGACTCCCATCACAGATGCTCATCCGGCCCTTCGGGCCACCGTCTCTCGCGAACGGGAGATGCGCCGGGCCGCCGTGACGATTCCGTCAGTGTGGTTCCGTGGACATGAAAGCGATAATCCGGCGGTAATCGTCGTCGCTGCATTCGGGACAGAGGCCGCCCGGCGGCATGGCGTTGCGGCCCTTCTTGACCGAGGCGAGCAGACCATCCGCGCCGCGCGCCGCGATCCGCGGCGCCCAGGCCGAAGTCTGGCCGACGAGGGGCGCGCCGCTGTTCCCGAGGCCATGGCAATTCTTGCAGGAACGATCGAACAGGGCGGCGAGCGCGGCCGGCTGCGGCTCGCTGCGCAAGGCGTAATCGATCTCAGCCGCCGTCGGGCGCGGCGGCGGCGGCCTCTGTGGACGGCCGCAGGATGCAAGCAAGAAGGCGACAGGCAGCGCCACCAACAAACCCAGGCGCATCGCCTCTCCCGCTTTCCCCCCAAACGTATGTAACGCTGTGAGCGCCCTACCAGACTGGCCCGGCGGGTCAAGTCGCGCTGTGCGGGGATGGCGGCGCAATCTGGATTTCGGGTTCGAGCCGGAGGCGGACTTTCGGGTTCTTGTCCGATGAAGGGAGGGAATGCGCCAACGGACGTTGGCCGAGGCTGTGCCCGACGTGCAAACGCTGCTTCGGCATCCCCATTTATGCCCGTCGGCGTCCCCGGATCGAGGCGATAGGGATCGGTGATCTCCCCGAGCGGCGGCGCGCCCGGCCAACAGCGACAAGCCCAGGGCGAGGCGATCGCAACCACGCTTCCGGCTCGTCCGCTAAAAATCGAGTGTTCGCGGAAAGCGGCGGTTAGCAGAAAGGACAGGAATTTCTTGCCTTTGTTCTTGTTTTGTACTAGAGATGAGGATTGGCCCGACCGACCAAACCGGAGTCCGCAGAAGTGCCTCTGATTGAAACTGTCCCGCCCGCCCGCAATCGCTCGATCGAGGCCCGCCGCGCGGCGCGCGCCGCAAAGGCCGGGCGGGAACGGCTGATCGTCGAGTGCCTGAACCGCGGCCTCTCGATGGCCGAGACCGCGGCGCGGATCGGCGTCACGGAAAAGCGCATCCGCGCCATCGTGCCCGGGATTCTCGCCCGCCGCATGCCGGCCGCGCCGGAGGACTTCGTCGCGGTGCAGATCAGCCGTCTCAACGAGGCGCTTCTCGTGGCCTATGGCGCCATGTCTGGAAAAAACCTGCGGGCGGTCGGCCTGGTCGTCAGGATCGTGCGGGAGCTCGACCGCTACCACGGCTTCGTCCCCGCCGCGCACCGGCCGGCCCGCCCCGCGCCGGAGGCGGAGGTGACAGAAGGTCAGCCGCCCGCCATCCCAGCCGAGGCTTTCGCCTCGCCCACGGCCCCGGCGCCGGCGGCCCACGCGCAGAATCCGCCCGCGCATCCTTGCGAGGAGCCTGGCCACGAAGCCATCAATCGCCCGCGATCGGCGCCGCAAGCCTCTGAAAATGCTCAATCGGCGCCCGGAACTGGCATGACTCAGGCCGCGTCCCACGTCGAAGTCGTCGCCGATCCGCGGCCGGACGCCGGTCCGTCCGCGAGCGCGCAAAAGCCGTCGCAGGCCATTGAAGACGCCCGACTGGCGCCCGGAAACGGCCGCGACCCGGCTCCTTCTGATCGGCCCCTCGCCGCGCTCGCCGGCCAGACCGTTTCTGACCCGCCTGAGGTCGATGGCTTGGAAACAACGCCGCAAGCAATTGAAAACGCTCGATCCGCGCCCGGAAATGGCGCGTGGCCCGCTTTTCCTGACGAAGCCGCCCCGCCGGCGTCCGCCGAACCGGCGCAGCCTCCCGCCCGTGTCGAAGTCCCGATGCCGGACAACCAGCCGCAGGCTCCGCCCGCGTCCTTCGCCGACTCGATGCCCCCGTACCCGGGCGCCTTCCGACCGCGTCCTTGCCGGGCGATCCTCAACGGGGTCATGGCTGGATGAGCGCGCCCAAGACTCATCCGCCCTCGCCGGGCTCGAAACCGGCGCGGAAGCGGCGAACGTAATCGGCGTTGTAGAGTTCGCTTTCGCGAAAATTCTCCGCCCCCAGCGCCGGCCCGACGAGGATCAGCGCCGTTCGCTCGACCGGCGTCGACCGCATCGCCTCGACGATGTCGCCGAGGCTCGCGCGAACGATGCGCTCGTCGGGCCAGGAGGCGCGGGCGACGACGGCGGCCGGGCAGTCGCGCCCGTAAGTGGGCGCGAGATCTTCGACGACGCGCTCGAGCGCGTGGATCGACAGATGGATCGCGAGCGTCGCGCCGGTCGCGGCGAAGCTTTGCAGGGTCTCGCGTTCGGGCATCGGCGAGGCTCGGCCGGACGTGCGGGTCAGCACCAGCGACTGGGCGAGGCCGGGCAGGGTGAGTTCGCGCTTCAGGGCCGCCGCCGCTGCGGCGAAGGCCGGCACGCCGGGGGTGACGGTGGTGGGCACGCGAACCTGGTCGAGTCGCCGAAGCTGCTCGCCCATCGCGCTCCAGATCGAGAGGTCGCCCGAATGGAGCCGCGCCACATCCTTGCCGGCGGCGGTCGCTTCGACGCACAGCGCCACGATCCGGTCGAGATCGAGGGCGGCGGTGTCGACGATGGTCGCGCCCGGTGGGCAATAGTCCAGCAGCGGCTTCGGCACGAGCGAGCCGGCGTAGAGGCAGACCGGGCAGCGCGCGACGAGGTCGCGCCCGCGCACCGTGATCAGGTCGGGCGCGCCGGGCCCCGCGCCGATGAAGTGCACGGTCATGAAAACTCCGCGGAAAGCGCGACGGCGCAGGTTGCGCCGTCGGCGGCGAGCCGCGGCCCGAGCAGTCTTCCGCCCGGGCCCGCGCCCGCGAGGGCGGCGGCCTCGGCGATGGCCGGCGCGCCGAAGCGGGCCTGGACGATCGGCGAAGGCGTCAGGACGCGCGCCGCCTCGGCTTGCAGCGCTTCGATCGGCAGGGCAATCAGCGCCGCGCCGATCAGCCGCGCCGCCTCGACGAGCGCCGGCTCTCCGGCCTTGGCGGCGAGGGTGAACAGGCGCCGCTCGCCCTCCGGCGCGCCGAATTCGGCGAGGGCGCGCTCAAGGAGCGCGGCGATCGCCGCGCCCGAAACGCCCGAACGGCAGCCGACGCCGATCGCGACATATCCTTTCGTGGCCCGGCCGCTCATGGTTTCGTCCAGCGCCATTGAATGACCGGCATCGCCGCGCGCCAGCCGAAGAAGCGCCCGACCGGCTCGGCGTGCGCGATGGCGATCTGCGCAAGCTCCCCGCCCCAACTTGCGCGCCACTCGACCGCGGCCGCCTGCGTTTCCAGCGTGACCGCGTTGACCACGAGGCGGCCGCCGGGTCGAAGCGCATCGACCACCCGGTCGATCAGTCCGGGCGCCGTCCCGCCGCCGCCGACGAAGATCGCGTCCGGTTCGGCCAGGTTCGCGAGCGCGTGCGGGGCTTTCCCGGTGACGACGGAGAGCGACGGCGCGCCAAGCGCAAGCGCGTTGCGCGCGACGCGGGCCGCGCGGTCGGCGCGGGACTCGATCGCGATCGCGCGATTGGCCGAGTCCGCGAGCATCCATTCGATCGCGACCGACCCCGAGCCAGCGCCGACATCCCACAGGAGCTCGCCTCGCTGCGGCGCGAGGGCGGACAGCGTGACCGCCCGGACGTCGCGCTTGGTGATCTGACCGTCATGCTCGAACCAGTCGTCCGGTAGCCCCGGCGCACGCGGAACGATGCGGGCGCCGCGGTCGGCTGCGACCTCCAGCGCAATGGTGTTCAGCGCGGCGACGTCGCCGAGCGCGAAACCCTCGGCCTCGCCTTTTCGGACCCGCTCGCTCGGGCCGCCCATGGCTTCGCAGACGGTGAGCTTCGATCGCCCCATGCGGCGCGCCGCGAGCAGCGCCGCGAGCTTCGCCGGCGTCGTCCCGTCCCAGGAGAGCGCGAGAATCCGCGCCCCGGGCTGAAGGCGCGGAACGATCGCCTCGAGCGGCCGACCGTGCAGCGAGACCATCGCGCAATCCTGCTCGCTCCAGCCGAGCCGGGCCGCGGCGAGGGCGAAGGCTGACGGCGCGGGCAGGCAGAGGATTTCGGCCGGCGAAAAGCGCCGCATCAGCATCGTTCCGACGCCGAAGAAGAATGGATCGCCGCTCGCCAGGACGCAGACCGGCCGTCCGCGCCAGGCTTCGATTGTGTCGAGCGCGTCCTCGATCGGCGACGGCCAGGCGAAGGTTTCGGCGCGCAGCGGCTCAACGAGCGCGAGATGGCGCTTGCCTCCGACGACGAGCCCCGCTTGCGCGACGAGCGCTCTCGCGGCAGGAGGAAGGCCGTCGATCCCGTCCTCGCCGAGGCCGACGATCGCGAGCCAACGTTCCTTCGTCATGGAGCCGTCCCCTGAAGCGCGTTCGCCTGCTCATCCTCGGCGGAACGTCGGACGCGAGCGCGCTGGCGCGCCGCGTGGCGGGCGACTCCGATCTCGAAGCCGTCCTGTCGCTCGCCGGCGCGACCGCCAATCCGGCGCCGGCGCCGATCCCGCAGCGCGTCGGCGGCTTCGGCGGCCCCGAGGGCCTCGCGGCCTGGCTTCGCTCCGAGCGCATCGACATCGTTGTCGATGCGACCCACCCCTTCGCCGCGCGCATGTCGGCCAACGCGGCGTCCGCCTGCCGCGCGACCGCGACGCCGCTCGTCGTTTTCACCCGCCCGCCGTGGATCCGCCTCGAAGGCGACCGCTGGAACGAGGTCGCGACCATGGAGGAGGCGGTCGACGCGCTCGGGCTCGAGCCCAAGACCGTGTTCCTGACGCAAGGCAGGCTCCAGCTCGCCGCCTTCGCTCGCGCGCCGCAGCACCGCTACATCGTTCGCTCGATCGATCCGCCGGCCGAGGCGGTTGCCCTCGCCGATTGCCGGCTGATCCTCGCGCGCGGGCCGTTCGCGCTTGAGGACGAACTCGCGCTGATGCGGGACGAGAAGGTCGAGATCCTCGTGACCAAGAACAGCGGCGGACGCGCGACCTATCCGAAGATCGAGGCGGCGCGCCTGCTCGGGAGAGAGGTGGTGATCGTGCGGCGGCCGAAGCCGCCGGAAGCGGAGACGCTGCACGACATCGAGAGCGTGATGGTATGGATCGCTTCTCATCGCGGCGCTCCATAGGAGCGCGGGCTCAGCATCCAGGGCCTGGCGCCGTCGTGGGGAATGAGCCGCGTCTCGCTCGAACCGACGATGACGAGAGTCGCCATGTCGACGAGGCTGACATCCGCCGCGCCAAGCGTCGTGATCGTCAGACGCTCGCCGGCGCGCCCGACCGCGCGGGCGAAGGCGACCGGCGTCGCACGACTCTTCAGGCTGCGCAGGAGATCGAACGCCTCGGCGATGCGATCCGGCCGCGCTTTCGATGCGGGATTGTAGAGCGCGATGACGAAATCGCCATCGGCTGCGGCCTTCAGCCGCCGCTCGACGATCGACCACGGCTTCAGATTGTCGGAGAGCGAGATCGCGCAGAAGTCGTGGCCGAGCGGCGCGCCGAGCCGCGCCGCCGCCGCCTGCATGGCGGAGACGCCGGGGACGACCGAGACATCGAGCGCGCGCCATCGCGGCTCCCTCTCGATCGCCTCGAACACCGCCGCCGCCATGGCGAACACGCCCGGATCGCCGCCGGAGACGACGGCCACCGAGCGCCCCTCGTCGGCGAGCGCGAGCGCGAGGCGGGCGCGGGCGAGTTCCACCCGATTGTCGCTCGCATGTGCGCGCTGGCCGGCCTTGAGCTTCAGCCGTTCGACGTAGGGCCCGTAACCGACGACGTCGGTTGCACCCGCGATTGCCGCGCTGGCTTCCGCCGTCATCCATTCGTCCGGGCCGGGGCCAAGCCCGACGATGGCAAGTCTTCCGGTCACGGTCGGCGTCCGTTCCCCGGCACGAGGATCATCGAGAAATAGGGCGCGACCTCATCGCCCTTGGCGCAGAGCGGCATGACGCGCTCGCCCTCCATCGTCGCGCGCTCGACATAGATGGCGCGCTCCGCCATTCCCGCATTCGTCAACGCTTGTCTCGCGCGCAATAGATTGCGGCCGATCTTCATGATCACGGCGGCGTCGGCGAGCGCCAGGCGTCGCGTTAGCTCGTCCAGCGGCAGGGTCGCCGGCAGCACGATGAGCGAATCGTCGCCCCAGGTCATGGTCGTTTCCGCCGCGCCCCAGGCGCCGCAGATCGATGAAACTCCGGGCACGATCGTAACCGCGAAACGCTCGCGCAGGCGGACGAAGAGATGCATGAACGAGCCATAAAAGAGCGGGTCGCCTTCGCTGAGCAGTGCGACGTCGCAGCCAGTCTCGAGATGGGCCGTGATCGCCGCCGCGCTGTCCCCGTAGAACTGCGCCAGCGCTTCGCGATAGGGCGGGTCGTCGAAATGCAACTCTGTCGTCATGGGATAGTAGAGTGGCAGCTCGATATGCGACGGCTTCAGCCAGCGGTCGACGATGCCGCGCGCGTTGCCGCGCCGTCCCGCCTTGGCGAAAAAGGCGACGACCGGCAACTCGGCGATGACCCGAGTCGCCTTGACGGTGAGGAGTTCCGGGTCGCCGGGCCCGATGCCGACGCCGTACAGGCGGCCGATCCTCATTCCGCCTCGCTCGCCAGCGCATTGATTGCCGCCGCGGCCATTGCGCTGCCCCCCTTTCGCCCGCGAACGGCGAGCGCCGGCAGGCCGCTTGCGATCAGCGCCTCCTTCGACTCGGCCGCGCCGACGAAACCGACCGGCATGCCGATGATGGCGGCGGGTCGGGGCGCCCCGGCAGCGATCAGTTCGAGCAGGCGAAAAAGGGCGGTCGGCGCGTTTCCGATGGCGACCAGCGCGCCTTCGAGCCGCGGCAGCCAGAGATCGATCGCCGCCGCCGTGCGGGTCGTGCCGAGCCGTGCCGCGATCCCGGATGTCGCGGGGTCCGCAAGCGTGCAGAGGACGTCGTTGCCGGTGGGCAGCCGGGCGCGGGTGACGCCTTCCACCACCATGCGTGCGTCGCAGAGGATCGGCGCGCCGCCGCGGAGCGCCTGCTCCGCCGCCTGAGCCGCGCCGCCGGTGAAGACGAAGTCGCGCGCGGCTTCGACCATGCCGCAGGCGTGGATGACCCTCACCGCGATCCGCTCCTCGATCGGAGAGAAGCGCTCGAGATCGGCCTCTCTGCGGATGATGGCGAAGGAGCGGCGGTAAATCGCCGCGCCGTCCTTTTCGTATTCGTATCGAAGCGTCACGCTTGCGCTCTCTCCTCTGCAAAGAGCTGTTCCCCGTCGGTGGCGAGCTGCGCCGCCGCCTCCGCGCTCGAAAGGCCCCGCCGCATGGGCTGATCGCCAGGCTTGCCTTTCAGGACGAGGTCATAGCCATCCGCCGTCGCGGTCAGGGTCGCGGCGGTCGGAAACGGCCGCGCGCAGCCCTTGGCGCAGCCGCTGACGTGCAGGACGATCCCCTCGCCCTCCGGCAGATGCGTCGCGAAGCGCTCCGCATCGTCGCGCAGGGGGCGCTCGGCGTGCATGCAGGCCGGAGCGCCCGGACAGACGGCGACTCGCAGGCGCGGTTCCCGCGCGTCGGCGATGAAGCCGAGTCTGGCGGCGGTCGCGACGATCGAAGCTGCGCGGCGGGGACCGAGTCCGACGATGAAAAACGCACGCCAGGGGGTGAGTCTCAATCCGGTCGCGCCAAGTTCTGTCGCGCGCCCGACCAGAGTTCTGAAGCGCCGTCCGTCGATCTCTCCGAAGGCCGCGGCGAAGCCGACTACGATCGCCGAGCCGAACGCGTGCCCCCCGAGGACATGATGCAGCCAGGCGCGGGCGGGCGGCCGCGACCGCGGCGCGGCCTCGAGTCCCGCTGCGGCGAAGATCGCGTGCGCGCCGTCCCGCGCGACGAGCGCGCGCATCCGCCGTGGAGCGCTGTCGCCGGATCCGGCGCGTGCAAGAAAGGCGCGCGCGAGCCGCGCCGCCGCCTCGGCGACGTCGGCCGGCGCACGCAGGTTAGCGAGCGCGTCGTCGCCCGCAAGACGAGCGACGAACATTGTGCCTTCTGCGCTGCTCTGGGCTTCGAAGCGGATGTCCGCGTCGACGTCGGCGAGCGGCAGGCGACCGCCCGCGTCGAGGACGAAGCTGAATTTCGCCGGCAGGGGCCGGAGGGAGACGTCCCTGGCGAGGCGGCTTTCGAGTGTGGCGATGCTGTCGGCGAGATCGAGCGCGGCAGCCGGATCCAGATCGCTCAACGGGCTCGCAACGATGTTGCGCAGCCGCTCGACCTCGGGGTCGGTGTCGATCAGGCCGGCAGCGCGTAGGCGCGCATGCAGATCGGGCAGGGACGCTTCGCTGACGCCCCGGATCTGCAGGTTTCCGCGCGCCGACAGCGCGATCGCACCATTGCCGCAGGCGAGCGCGGCATCGGCGATCGCCGCCGCCTGCCCGGGTGTAAGTCGACCGCCGGACGGCCGCACCCGCGCAAGCAGTCCGTCGCCGGTCTCCATCGGCCTCAGAGCCCCAGGACACCAGCCCTTGCGGCGCGGCGCGATCGGACTCATGCGGCCTCCCTCAGCAGGGAAGCGAGAATACTCCCGCACGAATTGCGACGCGAGCACCAAAACCCGCGCCGCGACGCCTCCGCGAACACGCGAGCCATGTGGCGCGCGGCCGGCCGGTTGGCCTCGACGAGAAAGGTCCGGACGGCCTCGTCGCCGAGTGTCGCATCGAACATGAGATCGAACTGATCACTCCGGACCGCATCGGTGAGCGCGGCGAAGGCGTAGAGATTGTCGAGCGACTGGGCGATCTCAGCGGCGCCGCGATGCCCATGGCGCATCTGGCCGGCAAGCCAGCGCGGGTTGGCGGCGCGCCCGCGCAGCGAGCGCGCGATCTCCTGCTCGAGAGGACGCACCTTCGGCGCGCCGGGCGCAGTCGAATCGAGATGATAGAGCGCGGGGCGCGCCCCCAAGCTTTCGGCGGCGGCGGCGAAGCCGCCCTCGTGCTCGGAGAAGGCGTCGGCGTCGAGTGCGTCCTGCCCGGGCAGATCCTGGACGTGGACGAACGCCTGCGCGCCGGCGACCCGCTCGCGGAATGCCGCAGTCGCCTCCTGCGCCTCTCCCTCGGCGTCATAGGCGTGGCTGGTCGCCGCGAGATAGGCCTCGGCGAGTTCCGCCCGCTCCGACCAGCCGCCGTCGGCGATCCGTCGCCCAAGGCCGACGCCATAGGCGCCTGGCCCCGCACCGAACACCCGCGCAAGCTCCGTCCCCTTCAGCGCAGCGAGCGGATTGTCCTCGGCGCTTTCCGCGCATTCGACGACCGCGCGGACGGCGGCGGAGAAGAGCGCGATCTGCGTCGGAAAGACGTCGCGGAACAGGCCAGAAATCCGCAGGGTGACATCGACCCGCGGCCGCCCCAGCGTCGCGAGCGGCAGAATCTCGAAACCGCCGACCCGGTTAGACGCCGTGTCCCAGGTCGGCCTGCAGCCGATCAGCGCGAAGGCCTGCGCGAGGTCGTCGCCGCCGGTGCGCATCGTCGCCGAGCCCCAGAGGTCGAGCACGATCTGTTTCGGCCATTCGCCATGATCCTGCCCGTAGCGGGCGAGCACCTCATCTGCGGCGCGCCGGCCGATCTCCCAGGCGTTGCGGGTCGGGACGGAGCGCGGATCGATGGAGAAGAGATTCCGCCCTGTCGGCAGGACGTCGAGACGGCCGCGCGCCGGTGCGCCGGCCGGCCCGGGCGGCAGAAAGCGTCCGCCGAGCGCGCGCACGAGGCCAAGCGACTCGGCGGCGCCGCAGGCGGCGACGCGCTCATTGAGCGTCTCGGCCGCCTCCGGGTCGAGCACGAAGTCGGATGCGAAACCCTCCGCCCGCTCCGGCGAACGGCCGAACACGTGAAGGCCGTCGCCGACCCGGATGTCCTTGAGATCGCAGAGCCAGCCGTCGAGTGCGATCAGCGCCTCCTCCGGCGGCCTGCCTTCGGCCGCGCATTCCTTCAGCAGTCCGGTCTGCGCTCCCCGCTCGAGGATCAGTGCCGCGATGGCGCGCGCGCGGCGCGGATCGAGGCCCTGCGCCTCGGAATATTCGTCGAACAGGCCCTCGACTTCGAGCGCCGCTCCGTACGAGCCGGCGGCGATCAGCGGCGGCGTCAGATGGCCGACGATTGCGGCGCCGATCCTGCGCTTGGCCTGCGCCGCCTCGCCGGGGTTGTTGACGATGAACGGATAGATCACCGGCGTCGCGCCGATGAGGACCTCCGGCGCGCAAGCGCTCGACAACGCGACGGCCTTGCCCGGCAGCCATTCGAGCGTGCCGTGCGCGCCAAGCTGGATGAGGGCGTCGATTCGCTCGGTCCGCGTGAGCCAGAAATGGAACGCGACATAGGCGTGACGTGGAGCAAGCGTCAGGTCGTGATAGTCGCCCTTGCGCCGGAGCGGGTCGCCCCTGTCCGGCTGGACCGCGACGATCAGCTTGCCGAGGCGGACGAAGCGGAAGCGAAACGTCCCGTCGACCAGGCAAGGATCGCTGGCGGGATCGCCCCACGCGGCGCGCACGGCGTTTTGGAAATCTGCTGGACAGGCGGCAAAAGCGGCCTCGTAGTCGGCGAGGCTCAGCGCGGTTTCGAGCGGACCTTCTGACAGCGCCGCGATCAGCGAGGCCGCGTCGCAGTCTTCGGCCACGTCGTGGCCGGCCGCGCGCAAGGTTCCAGCGATGGCGGCGGCGCTCGCCGGAGTGTCGAGACCGACCGCGTAGCCCGTGCGTCCGCCGCGCGCTGGGTAATCGGGCAGCACGCAGGCGAGGCGCTTGTCTGCCGGCGCCTTTCGCTTCAGATTCGCCCAGGCCAACGCCATTTCCGCGACGAAGACGATCCGGTCGGCGAGCGGCCGGTGGGCGACGGCGCCGAATTCGGTTGCGGCGGCGCGCGGGCTCGCGGCCTTGAACGAGATGGCGCGGGTCAGAATCCGGCCGTCGATCTCCGGCAGGGCGACATGCATGGCGAGATCGGCGGGCCCGAGGCCGCGCGGGGAGGCGCGCCACTCCTCTTCCGCGACGCCGGCGAGAACGACCTGCAGCACCGGAGCGTCGATCGAATCCAGAACAGCGCCTTCGCCGTCATCGAGGCGGGCGGAAAACGCGGTCGCGTTGAGCACGACGTCGAAGTTTTCGACGTCGATCAGCGCGCGCAGTGGCGCGATCGCCGACCCGTCCTTGAGACTCGTCACATAGACGGCCGTGGTCGACAAACCCTTGCGGACGAGTTCGTGAGCGAGACCCTCGATCGGCTCGAGATCGTTCGCCAGATAGATCGAGCGGTAGAAGACGATCAGCGCTCGCGGCGCGCCCTGCGCGGCCTCGACACAGGCCGATTCGAAGCGGCCGAAGGCGTTGACCGGCACGGGGTCTGGCGCAGGCTCCGGCGCGCCGAGCTCCGCCGCGAACCGGGCGATGCACGCCGCCATGTTGCGCGATCCGCCCTCGTCGAAATAGCCCCAGAAACTTGCAACCGCGTCCGGAGGAAGGGTCGAGGCCACATCGAGGCGGCCATCGGCGCGGCGGTCGCCCGGCAGAAGGGCGAGCTTGATCCCGTTCCGGCGCGCCAGCGCCGCCAGTTCGTCGACGCCGTAGCGCCAGTAGTCGGCGCCGCCGAGCACCCGCGCGACGATGAGCTTCGCCTCAGAGCACACACGCTCGATATAGAGGTCGATCGAATAGGGGTGCTTCAGGGCCGCTAGGCTCGCCAGACGCAGGGTTGGCTTCGGCTCCGGAGCCGTGTCATAGGCGCGAGCGAGCGCGTTGAGGTCGCTGTCGGAGAAGGACAGGAAGACGACGTCGGCCGGCGTCTGGCCGAGATCGACCGCCCCGGCCGTTTCGTCGAGCGAGCGCGTCTCGATGCGCAGGATATGCATTGGCTAACTTTGCCAAGGGCGGAGGGCGACTTCCGAGGCGCGCGGCCGCCGCGCCGGAAGGCGTGTCGTCCCCGCCCCCAAACTGCGGGCCCGGATCGGATCGGTCGAACTCGCCGAGGCGAAGCGGCTCTCGGAGGCGGGGTAGGGATAGAAATTCCCTGCGCGCAGCGATTTCGCAGGGAAATCGGCCTTCCGGCGCAAATTTGGTGCCGAAAAGGCTTTGGATTTCAAGTTCTTTGCGGCAAATTCCCTAAGCCGGCGGGCAGGGATTTTTTGTGCCCCGAGCAGGGTAAACGCAGGGAATTTCTCGCGCGGCGCAGGGATTTTTGAGCCAGGCGGAAAAGCCCTGCCGCTGCATGCCGCCGATCCGCGATCGGTTTTCTTGAACAGGCGCTCGAGCAAACACCAGAGGGATACGGATATTTCGACCGCTGGAGGAAGGAAGGGCGACCCTCCGGCGCAAGGGCGCAGAGATGCGTGAACGCCGTAGCCGCGGAACAGGGCAGGAGGACCGCCCCAAGGGCGGTCAAGGGGGCGCGCCCACAAGGCCATCGCTTCCCTCACGCGCCGAGCGCCGCGGCCACCGCGGCTCGGTCGACGCCCTTCTGGGCGATGACGACGAGGCGGCTCGCCCGCTCTTCGCCTGCGCTCCACGGCCGGTCGAAGTCGCGCCGGAAGCGCTGGCCGACCCCCTGCACCAGGAGCCGCATCGGCTTGCCCGTGACTTCGACGAAGCCCTTGATGCGCAGGATGTCGTGCGCGCGCGTCGCCTCGCTCAGCCGGTCGATCAGCGCATCCGGGTCACGCGTCGCCGGCACCGCCACGATGAAGGTATCGAAGTCGTCGTGATTGTGCTCGCCGTAAGCGTCGTGATGGGAGGGCCGCGCGGCGAGGTCGTCCTCGGCGGCCGCCCGGACGCCGAGCAGCACGTCGACGTCGACCGCGCCCTCGCGCGTCGGGGCGATCTTGACCGCGCGCGGCAGCGCCGCGGCGATCTCGGCCCGCAGGCGGTCGAGCCGCTCCGGCTCGACGAGGTCCGACTTGTTGAGCAGCACGAGATCGGCGCAGAGGAGCTGGTCCTCGTAGACTTCCTCGAGCGGGTTGTCGTGGTCGAGCGACGGATCGGCGTCGCGCTGTTCGGCGATCCGCGCCGGATCGTTCGCAAAACGCCCTTCCGCGACGGCGGCCGCGTCGACCACCGCCACCACGCCGTCGACAGTCAGCCTAGTGCGCAGCTCCGGCCAGTCGAAGGCCTTGACCAGCGGCTTCGGCAGGGCAAGGCCCGACGTTTCGATGACAATGTGGTCGGGCTTTGGTTCGCGCGCGAGCAAGGCCGACACGGCCGGGACGAAATCGTCGGCGACGGTGCAGCAGATGCAGCCGTTGGCGAGCTCGACGATCGCCTCGCGCGGGCAGGCGTCGTCGGCACAGCCCTGCAGGAGCTCGCCGTCGACTCCGACATCGCCGAATTCGTTGATGATCAGCGCGAGCCGGCGCCCGCCCGCATTGGCGAGGATGTGGCGGATGAGGGTCGTCTTGCCGGCGCCGAGAAAGCCGGTGACGATGGTGACGGGGGTCTTGGCGAGCATGCTCAGGGCCTATCTGGAGAAACAGGGAGCGGCGGCGTGCGCGACACGACGCCTTTGCGGAAGGGGAGCGGGCGCTCGCGCCAGGGAACGAGCCCGTCGGGCGCGGCGGCGTAGCGCCGCACGGCGGCGACCACGTCGTCGAGATGTGCGCGGCCGTCGAGGTCGCCGACGACGTAAGTCCATTTGCCGGGCGCGGCGAGCGCGACGGTGCAGGGCCGCTTGCAGACGGAGAGGCATGCGACCGGGCGCAATGCGATCGCGTCGCCTGCGAGCCGCGCTTCGAGCGACTCATACAGCGCTGCGCCGACCTCTCCCTCGTCGGACTTGCAGGTGACGCAGACGAGAAGCGTCGCGGCGGGAAGATTGCCGATTTCGAGGCTCATGTCGGAATCATCCGGCGCCTTGACTGAAGTCCGTCGGGCGGCGCCCGCGCACGTCTATCTCGCGGTTAGCGAGGGCGACGCGACCGGCGTCAGAAAAGCATTCTCCAGAAAATTCATACACACTCCCCGGCCGCCCCTCCGGCGGCTCAAGCGGTTGACCGGCGCACGGCAGGTCTCCTGGCTCGCGGCGTATCGCCGACGCCGCCTTCCCGGGCGAAGAGGCCCAGTGGCGAAGATGCGCCGGCACGCCGCTCACAGTCGCGGGGGCGGCCGCGGATGGGCAGAATGCCTTCCCGCGTTCCCTTTTCACCCTCGAAGTCGCGAGGGACCGTGCGATTTTATGTTTCAGCTTCGCCGGGGGATGTCAATTGTTTGACATACGAGCGCGCGTGCGTCCGCATCCGGGCCTCGTTGCGAGCGGCGTCAGTTTGGGTCACGCTTGCGTGAACGGGCGGGGCAAACGAGGGGCAGGAGGCCCGCAATGACGGGGATCACGCATCGAACGATCGAGGCCAACGGCATCCGCATTCATCTGGCGGAAGCCGGCCAAGGCCCGCTTGTTCTCCTTTGCCACGGGTTTCCGGAGTCGTGGTACTCTTGGCGATGGCAGCTGAAGGCGCTTGCCGAAGCCGGCTACCACGCGGTCGCGCCTGACATGCGCGGATACGGTGAAACCGACCGTCCCGAGGCGATCGACAAATATACGCTCCTTCATCTCGTCGGCGACATGGTCGGCCTCGTCGACACGCTTGCCGTCGGGAGGGCGGTCATCGTCGGTCACGATTGGGGCGCTGCGGTGGCTTGGAGCGCCGCTCTGCTGCGGCCTGATCTTTTCAGCGGAGTCGTGTGCCTGAGCGTGCCGTTTCTTCGCAGAGGCTTCGGCTTCCGGACCAGCGCGATGCCGCAGACCGACACGGCGCAGTTCTATCAGCTCTATTTCCAGCCGCCGGGAAAAGCGGAAGCGGAACTCGAACGCAATCCGCACGAAACGATTCGCCGCCTGTTGTATTCAGCCTCAGGCGACGTCCCCCGCAAGTCTGAAGTGGCGCTTGGCGACACCACTCCGGGCATGGTCCCGAGGAGCGGGGGCTTCCTGACGCGATCGATCGACCCATCCGCGCTTCCGCCATGGCTGACCGAGGCCGACGTCGACGTCTACGCCGGCGAATTCGCGCGGACCGGGTTTGGCGGCGCCCTCAACTGGTACCGCAACATCGACCGCAACTGGGAACTCATGGCGCCCTTCGACGGCCTCAGGGTCAAGATCCCCGCGCTCTATGTCGCCGGCGACCGGGACGCCGTGATCCGCTTTCCGGGCGCGGAAAAGGTCGTCGCCAATCAGAAGACCTTCGTTCCGGACCTCCGCGCGACGATCATGCTGCCGGGCTGCGGCCACTGGACGCAGCAGGAGCGCCCGGCGGAGGTCAATTCGGCGATCGTCGGGTTCTTGCGCGAACTGGGGTGAGCGACGATCCTCACGGCTTGCCGACGGTGACCACCCGGAACGTCAAAAGATCGCCCTCGGCCTCGCGGACCGAGACGTACTCGCCGACATTGAACGTGTGGTCGCCGAAGCGGAAGCCTTCCTCCTCCTCGTCCTGGGCGCGCGGCGACTTCCATTCGAACGCCCAGGTCGAGCCGCCGCGGCCGCCGGCGCGATGGACGAGCAGGCCCTGCATCGCCGGTTCGCCCGCCCAGAACCGGTGAGCGAAGCACTCGCCGCGGTGGGATTTCCAGGCCTCGAGGTCGATGTGGCCGTCCTCGGTCAGGGGCGCGATGAAGTCGTAGCCGTGCCGGATCGAACCTTCCGGGAACTCTTTCGACCGCGCCGCCTGAAGCGTGACCTTGCGCAGCGTCGCGTTGTTCGGTCCGCCCATCGATTTCTCTCTCCTCCGCTTCGTTCGGCCTGGTGATTGGCGCCGCCCGCAAGCCCGCCTCATGACAATATCGTATCGTCCGCTCCAAACGCCAACGGGGCGCGCGTTTGAGCTTAACCCTTTGTTTGCGATGCCGACCGATAGACCAACGACTGCTTGCAGGAAAGCGTAGATTTGTCCGCGTCGGCGGCGGCGATTCGGGCCGCCCGGGTTCTGCGTTATGCGTCCTCTCGTTCTCAGCCTTCTCGCTCTCGCCGGCACGACTCCCGCTCTCGCCCAGCAGGCCTATCGCACTGACACCGGCCCGGGCGTGGCCGACTTCTCCGGGGTCGAGATCGGCCCGGACCTCGGATTCGATTTCGGAAACACCGGCGCCACTTCCACGTCCGGTGGGGCCTTCGGCGGCCACGTCGGCTACAACCTGCAATGGAGCCAGATCGTCGGCGGCCTCGAGGCCGATGCAATGTGGACCAACCTTTCGAGCGGGTCGGGCGGTCCGTTGACCTTCAACGAGAATTTCCTGACCTCCGTGCGCGGCAAGGCCGGCTACGCGTTCGGCGCCTTGCTGGCCTACGGCACGCTCGGCATCGGCTGGGCGACGACGGACGCCACGAGCTGGCTCGGCAACCGCAGCTCGACCGTCGACGGCGCGGTGTTTGGCGTCGGCGGCGAATATGCGCTCACCCGCAACGTCAGCTTCCGCGCCGAATATCTGCGCTATCAGTTCGGCAACGTCAGCTACGGCTTCAATTTCCCGTATGCGACGCAGAGCGTCGATGCCTCGACCAACATGCTGCGCCTCGGCGCGAGCGTGCATTTCTGAAGCCGCTCGCCGGGGTCTTGCTTCCACGCGATTGCAGGAGCCCTCGCGCCGAGGATTTGGCGGCGGGAATGCGCGGGCCTTCCGCGTCCTGTCCAGCGCCGCTGTTCTCACGCGTGCGGCGACTCTCAGGCGGCTTCCGGCGGATAGATCGACACCATGTCGGGCGGCAGATCCTGGTAGGGGCAGTTGCCGAGTTCATAGATGAAGTCGAGACAGGGCTCGGTATCGAGGTAGAAGTGGAAGTCCGCTACAAACTGGCCGGTCTGCGTGACCGAAACGCCCCGCCTCTCATAATCCGCGACGACGGAATTCATCGTGTCCTCGGGCAGCTTCTCCTTGATATGGTGCAGTCCTTCGCCGCGCCGGTCGAGGTACTCCTGATAGATCATCGGCCCGCGCACGGGTTGGATGAGTTCGATCTCCATATCGCCGACATGGGTGATCGCAATCCGGAACTCGAAGGGCGCCTCGACCAGCTTGCCGCCAACCTTGAGATTCTTGACGGTCTGGTCCGTGAAGCGGAACACGCGCCATGGACCGATGCGCAACACGTCGATCCACGTCTGCATTGATTTTTCAAGATCGCGCGTGAGCCAGGCGATCTGTTGGATGCGACGGGTCTTGTTCAGCGTTCGCAGTTCTTCATTGGTCATTGTGTTCGTCTCCTTACTGTCGCCGGCCGAGCCCCGCTCTCACACTCTCTCGATCGCCAGCGCGACGCCCTGGCCGACGCCGACGCACATCGTGGCGAGCCCGTAGCGACCGCCGCGCCGCCGGAGCTCGAGCCCCGCCGCACCGGCGATCCGCGCCCCCGACATGCCGAGAGGATGGCCAAGCGCGATCGCGCCGCCGTTTGGATTGACGCGCTCGTCGTCGTCGGCGAGCCCGAGGCCCCTGAGGCAAGCCAGCGCCTGCGACGCGAAGGCCTCGTTGAGCTCGATCACGTCGAAGCTCGAGGGCGTGAGATCGAGCCGCTCGCAGAGCTTCCTGACCGCCGTGATCGGCCCGACACCCATCAGCCGCGGCGCGACGCCCGCTGTCGCGTAGCCGAGCACCCGGGCGATCGGCTCGAGGCCCCGCGCCTCCGCCGCCTCGCGTGAGGCGAGGATCAGCGCCGCCGCGCCGTCGTTGACCCCCGACGCGTTGCCAGCGGTGACGCTGCCGTCGGGACGGACGATGCCGCGCAGTTTCGCCAGCGCCTCAAGAGTCGTGTCGGCGCGCGGATGCTCGTCCTTCGTGACGCGGACAACCGCGCCCTTGCGGTCCTTGATCTCGACGGGAACGATTTCGGCGTCGAACGTCCCTTTCGCCTGCGCCGCCGCTGTCCGGCTCTGCGAGCGCAGCGCGAAGGCGTCCTGATCCCCGCGGGAGACCTGATGCTCGTCGGCGACGTTCTGAGCCGTCTCCGGCATCGAATCGACGCCGTAAAGCGCCTTCATGCGCGGGTTGACGAACCGCCAGCCGATGGTCGTGTCGAACATTTCGGCGGACCGCTGGTAGGCGGTTTCCGCCTTGCCCATGACGAGAGGCGCTCGGGTCATCGATTCCGAGCCGCCGGCGAGTGCGAGCCCAATCTCGCCGGACTTGATCGCGCGCGCCGCCGCCGCGACCGCGTCCATGCCCGAGGCGCAGAGCCGGTTGACCGTGACGCCGGGTATTGACTCGGGCAGGCCCGCGAGCAGCAGGGCCATGCGGGCGAGATTGCGATTGTCCTCGCCGGCCTGGTTGGCCGAGCCGAGGAACACCTCGTCGACGGCCGGCGCCAGGCCGGGATGACGACGGAGGAGCTCTCGAATGGGAAGCGCCGCGAGATCGTCGGCGCGGACGCCCGCAAGCGCGCCGCCGTAGCGGCCGATCGGTGTTCGGACAGCGTCGCAGATGAAGGCCTCGGCGGTCATCGAAGGCCTCAAGCGCTCATGCGCCGGACGGAAGCGATGCGGAAGCGGTTGGCGACGAAGGCGGCGTCGGTGAGACAGGCGTTTCCGGCCGGATTGCCGCCGGTGACGTGATAGTCGGAGAACGCCGCCGACTGGTTGACGAAAATATTGCCGACGAGATTGATGGACAGCGCCACATTGGCGCGGGCGAACGCCTCCTCGGCGGCGTCGGCGACCGCCTCGCTCGTCGTGTAGAGGGCCGCGGTGATCGCGCCGCGCTCGCGGATCGAGGATTCGGCGCGGGCGAGGGAATCGGCGGTCGATTCGGTGGCGACCATAAAGGAGATCGGCCCGAACCGCTCCTCGCGATAGGCCGCCTCGTCACCAGCGTCGACCGCGAGGATCAGCGGGGTCGCACTGCGCGCGATTCCCTCGATCGGGGCCGACGGGCGCACGACTTTGCCGAGGGCGGCCGATTGCTCGACGCGCTCCAGGGTCGCATCGCCCTGGATTGCGCCGAGCACGGTTGCGGCGCGGGCCGGGTCACCGAGCAGCCTGTCGACAGCGGCGGCGACGCCGCTTGCGACCTCGTCGAAGCTCTTGTGGCCTTCGTCGGTGTCGACCCCGGATTTCGGTACGAACACGTTCTGCGGCGCCGTGCACATCTGTCCCGAATAGAGCGACAGCGAGAAGGCGATATTGTCGCACATGCCGCGGAAATTCGCGGTCGAATCGATGACGATCGCGTTGACGCCCGCCTCTTCGGTGTAGACGAGCTTGTCTTTCAGCGACTGGCGCAGCCATGAGCCGAAGACGGGGCCGCCGGTGAAGTCGACGATCCTGACGGCCGGATGCTGGACGAGATCCTTGGCGATCGGCCGGGCGGGATCGTCCGCCGCGAGCAGTGCGGCGTTGGGATCGAAGCCCGCCTCGCGCATCACCCGGCGCAGGATCCGGATCGTGATCGCGGCGGGCAGGATGGCGGCCGGATGCGGCTTGACGATGGCGGTGTTGCCGGTCGCGAGGCTGGCGAACAGGCCGGGATAGAGGTTCCAGGTCGGAAACGTCGCGCATCCGATCTCGACCGCGACGCCGCGCGGCACGATGCGGAAGCGCTTGGACAGGCGAATCGGCTCGCCCTTGCCCTGTGGCTTCTCCCATTGGGTCTCGCGCGGCGCGCGGCTCATCTCTGCGACCGCATAGGCGACCGCCTCGAGAGCGCGGTCCTGGGCGTGCGGGCCGCCCGCCTGGAAGGCCATGCCCCACGACTGGCCGGAGGTGTGCTGCACCGCGTTCGCCATGAGGAAGCTCTGCTGGTTCAGCCGCGCCAGGGTCTCGAGCAGGACCCCGGCGCGCGCCTCGACCGAAGCGCCTCCCCAGGCCGAACCCGCCGCGACGCTGGCGGCGACCAGCCGGTCGACCGAAGCGGTCGGATAGTGCACTCCGAGCGTCTTGCCGTAGGGCGACGCCTCGACGCCGACCAGCCGCTCGCAGGGAAAGAGATCGTCGAACGCGAACGGCCTGCCGATGAGCGCCTCGAAGGCCGCGTCTCCATCCGCCCTGGCGTTCTCGCCATAGATCTTCGGAGAGGCCGATTCCGGATAGGCGCTGAAGTAGGTGCGGGCGCCAATCGCCTCGATCGCGCGGTTCAGTAGCGCTTCGTGACGCGCAAAGAACTCCGCCATAGGCTCCTCCCTTGACCGATCCCAAGACCGTGGCTACGCCTTTATTCAAGAGCAAGTTGTCGATCAAGACGAAACGCCGACGGAAATCGCGCGGCGTCGAAGCCCAGGGAGGCTTTTCTCATGGCTGTCGAGACCCAGGCGCCGGTCCTTCTCGAGAAGTTCGAGGAGGGCGTGGTGACGTTGACGCTGAACCGGCCGGATCGCTTGAACGCCTTCAATGTCGCGATGCACGAGGCGCTTGCGGACGCCGTCCGCCGCGCCGGAGAGAACGATCGGGTCCGCGTCGTGATCCTGACCGGGGCCGGCAAGGGCTTCTGCGGCGGGCAGGACCTCGGCGACCGGGCGATCGTGCCCGGCGGCGCTCGCCCCGATCTCGGCGAGACGATCGAGAAGCGCTACAATCCGCTGATCCGCGCCCTGCGCAAACTGCCGAAGCCGGTCGTCTGCGCGGTCAACGGCGCCGCGGCCGGCGCGGGCGCCAACCTGGCGCTCGCCTGCGACATCGTGCTGGCGGCGCGATCCGCCCGGTTCCTGCAAGCCTTCGCCCGGATCGGCCTCGTCCCGGATTCCGGCGGCACCTGGTTTCTGCCGCGCCTCGTCGGAGAGGCGCGCGCCCGCGCGCTGATGATGCTCGCCGACCCGATCGGGGCGGAGCAGGCGGAGGCCTGGGGCATGATCTATCGGGCCGTCGACGACGACCAGCTCATGGGCGTGGCGCACGAAATCGCGGCCCGGCTGGCGGCCGGGCCAACTCATGCGTTCGGGCTGATGAAGCGCTCTTTCGCGGCCTCGTCGGCAAACAGCCTCGACGCGCAGCTCGATCTCGAGCGCGACCTTCAGCGGGAAGCCGGCAAGGCGGACGAGTACGTCGAGGGCATCACGGCTTTCCTCGAGAAGCGCCCGGCGAACTTCAGGGCTGCAAAAGCCCGGGCATGACTGCGGAGGAGATCGCCAGAAAATCCGCCGAGGCCCTGTGGGCGGAGGATACGGCGGCGAAAGAACACGGCATGCGCCTCGAGCGGATCGGGCCCGGCGAGGCGTCGCTGTCGATGGTTCTGACCAAGGCGATGACCAACGGCCACGGCATCGGCCATGGCGGGTTCATCTTCCTGCTCGCCGACACGGCCTTCGCCTATGCCTGCAACAGCTACAACCAGCGCTGCGTCGCGCAGCATTGCTCGATCGCCTATCTGAAGCCGGCGCGCGAGGGGTCGCGCCTCGTCGCGACCGCGCGCGAGGTGCGGCGCGTCGAGCGCAGCGGCGTCTACGACATCAGCGTAAGCGACGAAGAGGGCGCGGCGATCGCGGAATTCCGCGGTCTCAGCCGCACCGTGGCCGGAAAGTTCTTCTGACGCCGCCGACGGAGGAAGCCATGCTCGATCTTGCGCCGAAGAAAGACGAACTCGACCCGATCGAGATCGCCTCGCGCGACGAGATTCAGGCTCTTCAACTCGATCGGCTGAAACGGACGCTGCGCGCGGCTTACGACAATGTGCCCCGCACCCGCGCGAAATGGGACGCGGCCGGAGTCGGGCCGGGCGACTGCCGCACCCTGGCTGACCTCGCGAACTTCCCTTTCACCACCAAGGACGACCTGCGCGAGGCCTATCCGTTCGGCATGGTCGCCGTGCCGGCGGAAAGAATAGCGCGGGTGCACGCCTCGTCCGGCACGACCGGCAAGCCGACCGTCGTCGCCTACACCAAGAGCGACGTCGACATGTGGTCGGAGGTGATGGCCCGATCGATCCGCGGCGCCGGCGGCCGGCCGGGCATGAAGGTCCATGTCGCCTACGGCTACGGCCTGTTCACCGGCGGCCTCGGCGCCCATTACGGCGCGGAAAGGCTCGGCTGCGCGGTCATTCCCGTCTCAGGCGGGATGACGGAGCGGCAGGTGCAGCTCATCCACGACTTCCGGCCCGAGATCGTGATGGTGACGCCGTCCTACATGCTGGCCATCCTCGACGCGTTTCGCGCGCAGGGACGCGATCCACGCGACTGCAGCCTGAAGGTCGGCATTTTCGGAGCGGAGCCGTGGACCAACGCGATGCGCGCCGAGATCGAGCAGAGCTTCGACATGCACGCGGTCGACATCTACGGCCTCTCGGAAGTCATCGGGCCCGGCGTCGCCTGCGAATGCGTCGAGACCAAGGACGGACCGACCATCTGGGAGGATCATTTCTATCCGGAAGTGATCGATCCCGAGACAGGCGCCGTGCTGCCGGACGGCGCCATGGGCGAGATCGTCTTCACCTCGCTGACGAAGGAGGCGATGCCGATCGTCCGCTACCGCACGCGTGACCTGACGCGGCTCCTCCCCGGGACCGCCCGGACGATGCGCCGGATGGAGAAAGTCACCGGCCGCACCGATGACATGATCAGCCTGCGCGGCGTCAACGTCTTCCCGACCCAGATCGAGGAGCAGATTCTGAAATGCGGCAGCCTGTCGCCGCACTTCCGGATCGAGCTTTCCCGCCACAAGCGCATGGACGCGATGACCGTCGTGGTCGAGGCGCGCCCGCATGCGGCCGAGGAGGCCGAGCGGGAGATGGGCGCGCACGAGCTCGCCCATCACGTGAAGTCGATCATCGGCGTGACGGTCGTGGTGCGGGTGGTCGACCCCGGCGCGGTCGAGCGCTCGCAGGGCAAGGCGAAGCGGGTGGTGGATCTCAGGGCGAAGAGGTGAACGGCGTGGGGCTGCAGTTTTGGCGGCGACTGCGCAGTTTCAACGGCTTAGGCGCCAAAACCGCCAAAACCTGTCGCGATCGCGCTGTCCCTTCCTGAGGTCAAGCCGAGCAGCGCGAAGAGCCGAAGTCTGGCCGCTTCACCGCCTATACTACATATATAACAAGATAAATAGCATTACCGCGTCACTCAAACAATCACAGAATGCTCTCCAGAATATTCTTCGAGGCAGCGCGATATTGGTCTGCGCTTGGATCGCTGAATGGAGGGCCGGACTCGGCCCCGAAGCGCGCATTCCCCGTTCGATCCCGGTACGGAAGCAATGCCTACGAGCGACCCTTCTGGAAGCAAGCTGCGAGCGGCGCCTCGACCGTGCACCCGAACCGAACCACCCTCACCCCAACTCGCCGCCCGCAGCACACGGTAACCGACAGTTCGCGCGCATCTGTCGTCGCGATGGGCCACCTCCATCGTCTCCGCGTGGTTCGTCGTCCCCCCCCCGGAGCCGACGGGCCTCCCTTTCTGCCTTCGTCAGCCTTTGCGCACCCGCGAGACGAGCGCGCCATCCGCGTCGACGAGCTCGATCTCGAGGGGCATCTCGCCGAGAGCATGAGTCGCGCACGACAGACACGGATCATAGGCGCGAAGCGCGACTTCGATATGGTTGAGCAGCCCTTCGGTCAATTCACGTCCGTCGAGAAACTGCGTCGCCACCGCGCGGATCGTTTCGTTCATCGCCTGGTTGTTGTTGGTCGTCGAGACGATCAGGTTGCAGAAGCTGACGAGGGCGTCCTCGTTGACGCGGTAATGATGGATCAGCGTCCCGCGGGGGGCCTCGATCACGCCGATCCCTTCTTCGCGCGGCGCGCCCTTGTCGGCCATCAAGTCCGTGCCCACGATGTCGGGATCGTCGAGAAGATCGCGCAGCAGCTCGGCCGCGCACAGCATCTCGATCAACCGCGCCCAGTGGGTGAGCAGCGCCCCGTGGACCGGTTTGCCGCCGCCCGCGGCGCAGAACGTCTTGCGCTCCTCTTCGGCCTGGGGCGAGGGCAAGAAGTCGGCGATCTGCACGCGCGCCAGCGGGCCGACGCGATACCAGCCGTTTTCCGCCCCCAGCGAGCGGATATGCGGGAACTTCATATAGGTCCACGATTTGGTTTGCTCGCCCAGGAGCTTCGGATAGGTCGCGTAGTCGGCGTGGTCGAAAATCGTCTTTCCATCAGCGTCCTTGGCGCGCAGGCCGCCGTGATAGAAGTCAAGCCCTCCGTCCGCGTTGACCAGCCCCATCATATTGGCGCGCGATTCGCCGAACCGGCCGTAAAACTCCGGCTGGGTCTCGTGCAGACGCCGGGCAAGTCCGATCGCTTCCCAACTCCAGACGACGATCCGGTCGATTTCGCCGCGCAGCAGGTCGCGCTCGACGGTCGTCAACGCCTTGTTCATCCCGCCCGGAACGCATCCGGTGCCATGAATGCGCTTGCCGGCGATGTGGCGGATCACTTCCTGCCCGTACTTGCGGATCAGAATGCCCTGCTTGGCGAGATCGGGGAACGCGGCGGCGACGCCGACGATGTTGCGCTTGGCGACCTCGCTCTCGAAGCCGAGCAGCAGATCGGGCGAGGCGAGATAGAAGAAGTGCAACGCATGCGACTGGACGATCTGTCCGCAGTGGAGCAGCCTGCGCAGCTTCTCGGCCGTCGGGGTCAGCGGGCCATAACCGGCGACGATATCCATCGCTTTGGCTGCCGCGAGGTGGTGGCTGACCGGACAGATGCCGCACAGCCGTTGCACCGTGATCGGGACTTCCGTGTAAGGCCGCCCCTCGATGAACGCCTCAAAGCCGCGAAACTCGACAATGTGCAAGCGCACCTGATGGACGTGGTTGTGATCGTCGAGCAGAATCGTCACTTTGCCGTGCCCTTCGACCCGGGTCACCGGCTCGATGGCGACGCGGCGCAGCGTCTGCGGCTCCTGGGCGGTTTCTAGACTGTTCATCCGGCTCTCCGCTCAGTCATAGTGCATGGCCATCGGCTCGAGGCGCGGCATGCGCCCGAGGATGAGGTCGGTAAGGTATTTCCAGATCGCGTCGCCGGAGGGCGGGCAACCGGGCAGGAAATAGTCGACGCGCACCACTTCATTGATCGGATAGACCTTGTCGAGCGGCAGCGGCAGCTCGGGGTCGTTCGGCACTCCCGTTCCCTCGCGCTCGGGGTCATCGTAAACCTTGCGTAGAACTTCGCCGATGGCGAGATGGTTGCGCATTGCCGGCACGCCGCCGTTGATCGCGCAGGCGCCGACCGCGACCAGGATTTTCGCGTTGGCGCGCAATTCACGCAAGACGAGCACGTTCTCGGCGTTGCAAACTCCGCCTTCGATCAGCGCGATGTCGCATGGACTGCAATGCTTGATATCGGTCAGGGGCGTGCGATCGAACTCGGCGATCTCGGCAAGCTCCAACAGCCGCTCGTCGATGTCGAGCAACGACATGTGGCAGCCGAAACAGCCGGCGAGCGAAGTCGTCGCCAGCCGAACCTTCACCGGCGTCTTGGATGGCCCGGTCCCACGCATTTCAGCTCTCCACGATCTCGCAGGAGTCGGCTTCCGCGCTGATCGGCTCGCGGTCATACCTGCGCGCGCCGATCGGCACGGCGAACCCGACGTGCTTGATCAGGATCGCGCCGACGGGACAGACATGCGCAGCCCTGTCGGTGATCGCGAACGTGCTGTCGACCAGTCTGCCGCTGGGCGAATTGACGATCAGCCGGGATTCGAACCCGCGTCCGGCGAGCCCGAACACCTCCTTGTGATCGACGTCGCGGCTCGCTCGCACGCACAGTTCGCATTGAATGCAGCGGTTGCGGTCGATGATCGCGTCCGGGTGCGAAGCATCGACGTCCAGCGCCGGGTAGAACTCGACGAAATGCGGCGTCGTCATTTCGAATTCGTACCCGAGCGCTTGCAACCGGCAATTGCCGCTCCTCTCGCAGCCCGGACAGAAGTGGTTGCCCTCGACGAACAGCATCTGCAACATCGCCCGGCGCATCGCATTGAGTTCGGGCGTGTCGACAACGACTTCTTGCCCGGTCGACGCCGTGATCGTGCACGCGGAAACGGTGCGGCCGTTGACGATCACGGCGCAGAGCTTGCAACTGCCGTGCGGGGTGAAATCAGGATGATGGCACAAATGCGGGACATAAATTCCCGCCGACTTGCACGCCTCGAGAATGGTCTGCCCGGGGGTGAACGGGATCGGCTGCTCGTCGATGGTGAAGTAGGATTCCATCCCGCTCAAGCCTCCGCGTTCAGGTGCGCGCCGGCGTCGTCGCGGCCTACGGTCGCGCGCGCCGGCGCCAGGGCTGCGTCGAGATCGATCGCCGGCGCGAACTCCACCGGCTGCAAGCGCCGCTCGAAGGCCGGGCGGAACCTGTTCCAGCCGTCGGAGATCGCGTTGCCGGCCATTTGCCCGAGCCCGCAGTGACTCATGCGCCGCATCAATCCTCGAATCCTCATCAGCTCATTGATTTCGTAACGCGAGCCCCGCCCCTCGGCGATCTTCTCGACCATTTCGCGTTGCAGAGACGTGCCGACCCGGCAGGGTGTGCAGAAACCGCAACTCTCGTGGGCGAAGAAATGCACGAAATTGCGCGCCACCTCGAACAGGTCGCGTTGGCCGCCGAAAACCATGAAGGCGCCCGAGGTCGGCACGTCCTCGAACGCGATTCGGCGAGTGAACTGGTCGGGAGTCATCAGCACGCCGGAAGGACCGCCGACCTGCACCGCCGCGACGTCGCGCGCGGCGACGGCGTCTTCGAGCACCTGCGCTATAGGGACGCCGAAGGAATACTCGTACACGCCCGGCAGTTCGCAATCGCCAGAGACCGAGAAAATCTTCGAGCCGGTCGAATTCTTGGTGCCTTGCCGCGCGAACGCCGCGCCGCCATGGATCGCGACTTCGGTCGCCTGGCAGAGCGTTTCGACGTTGTTGATGACTGTCGGTCGGCCGAGATAGCCGTGGGTAACCGGGTAGGGCGGACGGACGCGCGGATGTCCTGGTTTGCCCGCGAGCAATTCCAGCAACGCCGTCTCCTCGCCGCAGACATAGGCGCCGGCGCCGACGTGGATCTCGATATCGAAGTCGAACCCGGCGCAGCCGCGGATGCCGGGTCCGAGCCGCCGCACCAGCCGCATGCGCTCGAGTTCGGCGTCCAGCCGCGGCTTCAGATATTCATATTCGCCACGCAAATAGAGAAAGCCGCGGGTCGCCCCGACCGCATAGCCGGCAATCGCCATTCCTTCGAAAATTCGGCCGGCGTGCGACGTCAGCAGCACGCGATCCTTGAACGTGCCGGGTTCGCCTTCGTCCGCGTTGCAAACGATGTAACGATCGGCGCCGGGCGCGTTGCGGGCGGCTTCCCATTTGAGCCCGGTGGTGAAACCCGCGCCGCCACGCCCACGCAAATTGGAGCGTTTCATTTCGTCGATCAGGCCGAGGCGCCCGAGGGCGATCGCGGCGTCGAGCGCACGGCCCGGTGCTACAGGCGCTTGCAGCAACGGCCCGGGGCGCCGGACATTGTCCTCGACACGGAAAAACTCGGCCGGCCAGCGGTCGAGCGGCGTGCGCGCCTCGATCAACTCGGCGATCGCATCAACTCGCGCCGTGCTGAGGCGCGGCACGGCGATGCTGTTGACCAACATCCCCGGCCCCTGGTCGCACATGCCGGTGCAGGAGGTCAGATCGACGCTGACCAGGCCGTCGGCGGACACCTCGCCGCGCTTGACGCCGAAACGGGCGAGCAGACGCTCAAACAACTCCTGATTGCCCTGCATCCTGTCGGTGATGTTGTCGGAGATCAGCAGCCGATAGGCGCCCCGGGGCTTGTCGTAGAAGAAGGCGTAGAATTTCACCACGCCTTCGATGTGGGTGAAAGGAATCTTCAGCCGCTCGGCGATCTCGCCCTGGGTCTCGCGCGAAAGCCAGCCCAGCGCGGCCTGCGTTTCGCGCACGATCTGGACCAGGTAGAGCGGGTCTGACCTGTACCGCTCGACAGCGGCGGCGACGGGATTGTCCGAGCGCATGACTCCTCCCGAGCACGTTCTCTCCAAGGCCCTCACGCCCAGTCTCGCGGCGTCAGCCAGACGGATCCGCGGCCGTTGACGCGCGCAAGCTAGCCGCGTTGAATTGTTCGGCCGCGTGTTCAACTCTATTCTGGCCCCCTTTTTTTCGAGGCGCAATGAAGCGCTGCGCCACAAAGCGGTGTCAGCGCGCGAAAGGGCGCGACATTTTGACCCACGACCTCATGAGCGACCGCTCAGCTTACACTGACGGTGACCGGCAAAGTCCGCCAGAATGACGGCGTCGCGAACCCGAGCTTTCGAGCGTCCAAGATCTCCACATCTGCGATCTTATCTCGGCCGGAACGCCGGCTGGATGCGCGCTGAGCGTTCCGTCGCCAGCGCGACAGCGGATGGCGGCGCTGATGCCCAAGACGGTCAAGTAGAGAATGTTGATGCGGGTCCAGGCCAACCGAGAGCAGTATCTCGAAGCAGAAGACGTCGTTGAATGTCGAATTGCGACTTCAGACAGAGCGAACGACCTCGGCGTACAGCGCAGCCAAATCGTCGACGAAGGAATTTCGGAGCTCGTACTGACCGAGCGACGCTTTCAGCCTCTCCGGCGCCTTCGAAGAAGACAGTCTCATGATGCGCTTCCAGGCAGGTCCGCTCAGACGGATTGCGCCCGTTCAAAGAATGCGCTTGTCGAACGGCGGCACTCCGCAAGAACTCCCGGCGTTCAGGGCCCGGGGCAAGCGTCGGATTTCCACTAACAGCGCGAGAGAAGGGCCGTCGATCGAGGAAGCGCCTGCTTTTGCTTGTTCGCGGTTCGCTCGAGCCGCGAGTTGCTGCTACACCGCATCGAAATCGAGCGTCACCCGCGTGGACAGCGGGCGCGACTGGCAGGCGAGGACGTAGCCCGCTTCGAGCTCCCATGGCTCGAGCGAATAATTCGTGTCCATCGCCACCTTGCCCTCGAGCACCTTGCAGCGGCAGGTGCAGCACATTCCGCCTCGGCAAGAATGGGGGATCTCAAGTCCCTGCTCGTGCGCCGCCTCGATGATCAGCGCGCCCGGTTCGACCGCGATGCGATGGGTCCGGCCCTCGAGCACGCAATCGACGCGCGTCTCGCCCTCATGTGGCGAATAAACGGGGGCAGGGCGCGGCGCAGGCGCCGGAGCGCCGTCGGTCGAGAACAGCTCGGCCTTGATCTGCGAAGGCTCGGCCCCGGCTGCGATCAGCGCCGCGCGGCCCTCCTCGATCATGCCGAACGGGCCGCACAGGAAATAGCCATCGACGTCGCTCGGTGGAGCGATGGTCCCGGCGAACAGCGCGATCCGCGCGCCGTCGAGGCGGCCATTGAGGCTGTCGATGTCCTGCAACTCGCGCGACAGCACATGAAAGACGGACAACCGGCCGAGATGCCGGTCCTTCAGCTCTTCGAGGGCGCGCCGGAACATGATGCTCGCCGTCGTGCGGTTGCCGTAGAACAGTGTGGCGCGCGCCTCAGAATTGGCGGCGAGCATGGAGCGGACGATCGAGAGGACCGGAGTGATGCCGGAGCCGGCGGCGAAGAAGGCATAACGGCGGCTCGCGCCGATCTCCGCGGTGAAACGGCCTTCCGGAACGGCGACGTCGAGGCGGCCGCCCGGGCGCAGCGCTTCGTTGGCGAAACGGGAAAAACGGCCGCCCTCGACGGTGCGGACCGCGATCCTCAGCTCCTTCTCGTCCGTCCCCGAGCAGATCGAATAGGAGCGCCGGAATTCCTCGCCGGCGATCGTTGCGCGCAACGTCAGATACTGCCCGGGCCGGAAGGCGAATTCTTGCCTGAGCGCCTCCGGCACGGCGAAGGCGAGCGACACGCTGTCGGCCGTCTCCTGGCGGCGGTCGGCGATTTCGAGCGGATGGAAACGGCTCAAGGAACCCCTCAGACGCACTTGAAATGCGCGAACGGCTCGCGGCAGGCGCGGCAGCGCCACAGCGCCTTGCAGGCAGTCGAGCCGAATTCCGAGACCCGCTCCGTGTCGTTCGAGCCACAGCGCGGGCATCCGACGTCGGCGGAGGGGGCGAAGAGGGCGCGCTTGCCTGACCTCGGCTCAGGCGGCGAGATGCCGCAGGCGCGCAATTTCTCGCGTGCAGCCTCGCTCATGAAATCGGTGGTCCAGGCCGGGCTGTGGGTCAGTCTCACGCGAACGTCGTGGAAACCGTCGCTGGCGAGCTCCGTCTCGATCTCGAGCGCGATCACGCCCATCGCCGGGCAGCCGGAATAGGTCGGAAGAATCGAAACCGTCACCCGCCCGGCTTCGTCGACGTCGACCTCCCGCAGGATCCCGAGATCCTCGATCGTGAGGACGGGCACTTCCGGATCGGTCACGCGCGCGCAAGCCGCGCGGGCGCTCGCGGCGCGGCTGCCGGGATCGAATGCGGCGGCGCTCACCAGCGCGCGTCCGGATAGGTGCGCTGCAGAAACTGCAGCTCCGCCAGAATATGGCCGAGATGCTCGCTGTGCCGTCCGCTTTTTCCGCCGCGCTGGCCAAAGCGTTCCGCCGGCTTCTTCAGCGTCGCCCGGGCGATGATCTTGTCGACCGCCGCATCGAATGGGACGCGCAGCGTGGACGGATCCACGCCGAATCCCGAAGCCGCGAGTTCCCGATCGAGATCGTCCGCCTGGAACAGCTCCGGCACGAAAGGCCAAAGGTCATCGAGCGCGCCCTGGGCCTTTTCGTGGCTGTCGGCCGTGCCGTCGCCGAGCCGGATCATCCATTCGCCGGCATGGCGCAGATGATAGGCAGTCTCGCGTCCCGAACGCGTGGCGATTCCCGCCGTCTCGGCGTCGTTCGAGCGGGCGAGCCGCTCGTAGAGCGGCAGGGCGTAGGCGGAGAACAGGAGATGGCGCGCCATGGAGTCGGCGAAATTGCCGTTGGGCTGCTCGACGATCAGCGGATTGCGATAGTCCGATTCGGTGCGGCGGTAGGCGAGCGCAGTCTCATCGCGCCCGTCGCCCTCGATCTCGCAGGCGCGCGTATAAAAGGCCCGGGTCTGGCCGATGAGATCGAGGCTCAGGTTCGCCATCGCGATGTCTTCCTCGAGCGTCGGGGCGCGCGACAGCCATTCGCTCATCCGGCGCCCGAGGATGAGCGTCGCATCGCCGAGGCGCGCGAGCCACGCCGCGCGGGCGTCGGAGAAAGCTTCCATCCTGGCGGCTCACATGTGCCCGACTTCGTCCGGGACCTCGTAGAAGGTCGGATGCCGGTAGATTTTGGTGGCGGTCGGCTCGAACATCATCTCCTGTTCTGCGGGGTCCGAGGCGACGATGGCCGACGACGGGACGACCCAGATCGACAGCGTCTCGCCGCGGCGCGTGTAGACGTCGCGGGCGGCCTGCAGGGCCATCGTGGCGTCATGGGAATGCAGCGAGCCGACATGCCGGTGGGCGAGGCCGTTGCGCGGCCGGATGAAGACTTCCCAAAGGGGGGTCGCGGCTTCGGTCATCGTGTCCTGTCCTGAAATAGGGACTTCAGGCCGCCCGCGCCCTGTCGCGCTGCTTGGCGGCATAGGCGGCGGCGGCTTCGCGCACCCAGGCGCCGTCGGCCTCGGTCCGTTGGCGATGCTTGATGCGCTGGCGGTTGCAGGGCCCATCGCCGGCCAGCACGCGGGCGAACTCCTCCCAGTCGATCGGGCCGTGCTCCCAGCGCCCGCTTGCCTCGTTGAGGCGAAGATCCGGGTCGGGGATCGTGAGGCCAAGGTACTGCGCCTGCGGCACGGTCGCATCGATGAACTTCTGCCTCAGCCCGTCGTTCGAAAAGCGCTTGATCTTCCATTTCATCGACAGCTCGGAATGGGCGCTGTTCGAATCGTGCGGCCCGAACATCATGAGGCAGGGTTGCCAGAAGCGGTTCAGCGCGTCCTGCGCCATGGCGCGCTGCTCTGGCAAGCCGCGGCACATCGCGACCATGATGTCGTAGCCCTGGCGCTGGTGGAACGATTCCTCCCTGCAGATGAGGATCATGGCGCGCGCGTAGGGGCCGTAGCTGCAGCGGCAGAGGGGGATCTGGTTCATGATCGCGGCGCCGTCGACCAGCCAGCCGATGGCGCCCATGTCAGCGTAAGTGAGGGTCGGGTAGTTGAAGATCGAGGAATATTTCGCGCGCCCCGTCAGGAGCTGCTGGTAAAGCTCCTCGCGCGTGACGCCGAGCGTCTCGGCGGCGGCGTAGAGATAAAGGCCGTGCCCGGCCTCGTCCTGGATCTTGGCGAGAAGCTGCGCCTTGCGCTTGAGGGTCGGGGCGCGGGTCACCCAGTTGCCCTCGGGCTGCATACCGATGATTTCGGAATGCGCATGCTGGGAAATCTGCCGGATGAGGGTCCGCCGGTATTGCTCGGGCATCCAGTCGTTCGGCTCGATCTTCTCCTCGGCCGCGATGCGCGCCTCAAAGGCCGCGAGCCTGATGGGATCTTCGGCGGCCAGAGGCGTCGGGTCCTTGGCGTTGAGCGCCTGCGCGTACATGCATTTCCTGCCTTCCGTCGCACACGGCGGTCGGGTTCTTGACAACGCTCATTATGCGGGATTGTTCGACCGAGACAAGCAGGCGCGGGTCGCCGGCGGCGCATGCGGCCTCGACGCGATCCGTCTGTTTGCCGCCAGTTTAGCGTCGGCCCTCAAGCAAATCAGCAATTTATAGGCCGCGCGCATGGCGTGCGAGTTCCGCCGCCCCGCGGAGCGGCGGATCGTCCGCCGGACGTGCGTTCAGTTCGAGCCGGTGTCCGAGGCCGGCTGGCTCTGGGCCGTCTGCTCGGACGTCGACTGGCTCGACGCCGTCTGGTTGTAGGAGCAGGCGAGCGCGGGCGCGACGATCGCCGCCAGGCCGCAACCGATCAGAAGTGCGATGAGCTTCGAGCGCATCCAAGCCTCCACTGTTCCCCGCCAGCGGACCCGAGCTTACCATTGCCGGAGCCACGTGCAAGCGTCGCCGAAGCAGGGAAAATAACGATAATCGTTGACATATACGATAACATACAACAATCTCGTCAAATAAGAGACGCTGGGGCGCGGACATGAACGAGGCCAATCCGGAAATCGCCAGGCGCGTCGAGGCCGCCGGCATCGGCACCAATTATCACGATGAGGGCAAGGGGCCGCCGGTTCTGTTCATCCACGGCTCGGGCCCCGGCGTCAGCGCCTGGGCGAACTGGCGCCTCGCCCTTCCGGCGCTGTCGCCATCCTTTCGGGTGATCGCGCCCGACATGGTCGGCTTCGGCTTCTCTGATCGCCCGCAAGGCGTCGCCTACACGATGGAGACCTGGGTCAAGCAGGCGGTCGGGCTCCTCGATGCGCTCAAGATCGACAAAGCCCATGTGGTCGGCAATTCGTTCGGCGGCGCGATCGCCCTCGCCATGGCGATCCGCCACCCGGATCGGGTCGGACGGCTGGTTCTCATGGGAGCGGTCGGCGTGCCGTTTCCGATCACGGAGGGGCTCGACGCGGTCTGGGGCTACGAGCCTTCGCTCGACGCCATGCGAAAGCTCCTCGACATCTTCGCCTTCGACCGCACCCTGGTGAACGACGAACTGACGGAGCTGCGCTACCGCGCCAGCATCCGCCCGGGTTTCCAGGAATCCTTCGCCGCAATGTTCCCCGCGCCGCGCCAGCGCTGGGTCGACGCGATGGCGAGCCGCGAGGCCGACATTCGCGCGCTGAAGCACGAGACGCTGATCGTGCACGGCCGCGACGACCGCGTCATTCCGCTCAGAAATTCGCTGACCCTGCTCGAGTGGATCGACCGCTCGCAACTGCACGTGTTCGGCCGCTGCGGCCACTGGGTGCAGATCGAGCACGCGGCGCGCTTCGCGAAGCTGCTGGACGGGTTCTTCAGCGAAGCTCCCCTGTAGCCCGCGCTACGCATAGGGCGTTCGTTGGAACGCCCTTCTTCCGTTGGCGGCGCGGAGACGCGGTTCAGCCCCGCATCCTGAGGAACCCGCGCAGCGGGCTTCCCGGAGGACGCTCGTGTTGGGCCCTCGGCGTCGTTCGAGACGCGTCGCCTTCGGCGCCGCTCCTCGCTATCGCGACGAGCAGGCGCGCGAGAGCGATCGCACGATCTGGCCGACGATCATCGGCTACGCCGAGACGGTGCGCCTGCTGGCGGCCTGGTGCGAGTTTCATCAGGACTTCCGGCGCTTCCGAACGGATCGCATCGTCGCCGCCGAATTTCTCGACGAGCGGCACGGCCTTCGGCCCTCGGAGCTGCGCACCTCTGGCGACGTGCACTCGACGACGGGCGCAAGGTTCGGCTGGCGTAGCCGGACCCAGGCGCGATCGCCAGGCGACGGCGCCGAATGCGAGGGAACCGCCAAGCTCCTCGACGGCCGCTCAATCGGCTTCGTCCGCCGAAACGGCGACGAGCATTGTCGAAGCAAATCGGGGCGCTTCTTCAGCCGGCGCCGCCCTTCGCTCTCGATCGCCCCCGTGCGAGAGAGCGGCGGCGTGTCGCCCTATTTCCCGGAAGAGGCGCGACGCGAAAATCGGCCGGCGGGCAGTGTCCGCCCGGAGCGGCAGGTCACGACTTTCCGTCGCCCGATCGCAAGCGACGCAAAAGAACATTTCCTATTGCGGTGACGGACGTCGCCGCCGCATCAAGCGCTCCACGCGAGTTGCCGTCGATCAGCGGACAGCCAGAGCCTTGGGGACAAAGCGCCCTCGCGAGGGATGCCCTTGCCTACAGCGAAACGGCCTCGCCCGTCCTGCCCGCCCTCACCGCGGCGAGGCACAGGCGAAGCGAGGCGAGATTGCGGCGCGCCGAGTTCATCGGCTCGCGACCCTCCTCGATCGCACACAGAAGCTCGCCCATCGTGCCGGCGAACCCGTCATTGAACCAGGTCCCCTTCAGCGCGGGCCGCGCCACTCCGGCTGCATTATGCAGTTCGACGGACTGAACGCCGAGGTCCGGGCCTCGACTCGACAGGGTTCCCATGGTTCCGACGATCGCCGTCGTATCGCACGCTCCATATCGCGCGGAGCCGTTGAGGATGAGCGACGCCTGGCCGCCTTCGAAAGCAAGGAGAACCTCGGCGAGCATGGGTGGGCGCACCGTTTGCGAGGCGGCCCGGGCGACGGCGGCGCGAATGGTGAGCGGGCGTTCGCCGATCACGCTCGACAGGAAATCGAACCAGTGTATGCCGAAGTCCCACAGCAGCAGATTCTCGACCGCCTCGAAGGCCGTGCCGGCGATCCATCCGTGATTCCACCGGATGGATACATGCGCGCCGATCACCTCGCCGACCAGGCCCGCGGCGACCGCCTCGCGCATATAGGCCAGATGCGGCGCCCAGCGGCCGTTCTGGTTGACCGCGAGCTTGATCCCGAAGCGCTCGGCCTCCTCGACGAGCGCCTCACCGATCGCGAGGTCCTCGACGAACGGTTTCTGCGACAGGACATGCTTGCCGGCCGCAAATGCGCGCCGCATCAGGCCCGCCCGCACGCCAGGGTGGGCCGTGAGGTCGACCACCTGAATTCGGGGATCCCGGAGCGCCCTTTCGAAATCGTCCGTCGCCTCCGCCTTCGGAAAGAAGGCGTCGCGGCGCGCCCTCGCGCGCCCCATATCCCGCGAGCAGATCAAGAGAACGTTCAATCCATAGGCGCGGTAGGCGTCGAGGTGCGCCGCGCTGATCCCGCCGGCGCCGACGAGCGCGATGCCGATCGAACGGTCCTTCGGCATTGGCGGGAGATAGGGCAGTTCGGGCGCCGGCGCCTCTGCGACCGCCTGCGCGGTCAGCGCGTAGTCGCTCGTCGAAGGTTCGGGCCTCGCGTCGGTCATGGCAGCAACGGCAACGTGCGCCGCTCCCGGGCTGAAAGGGCGGCGGTGTCGACGATCCGCTGTGCGGTGCGGCCGAGGCCGGGATCGAGCGGTCCCTCCAAGGCGACGCTTTCCTCCCGGCAGTGCAGCAGGTATTCGATCGGCTTGGGAAAGGGCGCCCCGAGCACGTCGACCGGCAGGTTGCGGATCTCGGGTTTGGCGCGCGTCTGGATCGCGACATGGGGCTCGAAATCATAGCTCGAGATCGCGCCTTCGGTCCCAATCATCACGAAACCGCATTCGGGTTGCGGTTGGGTGACCCACGGATCCGTGAAGGCGCCCCAACGGGTGTCGAGTTTCGACAAGCCTTTGCGGTAACGACAGACCGTGATCGAATGTTCGTCCACCTCGAGACCGTCGGGCTGATCCACGATCGTTGTCACCTCGGACGCCGGCCTTTTCGACGGCCGCGAGAATCTGGTCGGCGTCCGCGAGCGAGGCGGCGAAAGGTTTCTCCAGCAGAATGTCGACGCCAAGCGGAGCGACCTCCTCGACGCAGTCGGCGTGGCGCGCAGTCGCCGGGCGCAGGATCGCGAAGTCGGGCTTTGTCTCCCGCACGCAGCGCTCGATATCATGAAATACGCATCCTTGGCGGCGCCTCGGTCTTCGGCGGTTGCGGCGGCTATTCCGGCAGTATCGTCGGCGCCCTCCTCCTGACCGTGCTCGACGGACTTCTGACCCTTCTCGATTCGCCGGAGCCGATCAAGCAGTTCCTTTATGGCGCGATCATTCTGTCGTTTGCCGCTGCTTACGCGCGGCTGACGGAAAGCTAAAACATTCGAAGAACGCTTCTGGAGTGCGGCTGCAATCGGCCGCGTCAACCCGAATGCGCGTCGCCCTCGATGCGGGAGGCGATATAGACGACGTCGGGCGCGCCCCTCGGCGCCGGGACGCTGAAGACTTCGACCTGGTCGAACACGCGCCGCAATCTCTCCGCGAAGCCTTCGACCTCCGCGGCGCTCCAGATTGTCAGGACGCCGCCCGGCGTCAGATGTTCGCGCAACAGGGCCAGGCCCTCCTCGGCATAGAGCGTCCGGTTGGCGTCCGAGACAGTCCAGGTCGGTCCATTGTCGACGTCGAGACAGATCGCATCGAACGGTTCCCCTGCCCGGGCGAGAAAGGTTCCGAAGTCCTCGGTGACGACCGCCACTCTCGGATCGGAAAGCGCGTTTCCCGATGAGGGCGCAAGGTAGGTCCGGTTCCACTCGACAATTTTCGGCTCGATCTCGACGACCGTCACGTGATCGAGCAGGGGCGAGCGCAGCGCCTCGGCGAGCGAGAATCCGACTCCCAGTCCGCCCATCAGCATCCGCGATCGACCCCGACGGTCGCCGAGCGCCAGTCGCACGAGCAGCCGCTCCGACTCGCCGTTGCGCGTGTCCATCAGGAATAGGCCGTTGCTGATGACCTCGTAATGAGGGCCGTCAGTCCGAAGCGCCAGTTCGCCTTGACGCCCCGGCGCTCGTTCGACGATCCTCGATGGGTTTGCGTCTCTCATCGGCATAAGCTCCCTGTGGCATAAGGGTCGAGATTGCTGGTCCGTACCACGCTTGCTCTGCGAACCATTGTCGCGCAACAGTCCATGCCGCCGCCAGCATGCCCGTCCAGGCACGACGTTCGGGCGCAGTTCGAAGGCGAGCGTGACGAGCATTCGGCAGGGCCAATGAGTGATGCGGCGCGCGTCGTACTTGTCTGGGACGTTCCGGTCCGCCTCTTCCACTGGCTGATGGCGGCATTGGTGGCGGCGGCGTACGCAACCTGGCGGTTGGACTGGATGGCTTGGCACGCACGGATCGGCGACGCTTTGCTCGCTCTGCTGCTGTTCCGGCTGCTGTGGGGTTTCTTTGGCGGCGAGACCGCACGGTTTTCACGCTTTCTCACCCCTCCTCGAATGGCCGTTCAACACCTGAGATACGCGCTTCTGCGAGAGCCCGACCGCCAGGTGGGACATAATCCGGCGGGCGGCTGGATGGCGCTATTCCTGCTCGCGCTGCTTCTCGCCGAGACGCTGACCGGACTTTACATCGCCAACGATATCGCCGACGTCGGACCGTTGACCGGAAGTGTCCCACCCGGGCTCGCCAACGCGATCGACACGTCGCACGCCATTGTCTGGGAGGTGCTGCTGGCGGCGATCATTCTGCATGTGCTGGCGATCTTGGGCTATGCGGCGGTCAAGGGACAAAACCTGCTGCTCCCGATGATCACCGGGACCAAGGTCCTGCCGGAAAGCGTGCCCGCGCCGCGCATCGCGAGCGCGACGCGGGCAGCCATCCTCTTTGCCTGCAGCGCCGCGGCTGCGGCCATTCTCGCCAACCTCATGTAGTCCCGGTCAGCTCTTGGGAAGGATCACCTGACCGCGGATCTCGCCCGCCGGATGGGACTGTGTATGCACATTTATATACCAAGCCCCCGACGAGAACTGGCGCGCCTGGTCCGGAGTGAGCGTGGCGCTGCCCGTTATCGGGTTTGCGGGGGGGCTGCCCTGCTTGGTGAGCCAGATCACAACCGGCCCATTCTCACCCTGCTTGGCCGGACCATGGAAATGAGCCATCGTGGTTGGGCTCGACAGTCCGCTGTAGGCAATGTTCCAGGTGACAACCCGGGTCGCCGGGTCATAGGTCAGGTCCGCCGTTCCCGTGCCGCCCGTGTCGACCGGCGGCACGCATTGCGTCCCGGACAGCGGAACCTGGATCGAAATGGACGCCGCCCAGGCGGCTGACGTCGCGGCGAAGCTCAGGACGATTGCAAATGGAATGACGGCTCGCTGAAATTTCGTTGCGTTCATCTTTCCCTCCTTCAGGCGCGGATCACGATGGATCGGGTTGGACCATCATAGGCTGAGCAACGGCATGATCGCATGGTTTGCTCCCGAATTGACAGCCTTTTACCGGCCGGCGGGGTATGGGATGATGCTGGCGGGCCGGAAAGGGACACGCGTGCGGTGCGACGCCGGTTCGGCAAGCTCCGCTCGCTTTACGGGCCCCTTCGGGTGGCCGCGGAGGCGTGCCGAAAGCCGGAATGGGCAAGGGAAAGGTGGACCCAGGTCGATGCCAAACCTGTCGATCCGCGCACGGCTGATCGTCCTTTCGGCCCTGCTGCTTGCGATCCTCGTCGTCTCCTCCGCGCTGCTGATCCGTGAGCTCGCGCGCGACTCGCACAGCCTAGCCGAGGAGGCGGCGCTTGTTTCCGTGGTCAGGAGCGCCAATTCGGCCAGCAAGCACTTTGGCGATTTGAAATATTGGGTGATCGACTCGGCGGTCACGCAGCTTGCTCGCTCTCAGCAAGAGGCGGAGGCCGCCAAGGCGGGGCTGGATTCCGATTTGCGGGCCATCTCCGCGGTCGATCCGGCGGTCGTCACCGCCATCGAACGCGAAGTCGACACGATGACCGAGCTGGCGAGGAAGGCTGGCGCCGCCTACTCGAGCGACGACGGCGCCGCTGGCAACGCCCTGCTGGAACAGGCCAAGAGCCACATTCTCGATATCGATAACGCGATCGACAGGGTCGTGGAGCAGATCGAGCAGCAGGCTGTGGCCCGGCGCGACGCGTCGACGCGCCAGGCCGAACTGGCCGTGAAGCTCGCGATCGTCGGCGGAATCGGCGCGCTGCTGCTCGCGTTGGGCTTCACCGCACTGACCGTGCGCTCCATCACCATCCCGCTGAAGCAGCTGGAACGAAGCATGGCTTCGATCACGCGTGGGGAACTCAACGTCGCGATGCCGCCGACAGGCGTCAATGAGATCGTGGCGATGACCAGAACGCTCGGGATGTTGCGCGACAGCCTGATCGAGCGGGACCGCCTCGAGCGCGAGCGCCAGCGGGCGGAATCGGAGATCAGGACGGCGCGCGACGCCGCCGAGGTGGCGCTGCACGACCTGAAGGCGGCCCAGGCAAATCTGATTCAGGCGGAAAAGATGGCGTCGCTCGGCCTGCTGACCGCAGGGATCGCGCACGAGATCAAGAATCCACTCAATTTCGTCAATAATTTTGCCAGCCTTTCGATCGGGCTGCTGGACGAACTGAAAGCTGCGGCGGCATCCGCCTTCGAAGCGCTCGACCAGCAACAACGCGGCCAGGTCGACGAGGTGACGGAGCTGTTGACCGGCAATCTCGAGCGGATCGCCGAGCATGGCAAACGCGCAGACAATATCGTCAGGAGCATGCTGGCGCATTCCCGCAGCGGCGGTGGCGACCGGCAGAGCGTCGACCTCAACGCTCTGGTCGAGGAGTCGCTCAATCTCGCCTATCACGGCGCCCGCGCCCAGGATCAAGACTTCAACATCACTCTGGATCGGGAATATGGCCCGGACATCGGGCCGGTCGAGCTCGTGCCGCAAGACATGACACGAGTGTTTCTCAACCTGTTTGGCAACGGATTCTACGCCGCAAACAAGCGCCGACGGACAATGAACAACGGGGCGTTCAGACCCGCGCTGACTGTAACCACGCGCGATCTGGGCAAGGCCGTCGAGGTGCGGGTGCGCGACAACGGCTTCGGCATTCCCGACGACGTCAGGGACAAGCTCTTCCAGCCGTTCTTCACGACGAAGCCGACCGGCGAGGGCACCGGGCTCGGGTTGTCGATCAGCTACGAGATCGTCACCAAGCAGCACGGCGGGACGATCAAGGTCGCCAGCGAAGTTGGAGCGTTCGCGGAGTTCATCGTAAATCTGCCACGTCGCTTCACGGCCCATGGGACAGCGGATTCTTCGGCAGCGGGTGGAAAGCCATGACCGTAAGCATTTTGGTTGTTGACGACGAACCCGACGTCGCCATCCTGTTTCGGCAGCAATTTCGGCGCGAGGCGCGAGAGGGCGCCTATGTCCTGCATTTTGCTCTCTCGGCCGCTGAAGCGCTCGAGCGTCTGGCCACGGACATCGAGCCGCAATTGATCGTTATTCTGTCGGACATCAATATGCCGGGGATGGACGGGCTGGCGCTCCTGCGCGAGATTAAGACGCGTCGGCCCGACCTGCCGGTCATCATGCTGACCGCCTATGGCGACGAGGAACGGCGCCGCCGCGCCGCCGAGTCCGGCGCTGCCGAATTCGTCACCAAGCCGGTCGACTTCGATCTCTTGAAGGAGCGGCTGCACCAGCTGCGCGGATCCTTGACCTGAGGTGTCCCATTGATCGCTCCAACAAAGATACTTGCGGTCGACGACGAACCCGATTTCGAAGTCCTGATCAGGCAGCGTTTTCGCCGTCAGATCCGTGAGGAAGAATTCGCATTCCGCTTCGCCCGCCATGGCGAGGAAGCGTTGTCCGCACTCGAAGCCGAACCGGATATCGACCTCATGCTGCTCGATATCAACATGCCGGTGATGGATGGGCTCACTCTGCTCAGCGAATTGCACGAGCGACAGTCCGCGGTCCGAGCGATCATCGTCTCGGCTTACGGCGACATGACCAATCTGCGCACGGCGATGAATCGCGGCGCCTTTGATTTCGTCACCAAACCCGTGGATCTGAGCGATCTCGAGATCACGGTCCGCAAGGCGCTGGCGAACGTCGCCGAACTCCGCGAAATCGATCGGTTGCGCCAAGCCGCCGAGCGGGCGCGCAACAATCTCTCCCGCTATTTTTCGCCGAACATCGTCGAGCTTCTGGCCGCTCAAGACGAGCCGCTTGGCGCGGTGCGTCGGGAAACGGTTGCTGTTCTGTTTGCGGACATTGTCGGTTTCACGCAAATGGCGGAGGCCATGTCCCCGGAAGCGGTCGTGGCGATGTTGCGCGAATTCCACGCGCGAATGACTGCGAAGATTTTTGCCTGTGGCGGCACCGTCGACAAATACATTGGCGATGCGATCGTCGCTGTGTTTGGCGTTCCCAGCGCGAGCTCCAAGGATGCCGCCAATGCAGTCGCCTGCGCCGAAAGCATGCTCGATGCGCTCGAGAGTTGGAATGACGATCGCCAACATGCGGCGGAAGATCGCCTCGCGATGGGGATCGGCATTAACTACGGGCCGGCCGTTCTCGGCGATGTCGGCAGCGAGTACAGCATGTCGTTCACGGTGATCGGCGATACGGTCAATACCGCCGCCCGACTGCAGACCCTGACGCGTACCCTGGGGACACCGCTGGTGGTCGCTGACGCGCTGGTCGCAGCGCTCAAAGCAAGCTCTCCCGAGATTGCGTCTAAGGTCATCGCGCAATTCGAGGATCAGGGCGAGCACAGCTTGCGAGGTCGGGCCAGCCCCGTACGGATTTGGACGCGCAGGGTGAACGAATCGAAAAGCGGGTCCCATCACCGACGATGGAACCTGTCGGTCGCGCCGACCAGCAACGGAACCAAAGGGGCGGATTCGGTCGTGTGACGCCCGACCCACCGACCCGGTTCGCACCCCTACTTGCGCACCGCAGCAGGACGCCTACTGCCGTTGTTGGCCGCCCGCCTTCTCCCTCGCCTCGATCAGCGCCCGCAGCGCGACCACCGAACGCTCGATATGGTCGCCGGCCAGCCGGCAGGCGAGATCGGAATCGCGCGCCAGCGTCGCGTCGAGAATGCCCTGGTGCTCGGCGTGGACGTCGCGGGGAATCGCCCGCCTCGACGCGACGAGGCGGCGGTAGCGCTCGGACTGCTGATAAAGCAGGGCGTGGAGCCGATGCAGCCAGGGCGACGGGCAGGCGGCGATCAGGGCGCGGTGGAAGTCGCGGTTGCGCGCCTCGAACTCGGCCGAAGCGCCGGCCGGATCGTCGCGCAGCCTCTCCTCGGCTTTCGACAGCCTGTAGAAGGCGGCGACGATATCGCCCTCCCAGGCCTCGCCGCCGGCTGCGATCGCCTGCCGGAGCGCCTCCGTCTCGATCAGCTTGCGCACGTCCGTCAGGTCTCGGAAATCCTCGAGCGTCGCCGGCGCGACGCGGAAGCCGCGCTGGCCTTCGCTGGTGACCAGGGCTTCGCCGAGCAGACGCGTCAGCGCTTCACGGATGGTGGAGCCGCTGACGTCATAGCGGGCGCGCAATTCTTCGGTGCGCAGCTTCGCGCCCGGCTCCAGCGTGCCGTCGATGATCTCGTTGCGCAGGGTCGCATAGGCCGATTCGATCAGCGTACGGCCTTTGGTCTTGCTGTGATCGCGTACGGCGGCGGCAGCGTCCGTCATTGTCTTCGGCCTCCCGTCAAAGCCTTTCGCGCTTGCGCGCCGGACCCTGGAGCGCGGCGACTCGCGGCCCGTTGACACAGCCTGTCGCAGATCCGCGCCCAGCGCAACAGGAATATCGGTATTATCATCCGATCGCGATAATTTTCATCTCGAGTGCATCATCAGAACATCTCCGCGTTCCGGCATTCGATGCGCGGAATTTATGAAATATCGATGCAGTGCGCCCTTGGCCGGTCCCCAGAGGCGCTTTTTTCGCGATATTCAGAAATCAGTCGGCAAAATGAGTTAATATCGATATTGCTATTGACTGACGATATCAGGTGGGTTAGGGCCTGTATCCGAGGCGAGCGCGACGGCCCGAACACGAGGCCACAAGGCGACGAGCCTCAACGACTGCGCAATCTGCAACCTTGGTTCGGGGAGGGACATGGGACAGAGCCAGACGCCGCTGAAAAAGATTCGTGCGCGTCACCGGGGTGCGCTCCGGCCGCTATGTCGAGTTCGAATTCTCGGTCAACGACGCCGACCTCACCGTCGAACTGATCCTGCCTTTCGCCGCCTTCGAGGAATTCTGCGCGCTGCAGGAGGCGGTGAGACTTGCGCCCGCCGCCGAAGCGGTGGTCACAGAACGCACCCCTTCATCGCCCTGAGCGGCGCCGGACGTTTTTCCCTTTTCCTGTCCGCTCGCTTCCCGAATTGATCCGGATCATTTGCCGTTGGGCGTTGTCCAGCTATGGTGATAGCCGATTATGCGACTGTGGTCAGTGCGTTGTGGGCGGGAGGGGTGTTTGGCGCGACAGCCGAAAGCGAACGACGGCAAGATCGACCGGACGTCGGGATGGGTTCTCGTCACCGGCGCGTCGGCCGGAATCGGGCAGGAGCTTGCAAGAGCGTTCGCGTCCCGCGGTTACGATCTTGTCCTCGCCGCCCGCAACGAGGCGGCGCTCTCGGCGCTCGCGCGGGAACTGGCGGCGAACTACGCTGTCCGGGCAAAAACAATGCCCGTCGACCTCAGCCTTGCCGGCGCGGCGGAAGCGATGGCCGACGCGCTGGGTCAGGCCGGGGTCGACGTCAGCGTCCTGGTCAACAACGCCGGCGTAATTTTCGAGGGAGAGTTCGCTGGCTCCTCTCTTGGCGACTGCCTGGGGCTTCTGCAGGTCAACGTGGTTGCGCTGACCGCGCTGACCCGGCTGTTCCTTCCGCCGATGCTGCAACGGCGGGCCGGCCGCATCCTCAACGTGGGGTCGATCGCCGCCTTCGCGCCGGTGCCGCAGCTTTCGGTCTACGCCGCCGCCAAGGCCTATGTCCTCTCGCTGACCGAGGCGATCGCCGAGGAACTGCGCGGGACCGGCGTCGCCGCCACGGCCCTCTGTCCCGGCATCACCGACACCGGCATGATGCGCGGGTTGACGCTCGCGAGGCCGATTCCGCCCGTGATGATCATGTCGCCGAAAGAGGTGGCTGAGCTTGGCTGCGCGGCCTGCATCAGGGGCGAGGCGATCTGCGTGCCCGGTCTGCCGAACAAGCTCTTCGCGAGCGGCGCGCCGATGATGCCGCGCGCTCTCGTGCGGGCGCTCGGCGGGGCGATGAATGGCGGCGGCTGGCGGCGGCTCGCGGGTGTCCTCGGCGGGTGCGGCGCGGCCGACGAACGAGGCGCCCGATGACCGCAGTTCGCGCGAATGGCATCACCATCGAGTACGAAGACACCGGCGCGCGCGACGCCCCGGTCATCCTTTTGATCATGGGTCTCGGCATGCAGCTCGTGGCTTGGCCGGAGACACTCTGTAACGGCCTCGCCGCGCGCGGTTTCCGCGTCGTTCGATTCGATAACCGCGACGCAGGCCTCTCGACGCGCATGCCTTCGGCCGGCTCGCTCGCGACGACCGCGATGCTGGCGCGCGCCGTGCTCGGCCTGCCAGTGAGGCCGCCATATACGCTCGACGACATGGCGCGCGATACCGTCGGGCTGATGGACGCGCTCGGCATCGACAGGGCCCATGTTGTCGGCGTTTCGATGGGCGGTATGATCGCGCAGATCGTCGCCATCGAGCATCCCGAGCGCGTGAAAAGCTTGACGTCGATCATGTCGACGAGCGGCGATCGAGGCCTGCCGGGCCCCAAGGGCAAAGTGCTGCGCGCTCTGCTTCGTCCGCGCCCGCGCGACAAGGCAACCGCCGTGCGCCGCTACATGGAGATGTTTCGCCTCATCGGCGGATCGGGCTATCCACCGACCGAGGCCGAGATACGCGTGAGGGCCGAGCGCGCAGTGCGCCGTAGCAATCGCCCAGACGGCTTCCCGCGGCAGCTCATCGCGATTCAGACCGCTCCGAGCCGGGTGCGAAAGCTTCGGCGCGTTCGCGCGCCGACGCTTGTCCTGCACGGCGACGACGACCCGCTGGTGCCGATGGCCGGAGGCGAGGACACCGCCGCCAACATTCCCGGCGCCCGCTTGCGCATTGTTCCCGGCATGGGGCACTTTCTGCCCGAGGCGCTGGTGCCGCTGCTTGTCGATGAGATGGCCGGTCACTGTCTCGAGGCCGAGAATAAAGCGCAAAGCGGAGTCTTGCGCGCCGCAGGAGGTTCACGATGAAACGCCTTTCCCTGCTCGATGCGCTTTTCCTCTACATGGAGACGCCCGAGACGCCCATGCATGTCGCCAGCCTAACGATCTTCAAGCCGGAGTCGCCGCGGGACGATTTCTTCGCCCGCTTTCGCGAGCATGTGGCGGCCCGACTCGATCTCCTGCCTTCCTATCGTCGCCGCCTCGAGCCAACACCACTCGGCATCGACCATCCGGCCTGGGTGATCGAAGACAAGCTGGACCTTGACTACCACATTCGCCACCAGGCCTTGCCGAAGCCGGGAGGCATGGAGGAACTGCGGGCGCTGATCGGGCGGCTGCATGCCGTCCCGCTCGACCGTAGCCGCCCGCTGTGGGAGTACCATTTCATCGAAGGGTTGGAGAACGGAGGCTTCGCCGTCTACATCAAGGTGCACCACAGCACGATGGACGGCGTCGCGGGCATGGCGACGCTCGGCGTCACCTACGATTTTGCCCCCGGCGCCGAGCATGAAAGCCTGCCGCTGAGACTCGTTCCTCCGGATACGGAGCCGTCTGATTTCATCGAGTTGACGAGCACGGCCGTCGGCGATTTCATCCGCCAGGGGTGGCGGGCGGTGAAGTCGCTACCGGGGGTCGTCAAGGCGTTGACAAAGGTCGCGCCGAATTTCGGCCGCGACGCGCGCTTTCTGTACAGCTATGTGAAGGACATGCCCCGGACGCCGTTCAATGCGGCGATTTCTGGCCATCGCGTCTATGCGACCTCGTCGCTGCCGTTGCCCGAGGTCAAGGCGCTCGCCAAGTCGCGAGGGGTCACGATCAACGACGTCGTGATGGCGCTCTGCGCCGGCGCTCTGCGCCGCTATCTTGCCGAACATACGGCGCTCCCCGAAAAGCCGCTGACCGCCGGCGTGCCGGTCTCGATGAGGCCCGTCGGGGATGCGCAGCTCAATAATCAGGTCTTTTTCACCCTCTCCCGCCTGCCGACCGACATCGCCGAGCCTCTCCCCCGGCTCGCCGCGGCCAAGGCCTCTGGCCAAGAGGCGAAGAACCTGTTCGCCGACATGCGCGATTTGGTGACGACGGACATTTCGATCCTCGGCGCGCCGCTCCTCGTCATGGGCCTAACGAGACTGTGGGCGGGAGCGCGCGCGGCGAACTATCTCTGGCCATTCTTCAATACTGTCATCTCGAACGTGCCGGGACCGAGACAAACCATGTATTGCGTCGGAGCGCCGGCCACCCACTATTTCCCGGTTTCGATTCCCTATCACGGCTGCGCGCTCAATATCACCGTGCAGAGCTATCTCGACCAACTCGACTTCGGCCTCATCGCCTGCAGCGAGACCGTGCCCGACGCCCAACGCATCGCCGATTACATCGTTGAAGACTTCGCGGCGATGAGCAGGGCCGACGCGGAGCTGAGCGCCCCGGGAGCGGTCGAGACGATCCCGGTCGCGGGGCAGGCGGCTGGTCCGCCTGCGGCGCACAAGCCGGTCGCGCTCGGCGAAGCCAGGATTGAGCCGCCAGCGCGAAAGGTCGAAAAGTCGAGCGGGCTGTCGGGTCAAATCGACGCGCTCGGCGACGCGACCAAGGCGCTGCTGAGCAGGCTCGGGAAGGCGCGGACAGTCCCGGCGAAGGCGCCGTTCGTCAAGACAAAGGCTGCGGCGCCGCAAAAGCGAACCGCGTCGAGAGCCGGCGCCGTGAAACGAGCGCCGACCAAGGGCGCGCCGGCCCGCCCGAAGCGGTCGCAGGCGGACGAAGCCCCGAAACCGTCGCCGCCCGTGAGACGCGGCAAGCCCGCGCCGCGGCGGCGATCCAAGTCATAGATCCGTGGCGGACCGCGAAGGCGACATCGCTCCGCCATCGGCTCTGCTCTTCGCGCTCGAGGCGCGCGGAGTCGCTGGCATCGCGAGTCTTTTCGCCGCCGCGCCCTTCTTGGCGGCGGCCCCGCGCGGCGCGCCGCAGCCCGTGATCGTCTTGCCGGGCCTTGGCGCGGGCGACCGTTCGACTGTGGCGATCCGCCGCTATTTGACGTTTCTCGGCTATCAGGCGCATGGCTGGAACCGCGGGCGCAACGTCCGGCCCGCCGGGGCCGACCTGTCGGCCGTGGCCGCCCAGATCCGCTCGTTGCACGCGGCGGCGGACATGCCCGTCAGTCTCGTTGGATGGAGCCGGGGCGGGATCATCGCCCGCGAGGCGGCCCGCCTCGCGCCCGACGCGGTTCGCATGGTGATCACGCTCGGCAGTCCCTTCGCCGCGCCGGCGGCGACGAACGTCATGACGGGTTGGCGGCTGATCACCGGCGAGCGCTACATGGCGCCCTCCGCCGAGCAAATGCGCCGCCTGGCGCTCCCGCTTCCGATCCCGACCACCTCGGTCTACAGCCGCGGGGACGGCGTGGTCGCCTGGCAGGCTTGCCTCGAATCCGAGGGGCCGGGGCGGGAGAACGTCGAAATCCGCGGCTCGCATATCGGGTTGGGATTCAATCCGGGTGCGCTCTGGGTTATCGCAGATCGCCTGGCCCAGCCGATCGGGACCTGGAGGCCGTTCAGGCCGAGCGCTCTGACAGCGGCGCTATTCCCACGCTCGCGCCGCAGCCGCGCATGACGGCGCCGCCGGGCGCTTATGACGTTTTCACGACGATTCTTGATCCGCATCAACGCGCATGGCGCAGAGCGGGCTAAGAAGTCCAAGAACGAGAGGATCAAACGTCATGCCTGTCAGGATCATTCCGCCGACGCCGTCGGCCTACACCTATCCACTGCTCATCAAGCACCTTCTGCATACGCCGATGACGCGCTCGCCCGACCAGGAAATCGTCTACCGCGACCTTCGCCGCCGCACCTATCGCGATTTCCGCGAACGGATCGGACGGCTCGCCAGCGGCCTCACCCAGATCGGCGTCGACCAGGGCGACGTCGTCGCAATCCTCGAATGGGACAGCGACCGCTACCACGAGTGCTACTTCGCGATCCCGATGATGGGCGCCGTGATGCAGACGGTGAACGTGAGCCTCGTGCCCGAAGACATCGCCTACACGATCATCGACAGCGGCGCGACCACGGTCCTGTTCAACGCCGACTTCCTGCCGCTCGTCGAGAAGCTCGCGCCCCATCTGAAGGCGGTGAAGAACTACGTGTTGATGCACGACCGGCCGGAGTCGCCGCCGACCGAGTTCCCAATCAAGGTTGAATACGAGGCGCTGTTGTCGATCGGCTCGCCCTATTTCCCGTTCCCCGATTTCGACGAGAACGCCTGCGCGACCGTGTTCCACACGACGGGAACCACCGGCCGGCCCAAAGCGGTTCATTTCAGCCATCGCCAAATCGTGCTGCATTCACTGGCGGTGCTCGTCGAATATGGGCTAACGCCCAAACATGGCCGGTTCCATCGCGACGACGTCTACATGCCGATGACGCCAATGTTCCATGTGCACGCCTGGGGCGCCCCCTACACGACGACTCTCTCTGGATGCAAGCTCGTCTTCCCCGGCCGCTACTCGCCGGAGATCTTCCTTAGGCTGATCGAGAGCGAAGGCGTGACCTGGACCCACTGCGTCCCGACCCTCCTGCAAATGCTGCTGTCGGCGCCGGGAAGCGAAAACGTCGACCTGTCCAAGCTCGCGATGGTCATCGGCGGATCGGCCCTTCCGCCGTCGTTGGCGCGGGCCGCGATGGCGCGCGGCATCGACGTGTTCGGGGGCTATGGAATGTCGGAAACGGCCCCGATGCTCACCACGTCGCATATCAAGTCGAAGCATCTCGGCGGAGATTTCGAGGAGGAGCTTCGCCATCGGATCATGGCGGGGATCGCGGCGCCGCTGGTCGATCTGCGCATCGTCGACGAGAACATGGCCGACGTGCCGCACGACGGCGAGGCGGTCGGCGAGATCGTCGCGCGCGCGCCCTGGCTCACCACCGGCTACCTCAACAATCCCGAGGCCTCGGAAGTCCTGTGGGGCGGCGGCTACCTGCACACCGGCGACGTCGCCTCGATCGACCCGGACGGCTATGTCCGCATCGCCGACCGGCTGAAGGATATCGTCAAGAGCGGCGGCGAGTGGATCTCGTCCATCCAGCTCGAGAACATGATCATGGAGAAGCCCGGCGTCCAGCGCGCCGCGGTCATTCCGATCAAGGACCTCAAGTGGGGCGAGCGGCCGATGGCGCTGGTCGTGCTCCACCCCGACCATGCCGGCAAGATCGACGAAGACGACATAAGGCTGCACGTCGCCTCCTACGTCGAGCGCGGGCTCATCTCCAAGATCGCGATCCCGGAGAACGTGACGTTCGTCTTGGAGCTGCCGCTGACGTCGGTCGGCAAGGTCGACAAGAAGAAACTGCGCGCGAAGCATACGTAGCGCGCGCCGAGCCGACCGTCAGGCCTTTTCAATAGCGGGCACGGGATGCGCCGCGGCGTGCGCCTGCGCGTCCGGCCGCGCCTGGAGCTTCTTCGGGTCGCAATAGACCAGCCTACGCCAGCCGTCGCGGTGGAAGGGTTCCCACTCGCCCTCCGGCTGGGCGAGCCGGTCGGCGATCGCATAAAGCGACGCCGGATGCGCGCCGAGTCCGAGGTGGCTCGAAACGACGACGATGTTCTCGGCCAGTATGCGCCGGGTCTCGACGCTGCAGCGCCACGCGACGACGCCGTCGCTCTGGCTCCAGATGGACGTGGTCGGCACAGGCGGAGCAGCCCGGAGCGGCCCATGAAAGTCATGCCAGTCGATCTTGTGGCCGCTGGCGAACTCGTAGAGGCGCCAGGCGTTCGTCTCGCGCGGATGGCCGGTGAAGGGGGAGCCCATGGAGATGCACAACCGCACCATTTCGGGCGAGTGCTTGGCGAGTTCGCGCGCATAGAGGCCGCCCAGGCTCCAGCCGATCAAGCTGACCGTCCGGCCATTCTTCACATAGAGTTCGCGCAGTTTTTCATGCGCACGCTCGACGACCCCTGCTCTGAGCCCGAGATTGAGCCCCTGTCCCCAGCCGGAAGCGGCGTAGCCGCGCGAGTGCAGGAAGCGTCGCAGGAGCGCCGTGCTGGCGTCGCCGGCGGTAAGACCTGGGATCACCAGCACCGGATGCCCGTCGCCCCTGGGGGCCATGCTCCAGGCCGGCCGCAACGCCAGCGTGGCATAATGCTCCCAGAGCGCCCGAGCCTCGAGCAATTGCAGCAACAATCCCGGCGCCGGCGGGTGGTGTTGGGTTGGATGCGCCGCAGTTTTCACGTTCGCTGATCCTTGACGTTTCCTTGTTTATTGACGTCATCTTATTGACTTGAGAATTGCGGTCAAGAACGTCGCGGCGGCGAGAGAAAAGTTCCGGGATAAGCCCCTCGCCTCCGCTTGAAGCGCAGCCGAACGCTGTCGGCGCGAAGGCCGGATCGTCGTTCGATGCGACAAAGCGCCGCTTTCTGAGCCGCGGCGCAAGGAATATCTTGGGCCCCGAGCGGCGGGAGCAGGATGAGTTCAAGTCGAGTGGAGCCCGTCATGTATGGACGGCCCCCGTTTCGCATTGGGGTTTGATAACTCCCGCCGTCCGAAGTGAACAAGTTGTTCACGGGAATCGAAATCTGTGCTATGTCTGTTCCTTCAGCGCCTTCGGGGGCCTCCGGCCCCGGGCGGGAGAAGGGACCGGGGGAGGGGGTCGTGCAGCTCCTATGCAACTCATTGAAAAGGCTCGTTTCGGAAAAGAAAATGAAAGGAAATGAAAGGAGTTTCACGGTTTCACGGGCGTGTTTCCGGCACGCAGCGGCGTCCAGGATCGGTTCCGAAAATCCGGACTCCCGCCGCCGCAGGACACGGATTTGCGGGCTTGCGTGCCGACTACGCCCAGACGGTGGTTCGACCCGATCGCATCGCGCACCACCACCTTCTGGCGATTGTTCTGCAGCCCGGGGCAGAGTAACGGGGCGCCGGATTTGCATTTCCTTACGCGTCCATCGGCTGATCGAGAGGGGCCCGCAATGATCGAAACAGGCACTTACAACCCGAACTTCGGGGCGGATCGTTTCGGGTTCCGCGACCTGGCGGGCGTCAACTGGAACCTCGGCGCGCCGAAGCTCTACGAGCACGCGCTGCAACGGCATGAGGCGCATATCGCGGAGCATGGCCCGCTTGTCGCCGACACCGGGGTCCACACCGGCCGTAGCCCGAAGGACAAGTTCGTCGTCCGCGACGCCAATACCGACGCGGTCGTCTGGTGGGAAAATAACGCCGCCATGTCGGTTGAGCATTTCGACGCGTTGCTCGCCGATTTCCTCGCCCATGCGCAGGGCAAGACGCTGTTCGCCCAGGATCTCTATGGCGGCGCGGACCCCGCGTTTCGGGTCAAGGCGCGCATCTTCACCGAATACGCGTGGCACTCGCTGTTCATCCGCAACCTGCTGATCCGTCCGCCGGTCGAGGACGTCCCGACCTTCGCGCCGGATCTGACGATCGTTGACCTGCCGTTCTTCAAGGCTGATCCGAAGCGTCACGGCACGCGCACTGAGACCGTCATCGCATGCGACTTCACACGCAAGATCATCCTCATCGGCGGCTCGAGCTACGCCGGCGAGATGAAGAAGTCGGTTTTCACCTATCTCAATTATGTCCTGCCACCGCAGCACGTCATGCCGATGCATTGCTCGGCCAATGTGGGCGAGCGCGGCGACACGGCCATCTTTTTCGGCCTTTCGGGGACCGGCAAGACGACTCTCTCCGCCGATCCGAACCGCATCCTCGTGGGCGACGACGAGCACGGATGGGGCAAGGGCGGTGTGTTCAATTTCGAGGGCGGCTGCTATGCGAAAGCGATCAAACTGTCGCGCGAAGCCGAGCCCGAGATTTATTCGACGACCGAGCGCTTCGGCACCGTGATGGAAAATGTGACGCTTGATCCCGAACTGCGCATTCCGGACTTCGACGACGATACGAAGACCGAGAACACCCGCATCGCCTATCCTCTGCATTACATTGCGAATGCATCTTCGACAGGCCGGGCCGGACAGCCGAAGAACGTGATCATGCTGACCTGCGACGCCTTCGGCGTGTTGCCGCCGATCGCCAAGCTCGATCCGGCGCAGGCGATGTACCATTTTCTCAGCGGCTACACCGCCAAGGTCGCGGGCACCGAGAAGGGCGTCACCGAGCCTCAGGCGACCTTTTCGACTTGCTTCGGCGCACCGTTCATGCCGCTTCACCCGACGGTCTATGGCAATCTGCTGCGCGACCTCGTCGCCCGTCACCATGTCGATTGCTGGCTCGTCAACACCGGCTGGACCGGCGGCAAGGTCGGGGAGGGCCGACGCATGCCGATCCGCGTGACGCGTCGCCTGCTCTCGGCGGCGCTCGACGGATCGCTGCAGAAGGCCGTCTTCCGGACCGATCCGCATTTCGGCCTCGCCGTGCCGGAGCAGGTGCCCGGCGTCGAGACGCATATCCTCGATCCGATCCGGACCTGGCGGAGCAAAAGCGAGTTCGCCGAGACGGCTGGCCGTCTCGTCCAGATGTTCCGCGACAATTTCAAGAAGTTCGAGAAGCACACCGACGAGCACGTCCGCAGCGCCGCTCCGGCGCCGCGCATCGCCCTCGTCTGACCTTGCAGTTCGCCGGGAGGCAACTCTCTCCTGGCGACCTCCCGGGACCTTCAGAAATAAATGGGGCCGGGCGGAGCCATCCGTCCGGCCCTTCGTGTACGCGGGCCCCGCCCGCGCGATTTATTTTGCGGCCAGGGCTGCGATGCGTTCGCGGGCTCCGCCGACGCCAGCGGAGAGCGCTCGCGAATAATAGCCTCGCGCCGCGGCTCCGTCCCCCTTGAGACCGATCACGCCGAGTCGGCCGAGCGTGATGGGATCATAAGTGTCGCCGAGCGCCATAAGCGCCCGGGCGTCGCCGCCCTCGGCGGCGCGTTGGAGGAAAGCCCGCGCCGTCGCGATGTCCCCTCTGGCGAAAGCGACGAGCCCTTGGGCGCAAAGCCGGCGCGCATCGCCGATCGGAATCGATAGCGATACGATCGGATCGCTTTCCCCGGATGGCCCGCGCAGCGCGCTGGCGAGCTTGGTGATCGCTTCTTTCGCGATGGGACGAGCGACGACCGCCGCCTTCAGGGGAGTGACGGCGACCGGTTGCGCGACGAACACCGGCTGCTCGACGGCCGCCCTCTGCGAGGCGGCCGACGGCTGGATGTGGGGCAAGAACGCAATAACCAGAGCTCCGGCGAAGCAGCCAGCGATCAGGCCTGCGGCGATTTTCCACAGCATGGGCAGGGCGAGTCCTCCTCTACTGCATCAGGCTGCGCCAATGCGTCAGGTCCTCATAGAGCCGGTCGGAATCTTCGGCTCTTGGTCCTCCGCTGGCGTCGGCCGCCGATTTCGCCGACGCGCGAAACGCGTCGAGCGAGGCGTCGGCCGAGGTCTTTCGTTCATCGAGCCATTCCTGCGCTGCCGCAAGGCGCTGCCAGGAGGCGTTCTGGATGGATGGGTCCGCGGCAAGATTGACGTCGCGCCAATGAGCGTCGTGGTCGGTCGAAAGGAAGGCGTCGTAACTGTCAAAGAAGACACGGGCGGTGCGTCCGAGCGCGTCGGCCCGAGGAGAGCCTGCAGGAGCGTCGAGCGCAATCAACGCCATCGGTTCGGCGATGGTCTCCACCGACTCGTTTGCGGCGATGAGCTTCGGGCGGTCTGCGGCGGCGACACGCGCTGGAGCATAGGTCTGCTCCAGCGTCGGAGCCCAGGGTATGGCGACGATGTGATAGCCGCCGCCGTCGCCGAAATTCTCAAGGGCGTGCGCGTCCTTTGCGCCCAGCACGACGACCGCGGCGCGCTTGCCGGCGGAGAGCGCGTCGAGCCCGTCCGCCAAGGGTTCGTAAGTCGGATTGACTGCGACGCCGAGCCTCGAAAACAGGAGCTTGGCGGTAATGCCCGTCGCACTGTCGGGATCCCCGAAGCTCACGGTCTTTCCCTGGAGGTCGCTGACCGATTTTACCTCTTTCGGCGCTACAATCTCGATCCTTTCGGCAGCGAGCCGGGCAACCAGCGGCGCGCGCTGCGGCCAGTCCGGCGCATATTTCATACCGACGGTGAGCGTGTCGAAAGTGACGATCGCGAAATCCGCCATGTCCGTCCGCATCACTTTGGCGATTCCTGTGGGAGAAGTTGTCCCCACGATCGCACGCCCCGCAGCCCCCATGTCGTTGAGAACTTCGGCGTAATCCTTCGCCATGCGGCTCGCGACGAGGTCGTCGGGGTCCGCGACGATCGAAAACGGCTTGACGGGGTTGGACCGGGGTGACGGTTTGGCGGACGAAGCTTGCGGCTGCGGGGCGGCTTTCGTGGCAATTGCGGCTTTCGCCGGCGCCGTTCGGGCGCTTTCATGCCCCACTCCACCGCGCCAGGCCCCGTGCCACAGGACACGTTTCCCATTGTGATAAACGGGGTGGTTGTAACGCACCATGCCTGCCTGGGCCGCGAAATATGCCTGACAGGAAAAGCAAAGCGCTACGGCAACGCCGACCACGGCGCAATTGCGCAGCCGATGCGGCTCCTTCCGCAACGTAACTTCCGCAGCATCGCACTTTCTGCTTCGGGCGCCCGCCCTGACGTCTCCGCTCGTCATCGAGGCCGATACCTGCCGGGGAAATGCGACCTCATCAAGGCAACCTATTTCCTGCTTGACTGCGGCAAAAGGAACTCGAGACCCTGACCGGCTTCTCGTCCCGGCCCCCGGCTGCGTTAAGAGCGGCCTCGAGTTCGGTGTCTTCGATCGTTCGAAGCGTTGGTCCGTCGAGGTAGAGGAGCGCAGCGCGCACCGGTTTCAAGGGATAGTGCGGTCGCAACGCGGCGCGATAGACCGCAAGCTGTGTGACATGCGCCGGCGAAGGTCTGGCAGGCGCGGGGCCCAGCTTGAAATCGACGATCAGGATGGCTTCGTCTGTCGCGAGCATGCGGTCGAGGCGGCCACTGTAGGGGAGATCAGCCCGTCCCGGTCGCCGGAGGATTCCGGTCAGAGGGACCTCGCCGCGCGAGCCGGGGCCAAACAGGCCGGCGAGTTCTGGCGCCTCCATGAGCGCGGCGATTTGGGCCGCAATTTCCGTGCGTTTCTCCTCGGAGAGGGCTCCGCCATGCGTTGCAAGATAGGCCTTGGCGGCGACTGCCCGGCTCGCTGACCGGATGCCGGGCAGCGTCTGAAGGAGCGCATGGGCGAGACGACCCTCGAGCGCGCGCGGGCTTTCGGCTTCGTGGACGCCGCCCGCCCCGGAGGGGTGAAACGGACCGACCGAGACTTCGACCGCAGGACGGGCCCGGAGCCAGTCGGGGAACTCCTCTGGGGGCGCGGCTTCGTCCGCGCCGCCCGCGTCTTCGGCCGTCAGCCCTTCGCCGAAGCGGAGAATCATTTCTCCCTCTCCCCAATGGGCGGGGGCCCGGCTCATCGCTTCATCGAGGCCGAGACGAACGAGATCGTGCCAGCACCCTTCCGCGGGGCCCCGCATGCCTTCGTAGCCTGCGACGATCAGTCGCTGCGCCGCGCGGGTCATCGCAACATACAGAAGGCGCCGGTGTTCGCCGGCCTCGGCAGCGCGCCATTCCGTCCGCGCTCGGGCGATGGCTTCGCAGTCCTCCGCCGCCTTTCGGCTCCAGCCGAACAGCGGCGCATCGCCGGGCGCGGCGGGAGCAAGCCGCAACAGCCTCGGGTCGTGACGTCCGTCGGGCGCCCCGCACGTGTCGGGCAGAAAGACGATCGGGGCTTCGAGCCCCTTGCTGGCATGGACCGTAAGAACGCGCACGCCGTCGCTTTCGGCCTCCATGTCGCGCTTGATCGCCGCGTCGGTCCCCTCAACCTCGGCCAGGAACAGGGTCAGCGAGGGCGCTTCGCTCTGATCGTGGGCGAGCGCCAGGGCGAGAAATTCGTCGATCGGATCCGCCGCGTCGGGCCCGAGCCGTGAAAGCAGCGCCTTCCGCCCTCCTTCCTCGCCGAGAATCCGGGCATAGAAGGCATAGGGCGTCAGCGTCCTCGACCGCTCACGCCAGATCGCCAGTCGCCGCGCCGTCGCCTGCGCCCATTCGTCATCTGACGCGGCGAGCGCCGAGGCGAGCGATCCTTTCCTGTTCGTCGCCAGGCTGAAGAGGCCGTCCTCGCCGAGCCCGATCAACGGCGACTTGAGAAGGCATGCGAGGGTCAGGTCGTCGTCCGGCGTCACCGCCACCCGGCCCGCGGCGAGGAGGTCCATCACCGCGATATGGTCGCGCAGCTTCAGCCGGTCCGCGCCGGCGACTTTCACACGCCTCGTCTTCAGCGCGCGGATCATCGCCTCGAAGAAGGCGCTGCGGCTGCGGACCAGAATCATCACGTCGCCTGGCCGGATTCGGCGCGGCTCGCCGGTCCTTTCATCGGCCACGCGCTCGCGCGAATCCGGCTGTAGCCATCGCCCGACCAGGTCGGCGATCCGGCCTGCGAGGACGACGGGCGGATCGTCTCGCGCCGGCTCGTCGAGCGGCATGCGCCAGTCTTCCGGATCGGGCGCCTCCGCGGGTTTGACCGTCGGCCACAGTTCAACGACGCCCGCCATCCCGCGGCGGATCGCCTCGTGAACCGGGGGCGGCTCACCCGCTGCAGCGAGGCCTCGACATGCGTCCGGGGACTCGAATGTCTTGTCGACCGCGGCCAGAATGGCCGGGGCCGAGCGGAAGGAGAATTTGAGCGGCACGGTCTCGAACGCAAGTCCCGCGTCGCGGTGGCGTTTATCGAAGAACCGCCGCATCTCGGCGAATTTCTCCGGCGCCGCGCCCTGGAAGGAGAAGATCGACTGCTTCTCGTCACCGACCGCGAAAACGGTCCGCCGCGCCGCCCGTGCGCCCGCCCCGGCGAAGAACTCCGCCGTCAGGGCGGCGACGATGCGCCACTGCTCGGCCGACGTGTCCTGCGCCTCGTCGACCAGCAGGTGGTCGAGCCCGTTGTCGAGCTTGTGCAGGATCCAGGCGCTGCTCGACCGCTCCACCAGCGCGAGCGCCAGTGCGATCTGGTCGTCGAAGTCGAGCGCGCCGTGCCGAGCCTTGGCGCTGGCGAAGGCCAACAGGATCGCCTTGGCGACCGCGAACAGCGCGACGCTCCGCTCGACTGTTTCGGCGGCGCGACGCCTGTCGCGGAGCGCGATCATGCGGTCCTGCTCGCGATGGAGATCCTCCTCGAGGGTCGGAAAGCGCTCGCGCAGGTCTTTCGTTGTCAGATGACCCATCTTGCCGCCGCGGGGCTCGCCCTTGTCGGTGAAGAAGGCGCCGAGCAGCGCCTCGATTCGCGCCGCAGGCTCTGCTTCGTCGTTCGCCGCGCGGAGCTTAGCCGCGAATTCCTGGTCCTTGCCTTTGCCGACGTCGAGAGCCTGCGCCCAGGCTTTGCGCTGCCTGCAACCGATATCGCCGCAGAGCATCTCCGCCTCAACGCTTGCCGTCGTTGCGTCCGCGGCGAGACCGAGCCGCGTTCGCAACGCGGTTGCGAACACCGCTGCCTCGCCGAAGGCTGCGAAGGTCTCGGCGTGATCCTGCGCCTCGCCGAGCAGAGCGTCGAAATTGAAGGCCCCGGCCTCGCGCGCGACGAAGGCGAGCGCTTCGGCGTTCTCGGAGGAGGCTTCGAATGCGGCTATGGCGCGATTGCGCGCCTCGCTTATCAGTTCTCCGGCCTCGCGCTCGTCGACGACCTTGAAATGCGCCGGGACATTGGCCTCGAACGGAAAGAGTTGCAGAAGCCGCTCGCAGAAAGCGTGCAGTGTCTGAATCTTGAGCCCGCCCGGGGACTCGATCGTACGGGCGAACAATTGTCGCGCGAACTTGAGCTCGGCCGGTCCAGGCGCGCCCGCGCCCGATTCGGCGATCGCCGCGGTCAGCGCCTTATCGTCAAGGCTTGTCCAGTCGGATAGCGTCCTGAAGATGCGGCTCGCCATATTGGCGGCGGCCGCCTTGGTGAAGGTGAGGCCGAGGATCTGCGCCGGCGGCGCTTTTCCGAGCAGGAGCCGCAGCACGCGCTGGGTCAGGACGTGCGTCTTGCCGCTGCCGGCGTTGGCCGACACCCAGGCGGACGCGGATGGATCCGAGGCCGTCGACTGCGCGCGTCGCAGCGCGTCGGGAATGACGAGGGTGCGGCTCATTGCGTCTCTTCCGCGGGGCCGTCGCCGGCGGCCGACCATTCCCTGACCCGGGCCAGGTGGTCGTAGTCGGAGAAACGGCCGGCGAATTTCGGGAAGGGGCGGGAAAGATAGGGCGTATCCGGCTCGGCGAACGCGTTAAGCAGCGCCTCGAGCTCGGCGAAGTGCTTGTCGGCAAGTTCGGGGATCGCGGCCTTCGCGCCGGCCGCGTCCCGCTCCTCGCCGCCGCTCGGGCCGCCGAGCTTAAGATAGAGCGCCCGGGCCGGGGTCATCTTCGGGAGGCCCTCAAAGCCGCCGCGCATGAGGATCGCGGCTTCGAGCGTCAGTTGCGGGGCGAAGCCCGCATTGACCTCCTTGACGCTGGGGGGCGACCCGCTCTTGTAGTCGATCAGCGTCGCGCCGCCGATGGAGAGTGCGTCGATGCGGTCGGCGCGCGCCGTCAACGCGAACGGCGCGCCGTCGTTGAGCGGAAAGACGATCTTGCCCTGCCGCTCGACCCAGATGCGCTCGATCGCGACGCGGTTCCTCGCTTCGAAGGCGAGGACGAAGTCGATCGCCTTCTCGATGTTGGGCCAGTTCAGGCCCTCGAAGGCCGGATCCTCGAGCAACGTCGAGAAGCGCGCGCGAGAGAGGCGGACCAGAGACTGCCGCGCCTCTGGCGGCAGCGGCCCGGAAGGATAGCGCTCGGCGAAATCTTGCAGCGCGGCGTGCCAGGCCTCGCCCGCCTCGCGGGCCCCGAGCTCGCGCTCGACCGCGTCGAGCGGCTGAAGTCGAAGGATGCTCTCGGCGTAGATGGCGTAGGGGTCACGCCGAAGAGTTTCGATACGGGTCACGCTGAGCTGGCGCGGCCGCAGCTCGACCGGCGGGCACGGCGCCGGCCGCTTCGCCGGCGCGACCGCCTCCGGTCGGTCGAGTGCCCGGGCGTAGCGGAGATAGGCCTCCCCCCGCTGTTCGGCCGCCCTGAGCGCATCGGCGCCGCCGGCCGCGCCGATGCGCTGGAGAAAGCGGGACGGGACGGTCGGCTCGCCGCCGCGCTTCGTGGCGCGGCTGAGAATCGCCTCGGGCGCGCCGAGCGCCGAGAGAAAGTCATGCGCCGTCTGCCCAATTCGGCGTTCCGGCGGGGAGAGCCCGAGCTGGGCGCGCATCGGCCGGTTGAGAAAGGGGTCAGTGTCGACTGCAGGCGGCCAGACCAATTCGTCGAGGCCGGCGATGAGGGCGCGGTCGAACGAGAGCAGGCGCGCTTCGAGCAGACCCAGGATTCTGAGGCGGGGGTGGCCACCGGGGGCGGGCGGAGCGCGAACGCCGGCGAGCGCCTCGTCGAACAGCGCCGCGTATTCGGCGAGGGTGCAGGCGAAGCCGTCGCCGGCCGCCTCCCTCCAGTCATCCATCAGCGCGGCCAGCGCGTCGAGCCCGTGCGGCGCGGAGCGATCGCCTTCAGGCGCCGCCAGGACGGCGTCCAACGCGCCGCGGTGCATGAGGAGCCATTCGCGCAACGGGGCGGAAGCGCAGCGCGCGCGGAGCGGGTCCAGAGCGGCGACGAGGTCGCGCGCAAGACTTTCGCCTGCGGCGCGCCGCCCGTCGTCGATCGACCGGATCGCGCGGTGGACGCGCCGGTCGCCGGAAGCGGCCCGCGCGGCGGCGAAGGCCTTGTCGAGTTCGTCGAGCGAAAGGAGCGGCGCGGCGCGAAAAATCCCAAGCTCGAGCGCCCGGACCGCGCGCTCGCATTCGGCGCGCGCGCGGCCAAAGCGCGCCGCGGAATGGACGGCGAGCGCCTGGACGTTGATCGGCCGCAAGTCGACAGCGGCCTTGAGGACGAGACGGGCGAGGGCGCCGGCCTCGCTTTGGCCGAGCGTGCGACCGGCGGAGTCCTCGACCTCGACGCCCCAGCGCGCAAGCTCCGCCGACACGCGTCGGGCGATCGACGGGTTGGGCGTGACGAGCGCCGCGGTCTTTCCCGGCGTCTCGAGAACCTCGCGCATGGCGATCGCAAGCGCGAGCGCCTCCTCGGTTTCGTTTTCGGCGACGATGATCGACACGCCGGCGAGGGCGGCGGCGACGGCGGTCGGCGCAAGCGCCGCTTCGCGCCGGCGCCAGAGGTCCGTCGAGTCCGCCGGGCGCAGCGCTTCGCTGAGGAACGCCGAACGCGCGGCGGCGCACGCGGGCGGAGCGCCGAGCGTTCGCACGTCCCCGCGCCTGACGCCGATCCGGCCGATCAACCGGTGGAGGAGCGCCTGCGGATGGCCGGCGAGCCCCTGCGGCGCGTCGCCGCACGCCCCGATCATGTTCCAGGCGACCTCGTCGAGATGCATGTCGAGAGCCGGAAGCACCACGGCACCGGCCTCGCTGCGGGCGATCGCGGCGATCAGTTCGGCCGTGGCGCGGTTCGCGCCGGTCGAGCCCGCGATGATGGTCGGACCGCGCCGCGCGCCGGTCTCGAGCGCCTTGATTTCGGCTTCGACGAGCAGCGCCGTACGCTTGGCGCGGTCGACGAGGCCGTTGTCCCGCAGCCATTCCGGCCAGTGGGCGAAAGCGATCTTGAGAAAATCGAGGGTGATGCGCCAATACCTGTCGTATTCTTCCGGCGCGAGCGTCTCGATCCGTCTCCAGTCGACGCCCTCGATGGTCATGTCGTCGATCAACGCGGCGAGGTCGGCGGCGAGGGCGTAGGCCTGCGCCGGGCTCGAGGCGACGAGCGCCGGTCGCTCGCGGTCGAAGAGGAGTCTGTCGGCGTCGGCGCCGCAGATCGCGCCCTCCAGAGCCTGCCCCCACTTGCGCACGAGGAGCGCCAGCGCGTGGCGCCGGGCGAGCGCGCCGACCCCCGGCGGGACGCCGGGTCGTGGCGCGTCTTCGGATGCAGGATCGAAGAACGTCGCCGCATCCTCCGGTTCGAATGCGCCGAGCGGCGCGATGCGCGGCAGAAGGACGCTCTCGCCCCCGCTCGCCGCGAGCAGCGCCTCGGCGAGCGCCGCGGCGGCGCGTTGGGTCGGCACGTAGACGGTGGCGCCGGCCAGCGCGAGGGGCCCGCTCGAGCCCGGGAAGCCCTCGATCAGTTCGCCATCGACGAGGGCGCGGCTGAATGTCGGCAGGAACGGCGCGCCGGCGGGGATTGTGAACACGCGCGGGTCGCGAATCGGCATGCAAAACTGTCACGCCGGCCGCAGGCGAAGGCAAGCCGGCCTGTGGACAGATGGGTCCGCCTCAGGCGCCGAGCGCCGCCGCGAGCCGCTCCCAATCCGCCTCCTCGCCCGGAATACCGAAGCGAATGCGGTCCGGCGCGTCCGGGAAGGGGCGGGTCAGAACGCCGGCCCGCAGCATCCGCTCGAACGCTTCGGTCGCGTCCGCGCGCGATGCGAGGCGGAAAAGACGCGTTCCGCCGAGAACGCGCCAGCCGGCGTCCGTCAGCAGCGCGTCGAGGCGTGCCGCCTCGAGCCCGAGCCGCTCGCTTGTCGCGTCCGTCCAGGCGAAGTCGCCGAGCGCTTGTGTTCCGATCGTGATCGCTGGGCCACTCACCGGCCACGGGCCGAGCGCTGCGCGAAGCCGCGTCCCGATGTCCGGCGAGGCGACCGCGAAGCCGAGCCTCAGGCCCGCGAGGCCGAAAGTCTTGCCAAACGAGCGCAGGACAACCGCGCCCCGCCCGGGCAGAAAGGCGGCCAGACTCGCGTCGGCGCCGTCGAAATCGGCGAAGGCTTCGTCGACGATCAGCACGCCCCCCCGTCGGCTGAGCCGCTCGTGCAGCGCGAGAAGGTCGGCGCGGCGCGCGATCCGGCCATCGGGATTGTTGGGATTGACGACGATCGCGACGTCGCATCCGTCGAGCGCTTCGAGCGACCCGGCCCGCTCTGCTCGCGCGCCTGCCGAGCCGAAGGCCTCGGCGTGTCCGCCGTAGGTCGGCCCCAGCACGCCGACAGCGCGCTGGGGCGTGATGCGTGCGAGCGCCTGGATCAGCGCCTGCGAGCCCGGGCCGGCGACGACGGCTTCAGGCCACGCGCCATACCGGCGCGCGGCGGCGGCCTCGAGGGTGGCGAGCGCCTCGGCCGCCGGCAGCCGGGTCCACACGTCGGGCTCGAGATCGGGCAGGGGATAGGCGTGCGGATTGATCCCGGTCGAGAGATCGATCCATGGTTCCGGCGCCTCGGGCGCGAGTCGGCGCACGACGTCGAGCGCGCCGCCGTGATAGGCGAAGGCCGCAAATTCCTGAGTGCGAGCCCGCGCCGCCATCATGTCCCTTTCCCAATCGCTGCCGCTGGCGCTCGCCGCTCTCGTGATCGAGGCGCTCGTCGGTTATCCGGCGCCTCTCTATCGCGCGGCCGGCCATCCCGTCACCTGGATGGGCTTCTGGCTCGCCGGGCTCGACAGGCGGCTGAACGGGCCGGACATGAGCTTCGCCGCCCGACGCGCGATGGGAGCCGTCGCGCTCGTGCTCTATCTCCTGCCGGTGGCGCTTGTCTGCCTTTCCGCAACGCGCCTGATCGCGCCCCTTGGCGCGGCGGGATTTGTCATTCTCGCGCTGGCGGCGTCGATTCTCCCCGCGCAGCGCAGCCTCTATGGGCATGTGCGCGCCGTCGCCGACGGCCTCGATGGGAACCTCGATGCGGGACGCAGCGCGGTCGCGATGATCGTCGGGCGCAACCCGGACGTTCTCGACGAAGCGGGGGTCGCCCGCGCGGCGATCGAGAGTCTTGCCGAGAACTTCTCCGACGGAATCGTCGCGCCCGTCCTCTGGACGGCAATCGGCGGGCTGACCGGCGGCGCGCTCTACAAGGCGGTCAACACGGCGGACAGCATGATCGGACACAAAAGCGAGCTTTACGCCGCCTTCGGCTGGGCGGCGGCGCGGCTCGACGACCTCGTCAACCTGCCCGCCTCCCGCCTCGCCGCTCTCTGGCTCCTCCTTGCCGCCGCGCTGACGCCGGGCGCCTCGCCGGTCGAGGCCATGCGAGCCATCCGGCGCGGCGCCGCAAAACACCGGTCGCCCAACGCTGGCTGGCCAGAGGCCGCCATGGCCGGAGCGCTCGGCCTGAAACTCGCGGGTCCCCGCGTCTACGGGTCGACGCTGGTCGACGACGCCTTCATGGGAGAGGGCCGGCGGGACGCAACCGCCGCCGACATCCGCCGGGCGCTTCGCCTCTACCGCCTTGCCTGCTTCATCGAGGGCTTGGGGCTGGCGATACTGGCGGCCGCGGTCGCCCTGTAGGCGGTGAGCCGCCGTAGGGCGGGGGTTCGCGCCTGGTATCTCGTCCAACCGCGTTCGGCGGCTGGACTTGAGCCGCCCGGCTGCAATGCGGCTCATGCGGGCGGTCTGCTCCGGAGGAGTCTGGCGCCGGCAGAGGAGAGCAGCAGGATTCCCTGTTCTGAGGGGAACAGGGAATTCGAAGTCCCTGTTCCGGGGAAAAAGAACGCCGCTCCCGGCGAAACAGCGAATTCGTACGGAATACTTTGAAATCGTGAAGAATACTCTCGCGAGTCGCGCCGATTTTGGAGAGTATTTGGCCCGAAATCGAAAGATTCCCTGTTCGAATCCCTGTTTCTCTGCGCGATCAGGGAATGAACTGGGAATTGCCGCCGGCCCTCCTGCCGAGCAATCGAGAGCGGGAAGCGCCGTCACGCGCGCCGGGCGCCGTCATCGCGCCAGGCTGAGCATCGTGTCGCAGTCGAGATGCCGTTCGAGGTGTTCGGCGAGACGATCGAGCGTGCGCTCGAACGTCGAATCATAAGCGAGGTCGGACGGCGCCCCGAGCGAGGCCAGGAAGGCCGAGCGCTGGCGGTCATCCGCGAACAGGCCGTGCACGTAAGACCCGGCGACGCGGCCGTCCGCCGACACGGCGCCGTCGGGCCGCCCGTCGGAAAAGCGAAGCAGCGGCCAGGCGCAGTCGGGTCCGCCGGTCCGGCCGACATGCATTTCGTAGCCGGCGAAGGGCGCGCCGTTGGTCACGCAGACGCCATCGACCCGACGAAGCGTCTTCTCTCCGGTGAGCGCCGTCTCGACGTCGAGAAGGCCGAGCCCCTCGACCGCGCCGGCGGGCCCTTCGATCCCATCCGGATCGGCGACGCTTCGCCCCAGCATCTGATAGCCGCCGCAGATCCCCAGCACGCGGCCGCCGCGCCGGACATGGGCGAAAAGATCGATGTCCCACCCTTCCGCGCGGAAAAAGGCGAGATCGGCGACGGTCGCCTTGCTGCCGGGCAGGACGACGAGTTCGCAGACGGGGATCGGCTCGCCCGGCCGAACGAAGACGAGCCGCACGGCCGGCTCCATCCCCAGCGGATCGAAATCGTCGAAATTGGCGATCCGCGCCAGCATCGGTACGGCGATCGTGACCGACGCCTCGTCGCGCGCCTTCACGCCGGCGAGGCTGAAGGCGTCTTCCGCCGGCAGGTGCGCCGCTTCGGCAAAGTAGGGCGCAAGACCAATGGCGCGCCAGCCCGTGCATTCGGCGATGGTCGCCATGCCGTCGGCGAACAGGCTCGCGTCGCCGCGGAACTTGTTGACGATGAAGCCGCGAATTGTCGCCGCGTCCTCGGGCGCGAGCGCCGCCTTCGTGCCGAGTAGCTGGGCGAACACCCCGCCACGGTCGATGTCGGCGACGAGCACGACAGGGCAGCCGGCGGCGCGGGCGAAGCCCATGTTGGCGATGTCGCCCTCGCGCAGGTTGATCTCGGCCGCGCTGCCCGCCCCCTCGATCAGCACCAGATCCGCTTCGCGCTTCAGGCGGGCGAAGCTGCCAAGCACGGCGTCCATCAGTTTCGGCTTCAGCGCCTGATACTCGCGCGCCTTCGCATTGCCGACGACGCGGCCCTGAACGACGACCTGGGAGCCGATTTCGCTCTGCGGTTTCAGGAGCACCGGGTTCATGTGGACGCTCGGGGCGACGCCGCAGGCCCGCGCCTGCAAGGCTTGGGCGCGGCCGATCTCGCCGCCGTCCTGCGTCACCGCGGCGTTGTTCGACATGTTCTGCGGCTTGAACGGCCGCACTGTCAGGCCCCTCCGGCTATAAAGGCGGCAGAGGCCGGCGACAATCAGCGACTTGCCGACGTCCGACCCGGTCCCCTGGAACATCAGGGCGCGGGCGGTCACGGCGACGATTCCTTGGCCGACGCGGGCCGGTAGCGGGCTTTCAGAATTAATCGCGTTTTGGAGTCGCAGGCATTCGACGCGCTCCCCTTCTCCGCGAAGCGGGGAAGGTGGCCCGAAGGGCCGGATCGGGTGTGGAAAGCAGGGACGAGTCTTTGGTAGTTCGCTGCGTCGCCTATGCAATCCGACTTACGTTCGATGCGGCGGGCCACAGCCCATCCGGCGCTGCGCGCAACCTTCCGCAGCAAAGGTGGGGAAGGGACCGTTGAGGCGACTTGAAATATTCGAATGCCCGTCGGTGCAGGGATCGTATCCATCAAAACTCGACCCCTTCCTGCGCCCGCACGCCAGCGGCGAAGTGATGCTTGATCAGGCCAAATTCGGTGACGCAGTCGGCCGCCTCGATCAGCTCGGGCTTGGCGTTGCGGCCGGTGACGACGACATGAAGGCCCGGACGCCGGGTTCGCAAAGCCTCGACCACGGCGGCGAGCGGCAGGTAGTCGTATCGCAACGCAATGTTGAGCTCGTCCAGCACGAGGAGGCCGATGGTCGGATCGGCCATCATGCGGAGGACTTCGCCCCAGGCGGCCTCGGCGGCGGCGACGTCGCGGGCGCGGTCCTGCGTCTCCCAGGTGAAGCCCTCACCCATCGTCCGCCATTCGACCTGGTCGCCGAAGCGCTCGACGGCGATGCGCTCGCCGGTCGACCAGGCGCCCTTGATGAACTGCACGACGCCGACGCGGCGCCCGCGGCCGAGAGCGCGCAGCGCGAGCCCGAAAGCGGCGGTCGACTTGCCCTTGCCGGGACCGGTGTGGACGATCAGCAGAGCCTTCTCGAGAACCGGCTTCGAGGCGACCTCCGCGTCCTGCGCCGCCTTGCGCTTCGCCATCTTGGCCTTGTGGCGCTCCTCGGCGTCGGTCATGCGCGTCCTCGAGAAAAGAGCTGACTTATTGCGGAAGCGTGTCGAGTCCGGGCCAGCCGTCCGCGGTCCAGCGGATCGGCGACAGCTGGAGCTTCGCGACGCCGCCGGCGTCGCCGTCGTAAGAATGGCAGGCGAGCATGTCGCCGTGATCGGTTTTCACCGGCTCCTGGCCGCCGGGGCCGATGAATTGGTCGGTCGTTCCGAGCATGAGCGAGCCGCCGCCGTCGAGCATCGCCTTGCCGTCCCGGTCGAGGCAAGGCGCCTCTTTGCGCCGCGTTGCGGGAGTTCTGGGGTGCGCCGCGTCCGTCATGGGCCTTCTCGCGAGGGTCGGAGGGCTAGCAGGAATTGTCGGACGCGTCCAAGGACGGCGCCCCTCGCGCCCGCAGCGGCATCCGCGCCCCTTCACGGCAAATCGCGCAGGAACCGGATGAGCGCGGCGTTGACCTCCTCCGCGCGCTCCTGTTGGGTCCAGTGGCCGCAGCCGGGCAGCACGACCGCGCCCTTAAGGTCGGGAACGAAGGTCTTCAGACTGGCGATGACCTTGTCCAAGCCGGAGAATGCGACCACCAGGTCCCGGTCGCCCGCAACGTAGAGCGCCGGAACCGTCACCCGCAGTCCGGCGAACGGCGCCATCAGCTCCCAGTTGCGGTCGATGTTGCGATACCAGTTGAGGCCGCCGCGAAATCCGGTCCGGGCATACTCGCTGGCGTAGAAATCGATGTCCGCCTCGGTCAGCCACGCCGGCAGTTGCGCCGGGTCGACCGTCCCGGTGAGGAAGCCTCCGGTTCGCGGCACCATTCCGGGCGCCCGGTCGGCGAAGGCATCGCCCTGCCGTCGCGGCGCGTCGCCCGAGCCCGAGTAGAGGAGGCACCGGAGGGCGCCGCGGGTGTCGCGCTCGAGTTCCGCTTCCGCAACCCCCGGCGTCTGGAAATAGAGCTGGTAGAAGAGCGAATCGTCCGTTTGCGGCATCACGCTGGTCGGGCGGATGGCCCCGCGCGGACGGAACGGCACGCTGAGGCCCGCAACCCCCCTGAAAATGTCCGGCCGCAAGAGGGCGGCGTGCCATGCGACCGGCGCGCCCCAGTCGTGGCCGACAATGACGGCGCGCTCGGCTCCGAGCGCGGCGACAACGCCGACCATGTCGCCGGCGAGATGAAAGAGCGTGTACTTCTCGATGTCGTCCGGACGGTCGGTCTGTCCGTATCCGCGCATGTCCGGCGCGACCGCGCGATAGCCCGCCTCCGCTAGCGCCTTCAGCTGCCGGCGCCACGAATACCAGGATTCCGGAAAGCCGTGACAGAGGAGGACGAGCGGCCCGGCACCCGCCTCGGCGAGATGAACGCGAATGCCGTTCGCCTCGACCGTCCGGTGTGTGATCTCCGTCACAGCAACCCTCCGTCGTTCCCTTCAACCTGCAGGTTGTACCAAAGGGTGACTCGAAAGCGCGACGTCCGCAAGGACGCGAGCCCGCAGGCCTTCACTCGCCTTTGCTGACAGCACATGTGGGAGAAACGCCGATGACCAATTCAATCGCCAGGCACGCCGTCGTCATCGGAGCCGGAATGGGGGGCCTCGCTGCGGCGAAGGCTGTCGCGCCCCATTTCGAGAAAGTGACCGTGCTCGACCGCGACGCGCTGCCCGGAGGCCCCGTGCCGCGCGCCGGGACGCCCCAGGCGCGGCACGCGCATGCGCTGCTCGCTGGAGGCCAGAAGGCGCTCGAGGAACTGGCTCCAGGTATCGGCGATGAAATCGCTGAAGCCGGCGCAGTCAGGGTGCGGGTCGGGATCAACCCCATGTTCGAGCGGCCTGGATACGACCCGTTCCCGCGGCGAGATCTCGGCTTCGGCATGTTCTGCCTGTCGCGCCCGCTGCTCGAGAGCGTATGCCGGCGACGCCTCATGCGCGAGCGGAACGTCGACCTTCGCTCTCGCGCGCGCGTCACGGAAATCATTCCTTCGGCCGATCGCAGTGCTGTGTCCGCCGTTCTCTATGAAGACGATGCAGGGAAGCCGGACACCCTCGCGGCGGACCTTGTCGTCGACGCTTCCGGCCGCGCGGCGCCGACGCAGGCGTTCCTCGAACGGATCGGCTCCCGGAAGCCGGATGTCACCGAAATCGGCATCGACATCGGTTACGCAACGGCAATCTTCGAGATCCCGGCCGACGCTCCGACGGAGTGGATAGGCGCGGTGCACCTTCCGACGCCTCCTGAGACGAGCGGCGGCGCTTTCATTTTCCCGATCGAAGGCGGCAGGTGGATCGTCTCGCTGGGCGGGAGGCACGGCGAGGCTCCGCCCGGCGACCTCGAAGGATTCGTCGACTACACCAGGACCTTCCGAACCCCAACCGTTTATGACGCGATCAGGAACGCGAAACCGCTGACCGAGATCGCACGCTACAGCCTGCCGGCCAGCGTCCGGCGCCATTTCGACAGGCTCGACCGCTTTCCTCGCGGGTTGATCCCCCTGGGAGATTCGGTCTGCCGGTTTAACCCCGTCTTCGGTCAGGGCATGAGCGTCGCCGCGATGGAGGCCGCGGTCCTAGGCAGGCAGCTCGCCTCCCGCACAGACCGCGCCGATCCGTTTGACGGGCTGGCTGAAGACTACCTCGCCGAAATCGAAAACTGTCTCGAAGCGCCCTGGGCCACCGCGGTGAGTGACTTCGTCTATCCGCAGACGCGCGGCGAACGCCCGCCGGACTTCGACAAGAGGTTGCAATATGGAATGGGGATTGTCCGTCTGGCGGCCGATGACGCGGAAGTGCACAAGCTCCTCGCCGAGGTGACCCACCTCCTGAAGCCCCAAAGCGCGCTGCGCGAGCCGGAGCTTGTGAGCCGGGTAACGGCTATGATGGCGGCGGCGTGATATAGGGGGCCCTAGTCACGCGGCCTGCTCACGCCTAGACTTTGCGCCTTCACGAGACCCAGAAGGCGTAACGCTGTGGCCAGCCCCTTTCCCCCCGTCCGCAAGCGCCAAGGCCATCTGTCCGCGGAAGCGGTCGCTGCGCTGAACGCCGATCTCGCCGCGACATTCGGCAATCGCTTCACCGCCTCCCAGGCGATCCGCAAGGCCCATGGCCACACGCTGACCTGGCTCGAGAACCAGCCGCCGGATGCCGTCGTCTTCGCAGAAACCACGGACGACGTGATCGATCTCGTCAGGCTTTGCGCGAGGCACGACGCGCCGATCGTTCCGTTCGGCATCGGCTCGTCTCTCGAGGGGCATGTCAACGCGCCGCATGGTGGGGTGTCGGTCGACTGCTCGCGGATGAACAGGATCCTCTCGGTCAACGCCGAGGATCTCGACTGCGTGGTCGAGCCCGGCGTCACCCGCAAGCAACTCAACGACTATCTGCACGACACCGGCCTCTTCTTCCCGATCGACCCCGGCGCCGACGCCTCCCTCGGCGGCATGGCCTCGACCCGCGCCTCGGGCACCAATGCGGTGCGCTACGGCACGATGAAGGACCTCGTGCTGTCGCTCGGCGTGGTCACCGCCGACGGCGCTCTTGTCCGCACAGGATCGCGGGCGAAAAAATCGTCGGCCGGCTACGACCTGACCCATCTCTTCGTCGGCGCGGAAGGGACGCTCGGCGTGATCGTCGAAGTCGTGCTGCGCCTGTCGGGCATTCCGGAAGCGATCTCGGCCGGAACCTGCTCGTTTCCCGATGTCCGCTCGGCCTGCAATACGACGATCCAGACGATCCAGTCCGGCCTGCCGATCGCCCGCATCGAGCTTCTCGACACGCTCTCGGTGCGCGCATTCAACACGTTCGCCCATCTGACGCTGCCCGAAAATCCGATGCTGCTGGTCGAGTTCCACGGCACGGAGCAAAGCGTCGCCGAGCAGGCGCAGCGCTTCGGCGAGATCGTCGCCGACAATGCGGGCGGCAATTTCATCTGGGCGACCAAGCCCGAAGAGCGCACGAAGCTTTGGCAGGCGCGCCACGACGGCTTCTGGGCGCAGATGACGCTGAGGCCCGGGGCGCGGCCCTTCGCGACCGACACCTGCGTGCCGATCTCGCGCCTCGCCGAGTGCGTCGAGGAGACGCTCGAGGACATCAAGGCCACGGGGCTCGTCGCGCCGATCGTCGGCCACGTCGGCGACGGCAATTTCCATGTGAGTCCGCTCGTCGACATGAACAACGCCCACGAGATCGAGGCGGCGGAAGCCTTCGCCTCCCGCCTCGCCCACCGCGCCATCGCCATGGGCGGCACCTGCACCGGCGAGCACGGCGTGGGCCAGAAGAAGATCGCCTATATGGAGGACGAGCACGGGGCGCCGGCGGTCGACCTGATGCGCCGGGTCAAGGCGGCTTTCGATCCCATGAACCTGTTCAATCCTGGGAAGATTTTCGCAATATAAGGCGTTCGAGCAATTGCGCCGATCGAGGGAGCGAATCCCTCGTGGAGCTTATCCGGCCTGTCGGAGTTTCACTCGCGACGCCCGGCCGGAACATGGGAAGGGGAGGAAGGATGAAGATCGCTGTTCTCGGGTGGGGCCCGCTGGTGCGGGATCGCCGCGATGCGCGAGCCGCCGCGAAATTCGCGCCGAACGGCCCGCTCCTGCCAATCGAGTTCTGCCGCGTCTCGGGCGACGGACGGCTGACCCTGGTGATCGACGAAACCTTCGGCGCGATCTGCACCACCTACTCGATGCCGAGCCCGCTGGACGATCTCTATGCCGCGACTGACGATCTCAGGATCCGCGAGGACATGCTGTACGCGCGCGGAATCGGCTTTGTCGAGCCGGCTTCGGGCAAGTCCAGCGACGTCGCCATGCAGCGCCATCCGCAGGCGGTGGCGACGATCATCGCCTGGACGCAGACGAATGGCCACGACGCCGCCATCTGGAAGATCGTGGCGAGCAATTTCGCCGAACCCGCCAAGGGCGGCGAGCCGTTCTCCGTCACCGCGGCGATCCGCTATCTCGAAAAGCTGGAAGCGCAGGACGCCGCAACGTTCGCTTCCGCGCTGGCCTACATCCGGAATGCGCCCCCCGAGGTGCAGACGCCGGTGCGCGAGGAAGTCGACAAGCGCTGGCCGGCGTAGGCTGCACGGACAGTGCGTTGCAGGGGGCCCTGACGCGCAGATTGGGCTCACGGCTGACCGTCGGCCAGCAGCGCGGCAAACGTTCTATGGCCGCTTCACTGAGGCCCAGCGGCTAGCGGACGCTCGCCGGTCGCTGCGCCTACGGCGTCGGCCCGGCTGGCCTTGACTTGCCAAATAGCCAATGGTCCGCCTCCTGTCATCCAGCTTGGCGGTCAAAAGCGGATGTTTGGCGGCCGACTGGGCCGAGGGCAGTTCTCCAGCAGCAATGTATGTCCATCCGGATCCTGGATCAGACACGCGCGAGCCCCGCCGTCGAGCGTGACCGCCCCGTCCCGGCCGTCCAGAGTGTCGGTCGCAAACACCAGACGGGTTGCCGCGATGGCGGAAGAGGGCACGATCGATGCGCGGCCCCGAGGCGTTTGGTAACAAAGCAGTTCGACATGCGGCGCCGGCGACTTCGCCACAAGGCTCACGACATCCACCGCCACATCGTCCAGATCATCCAGCGCGTCCTGCGCCGCACCTCTGTTGACCTGACGCGACTGCACGGAGAGCCCGAGCCGAGCGGCGTAGAAGGAGATGCTTCGTTCCGAGTCAGCGACCGATAGTGCGGAATGGTCGATGCCCACGTCGGTCCGGGGATCGGGCCGCGGGAACTCGATCAATTCGAGCGGGTGTCCGTCCGAGTCCCGGAACTTGAACGCGATGATTCCGCTGGGCAGCGCCTGCGGGCCACGCCGCGAGACCGGCGTGAATGGAAAGCGGGCGAGCCGTCGGTAAGCCGCCGCTATGTCGTCCGTTACGAGCGCGCAGTGCTGGAACCAGAGGTCGTTGCTGCGACTGTCAGCGGGATAGGAGGACCCGGGCGGATCGAGCATCGCGAGTTCGAGACACTGCTGTCCCCGCCGCAGCAGAACAAGCCTAAGCGTCCGCGCGCCGAGCAGACCGGCAAGACGCGAATCCGCATCAACCGCGGGCGCGGCTTCGAAACCGAGGGCGCCGACATAGAACGCCGTCGCGGCGGCCAGATCGGCGACGTTGAGACTTACCCGATCCAGCCGCAGCGCGGTCGCTTCCGTCGTCATGGACGCTGCGCGCCGCGCACGTTGGTATAGATCGCCATCAGCGCGTGGGACGCGCAGAGGAAAAGACGGCAGCGGTTGCGACCGCCGAAGGTCAAGTTTGCCACGACCCCCCCGGCCAGGATCTTGCCGAGCAAAGCTCCTTCCGGGCTGATGCAATGCACGCCGTCGCCGGCGCTTGTCCAGACCCGGCCATCCTCGTCGCACCGCAGACAGTCGGCGAAGCCGGGCGCCACTGTATGGAATATGCGGCCCTTCCTCAGGTGCCGGTCGTCCTCGACGTCAAAGACGCGGATATGCCGGACCGGATCTGGCGCAAATTGCGCGCCGCTCTCTGCGATATAAAGCCGCTTCTCGTCGGGTGAGAAGCAAAGGCCATTCGGACCCGCGAAATCGTCAGCCATTACGGCGAGATCGCCCTTCGCGGGATCAAGCCGGTAGACACGCGCGGGCAATTCAGCCGGTTGCTTGCCTCCTTCATAATCTGTGTTGATGCCGAAATGCGGATCGGTAAACCAGATCGCGCCATCGCTGTGCACAACCACGTCGTTTGGAGCATTCAGCCGGCGCCCGTCGTAGCGGTCAGCCAGCACCGTCTCGCTTCCATCGAGTTCGAGCCGAGTGACGCAGCGACGTTGGTGCGAACATCCGATCAGCCGTCCCTGCCGGTCGCGCGTATGACCGTTGGCGAAGCCGGTCGGCTGGCGGAACACGGAAAGGCCACTGTCCTCCGACCAGCGAGGGATTCGATCGTTTGGCAGGTCGCTGACTAGCAATTGATTGGAATCGGCAAACCAGACAGGCCCCTCTACCCAGGCGAACCCTTCGCCGAGCGTCACCAGCTCCGCGTTGGACAGCACCAACGGCCTGAAGCCCGGTTCGACGATTTCGTACGGCGTCATCTCGCCCCTTACCGGCTATGACAGGGTTGCAGGACCGGCGGCGCATGCATCTGAACGGTCATCAGAACCGCCGGCTGATCGCCGATTGTTCCCGAGCGATGCCCTCGTCGGCCGTCGGCGGTGGGGACGCAGCCTTGATCCTCGCCGAAGGAGAGGTCGCCCGGGCCCATCTCGACACGAGTCCCGTCCATCGCCTCGACCCACCATCGACCCGACAGCGGCACGATCCACTGCGGCGCCGGATTTTCATGCCAATCCCCGACCCAGCCCACGGGCTGCACGGTAAAGACGGTGGTCGCATCGCCGCGCGGCTGCCCGTTGTTCCATTGAGGATCGGCCGGACCAACTCCCTTCAGCTCGAACGCGGCCAGCTCGCACCGTTGCTGATGGCTCATGCCTTTCTCGTCGCGCCAGAGGTGCCAATAGCCGATGGTGGGGGGTGATCCGGGGTCAGTCACGGCGCTGCCTGCTGCGAATAGGGGTGAGACGATGCGAACGGGTTTGCGAGGAACGCGTCGATCGCGCCATGGGCGCCGACGACCAGCAGCAGGAACCCGCCGGCAAGAGAGAAATTCTTGAGAAAATCCCAGAAAAGGTCGCGGCCCCGGCTGTCGCCCGCGCGCCAGAAGTCGCCCGGCTTCCAGAACTGTTTCCACAGCAACGCGGTCACGATGCAATAGCCGGCCATCACAAATCCGGCGGCCCGATCCGCAATTCCGGTCAGGATTCCCAGCGGCATCAGGATTTCCGTAACCAGACCCGCAAGGATCAGCAAAGCGGCGATCTTGTCCGGCGCGATCTGGCGCGCCTGGGCGACCGCGCCGTCGAAGTTGAAGATCTTGTCGGCGGCGCTGAAGGGAAAGAACAGCGCCACCAACAGGTAGCGCACCGCCAACGTCGTCAGCACGGTCGCGGTCATCCGCCGATCCTCTTTTTGATGTGGTCTCCGACTCGCAAGGCGTTGGCGATGGCCGTCAGCGACGGGTTTACCGCGCCGATGCTGACGAAGAAACTGGTGTCGACGACATAGAGGTTGTCGAGTTCGTGCGCCTTGCAGTTGCGGTCGAGCACCGAAGCGGCGGGATCGTCGCCGAACCGGCAGGTGCCGGCCTGATGCGCGCAGCCGGCGAGCGGAATCGCGTTGCGCATATAGAGGTCGCGCGCAACGAGATGCTTCCGCTGCAGGCCGATCTCCCCGAGCATCGAGCGCAGTTTCTCATAGAGCTTCTGCATCGGAACCTGATTGTTCGGCTTGTAGGCGAGCCGCAAGCGGCCGTCGCTCTCGATCGTGACCCGGTTGTCGGGATCAGGCAGATCTTCCGTGGTCAGCCAGAAATCGACGGCGTGCCGCGCGATTTCGTCGAGGGCGCGGTCCGGCACGAGTGCGGTCAGCATCGGTTTCTCGGCGCGATACATGCCGCCGAGCGTCTTGCCGATCATCTGGATATTGCCCATCGGAAAGGGAAAGCCATCCATGCCGAAATAGAAGTCGTTCAGCGCCAGCGTCTTCTGGAACATCGTGTCGTTCGGCGTGAGCGACAGAGCCAGCACGGCCTGGCTGTTATGGAACATGTAGTTGCGTCCGACCTGATCCGAACCGTTGGCGAGGCCATTGGGATGACGGTCACTGGCCGAGCGGAGAAGCAGCGCGGCCGAATTGGCCGCGCCGCAGGAGACAACGACAATGTCGGCTTCGAACCGCCGCGACGTTCCGGCGACATCCGCGACCACGCCGACAACTTCGGTTCCCGAGGCGTTGGTCTCGAGGCGCAGCGCGCGGGCGTTGCGCAAGAGCGTGACATTGGGCCTTTCGATCGCCGGGCGCACCGCGATCATCTCGGCGTCGGACTTCGCGTGAACGAGGCAGGGAAAGCCGTCGCAGGTCTGGCAGCGGATGCAGCGGCTGTAAGGCATGTCCGCTTCGTTTATCATCACCGCCGCGGGGGCGTGAAACGGATGATAACCGGCGGCGACGAGGCCCTCGGCGAGCTTCGCGATGCGCGGCTCGTGAGACACGGGCGACGACGGATAGGGGGCGCTTGCAGGCGGATCGGTCGGGTCGACCCCATGTTCCCCGTGCACCTGATAGAGATGCTCGGCCTCGGTGTAATAGGGCTCCATCTCGTCGTAACCGACTGGCCAGGCGGGCGACACACCGTCGTAATGGCGCATCGCGCCGAAATCTTCCTTGCGTAGGCGATAGAGCGCTGCGCCGAACACCTTTGTGGCGCCGCCGACGAAATAATGGACCTGCGGCTGGAACGGTGTTCCGTCCGACGTCAGCCAGGTCTCCTGCGAGACGTACCGGTTGACGCCAAAAACGTCTTCGACGCTCCAGTTGCGGGCTTCCCGCGGCAGCCAGTCGCCGCGCTCGAGGATGAGAATTCTTTTGCCGGTCGGCGCAAGCCTATGGGCCAGCGTGCCGCCTCCGGCGCCGCTGCCGATGATGAGGACGTCGTATCGCTCGGCCATTTGGTCTAGAGCCCGACGCTTTTCTGCATCATGCCGCCATCGACGAAGATCGTGGTCGCGGTCAGATAGCTTGCGCCGTCCCCGGCCAGGAAAACGACGACAGTGGCGATCTCTTCCGGCTTCGCCATGCGTCCAAGCGGGATGGCGGCGTCGAGCTTGGCCATCAGCGCCGGATCCTTCATGGTCGACAGATTGATCGGGGTCGCGACCGCGCCCGGCCCCACGCCGACGACCAGAACGCCATGATGCGCCAGTTCGACGCCGGCAGTCCGCGTCAGCATGCGCATGCCGCCCTTGGCCAGGCAGTAGGCGGTGTTGCCGGGCATCGGCCAGTCCTCATGGACGGAGGTGATGTTGACGATCCGGCCGCCCGCGCCCTGCTTGATCATCTGCTTCGCCGCCAGCTGGACGCCGAAAAAGGCGCTCTTGAGATTGATCGCGAGGACCCGGTCGTATTGCGCCTCGGTGGTGTCGAGCACCGAGGTGCGGGTTTCCACCCCAGCGTTGTTCACCATGATGTCAAGCCGACCGAACCTGGCGACGGCGGCATCGACGAGGCGTTGCAGATCGTCGATCCGGCTGACGTCCGCCTCCACGCCGATCGCCTGATCGCCGAATGAAACGATCTCGCGTTCGAGCGCCTCGGTCGCTGCGGGATCGGCGACGTAATCGATGACGATGCTGGCTCCCGCCTTGGCGAGACCCACCGCGATCGCCATTCCGATCCCGCTGTTGCCGCCGGTGACGATCGCGACCTTGCCTGCCAACGACATCGCGTTCCCTCATGGACTTGCCGTGGAACGACACCGCGTCTTCAAGTCTTGCGCCGGCCGGAATCAGCGTAAGCCGGCGCCAGATAGCAAATTCGGTTCGAGTGTCCGGGAATCCTACCCCCGAACGCTTTGCCTTGCCAGTCGTTCCCTTCTTGAGCGGCATATGCCGGTCGGCGTGGCTCGCGTCCGCCACTCTTCACGAGCGCATGCGCGGGAAAGTCGAAGCCAACGGAAGCGTCGTCGTTGACGGGATGAGGTCGGGGCGTGGACCCGTCCCGACGCGGGCCGGCCGAGGATGTCAACGCAATCGCCGTTCAAGGGCGCATAGCTGCCCGTCTCTGATGACCCGTGCGCGGAAGGTGTCCGCGACGTTCGCGATACGCGGGGCCCGGCCCGTCGGTGTGAAAACAACTGTCCAATTCGACCATTCGGAGGACGAGCAGGCCCGTATTACAAACCAGCCTACTCCGCCGCAATGCTCGCCCAGCACGCAATCGCGCTGCACACCGAGCTCCATCGCCCAAAACCCTTGTAGATCTGAGCGGCGAGCGCGGCCTGCTGTTTGAGCGTGCCTTCGGCCTTGATCTGCGGGTCGGAGACGTTGCGGATGGCGAGCCAGCGCGGCGCCTTGTCGCCCATTCTCGAGGCGACCAGTCCGAGCACCGCGTCCCCCATTTCGCAGACGTCGCCGAGCCCCTGAAGCTTGTAGTGATTGTCGGACGTGTCGAAGCCGAAGAAGTCAGTCGTGACGACCGACGAATCCAGTGCTGTCGGCGCCGCCTGGATGATCTTCGGGAGCCGCGCGTTGTCCTTGGGAAGCTGCGCCGCATTCACCTTGAACAGCGATTTCGCCGTGCGGAAATGCGCCGCATTCGCTTTCACGCTCCGGTAGTCCGCCTTGGCGAACGGCTCCTTCTTGAACTTCGAGGTGCAGTCGAAGCGGACGATGGGGCTGACGACCACGTCTCCCACTTCGAAGTCCTTGCCGATGCCCCCGGCCGTGCCCGTGGTGATCACCAGATTGGGTTGGACCTCCTCGATGATCTGGGTCCAGACGTCGATATTGGGCAGGTCCGGGCCGTCCTGGGACATATGCGAATCGGACTTGAAGACGACGACCGACTGCTTGCCGATGGTCGTCGTCCACCAGGCGCCGAGCCGCTTCGCTTCCAGCGCCGGGCAGCCCTTGCGCATTTTCTGTGACAGGGCGTCAAAATTGTGCGTGTAGGAGAAGTAGTCGTTATGCGAGTCCTTGCCCGGCGTCAGGACCCGGCTGAGCGCGTGCCCCTCGTCGACCGTCCAGGTGACGACGAGCACGTCCGCGCGCGGCAGCGGGCTGTCATGGGCGCCGGTCGGGGCGGGGCCGGTCCTGGGCGCCAGTCCTTTCGGCCAGGGAACGTCCTTGTATCGCGACAGGCCGGTTGCGGTGGTGAAGGCGAGGAACTGCAGGCCCGCCGGCAATTCGGAGTCGAAATCGATGATCTCGCGCTGAAAATCCTCGGGCGCGGCGCCCTTCCGGGCCGCTTGCGGGAAGGCGAAGGTCGCTTCGGGCGGAGGTTCCGCGATGGGGTCGTAGCCGAGGTTTCTCTCGACCCATTTCCGATCCGCCCGCATGACGCCCCTCCCGTCAGGTCATTTCAGGGCAGGCTAGCGCGAGCGGGGGCGACGCACAAGGAATGGCGCCGCGCCGCGCCGGGAAACGCTCCGCCGTCGAGCCGCAAGCAGCTTCCAGACTCGCGCTTGAGAAATTTGACCTGGCGCAAATCACTCGGCCGCATTGGCGCCTATGCTGTGATGGGGAGGTGAAGGAGGCGTCGATGTTCCGACATATGATCGGCCACAAATCGCGTGAGCCGCCCCCGTGGCGTGTCATGCTCATGCGGATCAGGGAAAGGCGCTGGGCGGAGTTCGACCAAGAGGTTCCGCCCGGCGAGGGAGAACACCCGCTCGAACCGATGCAGCACTGGCGGGATCCAATGAACAGGGTGAGAGCCCTGCGCACCCGCCGGCATCTTCTCGGCGACAATCCGTCGTCCGGCTGAAGGCAGCCGAGCCGCCGTACCGGGGGAACACGAGCCGGGCGAAGGAGCCGCTTCGATTGAAGCAGACGGATTATTAGCATATGAGATACGTTTAATTAGCGCGCGACCCTTTGGCTCGAGGGCCAGACGAACCAGCCGAGCCCGCAAACGCGACACTTTTCGGCGCCTAACGCGCTGAAGTCATTGATCCACGGACAAAACTGCACGGATGCCGCGGGCGCGTTCAGGCCCGGAAGCCGGGGTCCAGCCGGTCCACCTTGCGCAAGAGAGCCGGCCAGGCGAGCTGGCCGCCGAGGCCGCGGGTCACCTGCGCTCTCTGGGCAGTCGCCCCGTCGAGGATCGGCTTCGGGATCGGAATCAGCGCGCCTCCGCCGGCCTGGGCCTTGACCTGGATCTCGCAGGCGCGCTCGAGCGTGTACATGGCGAGGAAGGCGTCGGCGATCGACCGGCCGACGGTCAGGAGGCCGTGGTTCGCCAGGATGAGGAACGTGTTCTTTCCGAGGTCGGCGACGAGCCGCGGCTTTTCGGCCTCGCTCAGCGCCACCCCCTCGTAGTCGTGATAGGAAAGGCTCGCGAGCACGAACATCGACTGCTGCGAGATCGGCAGGAGGCCGTCCTTCTGGCAGGCGACGGCGACTCCGGCGGGGGTATGGAGATGCAGGACGCAGATCGCGTCCTCGCGCGCGGCGTGGATCGCGGAATGGATGACGAAGCCTGCCGGATTGACGTCGAACGGACTCTCCAACACCTTGCGCCCGTCGAGGTCGACCTTGACAAGGCTCGAGGCGGTTACCTCCTCGAACAGCATCCCGTACGGGTTGATGAGGAAATGGGGGTCGGGGCCCGGCACGCGCGCGGAAATGTGGGTGAAGACGAGATCGTCCCAGCCGTAGGCGGCGACCAAGCGGTAGCAGGCGGCGAGGTCGACGCGCCTCGCCCATTCGGCGGCGCTGACCTGGTCCCTGACCGAGGAAACGCCGACCTGACCACCTCCAGCGCTCAAGCCCGCCTCCTCCCGTTCAGCCGCCCTTCGGCAGAATACCCGCCGGCAGGCGGGCTGCAAGCGCGCGTCCGGCCTCGGCGCCGATCCGCGCCGCGTCTGAGGGCGACCCCTCCCGTTCGACGTCGAAGCTCTCGGAGCCGTCCGTCCGCAGCACCTCGCCTCGGAACCTGAGCCGGCCGCCGTCGAGACGGGCGAGGCCGGCGATCGGCGTCCGGCACGAGCCTTCGAGCTCGGCGAGAAAGGCGCGTTCGGCCTCGAGCGCCGGCCGGGTCTCCGGGTCGGCGATCGCCGCCAGCGCCGCGAGCGCTCGCGGATCGCCGCTCCGCGCCGTCAGGGCGATCGCCCCCTGGCCGACCGCGGGGAGAAAACGGTCGACGTCGAGCGGCGCGCGGATGCGGTGAACGAGGCCCAGCCGTTTGAGGCCGGCCATGGCGAGCAGCGTCGCGCCGATCGCCCCCGTTTCCGCCTTGCGAAGCCGGCTTTCGACATTGCCGCGCAGGAGTTCCGGCTTGAGGTCGGGCCTGAGCCGCAAGGCCTGCGCCTGACGCCTCAGCGAGGCCGCGCCGAGACTCGCGCCCGGAGGTAACCCCTCGATCGCGTCGGCGAGGTTCGAGATCAGCGCGTCGCGGACGTCCTCGCGCGGCAGGAACCCCGCCAGCGCGACGCCCTCGGGCAGCACGGTCGGGAGGTCCTTGGCCGAGTGGACGCCGCCATCGATCTCGCCCAGGAGCAGCGCGGTGTCGATTTCCTTGGTGAACAGGCCCTTCCCGCCGGCCTCGGCGAGCGGCCGGTCCTGGATCGTATCGCCGCTCGTGCGGATAATCCTGAGTTCGATCCGCTCCGCCGCCCACCCGTGCGCCTCCGCGAGCCGCCGTCGGGTCTCGTTCGCCTGTGCGAGCGCAAGCGGCGAGCCCCGCGTGCCGAGAACGAAGAGCGGAGAGGAGGAGAGGGACGGGTCTTGCGGCATCGGGTTTCTATTCGAGCAATCGCCAGCGCTGTCAAACGCCATTCCCTGCGTCAACCGGTCGCGTTGACCGGCGCACGGCGCTGGCTTAGGTGAGGTCGTCGCATCGAAAGAGGTTCACTCGATGCGACGGCCATAAGAAACGATAAGAGTTGGTGGTCAGGAACGACTGTGTGCAGTTAAAGAAAGTGGCCGGAACCCCGAGGTTCCGGCCTTTTTGTCTTTCCGGGCGACGAACGACCAGTCCATTCCCGGGATTGTTGCAAAACAGGCGCCGAAGCCCGACGTCGCCTGTTTTGGCGACTTCAGCGGGAACCATGGACGGTCGCCGGTGTTTCTTTTGCCGCGACCGGAGTCCCTGCCGATGCCGCAAGACGCGCAGCCAATTCGTCGAAAGAAAGAGTGGTCGGCGGAAGTGACCGCCCATTCGGACGCGCTCGATCTGGAAGAAGGGGTGTTCACGAAGAGCGCGACGCAAATTGCGCGTTCGCTGAAGAGGTCTGCCCAGACGAGCGCCAGGCGCAAGTCAACTCCATTCCGCTCGGCCATGGCGATGCTCAACCTCTATATGAACCGCGCCGGCCGGAATTTGCCGCCCCGCGCAGGCGGATGCTCGAGGCGGCGAAGGACAAGCTCCGCGAGATGTTCGACCGCAAGTCGTGACGGCGCAGCGGGCGCTTTCCTCTGAGGTGCGCGAATCGCGAGCCCGTGAAAGAAGGAGACGCCGCGTGAGCCGACTCCGCAAGCCCGCGAACAATGACGCAAACAGACCGCAACCTCACGAACCGGATCGCGACCAACGCCAACCCTACGCCAAAGAGGACGAGGAATATTCCTGCGCAGGGGTCGTCCGCCCTCCGGAGGAGAAAGTCGGAAGGCGCGACGAGCCGAATCCGTCGCGCAAGTCGTGATCGCTATGCGGCGGCTCGGCGCTCTGGAGCGGCGCCGCGGATGACCCCCGACAAGTCCGCCCGAATCGAGGCGCTGCGCCGCGAGGCTGCGGATTGCCGTGCATGTCCCCTGTGGAAGAACGCGACCCAGACCGTATTCGGCGAAGGGCCGGCTGACGCGGATATTCTCCTTGTCGGCGCGCAGCCGGGAGACCGGGAAGACCGAGCTGGGAATCCGTTCGTCGGGCCGGTCGGCGCCATGCTCGACAAAGCGCTCGAGGAAGCGGGGATCGACCGGAAACACGCCTACGTCACAAGCACTTCAAATTCGAGCCACGCGGCAAACTGAGACTGCACAAGAAGCCCAACGCGGGCGAGATCAACGACTGCAAGCGGTGGCTGTTCGAAGAGATCGATATCCTGAAACCCCGCATCGTCGCGGCGCTCGGCGTGACAGCGGCCCAAAGCCGGGTCGGCCGCCCGGTGCTCGCCATCGCCGGCCAGCAGGTGTGCAACGCCATCGGCGGACGCTACCAGCAGGAAGTCGATCTCGTCAGCATGTACAAGGACGTCGCCGGCGCCTCCGTGCAACAGGCGTCCGCGTCTACGCAGGTGCGGCATCTCGTCGACCGCGCGGTCCGCATCGCGATTGGCGAGCGGCGGGTGACGGCGATCGCGCTGCCGAACGATCTTCAGGATGAGGCCTATGAAAGTCCGCCCTGCAAGCACGGAACGGTGCACTCGGGGGTCGGATTCGCCAAGCCCCGCACGCTCCCGTTCGACCAGGACCTCCACCGCGCGGCCGACGTCCTGAACGCCGGGGAGAAGGTCGCAATCCTGGTCGGAGCGGGCGCGCTGGGAGCGACTGATGAAGTGATTGCCGTCGCCGAGAAATTGCGCGCCGGCGTCGCCAAGGCGCTGCTCGGCAAGGCGGCTCTTCCAGACGACCTTCCATTCGTCACCGGTTCCATCGGGCTCCTCGGCGCGAAGCCCAGTTATCGCCTCATGACCGAGTGCGACACGTTGCTGATGGTCGGCTCGGGCTTTCCCTATTCGGAGTTTCTGCCGGAGGAAGGCAAGGCGCGCGGCGTGCAGATCGACATCGCCCCCGACATGCTGTCTCTGCGCTTCCCGATGGAAGTCAATCTGGTCGGCGACGCCAAAGAGACCCTGAGAGCCCTGCTGCCGCTGATCGATCAGAAGAGCAACGGCGCCTGGCGCGATGGAATCGAGAGCGAAGTCAAACAGTGGTGGAGGACGCTCGAACAGCGCGCCATGCAGCCGGCCAACCCGGTCAATCCGCAGCGGGTGACGTGGGAGCTGTCGCCGCGCCTGCCCGACGGGGTGATCGTGACGAGCGATTCTGGTTCCTGCGCCAACTGGTACGCGCGCGACCTCAAGATGCGGCGGGGCATGATGGCATCCCTGTCAGGCGGCCTCGCCTCGATGGGCGCTGCCATGCCCTATGCGACCGCCGCGAGTTTGAGCAACAACTCGTCGCGCGTCAGGTCTTGCCGCTGGAGTTGGCGCCTGCATTCGCGGCTTCATCAAGGAGCGTATCGGGCGCAACCCGCACGGCGACGGTTCATCCCGAAGCCGCACGGAAGGCAGCGCCCGTTGGCGGTCGTCGCCCTCGAAGGCAAGATTGTGCAGAGGGCGACGGCGGCGGTGCTGGGCGTGATCTACGAGGAGGAGTTCCTCGGTTTCTCGTATGGGTTCCGACCGAAGCGCAGCCAACACGATGCGTTGGATGCGCTGATGGTCGGCATCGCCGGCACGCGCGTGACCTTTGTACTGGATGCCGACATCCGAAGCTTTTTCAACGAAGTCAGTCACGCATCGTCCGACTGATCCAGAAATGGCTCAAGGCGGGCGTTCTCGAAGACGGAGAGCAAATTGTCAGTGAGAAGGGGACCGGTCAAGGCTCGGTGATTTCACCGCTGCTGGCGAACGTCTACCTTCACTACGTCTTTGATCTCTGGGCCGACCGCTGGAGACGGCCTTCGCCGCGCGCCAGCGCATGGTGCTCTGAGCAGAAGATGATGAACCATTGGCGCATTGAAGGTGTCGCGGCGCCTTCACCAACTGGCGGTCTATGTTGAGAAGCTCGCCTACGAATGGCTGCCACTGCCGCACATCCTTCATCCCTGGCCAAGCGATCGCTTCGCCGTCAAACACCCGAGGTGGGAGCCCAACATGGTCATGGTGCGATATGCCGACGTCTCAACTTCCTGCCCGACATGGGCAGAATGACCGTGCGACTGCTTACCGCCGCAATGATCTCGACTTTGGCGTCTTCCAGCGGCGAGAGACTGAGAGTCACCATTTATACCGCGGTCGGACTGATCGTCTATATCGAGGGCCTGCGCCAGGGGAATCGACTGAACGGGTCATGCGGCGATGTAGGCGGCGAGGGCGTTTTCGTCCCATGCGGCAACTTTGCGGCGCATGCGCAGGGAATCTCTGCTTTTGCCGGTTCTGAGCACGTTGAGGGCGATGTGCTTGACGATGGCGAGGTTGAAGGGCGCGTTGTCGGTTCGCACGCGGCATTCGTCGTCGCGGAAGATCATGTCGAGCACCCAGTGGAGGCCGTTTTCGACCATCCAGTGACTGCGGATCATCGGTCCCAGGGCGTTGGCGAGCAGGGCGAGCGAGGTGATGTAGAAACGCGTCTCGGTTTCGACCTTGCCATCGGTTTCACGTTCGCTCTCGACCATGACGACCGACTTCAGGCCCGGCCACTGGTGGTTTTCCTGCAGCCAGCCGATGTCGTGGAAAACGGTGACCGTCCGGGTCTCGATGCGGCCGTGGCCGCCGTCGACGGTCGTGTCCTGGCTGACCGACGTATTCTTGAACGCGACCGCCTTCTGTTCGCGGGCGAACAGTTCGACATCGTCGCGCAGCGTGCCTTGGTTCCCCTTCAACGCGAGAATGTAGTCGGCCTTCTTGTCGATGATTTTCTGCGCGACGGCGCGCTGGCAGCCCATGGCGTCGATGGTCACCACCGCGCCCTCGATGGCCAGCAGCTCAAGCAGGGCGGGAATGGCGACGATTTCGTTGGACTTGTCGCCGACCCTGGTCTGCCCGAGCACCATGCGCTGGCGCGCGGCGAAGGCCGAAACGACATGAATGGGCTCTTCGGCCCCCTTCTTCTGTAGGAGCGCCGCACCGTTTTGCCGTCGATGGCGATCACCTCGGCCGACGTTTTCGTCAGCCCCGCCGCCCACGCCACAAAACAGCGCTGGAACGCGACCGGGTCGAGCTTGGCGAGGATGATGCCCAACTGGTCGTGCGAGGGCGTGCCGTTGGCGAAGGGTCGAAAGCGCCGCAGGAACGCCAGCTTGGCCCGGCCGAAGCGCGCGATGTCGGCCACCGTCTCCGCCCCCGCCAGCGCCGCCGCCAGCATCACGAGCAGCACCTCGTCGAGCGGATAGGCGACCTTCCCCTTCTGCCGGTAGTCGGGCAAGTCCTTGAAAGGCGACAGGAAAACAGTCGTCTCCTTCACCGCCCCGACAGCCGCGTCCCCTTCCGGCATCAACCCATCCTCCAAGCGAATCAGAGGATTGCGACAGATTCAGCTTTCCGATCGGCTGTCACGCGCAATTTCAGTCGATTGCCCTGCCTGCGCCCGGTCGGATGGTTCTTGTACCTCGGGTGAATGCGGAAAACTGGAGGCGGATGGGCGCATGCCTTACGGGATGCAGTCATGCGCAGAAGGAATGGCAGTCACACAGGTGCGCTCTCTTGTGATCGAAATTCGTGCTCATGTGATCGTGTCATCCATAAAGTGAGGATGAGCACGCAATTGCCTTGCTTCAGTCATGCAAATTTAACAGAGATTGTCGTACTGCACGCTTGACTTTTGCAGTGCAGCAATTTAAGCCAGAGGCGTCTAGGAGAAGGAACGGCGAAGGTTCCCGCACAATCGGGGGCCACGAAGAGGAGGGCGGTCAGAAAAGGAGACCGCCGTGATGTTATCCTCTGTTATGCGCTTCCTGCGCAGCCGTCGGACGTATTGGGCCGTCGTCCAGGAACTGTCCGATTATTCGGACCGCGAATTGCACGACATCGGCATCGATCGCGCCGATATCCACGCGATCGCCCGCCTCGCTTCGCGCGAACAGCACTAGGGCCTGTCTTCAGTTGACGTGAGAACGGAGTGGAATCGGACGCAGAACGTTTGGTGTTTCGGATACGCGAGGGATTCCCGAATCAGCAAAAGTCTGACTCGTGAGTGGTCGGCCCGAGGAGGGGCTGACCGATGCGACGATATGCACTGCGCGACGACCAGTGGGATCGGATCAAAGACATTCTGCCGGGCCGTGAAGGCCATGTGGGCGGCACGGCGGCGGACAATCACCTGTTCGTCGAAGCCGTTCTCTTCAGGTTTCGCGCCGGCGTCCCTTGGCGTGATCTGCCCGAGCGTTTTGGCGGCTGGAAGATCGTCTATCAGCGCTTCAACCGATGGGCCAAGAGCGGCGTTTTCGAGCGGGTTTTCAGGCTCTTGGCCAGCGATCACGACAACGAATACATGATGATCGACGCCACCATCGTGCGCGCTCACCAGCATAGCGCCGGCGCCAAGAAAAAAGACGGTGCGCAAGCCATCGGCCGATCCCGCGGCGGATTGACCACCAAGATACACGCGCTCGTCGATGCCCTCGGCAATCCTGTCGAGGTGATGCTCAGCCCGGGCCAGGATCACGATCTGACTTGCGCTGAATTTCTCATCGAAGCCGTCGATCCCGGCGCTCTGATCGCCGACAAGGCTTTCGACGCCGATGCCTTCATCGGCGCCCTCAACGATCGAGCGGTCGTCCCAGTCATCCCATCCAAATCCAACCGAAAGACCCCGCGCCCGTGCGACTTCGCCCTCTACTGCGAACGCAATCTCATTGAGCGTTTCTTCAACAGGCTCAAGCATTTCCGCGCCATCGCCACGCGTTACGACGAGCTCGCCAAGATTTTCCTCGCCGGCGTTCAACTCGTCTGCGCCGCCATTCTCATCAACTGAAGACAGGCCCTAAGCCGGCGGAGCCGGAACCAAACGGGATGAGTAGAGTTCGCTCGGTCGAGTGACGAGCGGGGTCGAAGATGGGGCGGGATCTGATCGATCGCTATCGGGAACGCTTGCACGGAGTGCTCTCCTGCTATGACCGGATTTTGGTGACGGGCACGCTGCCGCAGGTCTGCTACGCGGAGGGTATGACGGCATTTCTGAAGGCGCGAGGGGTTCGGATATTCGACTACCCGCGCTTTGCCGAGCCGCTGCGCGATGCGATCCGAGGTCGCGCTCAGGAGTTGGCGACGTCGGCGGGGATTGCGATTGAGCACATTGCCAAGGCGCACATCCGCAAGGAAGAGGTCGTGGCCAAAGTGCTCGAGCGGCGCGGCGATCGTCCGGGATTGGTGCATATCATCTCGGCGATGGAGGCGTGCGACAGCTACAGACCCTGGCACGACAAGACGAGCGGGCAGACCTTCCTCAAGCCCGACAGCGGCAAGTGCCTGCACTACTACTTTGATTTCATCGACGACGAAAGGTCGGCCTGTGTTACCTGCGCGTGCCGACCTGGTGTCCCTTCCGGCTGCAGTTCTATTGCAACGGACACGGCTGGCTGGCACGGCAGCTTGCCGCCGCCGGCATCGGCTTTACCCTTGCCGACAACGCCTTTCTGCGCATCGACGACTGGGAGCGGGCGCAAACCTTCGCCGATGCGCTCGCGCCCAAACAACTGCATCGGGTTCTCGATCGCTTCGCCCAGCTGTGCTGTCCGGTCATGGACACCTTTGATCAGCGCTATCACTGGAGCCTGACGCAGGTGGAGTATGCCATCGACCTTGTGTTTCGCTCCGCCGCGACGCTCAAGCCGCTTTATGAACAGCTTTCCCGCCAAGCGGTGTTGTCGGTGAAGGCCGAGCACGTGGCGAGCTTTCTCGGCAAGAAGATCACGCCGCAGCTTGCCCAGGAAGTCGGCTCGCGTTTCGAGACCCCGCATCGAGGGCACTTGCATCAAGCATCGCCTCGGCAAAGCCCAGGTGAAGATGTACGACAAGTTCCATCTCGTGCTGCGCATCGAGACGACGGCCAATCACGCGCATGCGCAGGCTCGGCTTGATCAAGCGCGTCGCCGGCGCCTATCGCTCCTACCTGACCCGCCTCGGCCGCGCCGCGATCGCCGCAGCTTCCTCCATAACCGAGATGCGCATCATCCCGACTCTCGCAGCCGCACGCTGACCCAATCTTCGCCATTTCAGTGAAGACTCAACTCGTAAGGGACTAAGGTCGGCACTACACGCGCAAATGCACCTTGTCCGCCCTCTAACTACTTGATCACACTCACGTCACCTCAAGCAAAAAACGACCCCCAAACTGCGCAAGTTGGGTTAACCCGCATCCAAGTAGACGCGGAGATCGCGCAAACGCGTCAGGCAAAGCCGCGGAGCCGAGCGGATCTCGCAACCGGCAGCTGCGGGCCGCAGCATCCACTCCGGCGTCAACGTCAGCGTGCCGTCAGCGAGCGGATCGTCAGATGCACAACGCCGCCGTACACGACCCCTCGGCTGCTCGACACAACCGTCCTGCCGGCCAGAGGAAGGAAGGCGTAGCAGATCGTCTCTTCGCTCGCCAGAATCCCGGCGCCATGTCGCTGCCTCGACCGGTGGCGGAAAGAGCCACTTGAGCGCGGCGATCGGGCTCGCCCTCGTCGAGAACGGATGGCGCGTCCTGTTCGCCCGCACCACTGATCTCGTCCAGCGCCTGAAGGCGGCGCGGCGCGAGTTGGCGCTCGAAGCCGCGATCGCCAAGCTCGACCGCTACGACCTGCTCATCCTCGACGACATCGCCTACGTCACCTAGGATCAGGCCGAGACCAGCGTCCTGTTCGAACTGATCGCCGCGCGCTACGAGCGGCGCTCGATGCTCATCACGTCCAATCAACCATTTGGCGAATGGGGACGGATTTTTCCCGATCAGGCGATAACGCTCGCCGCCATCGACCGCTTCATGCACCACGCCACGATCCTCGAAATGAACGTCGAGAGCTATCGCAGAAAGGAGGCGCTCGACCGCAAGCGCAGCCGCAGCCGGCCACCCGCTCACGCAACGCCGAAGGAACTCGAACACGCGCCTGATTGACGCGCTCTTGGCATCCTGTTTGTCGGTGCGCGTCAATCAGGCCTTGTCAACCACAATCCCCGATCAAATCTGGGCGCGCGCCTTGGCGTGACCGATTTTGCGGTCTCGAGGGGCTGGCAAGGTCACGGCGTCGAGTTTTCGGTCACCTCCTCTGCTTCGTCTTCGTGCGCCGCGAGTCCTGCAACGACCGGGTGCAACTTGCGCGAGTTGGGCCGCTTTCGCGCGGACGCGGTTTATCATGGCTGCTGCAGGCGGCGGCCGCGGACGCGCGGTTTCGGATGGGGAGCGAGTGGTTTTGCGTCATCCGGCCGGTCCATGCGCGAGCGCGCGGATCCTCGCGCGCGCGTTGAGGATCGTCGCCAGCGCCTCGGCTCCGCCGCCCAGCCGAACGATCACCTGGCGAGCGTGGCTGACCACGCGCCCAGGCAGGCCGGTCACATGGAAACGCAGAGCCTTCATGCGTTTGCTCGCCCAGCCCTCGCCCAGCGCCAGGCGCTTCATCGCCGCGTTCAGGTTGAACGCCAGGATCGACAGGGCCCACCAGGTCCGCGTTGGCCCCGAACAAGCCCGAAGGCATCTGCCCTCCGGCCAAGTCGGACTTCAACCCCGAATGGACCTCCTCGCTCTTGCCGCAGCGTTCGCGCAACCACCCGATCACGCCGTCGCCCGGACCCTGGCGGTTGGTCACGACGCCGAACAGTTTGGGGAGTCCCTTGCGGCCGAAGCCTCCTGTCGGGAACGGCAGTTTCTCCTCGCCGCCCAGCGCCAATAGGCGCAGCGGCTCGCGGATCGCCAGAAAACGATAATCGGCGCGCTTGCCGCTGTCTCCGGCCCAATTGGGCGCGTAGGCCACCTCGGCCCATTCCTGATCGGTCGCGTAAGACTTGTCCCCCACCCGGCGGATCAGCGGGCGCCACTCGCTTTCCGCCGTCGCCAGCACGGCCGTGCGAAACGCTTCGGTCACGTCGGCGCCGACCGCGAACTCGATCACGCCGAAGCGCGGGTCCTTGCCCTCGCCGCAGTACAGCAACAATTCCTCTTGATAACCCGCCGTGTCCGAGCGCAGCGAGACTGTCTTCACGCTGTCGGGCAAATGGGGCAGGCAGTCCTTCAGGACACGCAATTGTTCGTGTCCAGCCGGAACGTTGCCATCGCGAAACTCCCAATAGAGCATCGCGCCCTGTTCAGACCACCAGCAATTCAGCGGCTGATAGGCCTTGAACTTCTTGTAGCAGAACAGCGCGTCGCGCTTGTGCGTCTCGATCAGCGTGGCGTCCATGTCCAGCGTCGCCGTCGTCGCCTGCGCATGCTCTTGCGGAACGTGTCAACGACAATGAGACGCCTGGGTTGGTAATTTCAGACCTCCTGACATAGCCGATTTCGAGGACTGAAATCTCTGGCCTTTCGGCTGCCCACGGCTGTGCGAGGTGCGGACCAATACGTGTCCGGTTTTTCTGATGCTCACGGCGCATCCCCCTGAAACAATGAGGTTTCACGGCGGCCCTTGCGGACCCAAACTTGTCCGCTGTAGCTCGGGGCATGAGTACCCAACAAGCCTTGGCGCTGCCATTTCCGGCGGCGTCGAATACCGTGGTGATCAATGCGCGCTGCAGCTTGCGGATCGAAGCGGATCAGCGCGTGATCGTTGTGGGTGGACTGCCGGTGCATCACTATCGCGCCGAGGATGCGGTCGCCGAGGCCTATGCGATGGTGTTCCTGGTGGAGTCGGGGTTCGCCCAGCAAACGGACGTGGCGCGGGCGTTTGATCGATCGGTGCGCACCGTGCGGCGCCACCAAGCGCGCTATGTGCAGGGCGGGATGGCGGCGCTCGGTCGCGAGGAAGGCTGGCGTCGCGGTCGGCGACGGATCTCCGGGCAACGTCTACGCAGCATCGAGCTGCTGAAAAGCCAGGGGATGAGCAACCGGGCGGTCGCGCACCGGCTGGGGGGTGAGCGAGAAGGCGATTCGCAAGCTGGTCGGACCTTCGACGCCCGCCGAGAGCGCACAGCTTGCGTTCGCCGGGATGACGACCGCAGCGGCGGGGGCGCCGCCGGCGGCGGGCGTGCCGTCTGCGAAGTCGACCGACGATGATGAGGATGGCTCCGCGCCATCAGTGAAGGACGGCGCTGGCGATCCAATCAGCGCGGCTGAGGACGACGCCGAACCGGCGCCGATGAGCCTCGACCGCGACGCGAGCGATCGCAGCTTCGATCGGCAACTCGCCCATCTGGGGCTGCTCGATGATGCCGCACCGCTCTTTCGCGAGGGGGCCTCGGTTCCCGGTGTCGGCGTCCTGCTCGCTCTCCCGTGCCTGGTCGAGAGCGGGTTGTTTCGGATCAGCCGCAAGCTCTACGGTGAGATCGGTCCGGCCTTCTATGGCCTGCGCACGACCTTGCTGACGCTCCTGCTCATGGCGCTGCTGCGCATCAAGCGGCCCGAGCATCTCAAGGAACGCGACCCGGCCGCGTTCGGCAGGCTCCTCGGGCTCGACCGCGCGCCGGAGGTGAAGACGCTGCGGCGCCGGCTCACCCGCCTCGCGGCACACCATTGCGCCGAGCAGCTGGGCGCGGAGCTTGCGCGTCTGCGTGTCGATCAGCGCGGACATCTCATGGGGTTCTTGTACATCGACGGCCATGTGCGCGCCTATCACGGCCAACGCGCCATCGCATCAAAGGCTTACGTGGCGCGCCGCCATCTGGCCATGCCCGCCAGCACCGACGACTGGATCAACGACCGCTCCGGCGACCCGTTGCTGGTGGTGACCGGGGAGGTCGACGTGGCGTTGACGAAGGCCTTGCCCCGGCTGCTTCGCGAAGTGCGCGACCTGGTCGGCGAGCGACGGGTCACCATCGTCTTCGACCGCGGCGGCTGGAGCCCGAAGTTGTTCGATATGATGATCAAGGGCGGCTTCGACTTGCTGACCTATCGCAAGGGCCGGCGCCGTCGCATCAATGAGCGGCGGTTCATCGCCCGTCACGCCGAGCTCGACGGATGCCGGGTGGACTATCTTCTGCACGACCAGCCCGTGCGCTTCCTCAAAGGTAAGCTGCGCCTACGGCAAGTCACGCGCTTGTGCGACGACGGCCATCAGACGCAGGTAATCACCAGTCGATGGGACCTGCGCGACATCGAGGTCGCCTACCGCATGTTCGAGCGCTGGCGACAGGAGAACTTCTTCAAGTACATGCGGGAAGAGTTCCTGCTTGATGCACTCGTCGATTACCGGATCGAGCCGGAGGACCCGACCCGCTCCATCCCCAATCCCGAGCGCCGTGCTTTGGATAAGGAGGTCCGTGCGGCGCGCGCCGATCTCGCCAAGCTCGAACGCGAATACGGCGCCGCCGCCGCGGACAACGCCGAGCAGCACCGGCCGACCATGCGGGGGTTCAAGATCGCTCATGGCACGCTCGGCAAACGGCTGCGCACGGCCCGCGCTCGCGTCGCCCGGCTCTTCGAGCAGCGCCGCGATGTTGCTAAGCGCGTCGAGGTCCGAGACCTCAGCGAGCGGGCCGTGGTCAAGCTCGCCACCGAGCGCAAGCACCTGACCGACATCATCAAGATGGTCGCCTATCAGGCCGAGAGCGATCTAGGGCCTGTCTTCAGTTGACGTGAGAACGGAGTGGAATCGGACGCAGAACGTTTGGTGTTTTGGATACGCAAGGGATTCCCGAATCAGCAAATGTCTGACTCGTGAGCGGTCGGCCCGAGGAGGGGCCGACCGATGCGACGATATGCACTGCGCGACGACCAATGGGATCGGATCAAAGACATTCTGCCGGGCCGTGAAGGCCATGTGGGCGGCACGGCGGCGGACAATCGTCTGTTCGTCGAAGCCGTTCTCTTCAGGTTTCGCGCCGGCGTCCCGTGGCGCGATCTGCCCGAGCGCTTTGACGACTGGAAGATCGTCTATCAGCGTTTCAACCGATGGGCCAAGAGCGGCGTTTTCGAGCGGGTTTTCAGGCTCTTGGCCAGCGATCACGACAACGAATACATGATGATCGACGCCACCATCGTGCGCGCTCACCAGCATAGCGCCGGCGCCAAAAAAAAAGACGGTGCGCAAGCCATCGGCCGATCCCGCGGCGGATTGACCACCAAGATACACGCGCTCGTCGATGCCCTCGGCAATCCTGTCGAGGTGATGCTCAGCCCGGGCCAGGATCACGATCTGACTTGCGCTGAATCTCTCATCGAAGCCGTCGATCCCGGCGCTCTGATCGCCGACAAGGCCTTCGACGCCGACCCCTTCATCGGCGCCCTCAACGCACGAGCGATCACGCCAGTCATCCCATCCAAATCCAACCGAAAGACCCCGCGCCCGTGCGACTTCGCCCTCTACTGCGAACGCAATCTCATTGAGCGTTTCTTCAACAAGCTCAAGCATTTCCGGGCCATCGCCACGCGTTACGACAAGCTCGCCAAGATTTTCCTCGCCGGCGTTCAACTCGCCTGTGCCGCCAGCCTCCTCAACTGAAGACAGGCCCTAGTTCATCGATTTTGAGATTCGAATCATATCAGGCTGCCTGGTCGAGCTTATAGGACCAAGAGTGGACGACGGGGTGTCGATTGAACTGATCCATGGCGGCCATGATGCGGTCCTTGAGTTCCTGTTTGGATGCGACGCGGATGTGGCGCAGCACCGAGCGGGCGAGCTTGGAGAAGAAACCCTCGACGAGATTGAGCCAGGAGCCATGCTTGGGGGTGAAGACAAAGGTGAAGCGGCCTTCCGGTTGAGCGGCGAGCCAAGCCTTGGTCTCCTTGGAGATGTGCGCCGAATGATTGTCGAGGATCAGCTTGATCGCCGTATGGCTCGGATAGGCGGCGTCGAGGAGCTGGAGGAATTCAATGAATTCGCGGCTGCGGTGGCGGTCCTTGACGAGAGCGTGGACCTGGCCGGTGAGCAGATCAATGCCGGCCAGCAAGCTGACCGTGCCGTGGCGCTTGTACTCGTAGTCGCGCGCGAAGGTCGCATGTCTGCCGGGCTCGGGCGGCAGGTCCGGGGCCGTCGTGGCGATTGCCTGAATGCCGGGCTTTTCATCGTAGGAGACAATCGCCACCGCATCGCTCGGCTTTTGCTTCGCGGCGGCCGCGCTCTCCCGAATAAGCTTCACCTCGCCATAGACGCACAGAACCTCCGCCATCTTCTGCTTGAACTCCGGATCGCGGCGTTCCAGGTAATAGCGGACCTTGTGCGGCTTGATCTCCTGCTCGTTGAGGATATTGCACACCGTCCCCTGAGCCAACTTGGCAAGGCAAGCGTGGCCCTCCGCCGGCCCATGCTCACGCGCATGGCAGGCGAGAAGCCGCGTTGTCCACAATTCGTGGGGATAGCCGAGGTCCTTGGCCTTGCGGCAGGCGAGGTCGACAACCCATGCCTTGGCCTCGGCGGTGATCGTCGCCTCCCTGCCGGGCCGCGGTCGATCGTCGAGCGCCGCCATCGGGCCATAGACCAACGCCCGCTCGACACAGCGCTGGACGGTCTGATGGTGCGCGCCCAAGGCTCGCCCCACCGCAAAAAACGATCCGTCTTCCCGGTAGGCCAGCAGCATCCGCGCTCGATCAACCCGGCTCGCCGATTCCGTTCGCGAGCGGGCAATCGCGCCCAACGCCGCCACATCCTCCTCGCCAATCGCCAATTCAATCGCCCGCCGTCGACCCGCCATCACCTCACACCTCGCTTCCGAATCAAAGCAGCAAGGCTACAAACCACGTCAGGAAAAATGAATCCCGCGCGCATATGATTGGTTTCAACGATTCGATGAACTAGTAACGCTACTGCGACCTCACTACGCCCGTGCCGATCAAGAGGGGCGAACCCTGCTCCATGAGCTGTTCGCCGCGACAGGCGACATCCGCGTCTCCGATAGCGAGTTGCATATCACCTTGGCTCCGCTCAGCTCGCCGCATCGAACCCACGCCGCCCAGGCCCTCTGTGAGATGCTCGACCAAACCGCGACAATCTTCCCCGGCTCGCGCCTGCGGATTCGCTTCTCAGTGTGTCCGCCGCCCCGTATCGGGCTTGCCTTTCCCGGCTCGCCGATCGAGCGTAGCACCGTCACGGCTGTTCCGCAGGCTCCCTGACCGACGCCAAAACCGGACATTTTGCGCTACGCTAGGTCAGGAGGTCTGAATTTAGGCTTGGATTTTAGGCTTGATTTGGGGCGGATTGATCCAGACGGCGGTTGGCTTGTCGGGGGGCGAGGGGATGTTTTTCACGAATCGGTTCGGGTTGGCGAGAAAGGCGTTTTCGAGGGTCTGCTTTCGGGCGTCGTAGATTTCGTCGGCTTGTCCGTAGTGGACTTGGTTTGGCGTCATCAGGCCGATACCGAGATGGTGGTGTTCGGCGTTGTACCATTGGAAGAACCTGCGGCAGAACGCTTTGGCGTCCTGGATGGAGCCGAAGCGTTCCGGGAACTGAGGCTGATATTTGCAGGTTTTGAAGAGGCTTTCCGAGAAGGGATTGTCGTTGGATGTGTAGGGCCGGCTATGGGACTTGGTGACGCCCAGGTCGGCGAGCAACAGGGCGGTGGCCTTGGCTTTCATGGAGGGTCCGCGGTCGGCGTGCAGGGTGAGCTGGCCGGGCAAGACGCCGTGCTTGGCGGCGGCGTCCTCGAACAGCGGTTTGAACAAGGTGGCGCTTTCGGCGTCGGCGACGAGCCAGGCCACGACCCTCCGGCTGAAGATGTCGATGATCGCATAGAGATAGAAGTAGGTCCATTTGGCCGGTCCCATCAGCTTGGTTATGTCCCATGACCAGACCCGGTTGGGGCCCTCGGCGATGAGTTCCGGCTTTTTGTAGACGGGGTGGCGCAGCTGTTGGCGACGCTCCTTCACCTCGCCGTTCTCGTGAAGGATGCGATACATGGTCCGGATCGAGCAATGATAGAGGCCTTGGTCCAGCAACTCGGCGTAGACTTCGGCCGGGGGTTGGTCGACGAACCGAGGTTCGCGCAACAGATCGAGGACGGCCTGACGCTCGGAAACGGCCAGCGCCCCGGCGGGACGAGGGCGCGGACGAAACGGCGCGGGAGGGCGCCGGGCTGTCGCAGTCCGGCGATGGAAGCTGGCGCGCGACAGGCCCAGCGCCGCGCAGGCCGCGCCGATCAGCCCGCCGCCGGGCGGCAGGGCCGCCACGGCGTCCATCAGGACGCCTCGTCGCCGGGCATCGACAGGCCCAGCAGCAAAGCCACTTTTTTTTGGATTTCGACGATCGCCTCGGCGCGCTGCAAGCGCAACGTCACGCTCTTGTAGTCGCGCTGCAACTGCGCATGTTCGGCCGCCAGCGGGTTGGGCTCGGCGACCTTGGGGCCGCGCTTGACCGCCTTCAGCGCCTCGCAGGCGCCGGCGTCGCGTTGCCGACGCCAATCCGTCAACAGTGAGGAATACAGCCCCTCGCGCCGCAGGATCGCGCCAATGCCGCCCGGCCCCGCCTCATCGACCTGGCGAAGTATCCCAAGCTTGTAGGCGGTCGTGAACGTCCGACGGCGTGGCCGGTCGGAGAGTTCAGGCGAGGCCGCCGATGGCTCCGCAACAACGATCGGCCTACGGCCTCCCTCTGTTGCGGAGCCATCGGCAAGAGTTGTTTCGAAGGGGATGAGCGGCATGACCATGGGAGCATATGACCTCAGCCCTCAAGGGTAAACTCCAGGGGGGCGTTTGTCTCATCGTCATTGGCACGGAGGGTTGCGCGAACGCCAGCAGCGACCGGTTCACCCGCCAAAGTCCCTGGAGTTCCCTCGTGACCTCGGGAATGAAAGCCGTTCCCGCCGCCGCCTTGGGCGAGGCCGGGTCATGGAAACGCGCCAACCAGGCCGACAGCGCCGAAGGCGAGGGCGTCGCGCGCTCCCGCTCGCGCCGCCACCGGGTCTTCAACGCGCGACGTTCGGCTCGAGACAGCAAATCCTTCTCGATCGCCCGAAGAATCGCCGAAAACTCGCCGTCGCGCTCCAACCGCTCGATGTCGTCAACGCAATCGCCGCCGGCCAGGTTCAGCAACACCACCGCCAGAACCATCTGGATGTCCAGCCAGCCCTGGCTTCCCGCCACGCCAACATGCCGCTGGATCGCCGCCCCCAGCCCACTGGCCTTCACCAGATCGAGATAGACCGCAAGACCGGCCAACGACGTCAACCCATGGCGCGACGAATCGCTCTCGTACTGGAAATCAAGCACGCCCTGTGCCAACATCCCCGCACCCCGGTGGTGATGGTTTGCGAGTCGCAAACCAAAACTATCTCCTTGATCCCTCAAGGCCAACGGGGAACTTCAATTTCTTGACGATGAATCCAAGTATATCGAGCAGGAGTTCCGGGTCGTCTATGAGAGCCGCGCGGGGTTGATCGCCTTGCTGCATCGGCTTGGCCTCGAATATCACAAGCCTGAAGTCATCGGGCGCAAGCTCGACGCCAAGAAGCAACAGGCGTTCATCGCGGCCTACGACGACCTCTTGAATTCGCTTGGCCCGGACGAGGCGGCGCTGTTCGTGGACGCCGTGCATCCGACGCACGCCGCGCGGCCCGTCGGATGCTGGGCGCCGGCCGAGGACAATCTGGCGATCGAGCAAACCAGCGGACGCCAGCGCCTCAACATTCACGGTGCGATCGATCTGGAGACCGGGAAAACCGCGATGATCGACGTTGAAACCGTCGACGCGGCTTCGACGATACGGCTACTGGAAGCGATCGAAGCGATGTATCCACTGCTCGTGCTGATCCACGTATTCTTGGACAATGCGCGTTATCATCACGCCAAGATCGTGCAGGAGTGGCTGGCGCAGCCGGGGCGCCGCGTCACGCTGCATTTCATCCCGGCCTACTGCCAGCATTTGAACCCGATTGAGCGGCTGTGGGGCCTGATGCACAAGCATCTGACGCACAACAAGACTTACGCCACATATCGCGAATTCGCCGAGGTGGCGCTCGACTTCCTACGCAAAAAAGTCCCCAAATGCTGGCCAGAATTTTGCAATTCGGTCACCGACAATTTCCGCGTCATCAACCCAAAGGATTTTCGGGTTCTGGCGTGACCGGGGTATATAGTCGAGACAATCACCAAGCACGAAGTCGTCATCGGCAGGCTATTTCAGTCGGCGTTGGAGGGCGACATCGCGGCGTCGCGCTTGGTACTTTTCGGGCTCGCGCAAAACGCGCCCGACCCGTCCGCCGCGCCGGCGGAGGACGAGACCGCAAACCTGGCCCTTGGCGCGACGCCGGACGAGGAGACTCTGCGCCGCATGCTGGCGCGCTTCACGCATCTGCAGCCGAAGGACGCGGAGGCGGGCACATGAGCGACGACGCGCGCGCGAAAGTCGACCCGCCTCCCGCTCTTGCGGGAAGCGGACCGAAGATCAATGCCGACAAGCTCCAGTTTGAGGCGCTTGTGACATTCGCGCGCGCAGACTTCTGGTGCTTCGTCGAGTTGATGTCTCCGTCGGGCGCCGCAGTCTCGGCGGGCGTTCGCCGAGCGTCGAGGGAGGCGGGACCCCCGACGTCGAATACGCGGCGGTCGTCGAAGGAGAGGCCGGCAGAGGGCGCCTCCCGCGCGAGAATCCGTTGTGCGATGCGCAGCGCGAAGCCTGCGAAGCCTTCATCCGCAGCCAGCGCCACGAGGGCTGGATCGTCCTTCCCGAACTCTATGACGATCCCGGCTTTTCCGGGGGAACGATGGAGCGCCCGGCGCTTCGCCGCCTGCTCATCGACGTCGCCGCCCGCAAAGTCGACGCCGTCGTCGTCTACAAGGTCGACCGGCTGACCCGCTCGTTGAGCGACTTCGCCAAAATCGTCGAGATCTTCGATGCGAACGCCGTCTCCTTTGTCTCGGTGACCCAGGCCTTCAACACCACGACCAGCATGGGGCGCTTCACCCTCAACGTGCTCCTCTCCTTTGCCCAGTTCGAACGAGAGGTCACCGGCGAGCGGATCCGCGACAAGATCGCCGCGTCGAAAAAGAAGGGCCTCTGGATGGGCGGGCTCCCTTCGCTCGGCTACGAGGTCAAGGACCGCAAGCTCGTCGTCGTCGAGGAGGAGGCGGAACGGGTGCGCTTGATCTTCCGGCGCTATCTCGACCTCGGTTGTGTTCGGACCCTCAGGGACGACCTTCTGGCCCGAGGCGTCGTCAGCAAGCGGCGGGTCTTCGACGATGGGCGCGCGTCCGGCGGCCTGCCGTTCTCGAGGGGTGCGCTTACCACCTGCTGCAAAACCCGGTCTACCGCGGCATGATCGTCCACAAGGACAGGGCCTATCTCGGGGAGCACGCAGCGATCGTTGACCTGGATCTCTGGGATGCGGTCCAAGGAAGGTTGCAGGCCAACGGGGTCGAGCGAAGCGACGGCCGAAAATCCGAAGCCCAGGCGATCCTCACCGGCGTCTCGCGTCATTTGGTGACGGGCGCACAAAGCGAGGATCCCGGGCAGAGGCTCCCGGCCCCGGGAATCGAGAACCTCACCGTCGCCCGCCTTCGCGCTTTTTCTCGCCGACCCGGCCGCCGTCGACGACGCTCTTCCAGAAGATCGTCGGGACGCGCTCACCCGCAAGCGAGCGGCCGCGGCGGCGACGCAGTTGATCCAAATCCTCGACGACCCGTCCTCTTCGACGCCGTGGGCGGGCCGATGACGCCGACCCATGCGGTCAAGAAGGGCGTGCGCTATCGAGCCCCTCGCGTGAACCGTTCTTGAGGGCGGCGCTTCACCGCGTTCAGGTCCACGCCGAGGGCGTTGCGATTGAACTCCATGCTCGTAGCATTGCAGGAATCCTGATGGGCGATCGTCCTGCACAAGAAATCCCGATTTCCGAGAGATCGGCTGCAGCGACGTCGCGTTCAGACTTTCCCGCCGCCGACGATGCGGACAAAGTCGAAACCGGCTCCGGCGATCCCGAGCCGATCCGTCTCGTCGTCCCGGCGCGATTGAAGCGACGGGGTAACGAAATGAAGTTCATTGTCGAATTTGGGGCGATCGGCGAAGACCCCCGCATCGACGAGAACCTCGTTCGGCTGATCGTGCGGGCGAGGATCCTCGCCCAACGCTTCCAGGACAATCCCGCTGCGACGATCGAAGGCATCGCCGCCGCAGAAGGATTCGGGGCGACTTACGCCGGTCGCCTTCTTCGTCTGACTTCTCTTGCCCCCGACATCGTCGCGGCAATTCTCGACGGACGGCAGCCTCCGGAGCTGACCGCCAACGTGCTGATGGCCGATACGCGGCTGCCGCTTGAATGGTCGGCGCAACGGGCCGTGCTCGGGTTTGCCGCAAAGGCCGTCGCCGCCTGAGAGCGGAGCGCGGCTGTTCGCCCGCCCGAGCGACGGCACGCATCGAAAACTTGCGGACGCCCTGGAAGCCGCTCAGCGTCTCTTGCCGCCGAACCACTTCGCGGCCGATCTTGCCGGCCAGTCGACGGCGTCGCCTCGGCCACGCCGTCCCCGGACCCGCCGAAACTTCGCCCGTCCGGTGCTTCGGGAACTCCTCGCGCCCCGATTTCATCGATAGAGACTGCCTGGCCGTCTACGCAGTCGAAAGGATGCCGAGAGACCCCCGCACCACGAAAATCGCCGCTAGAGAATTCGAGGCCGAAAAGCGACGGTCACCCGCCTGGATCGGTCTCCTCGGGACCGATCCATCTCATGGCGCCGATAACGCTCGGAAATGTCGTCCGAAATCGCTCCGCGCAATGTCGTATTACCCCGCAATATCAATAACGTAGTAGGTGGCGGGTGGCGGAAGGAGTGAGATTCGAACTCACGGTGGGGTTGCCCCCACGGCGGTTTTCAAGACCGCTGCCTTAAACCACTCGGCCATCCTTCCCGGCTCATTCGTCTTCCGCGGCATTCATTGGAACCGGAAAGGCGCGCTTGCCGGCCAATATTTGCGCAGTGCGCCGCCACGGGAGCGGTCTATCCCGGCGCGGATCGGGGCGTCAACCTTCGCCGGGGCAAGCTCGGGCTCAGGCCGGCGCGGTCCTTCGGGACTGCGGCGGCGCCCGCAGCCCACCCGGTTCGCGCTCAGGTTGCATGAGGCTGACGCAGTTTCGGTTTTTCCCAGCTCCGGCGACCGCAGGCCCTGTTTTCGCGCGTAACAGGGCAGAAATCTGCCCTGTTATTTGTTCCCGCGCGCCTATGTTACGTCGTTGCAGGCTGTCTCCAACCTTTTGGAGAAGCGCCCGTTTTTCGGCTTGAGGTCGGTCCGACGAGCGCGGCCTGCCCTGATATTTTCGCGAGAACAAGGCAAACAGGGGAAAACCCCAAGCCCAAGGGCTCCGCCTGTCGCCAAGAAAAGCCGCCGAATGCGCCCGGGCCGAGGGGATCCGCCGGCTGTCGCACGTCCGGTTCATCGGCAGCACCGGGGCCGCCCGGAGGCGCCCGTCCCTCAATCCCGAGGTCATTCCGAATTCCAGCGTGTTCGACGACGGCGGCAACTCGACCGGATCGCCTCGCGGACTAAACCAGCCGGCTCTGGGCCTTGGCCGCCGCGATGAAGCTCGCGAACAGCGGATGCGGCTCGAACGGCCGCGACTTGAGTTCCGGGTGATACTGGACCCCGATGAACCACGGATGATCGGCGAACTCGATCGTCTCCGGCAGCACGCCGTCGGGCGACATCCCGGCGAAGATCATGCCCCTGTCCTCGAGCCGCACGCGATAGGCGGTGTTGACTTCATAGCGGTGGCGGTGACGCTCGGAAATTTCCGTCCGGCCATAGATTTCCGCGATGCGGGACCCGGGCTTGAGGTCGGCGCGATAGGCGCCGAGCCGCATCGTGCCGCCGAGGTCGCCCTCGGCCTTGCGGCGCTCCAGTTCGTTGCCGCGCAGCCATTCGGTCATCAGGCCGACGACCGGCTCCGGCGTCGGGCCGAACTCGGTGGAATTGGCGCCGGAAAGGCCGGCGAGCGACCGGCAGGCCTCGATGACGGCCATCTGCATGCCGAAGCAGATGCCGAAATAGGGCACCTTGCGCTCGCGGGCGAAGCGCGCCGCCAGAATCTTGCCCTCCGCGCCGCGCGAGCCGAATCCGCCCGGCACCAGGATGCCGTGCACCCCCTCGAGACGCGGGGCCGGGTCGGCGGTCTCGAAGATCTCGCTCTCGATCCAGTCGAGCTTCACCCGCACCCTGTTGGCCATGCCGCCGTGACTCAGCGCCTCGATCAGCGACTTGTAGGCGTCCTTGAGGCCGGTGTATTTGCCCACGACCGCGATCGTCACCTCGCCCTCGGGGTTGTGATAGGCCTTCGACACCCCGTCCCACCGGCGCATGTCGGGTTTCGGCGCGGGCTCGATGCCGAAGGCGGCGAGCACCTCCCGGTCGAGCCCCGCGTCATGGTAGAGCGCCGGCACGTCGTAGATCGAGCGGGCGTCCCGCGCCTCGACCACCGCGCTTTCGCGGACGTTGCAGAACAGGCCGAGCTTCCGCCGCTCCTCGCGCGGAATTTCCCGGTCCGACCGGCACAGCAGGATGTGCGGTTGGATGCCGATCGCGCGCAGCTCCTTGACCGAATGCTGGGTCGGCTTCGTCTTCAGTTCGCCGGCGGTCGGGATATAAGGCAGGAGCGTCAGGTGGATGTAGACCACGTGGCTGCGCGGCAGATCGTTGCCGAGCTGGCGGATCGCCTCGAAGAATGGCAGGCCCTCGATGTCGCCGACCGTGCCGCCGATCTCGACCAGGACGAAATCGACCCCCTCGTTGCCGTCGAGGATGAACTCCTTGATGGCGTTGGTGACGTGCGGGATCACCTGGACCGTCGCGCCGAGGAAGTCGCCGCGCCGCTCCTTGGCGATCAGCTCCTGGTAGATGCGCCCGGTGGTGATGTTGTCGTGCTTGTTGGCGTTGCGGCCGGTGAAGCGCTCGTAATGGCCGAGGTCGAGGTCGGTTTCGGCGCCGTCGTCGGTGACGAACACCTCGCCGTGCTGGGTCGGGCTCATGGTGCCGGGATCGACGTTGAGATAGGGATCGAGCTTGCGCAGCCGCACGGTGTAGCCGCGCGCCTGCAGGAGCGCGCCGAGCGCCGCCGAAGCCAGACCCTTGCCGAGCGAGGAAACCACGCCGCCGGTGATGAAAATATACCGCGCCATGGGATTTGAGCCTTAGCCGATCGCGTTCAATTCGGCGAGGCTTAATTTCGCGCCGCAAAAAGCTGTGCGTTGGGAGGGGTCGAGGCCGGCGGCGGGCGCCGGCTGCTTGACGGACGCGGCGGGCAGGCCGCAGGCTCCGGGACGGATGCGGATGCGCCCGTCAAGCGGCGCAGGAGGGCGGGACCATGGCGGACGGGGAATTTTTCTTTCACGCCGAGGATGGAGCGCGGCTCCTGGCGCGCCGCTGGCTGCCGGCGGAACGGCCGAAAGCGATCGTCCAGATCGCGCACGGCCTCGCCGAGCACAGCGCCCGCTACGCCCGCCTCGCCGGCGCGCTCAATGCGGCGGGTCATGGCGCCTACGCCTTCGACCTGCGCGGGCATGGGCCGGCCTGCGCCCCCGCCGATCTCGGCCATTTCGCCGACGCCGGCGGCTGGGCGAAATGCCTCGCGGACCTCTGGACCTTCAACCGCCTGATCGCCGCCGAGCAGCCGGGCGTCCCGATCGTCCTGCTCGGCCATTCGATGGGCTCGTTCCTCGCCCAGGCTTTCGTCGCCGAGCATTCGGACGCGCTGGCCGGCGTGGTTCTTTCGGGGTCGAACGGCGCGCCGCCGCCAATCGCGACCGCGGGGCGTCTCATCGCCCGGGCCGAGCGGCTCCGGCTCGGCAAGCGAGGAAAAAGCGGGCTTCTCAACCAGATGATGTTCGGCGACTTCAACAAGCCGTTCCGGCCGGCGCGCACCGATGTCGACTGGCTGTCGCGCGATCCGGCCGAGGTCGACGCCTACGTCGCCGACCCCTTGTGCGGCTTTCCCTTCACCACGCAGCTTGGAATCGACCTCCTCGATGCGCTGCCCGGCCTCCTCGCCCGCGACCGGCTCGCCCGCATCCGGAAGGACCTGCCGATCTGCGTCGTCTCCGGCGGGCGCGATCCCGTCGGCGCCAACGTCAAGGGCCTGATCGCGGCGCTGAAAGGCGCGGGTTTTGCGAAGCTCACCACCCGCATCTATCCCGGCGCCCGCCACGAGACGCTCAACGAGACGAACCGCGACGAGGTGACGGCCGACCTGATCGCCTGGCTGGACGGGACGGTCGGGCGATAGGGGGCGGCCTTGCGAATCCGTCGCCGATCGAGGGTTTTCAAGACCTTAGGCGCCATTTTCTGCACTTTTCGCGCGTACGCCGGATTACGCGGCAATTATTAACATGATAATATAGTATTTATGCCGAAGCCGCGCCGCGAAGGGCGCCGTCGCGCCTTTGCCGAGCCGTCAGGCTCATCTTCGACAGTTGGAAATACTAACATGTTGTTTCACATCGACATTTCGCGCTGAAAAAACGACGTGGCACTACATCACAGCTAGTGATTGTATTTTCGATTTTTGGGGTTGATCCACCGCTCATTTTGCGGCGAGATGACCCTTGCCGCAGACCGGTGGCGGCTTTGGGCGGGCGCGAGGGCCCAGCGCCGGCAGCAGAAGTCCACCGGCCCGCAGGGAGACGTTCCAACTCCCGTAACGTTGCCCCTACACAATCGTAGTTATCGATTGAAAAGTCAAATGAAATATGCACTGACGTGGCACTACATTTTCGCAGAATTTCGGACTCGTTTTAACAATATCAATAACTTACGACCCGCAGAGCGGCCATCACTGTAGAAGATCAGTCAGGGCGACGCCGGGGCCTCAGTTCGCCCCGCCTTCTCCCGCAGCGCCTCGTAAAGCTGCGCCGGGCCGAGCAGCACGTCCTTGAGGCCGTCGCGCACTTTCTCGGAATCGAGCGCCTGTTTGCTCATCGTCGAATGGGCGGCGGTTGCGTCCATGACGGCGTTGAGGATTTCCTTGGAGAGCGAACGGTTTGACAGAATCGGCGCCGATCGAGCTGCGGCGCAGCGTGGGTGGCCGGGACAAGCCCGGCTACGAAGGTGGAGCTGATTTCCTTCTGGAGGCTCATGCGACCTCGCTTTGGAGGCCCAAAGCCATATTTTACTGATTTAGCAAGTTTATTGTTTGTGGTTGTCCGGATGCACACAAAGTCACTTGTGCGTATAATTTTGGATCTGGATATACACAAATTGGCTTGTGCCTTGTCCCTTGTCCCTTTGGCGGCGGCACGGAAAGCGCGGCCTAGGCCCGCGCAGCCGACCTCCCAATCAGCTTTTATATACTCCGCTCACGCCAAGATGCGAAAATTGGCGGGGCGGATTATGCGGAAATTATCTGTGATCGAATCGGCGATTTCTCCCCATCGACTGGGGACTTCGGCGCGCAGGAAGTGGAGCATCGCGTCGGCGAATTCACGATATGTGGGATAGGTCCTGTTGTGGGTCAGAGACTTGTGCATCACGCCCCACAACCGCTCGATCGGGTTCAGATGCGGGCAGTAGGCGGGGATGAAATGCAGCTTGATGCGTCTGCCGGGCTGCGCCAGCCACTCTCGCACAAGAGCGGCATGATGATAGCGCGCATTGTCCAGAAACACGTGGATCAGCGCCAGCAGTGGATACATCGCCTCGATCGCTTGCAGCAGCCGGATGGTTGAGGCGGCGTCGACGGTTTCGACGTCGATCATCGCCGTCTTGCCGGTTTCGAGATCGATGGCCCCGTGAATGTTCAGGCGCTGGCGTCCGCTGGTCTGCTCGATCGCCAGATGCTCCTTCGCCGGCGCCCAACAGCCGACGGGGCGCGCCGCATGGGTCGGATGCACGGCGTCCACGAACAGCACAGCCTCGTCCGGCCCCAGCGAATTCAGCACGTTCTCGTAGGTTTCGATGAACGCCTGCTGTTTTTCCGGGTCGAGCTTGCGTCCGATCGCAAGCGCGTCAATCCCTCGAGCCCGTCCTCCAGGAACAGCTGATGCCAGCGCCGGACGGTTTCGTCATCGACGAACAGCGCTGCGGCGACACGCTCACAGCTCCAGCCGTCGTCGAGAAGGACCAACGCGTTCGCCCGCCGCGCCAGACGATGCGCCGCCGAACCGTCTCGCGCCAACGCGATCAGATCGGCCCGGTCGTCAGCAGAAAGGTAACCCCCGCGAAATCATCAACCAAACAAGAATCTGGATTTTGATCCACGGCAACCCCCCTTGCCCCGCTTTCTCAATAAGTCAGGGTATACTAATAATAGAATAGAGTAAGGGTATACTAATAATAGTAGGTATAGGATCTGAATATGCAAACATGGCTCCGCCTGATTCCGATCAGCGGATACAGCATCGCATCACTTGCCGGACGCGAGAGTGCGGATGGGGTCATTGTTTGCTTGGCGGAGCGGGGCGCGAAGGGAATTCGAAGTCAAAAATGCGCCGTACGCGCACCGCCTCCGGCGGCGGGCCATAGGGCGTCTTCAGTCGCACGTCTCTCGACTGGCTATGGCGCCGTCCTTGAGTTCGCATTCCTTTCGCGTGAGAATCGCTTTCAAGCAGTCAATGACGAACCGCCGCCCGGCGCGGCGGCTGCTCGAACGGCCAAACGCCTTTGCCCTCCGCGCCGCTCCATGCCACACTTCGGCTACGATTATTGCACGGGCGAGTCGTCAAGCGTCGCGAGCGGGCGAGGCGATGGCGGATCAAGGCGTCAAACTGTTCCTCTCCTGCGTCTCCGACGAGTTCGGCGCCTATCGCGACGCGTTGCGCCGCGCGCTGACGCGGCCGAACGTCGAGGTCAAGATCCAGGAGGATTTCAAGGCGCTGGGCGGCGACACGCTGCGGATGCTCGAAGACTATATCGCAGCAGTGCGAAGCGGTGGTGCATTTCGCCGGCGAAATGGCGGGCTCGACGCCGGCGCCGAGCAGCGTCGAGGACCTGCTCGCGCGGCGGCCCGGTCTCGAAGCGCAAACTGGCGCAGAAGGGCGTCGGCGCGCGAGGCGCTCGCGAGCCTCACCTACACGCAGTGGGAGGCGTGGCTCGCCATCGCTTTCGACAAGGACTTGCTGATCGTCGCGCCGGCGACGGGCGTCGAGCGCGGCCCGGAGTTCGCGCCGACGGACGCCTCGCGCGCGTCGCAGGCCGATCACCTGAAGCGCTGAGGGCGATCAACCGCTATCCCGGCCCGCCGTTTACAAACGCCGACAATCTCGTCGCGCAGATTTTCGGCCTCTGCGGTCATCGACGCGCTGGTGAAAGCGGCGGCCAGCGCCGGCGCGCCAGCCGCGCAACCTGCCCTTCGCCTCGCTCGGGCCGCTGTTCATGGGCCGCGACGACGGACCTCGACGAGCTGCGCGCGGCGCTCGCCGCCGGCAAAGGGGCGGCGGTCGTCGGCAGGGCGCTGCATGGGCTCGGCGGGGTCGGCAAGACGCGGCTCGCGATCGAATACGCGCTGCGCCACGAGGCGGACTATTCGGCGCTCCTGTTCGTGCGCGCCGACGATCCGGCGACGCTCGACGCCAATCTCGCCGCGCTCGCCGGCGCTCGAGGTTCTCGATCTCCGGAGAAGGAGGCGCCGCAGGACGCCGCGAAGATCGAGGCCGTGCTGCGCTGGCTGGACGCCCATCCGACCTGGCTGATGATCCTCGACAACGTCGACGACGAAAAGGCCGTCGCCGCCGTCGGCTAAGCTGCATGGCGCGGCTGAAGGGCGGGCATGTGATCGTCACCGCGCGCGCGGCGAACTTTCCGGCGGCGATTGCGCAAGCTCGAACTCGACGTGCTCGACGAGGACGCGGCGACCGACATTCCTCCTGGAGCGCACGGCGGGCGATCGCGAGCGAAGCGCAGACGACGACGCGGACAAGGCGCGCGAGACTCGCGCGCGAACTCGGCGGCCTCGCGCTCGGGCTCGAACAGGCGGGCGCCTATATCGCGACCGAGCGCATCGGCTTCGCGCGCTATCTCAAGCTGTGGCGCGAGAGCCGGCAGAAGGTGCTCGACTGGTTCGATCCGACCCTGATGAGCTACGCCCATGACACGGGCCTCGCCGCGACCTGGGCGACGTCGGTCGCGCGGCTCTCGCCCGAAAGCCGCCGCCTGCTCGACCGCCTCGCGATGCTGGCGCCCGACCCGATCCCCGATTCGCTCCTCGACGTCGCCGTTCCGGGCGAGGCGGCGGACTATGACGCGCACAAGGCGCGCGCCGGCCTCTACGCCTATTCGCTCGATCGCGCGCGCGACGGCGAGGACGGCGCGGCAAAGGGCTTCGTCATCCACCGCCTGGTGCAGGATTTCGCCCGGCGCGCGATGACGGAAGAGCGGCGGGGCGAGGCGCTGCGGGAGGCGCTGGGCTGGGTCAATGCCGCGTTCGTCGGCGAACCGCAGGACGTGCGAAGCTGGCCGGTCCTCGACCCGCTCGCGCCGCACGCGCTCGCGGTCGCGCGGCGGGCGGACGAGGCGGGGATTGCGGAGCCGACGGGGAGACTGTTCATCATGTTCGCGGTCTTGCTGTTATGCGAAGGCGCGTTTCGCCGAGGCCGAGCCGCTCTTCGCCGCGCGCTCGCGATCGTCGAGGCGAGCTACGGGCCGGATCATCCCGACGTGGCGGCCGGCCTCAACAATCTCGCGGTCCTGCTCAGTGACCACAAACCGCCTCGAGCGAGGCCGAGCCGCTCTATCGCCGCGCGCTGGCGATCGACGAAAAGAGCTACGGGCCGGATCACCCGAGGTGGCGGTACGCCTCAACAATCTCGCGGACTTGCTTCGAGACTACGAACCGCCTCGGCGAGGCCGAGCCGCTCTTTCGCCGCGCGCTGGCGATCGAGGAGAAAAGCGATGGGCCAGATCACCCCGGCGTGGCGGACACACTCAACAATCTCGCGCTGTTGCTCCAAGCCACGAACCGCCTCGCCGAGGCGGAGCCGCTCATGTCGCCGCGCGCTGGCGATCGGCGAAGAGAGCTACGGGCCCGATCACCCCAACGTGGCGGAGAGCCTCAACAATCTCGCGCGCTTGCTCGAAGCCACGAACCGCCTCGGCGAGGCCGAGCCGCTCTTTCGCCGCGCGCTCGCGATCGACGAGCCGAGCTTCGGGCCGGACCATCCCGACGTGGCGCTCAGACCTCAACAATCTCGCGGGCCTGCTTGTGACCACGAACCGCCTCGGCGAGGCCGAGCCGCTCTAGTCGCCGCGCGCTCGCGATCGACGAAGCGAGTTTCGGGCCGGACCATCCCAAGGTGGCGACCGGCCTCAACAATCTCGCGGGCCTCCTTGTGACCACCAACCGCCTCAGCGAGGCCGAGCCGCTCCTGCGCCGCGCGCTCGCGATCGACGAGGCGAGCTTCGGGCCGGACGATCCGGAAGTGGCGACGGACCTCAACAACCTCGCGCACTTGCTCCAACTCACGAACCGTCGCGCGGAGGCCGAGCCGCTCATGCGGCGTGCGCTCGAGATCGACGAGACCGCTCTTGGATCCGATCATCCCAGCGTGGCGCTCCGCCTCAACAATCTCGCGTGCCTGCTTGTGACCACCAAGCGCCTCAGCGAGGCCGAGCCGCTCATGCGCCGGGCGCTGGCGATATTGGAGAAGAGCCTCGGACCGGACCATCCGCAGGTGGCGGTCTGCCGGGCCGGTCTCGCGCTGTTCCCCCAAGCGACGACTCCGTCCGCGCAATTTCAGTCCCAGAATGGCGACGCGCGGACTCCAAAAGAATCCGATCCGGGAGACTTGGACGACGATGACGTGTACGACGAGGCGACCTTCCTCACGCGGCTCCAGGACACGAACTTCGTCAACAAGGCCCCTCCGCTCTGGCGCCGCACGATTGCGCATTGGCTCCAAGACACAAACCGAGTTGATGAGGCTGAGCAGCTCATGCGCCGCTCGCTGGCGATCGACGAGGCGAGCCTCGGGCCGGATCATCCGGACGTGGCCACCGACATCAACAACCTCGCGGAACTGCTCCGCAAAACGAAACGCCTAGGCGAGGCCGAGCCGCTTTATCGCCGGGCGCTGACGATCTTCGAGAAGAGCCTTGGGCCGGATCACCCCGACTTGGCGACCCTCCTCACGAATTTCGTACTCGTGCTCCTAGCCATGAACCGCCTCGACGAGGCGGAGTTGGTTCATCGCCGCGCGCTGGCGATTCTCGAAAAGACCCTCGGGTCGGATCATCCGGATGTGGCGACCGGCCTCAACTTTCTCGCGCTCTTGCTCCGAGCAATGGACCGCCCAGGCGAGGCGGAGGTGCATTTTCGCCGCGCGACCAAGATCGTCGAGGCCCGGTACGGACCGGATCATCCGGACGTGGCGACATACCTCAATAATCTCGCGGAATTGCTTAAGGCCACGAACCGCCCCCGCGAGGCGGAGCCGCTGTTTCGCCGCGCGCTCGCGATTTGGGAAAAGAGCCTCGGGGCGGATCATGCGAGCACCACGAAAGTTCGCGAGAACCTCGCCGCGCTTGAGGCCATACTCGCTTCGCGCGCCGTCGCCGAAGGGCCGAGGAAAGGATTCTTTGGTCGGCTGTTCGGCAAGCGCTGAGGCGAACACGCTGCGCACGCAATCCCGGGGCGTGAGCGATGACAGCACCGCCGCCTTTGCCCCTCGGCCCCCTGAATTGCTGCCACGCTTCGCCCCTCGCGACGAGCCATCGCCCGTCGTGAGAGAGGCGATAGCGACGCGGCGATCCAGAATTGTTTCCGCCGCCCTTCATCACCTGGATCGCTTCGCCCCGGGTCAAGCCCGGGGGTCGCGATGACGGCGCCGCCGCCCTCCCTCTGATCCCGCCCAAATGACAACAATCACAATCCGGCGGCGAGGCGCTGGCCGGCCAGCCCCCCGTCCAGCGCGCCCGCGCGCGGCGGCGGCGGCGCCACGGAGCGCCGCTCCGTGCACGCCCGTCCCGCCAGCACGCTCAGGATCGCCGCGGCGATGATCACCCGCCTGAGCCGCCGGTTCCGCCTCTTTTCGTCGCGGTCCGGGCGCACGTCGCCCGCGGCTCCGGCCGCCGGCGGCCGCGCCGGCGCGGCCTTGTCGGCGACGGCGCCGATCAGGCGCCCGGCGCTGTCGAGCACGCCGACGGCCGCGCCGAGGAGGGCGCGGACCGGACGTTCATCCAGCCGCGCCGGGGACGGGCTCGCGGGCTTGGCGGGCGGGGGCGGCGGGTCGGCGCGCGCCTCGCCTGCGAGCGCGTACACCCGCATCGGGCGGGCGATGTTTTTCAGCCGCCGCTCGCCGAGATCGGCGAAGCTTTCGGGAACCTTGTCGCGCACCTGCCGCCAGGCGTCCTCCGACAGGCAGATCCCGCCCGGCTCGCAGATCCCCTCGAGCCGCGCGGCGATATTGACGCCGTCGCCCAGAAGGTCGCCGTCGGCCTCCTCGACCACGTCGCCGAGATGGATGCCGGTGCGGACTTCGATGCGGCGGTCGGGCGGAATGGCGGCGTTGCGCTCGACGAGCCCGTTGCCGACCTCGACCGCGCAGCGAACCGCCTCGACCACGCTGCGGAACTCGACGATCACCCCGTCGCCCATCCGCTTGACGACCCGCCCGCCATGGGCCTCGACGGCCGGATTGAACAGTTCGGTCCTGAGCGCGCGCATCCGCGCGAGCGTCGCCTCCTCGTCGGCGCTGGTCAGCCGGCTGTAGCCGACGACATCGGCGACCAGGATCGCCGCGACTTTCCGCCCCTCGCCCAAGACGCCCTTTCCGCGATCAATTCCGTTCGCACCCTTCTACGCCCGCCTTGTCGGGGGTCCCAAGGATTTCGAGTTTGGAGCATGCGGCTTGTGGATGGGCACATTCGCTGTTTGCCCCCTCCACCGTCCTTCGGACGGTCCCTCCCTCGCTCCGCTCGGGACAGGCTCTCCCCCGCCGCTTCGCGGCATGGGAGGATCGCTAACCTCGACGATTGGCGACTCCTCACCCGCGCAGCGGGGGAGGGGGACCGCGCATGAGCGCGGTGGTGGGGGCAGCGGCCGCGCCGGATGGCCGGCGCCGGCCGCTATTTGCCGCATCGTTTGTCGAGCGAACGGGCGGCGGCGTCGCCCTTGACGCCGATGTCTTCGACGACCGACGCGCCGAGCTTGAGCGCGCCGTTCAGAACCCAGGTCCCGTCAGCGGATTTTGTCCATGCGTTGCAGGGGATCGTGTCGATGTCGCCCGGCCAGCGGTCCACCTTGTAGGTCGCGGCTTGCGCGGCGCCGGCCATGGTCGCGAGCGCGGCGACCCCGCAGAGCACGATTTTCGACATGACCCAGCCCTTTCCATCGTCCGGTTCGACCGTATGGCGCCGGCTCCGCCGGCTCAAGGCCTGACGAACGCCGCGACGAGGACGAACAGGACGATGACGAGCGCCAGACTGATCAGGAGGATGGTGCGAACGTGGCGCCCGGTCTCGCCAGCGCGGACCCGCACTTCATTTCGTTTCGTGACGATCGGCCGTTCGTCCATGAAAGCGCTCCCGTCCACGCCGTCGGGGGACCGTTCTTAACGTCTGCCCGCGGCCGACCGTTCCGTTCCGCCCCTGCCGGGTCAGCCCTTGACGAACGACGCCGCGACAATGAACAGGACCGCGGCGACGGCGCAGCCGATGAAGAAGAGGACGTTCAGGCGGCGCCAGTTCAACCGGACCGTGTCTCCGGTCTTCCCCGAACGCCGGCGATGGTTCCTGCCTCTCGTCCGGCTCCCCGTCCCGGTCGGTCGCGAACCTCCAGCGCCCGCCCCGGCGTGCGTCGGGCGGCGTCATCAGCGCGACGAGGAGGGCGAACCGTCGGTCGGCTTCCTGCGCCGGCCGCGCGTTCGCGCTGCTCTTTCTCGAATTCGGCGATGTCCTCATCAACGAAGCCCTGCCGGGCCGCTTCCGCTTGCGGCCCGGGTCCAACGCCGGGGCGGGCGGTTTGATCCGGGGTCAGCCGGCCAGACGGGCTCGAGGCGCGACGAGGCGGACCTCGAGCCCCTCGGGATTCCAGTCGCGCACGATTTCGCCGCCGAGCTGGTTGACGACCGCAATGCGCGACAGCACGCCGCCGAAGCCCTCGCCGCCCGATGGGCCGAACGACAGGCGGTCCGCCACGCTCGGTCCAGGTCACCACGACGTTTTCGTCGTCCTCGAGGCAGTCGATCGCGATCGTTCCCTCGTCCGACGACAGGGCGCCGTATTTGGCGGCGTTGGTGGCGAATTCATGCAGAAGCAGGGCGAGGCTGGCGACGGCTCCGCCCGCGACCGGAACGTCGACGCCCGAGAGGATGATCCGCGGAGCTTCGGGTTCGTCGAACGGCGCGACGATCGCGCGAATCAGCGACTGAAGCGTCGTCGCCTGCGGCGACGGCTCGCCATGGGAAAAGGTGAGCGCATGCGCCCGCGCCAGCGCCGCCACGCGCTCCCGCGCCGAATCCGCAAGCTCCTGCGCGGTTTTGGCCGAGCGGGCGCTGAGGCCGATGATGCTGCTGGTCAGCGCGAACAGGTTCTTCACCCGATGATTCATTTCCCGCAGCAGCAGCTGTTGCCGCTCCTGCGTCCGTTTCAGCTCGGAAATGTCGCGAGCGATTTTCGACGCGCCGACGATCCGGCCGTTCGAGTCGCGGATCGGCGAGATGGTGAGGGAAATATCGATCAGGCTTCCGTCCTTGCGCTGGCGCACCGTCTCGAAATGATGGATGCGCTCGCCACTGCGGATCTTGCTCAGAATTCCCGGTTCCTCATCGAGCCGGTCGGCGGGAATGATGATCGTCACCGGCTTGCCGGCCGCTTCCTCGGCGGTGAATCCGAAAAGCCGCTCGGCCCCCGAATTCCAGGTGAGGATCACGCCGTCGAGGTCCTTCGACAGGATCGCGTCGTCGGACGATTCGATGATCGCGGCATAGTGCTGCGCTGCGCGGTCGTTTTCGCCGCCCGTCGCTTCCCCGTCGCTCGCATCGCGGGCGGAGGAGCCGTGCGCATCGTTGGCGGGAGGTTCCGAACCGGAACCGAAGCGGTTCATGTTCGGTGCAGTCGCGTTCACCAATCGCGTCTCCGAAAAGGTTTGAAGGACTGAAAAATCGCGTGGGCCTGGCCTGGCTGCGGGAGGCGGCAAAGGTCATCGAATTTTGGCGTTTGCGATCTTGCAGCCGAAATTGCCAGTTATATTTGAAATCCAGCTTTGATGTGGCGTTGCGGAACAATCGTGTGGCCCCGTCGGTTCCGCCGGGTCCAGGCTTCGAGCGTGAGGCGAAAGTCGATGGCGGCGCCCAGAGCGAGCTGGAAGGGCTTCCTGAAGATCGCCGAAGTCACATGTCCGGTCGGCCTTTATGCCGCCGTCTCGTCGTCCGAACGGATCGCCCTGCATACGGTCAACCGGTCGACCGGGAACCGCGTGAGCCGGCAATATGTCGATGTGGGGACAGGGGAGCCCGTCGAGAGCGAGGATCAGGTCAAGGGCTACGAGGTCGGCAAGGATGAATATGTCGTCCTCGAGCCTCGGGAGATCGCAGCCGCCGTTCCCGAAGGCGACAAGCGGCTGACTGTTTCAGCCTTTGTCAGCCGGGACGAGATTGACGATGTCTTTTTCGATCGGCCCTATTTCCTGGCGCCCTCCGACCGCAGCGCCGATGAGGCGTTCGTCCTGATCCGCGAGGGGCTGCGCGCTTCGGGCGCCGCGGCGATCGCCCAGACGGTGCTGTTCCGGCGCGTGCGAACGCTCCTCATCCGGCCGCTGGGCGCAGGCCTCGCCGCGACATCGCTCAATTTCGATTACGAGGTCCGCTCGGCCCGGGAAGCGTTCGCCGACGTTCCGGACCTCGACATCAAGGGCGAGATGCTGGAGCTCGCCGAGCACATCATCAGGACGAAAGTGGGCAAGTTCGATCCCTCCCACGTACAGGACCGCTACGAGGCGGCGCTGGCCGAACTGGTCAAGGCCAAGATCGAGGGTCGCCGGATCGAGGCGCCGAAGCCGCCGAAGCGCGCGGCTCCGGCCGACCTGATGACCGCGTTGCGCAAGAGCGCCGAACTGAGCGGCAGGACAGCCGCCGCCGGGGCGAAATCGCGCAGGAAGGCGGGCTGACATGGCGCTCGAGCAATATCGCGCCAAGCGCAATTTCGAAGCGACCCCGGAGCCGAGGCCGACCGCCCCGCGTCCGGGCGATGCGCACAGTTTTGTCGTCCAGAAGCACGACGCGAGACGGCTTCACTATGACTTTCGCCTCGAACTGGACGGCGTGCTGAAAAGCTGGGCGGTGACGCGCGGCCCGAGCCTCGTCCCTGGCGAGAAGCGCCTTGCCGTCGCGGTCGAGGATCATCCGCTCGAATACGGTTCCTTCGAGGGGACGATCCCGAAAGGCGAGTATGGCGGCGGCGCGGTGCTGGTCTGGGACCGGGGGACCTGGGCGCCGATCGGCGATCCGCACAAGGGTCTCGCCAAGGGCCACCTGGAATTCGAGCTCGAGGGCGAGAAACTGAAGGGCCGATGGCATCTCGTCCGGATGCGGGGCAAGCCGCGCGACAAGCACGAGAACTGGCTGCTCATCAAGGGCGACGACGAATATGCGAGGAGCGACGCCGCGCCTGACATCCTCGAGGAGCGGCCGAACTCGGCTGCGACGGGACGACCCATCGACGAGGTGGCGAAGGAGGCGCCGGGCTGGTCGTCGAAGACCGGCAAAATCGAGAAAAGCGACGTTGCTGTCGCACTGCCGGATCTGTCGGCGGTCAAAGGGGCGAAGCGGGCGGCGGCGCCCCGGTTTGTCGAGCCGATGCTGGCGACGCCGGTCAAGGCGCCGGCGCCGGGCGAACGTTGGCTGCATGAAATCAAGTTCGACGGCTATCGGGTCGAGGCCCGTATCGACGCGGGACGGGTCGCTCTGCTCACCCGCAGCGGACTCGACTGGACGTCGAAGTTCGGCGAAGCGATCATCGATGCGTTCAAGGCCCTTCCGGTGAGCCAGGCGCTGATCGATGGGGAACTCGTCGTCGAAAACCCATCTGGCGTGTCCGATTTTTCCGCCCTGCAGGCCGCGCTCAGCGAGGGACAGGCGGATCGCCTCCTCTTCTACGCCTTTGATCTTCTGTACCTGAACGGCTTCGATCTGCGCGAGGTCCCGCTGGTCGCGCGCAAGAGCCTGCTCGAGGCGGTCCTCGGCGACGGATCCGGACGGCTCCGCGCCAGCGGTCACTTCGACGAGGATGGCGAGATCGTCCTGCGTCACGCCTGCCGTCTGGGACTCGAGGGAATCGTGTCGAAGCTCAGGGATTCGCCCTATCGATCCGGGCGCGGCAGGAGCTGGACCAAGGCGAAGTGCTCGGCGCGACAGGAATTCGTCGTCGGAGGCTTCGTCCCCTCGACCGCCGCGCGCAACGCCATCGGTTCGCTCGTCCTCGGCGTCTATGACGGCGACGTCCTGCGCCATGTCGGCCGGGTCGGAACCGGATTCACCGCGTCGGCGGCGCGCGAGCTCTATGCCCGCCTCGAGCCGATGCGTGCGCCCTCGAGCCCGTTCGCCAACCGGCTGAGCGCCGCGGAGGCGCGGCAGGTCCGGTTCGTTCGCCCTGAACTCGTGGCCGAGGTCGATGTTCGCGCCTGGACGGCGGATGGATTGCTGCGGCATGCGTCGTACAAGGCGTTGCGCGAGGACAAGCCCGCCAGCGAGGTCGTGCGCGAAACTCCATCCTCGGATCCACGGCCGGAGGCGCAAGTGAGCGCGATCGAACTCACCCATCCCGACCGACTCTACTGGCCGGACGACGGCGTCACCAAACAGGGGCTCGCCGACTATTACGCGGAAGTGTGGCCGCGCATGGCGCCTTATGTCGTCGGCAGGGCGCTTGCCCTGGTGCGCTGTCCCGACGGCGTGACGGGTCAGAAGTTCTTCCAGAAACACGCCTGGAAGGGCATCAGCTCCGCGATCGCACTTGTCGAAGACCCGAAGGAAAAGGGGGAGCCGCTGATCAGCGTCCGCGACCTCGACGGGATCACAGCGCTCGTGCAGATGGCCGTGCTCGAGATCCACCCGTGGGGCTCCACGGTTTCCGAGTGGGAGCGCCCGGATACGATCGTCATGGACCTCGATCCGGCCGACGATGTCGCCTGGGAAACAGTCATCGAAGCGGCGACCGAAGTTCGGCGGCGGCTGGAAGACGCGGGCCTCGCCACATTCGTCAAGACTTCCGGGGGCAAGGGCCTTCATGTGGTCGCGCCGGTGAAACCGAGCGCCGAGTGGCCGGCCGTCAAGGCGTTCACCAAAGGGATCGCCGACGCGATGGTCGCCGACAGCCCGGACCGCTACGTCGCCACGATCGCCAAGGCGAAACGGACCGGCAAGATCCTGATCGATTATCTGCGCAACCAGCGCGGCGCGACAGCGATCGCGACCTATTCCACCCGGGCGCGACCGGGCGCCGCCGTTTCGATGCCGATTGGCTGGGACGAGCTCGGGACCGGGATCGGACCGGCCCATTTCACCGTCCTCAATGCGCCGGCGCGCCTCGCCTCGCTCGCCCGGGATCCGTGGGACGGCTTCCGGTCGGCCGCGGCGCCGATCGAGGACCCGTCGCCGCGGAAAATCAGGGTCGCCGCGGCGCGCGGCGGAAAGGCCGCCGGGGCGTCCAGGGTCCGGACGAGCAAAGGCGGTCGCCGATCGACGCGGTAGCGATCGCCTGCTCTCCCATCGGGGCGCTTCAGCTTCGCGGCCTGCCCTTTTTCCCCTTGGCTTCGGCGGCGACGCTCCTGCGGAGCGCGTCCATGATATTGACCACGTTGTTCGGCGCCGGCGCCGGCGCCGCCGTGGAGCGAGACGGGCGGATATTCTTGCGCTTCTCGCCGATCATCTCGACCAGCCGGTCCTGGACCGGATCGCGAACCATCTCGGCGCTCCACGGCTTCCTGCGCTCTTCGATCAACTCCGCGACGAGGTCGAGAAGGGCGGGCTGCGGCTCGGCTTCCCTGACGCTGCGGAAGAGTTCCTCCGGATCGCGCACCTCGGCGCCGTACCGCAGCGTCCAAAGCTCGATCCCCTTGTCGCGCGGCTTCAGGAGCACCGCGCGTTCGCGGCGATAAATGACGAGGCGGGAGACGCCGGCCATGCCGCTCGCCCGCATGGCGTCACGGATGACGCAATAGGCTTCTTCGCCGACCTTGTCGTCAGGGGTGAGGTAATAGGGGGTGTCGTACCAGATCCAGTCGACGCTGTCCGCCTTGACGAAGCTTTCGATATCGATCGTGCGGGCGCTCTCCAGCCGGACCGCTGCAAGCTCTTCGTCGTCGAGCACGACGAACGCGTTCTCATCGCGGGCGTAGCCCTTGACTTCGTCGTCCTCGCCGACCGGCTCCCCGGTCGCAGCATCCACATAGCGGCTGACGACCCGGTTTCCCGTCTTGCGGTTGAGCGTGTGGAACCGGACCTTGTCGGCGTCGGTCGTGGCCGGGGTCAAGGCGACCGGACAGGTCACCAGCGACAGCTTCAGGTAGCCTTTCCAAAACGGACGCGGCGCCATCGCATGGCCCCGTTACTTGGCCCCGTTATTTGGCCCCGGGCTTCCGCTTGCCGGAGTCCGACGGTTTTGCCGCCGCCGGCTCGGCAGATTTCCCCGCAGCGACGCTCGGCATCTTGGCGGTCGCCGGCTCCGCCGCCTTCGCCTTGGTCTTGGCGGGGGGCTCCGCGGCCTTCGTTTTGGCAGGGGCCTCCGACTTGGTCATGGCCGGAGGAGCGGGCGGCATTTCGTCGCTCTTCGATTTCCCCGAGCCGGCCGGCTTCGCTCCTGCCGGTTGGCGGGCCCGGTCTTTGGCGATCTCGGCGCCGTATTTCGCCTTGGCGTTCTCCGCCTCGTATTGCGCCTCCGCCGCCAGCCAGAGCCGCTCCGAATGGCCGTCTGGCCGTCCTTCCTGCTCCCAAAGCTGATACGCGATCTTTTCAATGCGTTGCTTGCGATCGGTCATTGCCGCCCTCCAGATGGTCGCCGCCTCAACCTCGTCCGCCGTCTCGTCCCCCGACGAGTTCGTACGCTGCAAAAAGACCCTTATGTTGCGGCGCCGGGGCGCGTCAACATCCACCGACCGTTCCGCGCAGCCGCTCAGCGCCCCCTTATCGCAACGATCCAGAGCAGGACGATGGATACGCTGATGAGCCCGGCGGCGATTGTGCGGACCACTTCGAATTGCAGACTCTCCAATCCCGTCAATGGCGGCCTCGAACCCGTGCGGCAATGATTCTGCACTACGACCCGTTCGGTGGGTAAAAGGTTCCAATCGAACAGAGCCGCAACTCGAGGGAACAAGCCCGAGTTGAGGTGGTTGGACCGTTAGTGGCGAGACGGGTCCGGGCTGGCGAGAAGGCTGGGTCGCAATTCGCCGATATTCGGCGATGAGCGCGGCGATGACCCAATTAAAAAGTGGCGGCAAGGCCCTGGACGGCGTCAGGGTTCTCGTTGTCGAAGACGACCCGCTGCTGCTGCTGGATCTGGAATTGACGCTGGCGAGCGCAGGGGCGGTGGTGGTCGGCCTGTGTCAGACCCTCGACGAGGCGCTGAGGCGCTTGGACCCCACGGACTTTTCCGTCGCTGTCCTCGACTTTCGTCTGGGCGAGGAAAACGCGTCGCCGGTCGCGCGGCAACTCGAGGACCGGGGCGTTCCTTTCGTGTTTTATACCGGCCAGGCGGGGCAGGAGGCGAGTTTGGCCGAATGGCGGCACTGTCCGATCGTGGAAAAGCCGTCTCCCCCGGGTGCCCTCGTCGGCGCCGTCAAGACGGCGCTGCCGCATCCGGGCAGGCGCTAAACCGGTTGCCCGATTTTGTTGCGGAGCGGCTCGGCGGTTTCATCGAGCGCCAGGAGTTCGACGAGCTTGGAGCGGGCTCGGCTGAGCCGGCTCTTGATCGTGCCGATCTCCACCTCGCAGATCGTCGCCGCTTCCTCGTAGGAGATGCCGTTCGCGCCGACGAGAATCAGCACTTCGCGCTGCTCCGAAGGCAGCCGGGCGAGCGCCTTGCGGAAATCCTCGAGGTCGAGATGGCTTTCCTGGTCGCCCGACACGATGAGCCGCCTGGCATAGGTTCCATCGGTGTCCTGAACCTCGCGGGCGCGCTTGCGGTAGTTGGAATAGTAGATGTTGCGCAGGATCGTGAACAGCCAGGCCCGCAGGCTGGTCCCCGGTTGGAACTTGTCCGACTTGCTCCACGCCCTCAAGAGCGTTTCCTGAACGAGATCGTCGGCGAGCGAGACGGAGCCGGACAGCGAAATCGCGAACGCCCGCAGGTTCGACATTTCGGCGACCAGTTCGTCCCTGAAGATAGCCGGAGGCATCAGGTATGTCCCGCCGGTTTTTCCTGCGATAGTTCCTCCTGCTCCTGCTCCTCGAGTCGAGCAAGCAGAGCGAGAAACTTCTGCGGAAGCGGCGCGTGGACAAGATCGTCGTAATGGGCTTTGAGCGCCCTGCCGATCGTGTCCAGCACCTTCGGATCGAGAGCAGCGCCATCCAGCGCCGCTTCCTCAACTGGATTTGACGTGGCGCTCTCCAGGGAATTGGATTTTGTCATAACTCGCCCGCCCAACAGCAGCCTGTGCACACGCTCCCCGAGTCGGCTGAACTCATCGCCGGGGAGTTTGTTCCCGCTCACAAAAAAATATCGCATTGAGGCCAAAAGTTGTCGTTCTCCCGGCGTTGCGCGGTGTTGTTGACGATGGAAATTAAGTACTTTCCCCAATTGATGCGTCGCGATGAATTTGCAAACGTCGTGTTGAACGGGGGCGATGCAGCGCCGAACCAGTCGCCGCGGCGATCCACCCGCCGAGCGACGTTCGGCCTACCGGCAAGAGACATCCAATGGCCATAGCGAAAGACCTTGCGCCCCTGCTTCCCTATCTTCGACGCTTCTCGCGTGCGCTGAACGGGTCCCAGGCGAGAGGCGACGCCTACGTGACGGCGACCCTGGAAGGGCTGCTGCGCGATCGAAGTTCCTACTCGCGGCGCCTCCCGCCCCGACAGGCGCTCTATCAATTCTACCTCGGCGTTTGTTCGCAGCCGATCCGGGATGACTTCGCCGAACCTCCGGAATCTTCGGCGTTCGACGGCAATCTCGCTGGCCTTTCCCCTCGGGTCCGGCAGGCCTTCCTGCTGACGACCGTCGAAGGTTTCTCGCAGAGCGAAGCGGCCACGATCATGGGAGTCGATCAGGCCGGCCTGATCGGCTTGCTCGACCTCGGCGCCCGCGACCTCGCCCATGAACTCGCCTCCAGCATCCTGATCATCGAGGACGAGCCGATCATCGCCATGGACCTCGAGTCGATCGTCGAGGATCTCGGGCACCGCGTGGTCGGCGTGGCGCGCGCACACGGACAGGCCGTCGCGCTCGCCGCCGAGCGGCAGCCCCAACTGATCATGGCTGACATTCAGCTCGAAGACGGCGGCTCGGGGATCGAGGCGGTCAACGAGATCCTCGCGGGAACGAGCAAACCGGTGGTCTTCATCACCGCGCATCCCGGCGCCTACCTGAGCGCGCTCGCCAACCGTCCCGAGCCGGCGTTCCTTCTGCCGAAGCCGTTCAAGCCGGATTCGGTGCGGGCGGCGGTGAGTTCAGGCGCTTTTCTTCGACCGGAGGGCGCGCACGGCCGCCTGACGCCGCCGCGCGCGTCCGAAGCCTAGGCGCGCCTCGTATAGCCGAGCACGGCGGTGATCACGAGAGCGACCAACGCCACAATGAAGACAATCTTGGCGGCGGCGAACGCGGTGCCGGCGACGCCGCCGAAACCAAGCACGCCGGCAATCAGCGCAATGATCAGGAACGCGATAGCCCACCCGAACATGATGTCCTCCTTAAGGCTGGCGGGGTCCGGTTCTAAACGCGGCAGCCTGTGACGGGTTCCGGGCCAGGGACGGAAGGAGTTAACGCCGTCTCTCGGCGCGCTCGCCGCCGGCGCGCGGTTTCGGCCCTTCGCCGTTTCCTTGGCGCGAGCGCTGACGCGCCGGCCCTCCCGAACTCGCCAGATTGTGAGCCGTGTTGATCAGCGCAAGGTGGGAGAAGGCTTGCGGAAAATTTCCCAGCTGGCGTTTGAGAACGGGATCGTATTCCTCCGCCAGCAGTCCGACGTCATTGCGCACGGCGAGCAGGCGCTCGAACAGCGCGCGCGCCTCCTGCCTGCGGCCGAGCAGGGCATAATTGTCCGCCAGCCAGAAGCTGCAGGCGAGAAAGGCTCCCTCTCCCTCGGGCAATCCATCGGTTCCGGCGCCGGTGTCGTAGCGCATGACCAGTCCGTTGCGGATGAGCTTGCGTTCGATGGCGGCGACCGTGCCGCGGACTCGTTCGTCGTCCGGCGGCAGGAAGCCGACCAGCGGGATGAGAAGGAGGCTCGCGTCGAGTTGCTTTGCGCCAAACGACTGGACGAACGAGTTCTGCCCCGCGTCAAAACCATGCTGGCAAACTTCGTCGTGGATCGTCGAGCGGACGAGCCGCCAACGCTCGACCGGACCGTCGAGGCCGAATTCCTCGATCGAGCGAACGGCGCGGTCGAAGGCGACCCACGCCATCACTTTCGAGTGGGTGAAATGCCTTGCGCCGCCGCGCACCTCCCAGATGCCCTCGTCGGGGTTGCGCCAGATCGTCTCCAGATGGGAGACCAGCGCCTGCTCGAGCGTCCAGCTGTCCGCATCGGCAGCCAGCCCGGCGTGGCGGGCGACGTAGAACGCGTCGAGCACCTCGCCGTAGACGTCGAGCTGAAGCTGCCGGACCGCTGCGTTGCCGACCCGCACGGGTTTGGCGCCCTGATACCCCGGCAGCCAGGAAATCTCGTATTCGTCGAGCCGGCGCTCGCCTGCAACCCCATACATCGTCTGGACGTCGTCCGGCGAGCCCGCGACGGCGCGCAAAAGCCACTCGCGCCACGCCCGAGCCTCGTCGAGGAAGCTTGCGCTCGTCAGCGCAAGAAGCGTGAAAGTGGCGTCACGCAGCCAGCAATAGCGGTAGTCCCAGTTGCGCGAGCCTCCCAGCCGCTCCGGCAGCGAGGTCGTCCCGGCCGCGACGATGCCGCCGGTGGTCCAGTGCGCAAGCGCCTTCAGGGTCAATAGCGAGCGGAGCGCGGCGTCGGCATGATCTTCGCAAGGCTTGAACGAGGCCGCCCAATCCGACCAGAATTTGTTGACCTGCTGCAGCGCGTCTGTCGCCCGCAGCGCGGCAGGGGCCGGCATGAAGGAGGGGGACCAGTTGAGGACGAAGGTTGCCTCCTGTCCGGCAGAGACGGTGAACTCCGCGACAGTGCGGAAGTCTTCGCCGCGGGTCTTGACATTCGTGTCCAGGAGCAGGCGATGCGGTCCGGCGACAAACCGAAGCCGTCCGTCCTCCTGCTGCGAGACCCAAGGAACGATCGAGCCGTAGTCGAAGCGCACGACGAGCTCCATGCGCATGGTGACGTCGCCCTGAAGTCCGCGGACGATGCGCACGATGTCGCAAGCCCCTTCGCGTCGGCCCATAAAGTCGATCACGCATGCGGCGCCGGCCGGGGTGCGGAACACCGTCTCGAGGATGAGCGTGTCGCCGCGGTAGCGGCGGGTCACGCGGACCTCCGAGTCCGCCGGCGCGATGAGCCATCGCCCGTGTTTCGATTCTCCCAGGAGGCCGGCGAAGCAGGCGGGACTGTCGAACCTGGGCAGGCACAGCCAGTCGATGGAGCCATCGCGGCTGACCAGCGCTATCGTCTCGCAGTTGCCGATGACGGCATAGTCCTCAATGTGGCTGGCCATCGGGCCCCAGCTTGAGTGGGAAGGGGGAGCGCGTCAACAACCGCCGCGGCGGTCTGCAGGTTCCGAACCTCCAACCGGCCCGGAGCTCGCGCGAGAGGCGGCCGCTCAGTCGACCCACAATCCGGTCGCCCCGAACCCGACGATCAGAACGTCGCAATCGTTCGTCCGCCGGCTCTCTCGGGCGTGTCAGCGATAAGGAGCGTCCGAAAGCAGATTTCTTGCGATCTCCCGCTCCCAGCGGTCGCCGTTCGCCAGAAGCCGCTCCTTGTCGTAGTAGAGTTCTTCGCGCGTCTCGGTGGCGAATTCGAAGTTGGGGCCCTCGACAATGGCGTCGACAGGGCACGCCTCCTGGCAGAAGCCGCAATAGATGCACTTGACCATGTCAATGTCGTAGCGGGTCGTGCGACGCATGCCATCGTTCCCGCGCGGGCCGGCCTCGATGGTGATGGCCTGTGCCGGGCATATGGCTTCGCAGAGCTTGCAGGCTATGCAGCGCTCCTCGCCGTTGGGGTAGCGTCGCAGCGCATGTTCGCCGCGGAAGCGCGGCGAGAGAGGAGTTTTTTCATTCGGATAGTTGAGCGTCGCCTTCGGCTTGAACATGTAACGGAGGCTCAGCGCGAAGGCTGCGAGGAACTCGCGGAGGAACAGCGAACGCGCTCCCTGCCCAAGCCTCATCGATCGTACACCACAAGAATTATCCCGTGCGGAATTATCCCGTGCGGGTCAAGCATGCGGAACGCTCAAGACATTGGATGGTTCCGTCTTCGTCTCCGAAATTACGCCGTCTCAAGGGGAACCTCGACACACGTCTTCGAGTTTAAGGGGACCTTTAGCCAAGGAGCATTTTATGCGTAAGGTCTTCATCACTGCCGCGGCCATTTCGGCTCTTGCCGGCGCAACCGCGCTCGCACAGAACGCGACCGCTCCGGGCGCCAATCCGGCTCCCGCAAGTCCGGCGGTTCAGCCGGCTACCATGGCGAATCCGCCGGCTGATACGGCGAATGCGCCGGACAGCGCCGCCAATCCGCCCGCCAATGCCCCTCGGGCCGACGCAGCCCAGAACGTGCCTGCCAAGGGGCCGAACTTCATTCAGGTGAAGGGCGACGACATGCTGACTTCAAATGTCGTCGGCCTCGACATCTACAACAGCCAGAACAACGATATCGGCAAGATTCAGGACGTCATTTTCGACAAGTCCGACAAGGTGATGGGCTACATCCTCTCGGTCGGCGGCTTTCTCGGCATGGGCACGCACTACGTGGCGGTCGACCCGGGCGCGGTGGCCGTCACCTATGACGGCGCCAACAAGACCTGGCGGGCGAGCATGAACGCCAGCAAGGACCAGCTGAAGTCCGCGCCGGAATTCAAGTACGGCGGTCAGTGGACCGCGAGCCGGAGTTGAAGGCGAGAAAGCCCCGACCGCGCGAGCTTCGTTTCCCGCGAACACGTGGGAACAACGTCCGCGCGCAGGGTTGGGGCCAAGGGCAATCTGATTGGGACGCGGACACGGGAGAATTGATCATGGATTGGAACAGGCTTGAAGGAAACTGGAAGCAGATGAAGGGCAAGGTCAAAGAGCAGTGGGGTCAGCTGACGGACGACGATCTCACCGCGATCAACGGGCAGCGCGAGCAACTGGAGGGCAGGATCCAGGAGCGCTATGGGCTGCAGAAGGATCAGGTCAAGCAACAGGTCGAGGACTGGTGGGCTCGCCAGTAGCGTCGGCCGCGACCGATCGAGGTCGCGTACGAAGACGCCCTGCCCTCAATGGGCAGGGCGTTTGCGCATCTGTAAGGAGGCGCGCGCCAGAACGTTACGGCGTACGTGGGCACGGCTGGGTCCCGACGCATTTCGCGGTCTTCGCATTCACACCGGCCCCGTTGCCGGTCGTTCCGGCCGTCCCCTCGCCGCCGTTCGTCCCAGTCCCGTTCGCCGCCGTTCTGGCTGTGGCGGCGGAGCCGTTGGCGCCGGTCGGTCCCGTGGCTGCGGTTCCGGCCGAACCCGTTCCTGTCGCGCCGACGCCGCCGGCTCCCGGCCCCTGCGCCCGCACCGGCTTCCGCGCCTCCGGCCGCTTGCGCGAAAGTTGTAACAAGGACGATGGCTAATACTCCGAGCAACCTGGCTTTCTCCGGGGCTCACGCCGGCGGCGAGGTCCGTCGCCGGGATGCGGGTGAACCTGCGCCGCATCCGGATGTTCCGGCTTGCGAAGTCGAACTTGTGGAGATCGAAGGTGAGGAAGGGACAGGCCGCGGGGAACGATCCGAGTTGAGGCCAGCCATTCAATTCGTTCCGTTCCCCCGTCGTCGAGCCGGCGAAGCCGAGGCTCCTGCGGATCCTTGGGCCGGGCCTGATCACCGGCGCCTCCGACGATGATCCGAGCGGTATCGCGACCTACCCTCAAACGGGCGCGCAATTCGGCTACGGCGTCGCTTGGACTCTGCTGTTCTCGTGTCCCCTGATGGCCGCGATCCAGATCATCAGTGCGAAAATCGGCCGCACGACAGGCGCCGGCATCGCGGGCAATCTCCGCCGATTCCATCCGAACTGGATCGTCTACATGGGCATAATTCTCCTGCTGATCGCCAACACGATCAATCTCAGCGCGGACAACGGCGCCATGGGCGAAGCGGTTCGTGTTCTCGCGGGAGGGGCGCCTATCGCCTATGTTCTGGCCTTCGGCGCGATCTGCGCCGTCCTGCAGACTTTCCTCGCCTGTCGGCGCTACGTCGCGATCCTGAAATGGCTGACACCGGCGCTGTTCGCCTATGTGGCTGGCGCTCGGGCTGTTCATTCCGCGCCTGTCGACCGGCGCCGACTACCGCGTGCGCGTCATTCGCCGATCGCGTGCAAGGCGATCTCACGCCTGTGCGGCGCGCGCCTGTGTTCGAAGAGGTAGATCCCCTGCCAGGTTCCGAGCGCAAGCCGGCCCCCGATCAGGGGAATCGACAGACCGACGCCGGTCAGCGCCGCACGAATATGGGCCGGCATGTCGTCGGGACCTTCGTCATCATGGGCGTAGAGACGGGAATCCTCGGGCGCGATCCGCTCGAAGTAGGCTTCGAGATCGGAGCGGACGTCCGGCGCGGCGTTTTCCTGGACGATCAGGGAGGCCGAGGTGTGCCGGCAGAACAAGGTCACCAGTCCCGACCTCATACCGTGCGGCTCGATCCACTCCTCAACGCTTCGCGTGACTTCGACGAGGCCGCGACCCCTGGTTTGCACGGTGATGACGTTTGCGAACTGGCGCATGAATGGGACTTCCGCAACGGGGGCGCGAGAACGGTTAACGGGGAACACTCTCCTCGATGACGCGTTATAGCAAGCCCGACGACACCGGGCTCAAAGCGGGGAAACCCGATGCGTCTCATTCTCCTCATCATCGTGATTATCCTCCTGATCGGCGCGCTGCCGACCTGGCCTTACAGCACGGGCTGGGGCTATTACCCGGCGGGCGGCCTCGGGACAATTCTGATCATCCTGCTGATCCTGGCGGTTGTGGGCGTGATCTAGCCCGCGAATCCGAAACCCCGCGAATGCCGGGCGCTCCTGTTCCCTATCCTCCGCCGCGCGAGGCGAGAGTTCTCGATCGGCCGACGCGCTCCCACCGATACAGGCCTCGCCGGGTGGCGCAAAGCCGAGACGATCGCCGCAGAGGCGGCGCCCGACGGCGTCTATGTCACCCGAAAATCGGGCGACCTCGCCGTCCGCCCGATCCGCCATCGCCGCGCCCATATATGCTTGTGCATGCTGGCCGGCTACGCCGTCTGGCACATGAAGCGCGACCTTGCCCCTATGCTGTTCAGGACGGCGATCCCGACGCCGCCGCCGCGCAGCGCTCGGGCAAGGCCGACGCCCACCAAAACCCGCGCCTTCAATCTCCTCGACCTCAGGATCGCTGCGTAGGCAGAACGCGATGCGCCTAGTGTCGGAAGTTCGGGCTAATGCCGCTCCCGGGTCTCGCTGGCCTGCGCGTAGGTGAATTCCTCGACGCCGACGTCGACCAGCACCTCGCCCTTCACCCGGGCGTTGACCGAGCGGATGAGCGCCTTGCTCATCCGAGCGAGATCGAAGCGGTCGAGATGGTCGAAGTCGATTGTGTCGTCGTTGTAGACGTAGCGGAAGGCCTCATCGACCAGGATCGAATCGGGCGCCATCGCCGCCCGTTTCAGCGCGGCGAGGTCGAGGGTGTAGCTGAGCAGCATGACGGCGTAGCCCTTGATCGCCCCGTCCTTGATGCGCGGCACGTTGATCTCGTGGGTCTTGCGCAATTCCGTCGCCCGCGTCGCCCCGCCCTTCGCCGCGGTCGCATAGACGGCGACGGCCTGGCGCTCGCCGATTTCTCCGGCGACGGTCGCCGCGGCCGCCAGAAGCCCGAAGGCGACGGCGCGCATCATTCGTACGGGGCCCTCCATGCACGCGGGCTCGCGGCGCCGTCCGACTGGCTCCATCCGCGCGCGTCGTATGTTCCGTCGGACTGAGCCTCGCGGATGGCGCGGGCGATGATCTCGGCGACAGCGACAGAGGCCTTGAGCTGGACGCCGAGCGTGCGGCGGTTGGCCTCGACCGCGGCCTGAAGCTGCACCAGCGCCTCGCGCAGGGGGCCGGCGGCGCCGGCGGACCCGAGGCCCGGCAGGAGCCGGCCCAGCTCGAGAAGCCCATGGTTCTTGCGCAGGCTGTAGGCCTCGTAAGGGATCGGCCGGCCGCTCGCGATATCCTCGGTTTCCGCCGCCAGGGTCTGCCGCAGACGCTCGATGACCGGGAGGGTTATCGCGAGCGCGGCGTCGGATCTGCGGTTCGACATGCTCATCCGCCTTTGCGTTCCGGCGAGAGTATCGCGCCCTTCGCGATCTCGGCGCCGCTCGGGACCGAGAGAATATTGGCGCTCGTCTGCGACGCGGCGGCCGCTTCGCCAGCGCGCCCGAGCCCGTCGTGCGGAGCGATCGCGTGCGTCGCGAACAGGCGGCGGCTCAAGCCCAGCGCGCCGGATCTCGCGATCTGGCGCGCGATCTGCTCGGACAGCATCGAGCGCCAGACGTCGCCCGCCGTTCCCTCGCCGAACACGCTGCCCGCCTCCTTTGGCAGCATCTCGCCGACGAAGGAATTGATCAGCATCGCGTCGAATTCGACCTTGACGCGCGAGGCCGCGTCCGGCGCCGCCGCAGCGAGGGCCGAGCGCGCGTCGGCGAGGCCGGCGGCCGGGGCGGGCGATGCGGCGGCTCTCGCCCGGTCGATGTCGGCGGCGAAATCGGCGGGGAGCCTGTTCGCGCCGAGCGCTTCGAGCCGCTCGGCCGCGAGTTGGGCGCGCGCCGGATCCGCGGCGTTGAGGACTTCGAGAACGATGTCGGAGCGCGGATTGAAGGACATGCGGGCCGTCTCCTGGCCCTCATCCGGCCGCGCCTCGCGCGGCGACCTTCTTCCGCATAGCCCGTCGAGAGACGGGCGTCCTTGCGAACGCCCTATGCAGAAGAAGGGACGCGCCTGCGCGACGCGCCCCGGGTGAGGGCAACGGGCCAAACGTCGCCCCGCGGCCTTACCCCTGGCTTGCGTCGCGGCGCATGAGCGCGCGCTCGATCAACTCGGCGAGCGCCTTGCGCTCCGTGTGCTCGCGATAGACCTTCGCGGCGGTCTCGGCGGCGTCCTCGGCGAGCCGCGCGCGGCGCCCGTCGGTCTCGGCCTTGCGACGGACGCGCTCCGACTCACCCTCGAGATCGTCGATTCGCTTCATCAGGGCGCGGGCGCGGCGCGCGGTCAAAGCCGCCTGCCAGCCATGGGCGAGATCGCAGGTTTCGAGCGCGCCAAACAGGGACCGCAAGTCGTCGCGGAGATCGGCGCGCTCCCGCTCGAGGGCGGAAACCCGCCATTGGCCGAGGTCGCGCATCTTCGTCTGCACTCTGACCATGCGGTTCAGTGCGTCGACCCGCTTCTTCATCGTCGCTCCCGACGAGAGCTTCGGCTAATAGCTCGAAATCCATGTGGCGAAGCCGACGACGAACGCTTCGATCGCCGGCTTGAGGGTGAAAAAGAGCAGCGTCAGGCCGCCCGCGGCGACGAACGGAGCCGCGACCATCACGACCTGGATCTGAGGCGTCAGCCGGTTGACGAGCGCGAGCGCCAGATTGACGACCAGCGCGTAGATCACATAGGGCGAGGCGATTCTGAGCGCGAGGCGGAACGATTCGCCAAGGGCGTCGGCAACCTGCCTCAGCGCGAAGCGGGCGTTGAAGTCCGCCCCGACCGGCACGACGTCGTAGGATGCGACGAGACCTCTGAGAAGCTCCCAGTGCAGGTCGGCGACGAACAGGAGCGTCAGCGCGGCGAGAGAGATCAGCGTCGCGAGCGGCGCAAGGATCTCGCCGGCTTCGATCTGGACGCCGAACGGATTGGCGAAGCCGAGCATCTGGGCCGCGGCGGCGGCGAGCGTTTCGAGGGCGAAGAAGAAAATTCGGGCGAGGAGGCCGATCGCGGCGCCGACCAGCGATTCGATCGCAATCAATTTGAGCGTCAGGACCGGATCGCCGCCGAGCGCATCGTCCGGAATCCGGTCGAGAAGCAGCGGCGTCAGCGCCAGCGTCACGGCGAGCGCCGCGAACAGGCGAATCTGCACAGGGATCTGGCTCGCGGAGAAGCCGGGCGCGAGCATCAGGCAGCCGCCGACCCGGCAGAACAGGAGAAAGGCGCCGAGAGACGCCCGCGGCGCAAAGGCCTGCGGCTCCATGGCCAGCGCGGTGGCGGCCAGCGCGGTCATGCAGCTTCGCCGAAAGGATTCACCACGATGGACACGAAGAGACACGAAACGCTTCGCGACCTTCGGGTTCCTTGTGATGAAAAATGAGACTTCAAGCGATCGTCCCCAAGGCCCTGATCTCGAATCCGCGGGCGATCTCGAGCTGCGACAGGACCGGCAGCGTCGGGAACATGCGCTCGATGATCATCCGCACGTATGGCCGCGTCTCGGCGGTGGTGACGAGCGCAAACAGGCGGTGCTCGTCCATCCGCTTGCGGATCGCGGCGGACGCCTCGGCGGCGAACTGCTCCATGAGCCTTGGGTCGATGTCGAATTCGACGATCTCGCCCTTGGCGTCGCGCTTCAGCGCTTGGTGGAAAGCGAGGTCCCAGCGGGCGCCGAGCCTGAGGACCGCGAGCGCGCCGTTGTCGACCAGATCGCCGCAGATCTGCTGGGCGAGTCGGATGCGGACATGCTCGGCGATCCCTTCGGGCCGGCGCACGTGCGGGGCGATCTCGGCGACCGCCTCGAGGATCAGGTTCAGGTTGCGGATCGAGATGCGCTCGGCGAGCAGGAGCTTCAAGGTCGCGAGCAGGCCCGACTGGGACAGCTGCGAGGGGCACATGTCGTCGAGCAGCCGCTTGTATTCCGGCTCGAGCCGGTCGAGCAGCGCGCGCATGTCCTTGTAGGACAGGAGCTGGGCGAGGTTGTTGTGGATCACCTCGCTGACATGGGTCAGCAGCGCCGACACCGGGTCGACCGGCTTGAATCCTTCGCGCCGGGCGTCCTTGACGAACGCCTCGGGGATGGCCAGCGCCTTGATGCCGAAGGCCGGCTCGCGCACTTCGTCACCGGGCAGATTGGGCTTCGGACCGTCGCCGTAGATGACGAGCCAGTCCCTGACCCTGAGCTCGTGTGCGGCGACCGGCGCGCCGTGAATCCGGATCTCATAGGTTTTCGGCGGCGCCTTGATGTCGTCGGTCAGATGGATCTCGGGCACGACGAAGCCGTAACGGCGGGCGAACTTGCGCCGCATCTTGGCGATGCGCGAGGCGATCTCGTCGCGCGAGAGAACGAGCGCGGCGTTGAGCTCCTTGCTGAGCACGAGCTCGATCTCGAACGATTTCAGCTGCTCCTTGATCGAGGCGCGTTTTTCTGCCGACGTCTGCGCCTCCTTGGCCGCCTGCCGCCCCGCCTCCTCGGCGCGATCCCTGGCGGCTCGGCGCGGGATGGCGACGGCGACGAAGGCCATCAGGCCGCCGAGCAGCGCGAAGGGAAGGAAGGGCAGGCCGGGCACGAGGCCGAGCACCGCCATCAGCAGCGCCGCGACGAACAGCGCGTTCGGGTAGCCGGACAACTGGTCGAGGACCGCCTTGTCGGCCGAGCCGCGCGTGCCGCCCTTGGCGACCAAGAGGCCCGCCGCGAGCGAGATGATGAGCGCCGGGATCTGGGTGACGAGGCCGTCGCCGACCGAGAGCTTGGTGAACGTGTCGGCGGCGGAAGCGAGCGGCAGGCTGTGCCGCGTCACGCCGATGACGATGCCGCCGAAGATGTTGACCGCGAGGATGATGATGCCGGCGATGGCGTCGCCGCGCACGAATTTCGATGCGCCGTCCATCGAGCCGAAGAATGCGCTCTCCTCCTCGAGTTCGCGCCGGCGCGCCTGCGCGATCTTCTCGTCGATCAGGCCGGCCGAGAGGTCGGCGTCGATCGCCATCTGCTTGCCCGGGATGGCGTCGAGGGTGAAGCGCGCGCCGACCTCGGCGATGCGGGTCGCGCCCTTGGTGATGACGAGGAAGTTGATCGTCACCAGGATCATGAAAACGATGATGCCGATGACGAAATCGCCGCCCATCACGAGTCGCGCGAAACCGCCGATGATGTATCCCGCAGACGTCGGCCCCTCGGCGCCGCGCGAGAGGATGAGCCTCGTGGTCGAGATGTTGAGCGCGAGCCTCAGGATGGTCGCGACCAGGAGCACGGTCGGGAAGGCGGAGAATTCGAGCGGCTTCTGGATCCACAGAGCCACCATCAGGATCAGGACCGACAGCGCGATCGACAAGGCCAGTCCGAAGTCGATGGCGAACGCCGGCACCGGCAGGAAAAACAGGCAGAGGATGAGGATGATGCCGACCGCGAAGGCGACGTCCTTGCCGCCGCGGCTCGCGGGGGCGGAGGGGATCGCGGTGGCGGACATGCTCGACGCTTGCTCTCACGCGCCGCGGCCATGGGGCGCGCGGCGGAGAGTGGAGGGCGAAGCTTGCGCGGGGGTAGGCGGCCATCCGCTTCGTCCAGTCGGCAGAGATGCGCGCCCGGTCCTTGCGGGTCGGCTCCGGAGCCGCATGTCTGTCGGGGCCGTCCGAATCGGTTTACAATGAGCGCGCATCAAGCGGCGGGGGGCGCGTGCCGACAGTCTTCGTTCGCGACGGCTATCGCTTCTTTCTCTACTCGAACGAGAGCGACCCACGCGAGCCTCCGCACGTTCATGTTCGCAAAGGGGGGCGCGAGGCGAGGTTCCGCCTCTTTCCCGACGTTGCCGTGCTCGATCCGTTCGGATTTAATGCCGCAGAATTGAACGCATCGGCGAAACTCGCGCGACTGGAGAAGCCGCGCATTTTGAGGGCTTGGCGTGAACATTTCGGCGAGCAGGGTTCGCTTCGACGACGATTCGATGCGGCCTGACGCGAACGGCCATGCCGATTGAACGCGAGCAAGTTTAACCGATTTCGACACAAAACCTGGATGAAACGAACGGTAGGGTGCGCCGTTGTCTTCCTCCTAGGTGCGTATGCCCGTGAACCTGTTCGTCGTTCTCACCTATGTGTGCGCCTTCCTCCTCGGGGTGACTGCGGGCGCATGGCTCACCGGATTGACGAATGAGGGGCGCAGCCCGGTTTCGGCGAGACGAAGAACGTAAATCAGTCGAGCGTCGCGGCGACCGGCGAGACGCGGGGTGTGTGCTGAAAAGGCGCCGGCCGACGCCTCCGGGTACTGACTAACGTTCCATTTCCCTCGATAGCTGGAATGTCGCTTGGATCGCGGACGCGGCTATGTCAAAAACACGACCTGCAGCCGAGCGCAAAATGCATCGGGTCGGGGACCGCGGATTGGGTTGGAGAAGCCAAGCTGACGCTTCGTCGCGGTTTCCCTGATCGGCCGCTGTCGCCCCGGGAGGAAGCGCGATCATGCGCAGGAACAGCGTCAATGCCGCCGTCATGCACATGCTCGCCAACCAGATCCGCCTGTTCGGCATGACCAACCATCCGCCGACAGGCTACGTCAACAGCATGCGTTTCCTGAACAAGTTCAAGAAGACTTTTCCGCTCGACCGGTTCGTCACCCACGCAATCCCGATCAACGAGGTCGAAAAGGCGATGGCGACCGCCTTCGACATCGATCGCTGCATGAAGGTCGTGCTGACGCCCAGTCGCACCTGACGAGAATCGCTGCGCCATTACGGCCGGAAAGGCGACTCCGGCAGGGGGAAGCTCGCCCCGGGCATGAATTGCCGCCCGGGCGACATCGAAGTAACATTGCAGCCGAGTATGCGGTCGAGAAGGAAAGGGCGATGGCGGGCAAGCCGCGTTCGGAAGGTTCCTCGAAGGTTGCGGACGGACCCGGCTTTGACCTGGATCGCGTGCGCAAGTCCGTCGTATCGATCCAGTCGTCGATCCCAGAGGACGCCTACACCGCGCAGACGCTCGGCCAGCAGCGCGCCGGCAGTGGGGTCGTGATCCGAAACACCGGCCTCGTGCTGACAATCGGCTACCTTATCACCGAAGCCGAAACCGTATGGGCGTCGAGCGCGGACGGTCGCGTCGTTCCCGCTCACCCGATCGCATTCGACCAGGAGAGCGGGTTCGGGCTTGTGCAGGCCCTTGACCGGATCGATTTGCCGGCGCTCGAATTGGGACGTTCCGGCGACGCACGAGTCGGCGACCCGGTGATTGTCGTGGCGGGCGGAGGCACGAAGGCCGTGCATGCGTCGATCGTGGGCAAGGAGGAGTTTGCCGGGTACTGGGAGTATCTGCTCGACGAGGCGCTGTTCACGGCGCCCGCCCATCCTTTTTGGGGGGGCGCGGGGGCGATCGGATCGGATGGGCGGCTGATCGGCATCGGCTCGCTCCACGTCGAACAGGCGGCTGTCGCCGGCAGCCCGCGGGAAAGCAACATGATCGTCCCGATCGACCTCCTGCCGCCGATCCTGGACGATCTGCTGACCTATGGACGGGTCAACAAGCCGGTCCGGCCGTGGCTTGGCGTCTATTCAGCCGAAAGCGACGGTGTTGTCGTCGTCACGGCCGTCGCCGAGCGGGGACCAGCCGAGGTCGCGGGCCTGCGCCGGGGCGACATTCTCTCCAGCGTGCGGGGAGCCGAGATCGCCGACCTTGGCGATTTCTACCGCAAGGTCTGGAGCTGCGGAAACGCCGGGGTCGAAATCCCGGTCGAGGTCATCCGCGAAGGCAGGGCGATCGGCGTGAAGATCAAGTCGGCGGACCGCACCGGCTTCCTGAAGCGGCCCCGGCTGCAATAGTTCGCACTTCGCCGCAACCTTGAGGGCGACGCTAAGGCGGGCGCCAAGCCTTTGATCAAACAGGCTCGCCCCTGAACCGGCGCTAATCCCGGCGCCGCCGGTTTCCCGCGCGCGGGGCGGGCGCCCTATCGGTAACCGCGCTCGATCCGGGCGTACACGCCCTCGGTGAAGACCGAGAATTTGCCGCCGACGAAGCTTGCGGTCAGGCTGGCGGCGACGAACACCGCAATCATCTTCGGGACGAAGGTCAGCGTCATTTCCTGAATCTGGGTCAGCGCCTGCAGAAGCGCGATCGCGACCCCGACGACCATCGCCGCCCCGACCGCGGGGCCCGCGCCGACCACGATCATCCAGATCGCCGACTGGACGAGATCGATCGCGTCGCCCTCGTTCACTGCACGCTCGCCCCGCCGGCGAGCGAAACGGTCGCGCCGCTGGTCAGCGTCGCCGCGGCCCCCGAACTCGTCACGCTGACCGAGGCGACCTGGCCCGAGGTCGCGCCGTCGGCCGAGGTGATCGTCCTGCCGATCAGGTTCTCGGCCTGGGTCAGCGAGGTCGCGGTGAGGAGCGAGGCGAGGTTCGTGTTGGTCTGCACCGCCTGGCCGACCTCGGAGACGGTCGCGAGCTGCGACACCATCTGCGCCGGGTCCATCGGCTGGGTCGGATCCTGGTTCTTCATCTCCGCCATGAGTAGCGTGAGGAAATCGTTGTAGTTCAGCGAATTGGTCGCGGCCGCGGCCGCGGACGAGGCGGTCGAGGCCGGGGCGGCGGCGCCGGCGACGGTGGAGGGGGCGGTCACGGTCATCTGCGTTTCTCCTTCTCAGGCGGCGTCCGGCGCCGCGTCCGCAAGCTCGCGGTCCTCCAGCGGGAAGAGCAGGCGCAGCGCCTTCATCGCCTCGAAATTGCGGCTGCGGGCGAGCGACTGGGCGACGCCCCGCAAGCCGGAAATCAGTTCGGGCGCGCGATAGGCGCCGAGCGCCGTTTCGATCAGCGAGCGCGCGAGCGGCGTCGCGCTGGCGGTCGCGGTCGGGTCCATCACCATGATCTGTATGGCGAAGTAGATCTGGCGGGTCAGGGTGGTCGCGTCGTTCGCCTGCATGACGTGGTTTTCGAGAAGGAACGTCACGTCGTTCAGGAGCTCGACCGTCGCCTTGCGGTCGATGCGGATGACCGCGCCGTTGATGAAGAAGCGTTCGCCGGCCCTGAGCGTGATGTTCACCGCAGCCTCACTTCAGTCCGTCGCGGATGATTTCGTTGATCTCGATCATCGGCGCGAGGTCGTCTGTCACCCGCGCGCGCACGCGTTCGATCTCCTTCATCATCCAGATGCCGATCGAGATGATCCCGGCGCGCAACTGGTCGGGGAGCTCGTTGTTCGGGTCCTTGAGGTCGTCGAGGAAGATCCCCCACAGCCGGCGCAGATAGAACAGAGCCTCGATCCGCTCGCGCGACAGGGGGCCTTTCTCCTGCGCGGAGCGCAGCATGCCGATGACGCGGTCCATCGCTGCGCGCTCGCGAGCGCGCAGCGTCTGGTGCGAATCCTCGACCGCTTCATTGTAGGCGAATTCGTACATTACGAACCTGGGAGGTCAGGGGATTGGCAGATATTGGGCGAGATTCAGCTGCTGAAGCCGGGCGGTCAGCTCGTAGGCCATCTGAATCTGGCTGGTCAGGCTGCTGATTTTCGCCGCAGTCGCGTTCTGATCGACGCTGTCGAGACCGCCGACCTGCTTCTGCAAAAGGGTGACCTGGGCGCTCATCGTGGTGTTGGCGTCCGTCACCGCGCTCTGGCTCGCGCCGAGGGACGCCTGAGTGTCGGTCAGCGCCGCCTGCCCCTGATTGATGAGCGCCGCCGCCGCCGAGGCGACCGCCTGCTGGGCGCTCGCGGTGAGTTTGGAGCCGCCGAATTCGGAGAGCATCGTGTAGGCTTGGGCAAGCTGCTGGAAAGCCGGCTGGTTGGCGTTGGTCGAGGTCGTGATCGTCTGTCCCGGGGCGATCTCGGCGGTTGTGTTCGTGCCGGAAGCCGATGACCAGTCGGACGTCCAGCTTGCTCCGGAAAAGAGCGCCGCGAACGGTCCGGCGAGGAAGGCCTGCATCTGCGCAGGGGTTATGCTGGCGGCCGCCGGGTTGCCCGGAAGGATTCCGAAAGCGGTTTGAAAGGCTGTGTCGACGGCAGTCTTCGCCGCCGATGGCGGCGCCGAATAAAAGTCAGCCATCGGCGCGGTCGAGGAATTGATTCCGCCGAACACATATTGGTCGCCCGAGGTGGCGTTGGCCGCGGCGATCAGTCCCCGCAAGGCCGACTGGCCCATCGTCTGCAGCGTCGCGCCCGAATTGGCGCTCGGAGTCCAGGCGACGAGACCGGTCAGCGTCGACCCGGCGCTCGAACTCATCGTCCCGAGCGACGACTGCGCCGTCGACAGACTCAGCGACACGAGGCTGTTTCCGGCGGTCAGCGCCTGGAGCTGCTGGACCTGTTCCTTGAGCGACAGTTCATAGCCGGACTGGCCGCCCAGCTGAAGGCCGAGATCGGCGTACTGTCCAGTCGATTCCTCGGTCATTGCCGTGGTCAGAGCGGACTGCGCCTGCGTCACCGGCAGGAGCAGGCTGTTGGCCAGATACTGGCTCGAGACGAGGGTCGGGCTCATTGTCACGCGGCGTTGAGGAGGGCGGAGAACATGCTGTTGACGGTGGTGAGAAGCTTCGCAGTGGAGGCGTAGGAGTTTTCGAGGTTCAGCATATTGGTCATTTCCGCGTCGAGATTGACCCCGGTCGCGTTCGACAGCGCCGAGGACGCCTGGGTGGCGAGCGCACTCTGATAGGCGGAGGCGTTGCTCGCCTGCTGGTTCTCGGCCTGGAGCCAGCTGACGGAGTCGTTGGCGTAACCGGCAAGGCTCGCCGAGGCGCCGAGCCCGGCGGACGGATCGAAGGCTCGAGTCGCCCCCACGGCGGCGACCAGTTGCTGGAGGCGGCCGGTATAGCTCGCCGCCCCTGTCGAATTGAAGGTGTAGGCCGGGTTGCCGGGGCTCGCAATCCCGCCGTCGCGCAGCAGGGCGGCATTGCCGCCCTGCGACGGATCGACATTCGGATTGACCTCAATCGCCGCGGCAAGGCCGGTCGATGCGGACGCGGAGGGGAGGCCTGTCGCGCCTGCTGTGGTGAACAGGCCGGGCATCGAGGGGAGGGTCGGCGACGCCGACTGATCGCTTTCAGCGAAGGCGTTGATCAGCCCGGCCGCGATCTGGTCGAGTTGGGCCCCATATTGCGGGGCCAGCGTGTCTCGGAGCGCCGCATAACCGGCGAGCGCGCCCGACTTGATCGGCATCGGCGAATTCGAACCGGTGATCGGCACGCCATCGACGGAGACGGGCGATCCGCTTGCGCCGTCGACGAGCGTGGCGGTCGGCGTGAACGATACTGCGCGGGGCGTGTCCTGGAACAGCGTGACGCCGCTGTCGGTATAGATCGACATTGAACCGTTGGCCGCGGTCGTCGTTGCGACGCCGATTTGTTGCGAAAGCTGGGTCACGAGGGAATCGCGCTGATCCTCGGCGCTTGAGATGTTGGCGCCGGTTGCCAGGCCGGTCACCACCATGTTGTTGGCCGCGGTGAACTGGCTCAACAGCGAATTGATTGCAGCTACCGACGAGGCCATGCCCTGGTCGGCCTGCTGGCGCACCTGATCCACCGCCGCGGCGCCGCTGTTGAGAGAGGCCGCGAGTTGCGACGCGGCCGTAACCGCGGCGCTGGCGGCTGAAGACGAAGTAGGGGAGTCCGCATAGGTCGTCAGGGCGCTTTGCAGATTGGCGAGCATCGCCGAGGGTGAGGCGCCGTTCTGGGTCGCTCCGGAGGTCGACGAGGCTGAGGCGCTGTCGTTCACCGTCGCGGCGAGTGTCGTGAGGCCGTTGGAGATCGCCTGCTGCGCGGCGGCCTCGGCGGTGGAAGTCGAAACCTGCTCCGTCAGCGCTGCGCTGGCGACCCGCGTCACCGAGGCGACGTCCGCCCCGCCATAGGAATTTGTGACGACATTGGCGATCTCGCGCGAATAGCCGGGCGTGTTGGCGTTGGCGACGTTGTTCGAGACGACGGCGGTCTGCGCTGCGTTCGAGGCGAAGGAAGAACTGATGATGTTGAACGCGGCCGAAAGGGTCACGGCTTCAGCCCGTTGAGGACATCGAGGATCGTTGCGCCCGTCTGGAACACCTTGGAATTGGCTTCGTAGGCGCTCTGCGCCTGGATCATGTCGGTGAGTTCGGTCGCCAGATCGACTGTCGAGTTCTCGAGCGACGAGGACTGAATCGACCCGAAGCTGCCGACGGCCGCCGTGCCCAGATAGACCGGACCGGAATTCGCGCTGGACTGGAAGGCGTCTCCGTTGATGGACGTGAGAAAGTCCGGGCTGGCGACGTTGGCGAGCGGGACATTGTAGGCTGCGACAGATGCGCCGTTGGAGTAGTCGAACGACAGGGTCCCGTTCGAACTGATGGAGACGCCCTGGAGGTTGGCTGGAGCGTTGCCATCGGCGGTGGCTGCGCTGACATTGAAGCTCGCCGCGAGCTGCGTGAGTTTGCCGAGGCCGAGGGACAGGGTCTGCCCGCCGGGAACGGGAATGGAAAGCGAAGATCCGGAGGATAAGGTTCCGTTCGCGGGATTGAAGGCGAGGGTCCCCGTCGCGAGCGGGCCGGAGGAATAGGGGAAGCCGCCGCCCGATGCGGCCTGCGAGGCGTCGAACGCGTCGACCTCCCAGCTGTTGCTGCCGGTGTTCGAGAAATAGAGATTGATCGTGTGCGCGCCGCCGAGATTGTCATAGGCGACGAGCGACGTTTCGTCGGTGAAGGTTGAGCCCGCCGCGTTTGCGGACGGCAGGTTCGCCGTCGCGATCGGGGCGGCGCTCGCCGGGAGGTTGGCGGTGATCGATCCGGTCGTGGTCGGCGACGCGGTTTGGCCGGCGGATGTGACATTGACCTTTTGCAGGTTGCCGAGGGCGTTCGTGGGTGGCGGCGATCCGCTTTGAAGGACGCTGCCCATCAGGGTGTAGCCGGCGGTGTTGACGAGATTTCCGGACGAGTCGGGGACGAAGGAGCCGTTGCGGGTGAGATAGAGACCGCCGCCGGAATCCGAGACGACGAAAAATCCCGCTCCCTGCACGGCGAGATTGGTCGACGTTGCGGATGAGACGACGTTGCCCTGGAGCGTGTTGAGCGAGCGCAGGCCGGTCGTCACCCCTCCGCCCGTCGATGTGCTGGAAACGGCGTCGACCACGGTTGAAAAATCGGTTTCCTGGTTCTTGTACCCGGTCGTGTTGGCGTTGGCGACATTCTGCGAAATGGAGGAAAGCCAGTTGGAATCGGCCAGCATGCCCGAAACGCTGGTGTTCAGGATGGTCATGAGGACTCCCAGACGACATTGCGCATTAGAGGTCTGCGGCCTTGCGCGAGACTGGCCGTCACGTCGCCGACCGGACGAGGCTGCCGACAAGAAGGTTCCAGCCGTCGACCAGAACGAAGAAGAGAATTTTCACCGGCAGCGAAATGACGGATGGCGGCAGCATCATCATGCCCATCGACATGGTGAGCGTCGCCACGATCATGTCGATGACGAGAAAGGGCAGCACCACGAGAAACCCGATCTCGAAGCCGCGCCTGAGCTCCGAGACCATGTAGGCCGGGATTAGGAGCCTCAGGTCGACATTGGCCCGGTCGCCCGATTCGAAGCGTCCCTTCGACAGGCTCTCGAAGAGCGCGATATCCTTCTCCCGCACCTGTGACAGCATGAATTCGCGGAAGGGCTGGGCGACGGCGGCGAGCGCGTCCTGCTGGTTGATCTCGTTGTCCAGCATTGGCTTCAGGCCGTTTTGCCAGGCGCGGTCGAATGTCGGCGCCATGACGAAAAAGGTCATGAACAGAGCGAGGCTGATGAGGACGAGGTTGGCTGGGGCGCTCTGGATGCCGAGCCCGGAACGGAGGAAGGACAAGGCGACGATGAAGCGCGTGAAACTCGTCACCATGATCAAGAGGCCCGGCGCAACTGAAAGAACGCTCAGCAGTGCGACCATCTCGATGATTCGGCCGCTGGCCGAGGCCCCGCCCGCCGGGATCAGGGTGTTCAGATCGACAGTCTGCGCCGAAGCGGGAGCAAGCATCACGAGGAGTGCGGCGACTGAAGGAACGACGCGTCTCATTGGACGACCAGCATCCGAATGATAAATTCATGGGTCTTGCCGCCCGTGCGGGTCGCGGCGCGTTCGCTGAGGTCCTGGCGAAGGCTTTCGAGCCCGATCGGGCCCTCGAGCTGTTTCATCGTCAATGTGCGCAGATAGGCCAGAATGTCGTCCCCCAGCTTGGCCGCCGCCGTCTCGGGATGCGGCATGAGCCTGGGGTCGAAGACAATTGAGCCCTCGAGCCGGATCCACGTGTCCCGAGGATCGGCGAGATTCGTGACGATCGGCGGCAGATCGTAGATCGAGGAGGGCTCGGCGAGCGGTGTCGATGCCGGATTGGGATTGGCGGCGGTAGCCGGCTCCGGCCGAGCCGCCTCGAAGGCGGCGCCGATCGCCGCGCTGATCAGAACGACGACCGCGATCTCGGTGAGGGGCCTCGCGAAGCCCCGGGGGGCCCTGGAAGTCGGTGCAGCATCAGGCATCGTCGCTCCGGTTAGAAGGGTTTGACGGCGTCGTAGACCTGCTGTCCCCAGGACGGCTGCTGGACGTCGCTTTGACGCCCTCGGCCGCCATAGGATATGCGCGCCTCGGCGATGTGGTCGTAGGCGATGGTGTTGTTGAGCGAGACGTCGGACGGGCGAACAATGCCCGCGACGGTAAGTTGGCGAAGCTCATAGTTGACCCGCACCTCCTGCGATCCGGAAATGACGAGATTGCCGTTCGGCAGGACGCGCGTTACGACCGCCGCCACGGACACCTGGATCTGCTCGGACCGGTCGATGCTGCCCTGCCCCTGAGCCGACGAGGTCGAGGCGAGGTCGCCCACGATCTTGGCCGGCTGGTTCGACGACGAGGCGGCCGATCCGTTGTTGAAACCGTAGTCGATTGCGAGGCCGTCCTTCGTCGTCTGTGAGCGACCGCTCGAATTGCCCAGCGTCGCCTTGTCGTTGATGGAGATGATGACCGTGACGATGTCGCCGACGTGAGTGATGCGCGGCTCCGCGTAGAGCGAGGGGGGCGACGAGGGCGCTGGGGGCGTCGGGAGACCGTGTGCGCCCTGGATGGCCGCCGTCTCGCCGGGGACGAGGCCCGCCCCGACCGGGGAAAAGATCGGTTCGCGCATGAACTCGCCGGGGCTGTTCCAGCAACCGGCGAGCGCGAGGGCGACTGGAATCAGGAGAAGCGCTCGCATCCGCATTTTAGGATTTCTTGCCCACCCCGTCGCCTGCGGAAAGCAGGCCAACCAGCCGGTTCGCTCGCTCGGACTCCATTTCGTCGAGAATCGCGCTCGCGGCGCTCGGCTTCAGTTTGCCAAGGATTGCAGCCGCGATCCTTTCGTCCATCGCGCTTAACTCCCGGGCGGCGGCCTCGGCCTGCATTTTCGTGAAAATGGCGACGACATCGTCGTTGGCGGCCGCCATGAGCGCGTCGCGCCTGGCGATCCAGTCGCGTGCAGCGGTCTCTGTCTTCTCAAGGTCGGCGATGCGCTGCCTGACCTGCGCGTCGAGTTCCGCCAGACGCTTCGTCTGCCAGGCGATGCGCGCTTCCACGATCGACGGGCCGACGGAGGCGCAGAAGCGGGAGACGTCGCTGTCGCCAGGCTTTTCCGCAATCGACTTTTCTGGAGCCGGCCTTTCGACCGTCGCCTTCGACTGTTGCTTCGCTGGCGGTCGCCCGTCTTGCGCGGAGGATGGAGAGGCAAGCAGGAGCACGGCGAGGGCGCTGACGGACAAGGCTCGCGGGCTAGGGACGGATGTCATGCGTCGACCTCGAATTCGGTCGATATCGTCGGCTCTCCGCCTTGCGCTGGGCTTGCGCCCCTACTGGATCATGAGATCGGCCTGAAGCGCCCCGGCCGTCTTGATCGCCTGCAAGATGGCGATGATTCCGGGAGGCTTGACGCCGATTCGGTTCAGGCCGCCGACGAGCGTGCGCAGGCTCGATCCGCCGACGATGGCGATCGGTCCGCCGGTCTGCACAGCCTTGATTGTCGTATTCGGCGTGACCACGGTTCGGCCTTGCGCGAACGGATTGGGCTGGGAGACCTGCGGCTGCTCGTTGACGCGCACAGTCAGGGTTCCATAGGTCACCGCAACCGTCGAGATCTGCACATCCTGTCCGACAACAACCGTGCCGGTGCGCGCGTCGAGTACGACACGCGCCGCCGTGTCCGGCTGGACTTGCAGTTCGCCGACTTCCGCCATGAATCGGGCGAATGAAACCTGTCGCGGAGGGAAGAGCTCGACGGTGCGGCCATCGACCTCGAAGGCGGCGGGCGCGCGGAAGCGGGCGCGGGAATAGGCATTGATCGCGTCGACGATCCTCACGGCTGTGGCGTAGTCGGGATTCTTCAGTTCGAGCATGGACCGCAGCTGGTCCGGCTCGCCGGCGACCTCCAGCTGCACGATTGCGCCGTTGGGGATCCGTCCGGCCGTCGGCACCCCCTGCGACAGCGTCTCGCCCTCGCCCTGGCTCTGAAACCCGGTCACCGACACCGCGCCCTGCGCCGTAGCCCGCACGACGCCATCCGAACCCTGCAGCTGGGTCAGGAGCAGCGTGCCGCCCATGAGCGAGGGAGCGTCGCCGAGGGCCGAGACCGTCACATCGATCCGCGAGCCGGTCTGCACGCCGGCCGGAAGGTCCGTCGAGACGATGACCGCCGCGACGTTTCTGTTGCGGAGCTCGATTCCGTGCACGTCCATGCCCAGGTTTTGCAGCATGCCCTGGACCGCCTGTTGGGTGAACGGCGTGTTGCGGAACGTATCGCCTGTGCCGCTCAGGCCGACGACGAGACCGTAGCCGACGAGTTGGCTGTCGCGCGCGCCGCGAAGGGTCGAGATGTCCTTGATCCGCGCCGCGGCCGCCGGAATGGCGATCATGCACACGAGCAGCGCGATGAAGGCGCGCATCATCCGCCGCCGACCTTGACCGAGCCGTCCGGCTGCACCGCGCCGGACACGGTGACGCCGCTGTCGCTGTTGCGCACCCTCACGACGTCGCCGATCGCGCCGTCCTGCAACGCCGCGCCCTCCGTCATGATGAGCAGTCCGCCTTCGGCGTAGACGAGCTTCACTTCGGCTCCATTGGCGACAAGCTTGCGATTAGACACGCCCGCATAGGGAATCGCATGTCCGGGCAGCAGCGTCAGCCGCGCCACCTTGCCGACAATGAGCGCGCGATCCTCGACAAATGGACCATCGCTGTCGCGGACTCCGCCCTCCGGGCTGTCCGACAGCATCTCGTCGCGGATCACGTCGCCCGGATAGATGACGGCTTTCGGGGTCGGGGCGCCTGGCTCTTCGGCGCGGGCCGACAGGAGGAGAAGGACAAGCGCGACGGCCGCGCCGGCCACGACTTTGCCATTGCGCAAGATGACGGTCCGGTCTGCGTCAGGACGCGTCATCGTCATCCGCGCATGTTGGAGATCGTGCCGGACATCTGGTCGGCCGCCTGGATGACTTTGGAATTCATTTCGTACGCACGCTGTGCGGCGATCAAACTGGTGATCTCCGTGACCGGATCGACATTGGACGCCTCGATATAGCCCTGTTGCAGAATGCCGAAGGCCGTGTCGCCGGGAACGCCGACTGTCGGTTGGCCGGAGGCCTCGGTCTGCTGAAAGTAGTTGCCTCCGAGCGCTTTCAGGCCTGCGTCATTGACGAAATTGGCGATTGTCAGTTGCCCGAGCTGCTGGGGCGTCGCCTGGCCGGGCAAGGTGACGTCGACGATGCCGGTCTGGCTGATGGTGAGATTGGTGGCGTTGGCCGGAACGAGAATGGAGGGCGTGACCGTATACCCGTCCGTGGTGACGAGCTGGCCGTTCTGGTTGGTGTTGAACGCGCCGTCGCGCGTGTAGACGGAGTCTCCGTTCGCCGTCGTCACCTGGAACCATCCACGCCCGTTGATTGCGAGATCGAGCGTGTTTCCGGTGTTGGTGAGCGCTCCCTGCAGGTTGACGCCGCGGATCGCGGCGGTGCGGACGCCGAGGCCGATCTGCGCCCCTTCGGGAATGGTCGCGTCGCGCCCGCGGTTCGAGACGCCCATCTGGCGCTCGGTCTGGTAGATGAGATCGGTGAATTCCGCGCGCGAGCGTTTGAACCCGGTGGTATTGATGTTGGCGATGTTGTTGGCGATGACTTCGAGGTTCCGCTCCTGGGCGCTCATGCCCGTCGCGGCGATCGCGAGCGCTCTCATAGCGTCGAACTCCGTTTCATTTCGTTTGAGGCGTCAGATCGCCATGCGGGCGATCTCCTGGTAGGCGGAAACGACCTTGTCGCGGATGGCGATAACGGATTGGAGCGCGCGCTGCGCCCCCATGACGGATTCGACCACCTTCATCGGCGCAGCTGCGCCTTCGACGCCCTGGATAGCCGCGGCCTCGCCGAATTGCAGCGCCCCGACCGCGGAGCCGATCGCCTGGCTGAGCGCCTCCTCGAAACTGGTGGCCCCGCCTGGCGCAACGGGCGCCTGCGGCGCGGCGGCTCCCGGCGTTTGCCCCGGAGCGGCGATGGCGGACAGTCCTGCGATCATCGTTGGTCTCCTCGCGTCGCCCGCATCACGCGTCCTTCATCAGCGCGACCGTCACGTTGAGCATGTCGGCCGATTGCTTGGCGACCTGCAGGTTCGCCTCGTAGCTGCGGTTGGCCTCGCGCATGTCGGCGAGTTCGACCAGCACATCGACGTTCGGCAGCTTGACCATGCCGTTGGCGTCCGCCGCCGGGTTGCCCGGATCATGCTCGACCTTGAATGGCGCCGGGTCCGTTCCGATCGATTTCGCCACGACGAGATTGGCGCCGGTCGCGGTGTCGAGCGCGCTTTCGAACGACACGACCTTGCGGGCGTAGGGGTCGGCGCCGGCGGCGGCGCCGGTGGACTGGGCGTTGGCGATGTTCTCCGAGACGAGGCGCAGACGCGTCGACTGCGCTTCCAGACCGGACGCGGCGATGCGGAGCGAGGTTTGCAGCGGATCGTGCATCACTTGAGCGCCGCGAGCAGGAGCTGATGAAAGGCGCGACGGATATTTGCGGTCATGGAGAAATCGCGGCTGACGTCGCCGAGATTGATCATCTGCCGTTCGAGATTGACCGTGTTGCCCGACAGCGACGCTTCGCCCGGCCCGGCCTCGACCTCCCTGAACGTTTGATCGGCGGATTCGGGCGCGGAAATGTGGTTCGGATCCGTCGATGCGAGGGCGATCGGCGAGGCGCTCAGGTACGCCGAGAACGGGAGCGCGTCGAGGGCGCGATAGCCGGGCGTGCTGGCGTTGGCGACGTTTTCCGCGACGGCGGTCTGCCGGGCGGACAGCCACTGCGCCTTCTGCGAGGCGACCTGGAAGAGATAGATGTCCGACAAGAGCCGCGTCCGTCCGCTTTCGACGCGTGCGAGGCTGCGCGCTTGGGCTTGCCCGAGGCTTGCAGGGGCAGGCCCTTGTCGCCGCGAGCAGGAAGGTGAACGCCGACAGGATCGGCTGGAACTCTTTGAAAATGCCGAAAAACTGTGTAAAATACCGTCTTTTCGGGCGACGCTAAGCGGGTCCGCAAGATGCTGAAATCATGAGGCGTCGCCGCTAAATCGGCGCTAATCCGGCGAACGGCCGGATTTCATCCCGCCCCGGCCTGGCCTGCAACCCGAGCGCTCCTGAGCGCGGCCGCAAGACGCTCGACCTTCGCGGGTTCGTTCAGCCCCTCCTCGTCGAACAGGATGTCCATGATCTCGACCCCCGCGTGCCGCTGCCCGATCGTCAGCCGGAAGAAGGCCGAAACGCTCGCGTGGCGGAACTCCATGTCGAGCGCGACCACCGGCGTTGCGTCCCAAGGCGCATGCACGCTGGCGGAGAGAGCATAGCGCAACGTCCCGCTCTTGAAGAAAAGCTCGGTCGACGAATTGACGAGATCGGCGATATTTGCGGCATGATCGTTGCGGATCATGGCGACGAGCTCGGCGGCGTCGGTGAGGCGCAACTCGCTTGCGACGTCGACCAATGCGGTCGCGATGATGCGCTCGCGGTTGAACGAGCCGCCCGGGCGGTGTTGCGGCGCATCTATGGAGTTCGTTGGACCCATCCCGCCTTCCTTTGCTGGATGAGGTGCACGATCTCGGCGACCGCGCGATAGAATTCGGCGGGAATCGGGCGCTCGACCTCGGAGGCCGAATAGAGCGAGCGGGCGAGTGGCTTGTCCTCAATCACCGGAATGTCATGCGCCTCCGCGGTTGCGCGAATCTTGAGCGCGACGAGGTCGACTCCCTTGGCCAGGACCATCGGCGCGCCGCCCTCGTTTCGCACATAGCGCATTGCGACCGCATAGTGCGTCGGGTTGACCACCACCATTGTCGCCCGAGGCACTGCGGAAAGCATCCGACGTCGCGATCGATCCAGGCGCAGAGAGCGCAGGCGGGCCTTGACCATCCGATCCCCTTCGGCCTGTCTGAGCTCTTCCTTGACCTCCTGCCTGCTCATGCGGTTGTCTCTCCGCCACAGGATTCGCGACCACGCGAGGTCGGCGGACGAGACGACCAGCGTCGCCGCCAGAACGGCTGCGATCGTTTTGACGGCGAGCGTATGGATCCGCTCCGGCAGGGCGCCTGGATCGTCGTCCATCGCGGTTAGGAGTACGGCCTTCTCGCTCAGCAGCATGGCGCCCGCGACTGTGACGACTGCGCCGAGCTTGATCACGCTCTTCGCGAACTCCACGCCGCCGCGGGCGCCGAACATGCGGCGTAAGCCGCCGCGCGGCGAGATGCGCGAGAGGTCAGGCAGGATCCGGTCGGGGACGATGCGCGGAGGCCCCTGTGCGATCGATGCGACGACTCCTGCCGCCATCAGGAGGGTCACGATCGGCAGGAGAAATTCCGCGGCTGCGCCGACGAGTGGGCCGGCGAGCGTAAGCGCGTCAGCGCTGCGCTCGATCCGCCAGCCGGCAGGGTCGTCGATCACGCCGATTAGGCCAGCGATAAGGCCGGAGATACGTCCGGGAATGACGAAGATGAGCGCGACCAGGGACGCCGACAGCGAGGCGAACAGCGGTGCCTCGCGTGAGAACGCAGTCCTTCCGCGCTCGACCGCGTCGTGAAGCCGCTTCTCGGTCGGCTCCTCGGTCTTGTCCTCGTAATCGACCTCTCCGCTCATTACGCGCGTTCAGTTCCTGACGCCGCCCCGTCCGTCGCACCGCTGAGCTCGATCTCGTTGCGGGCGGCCATGCCGAGCACGATCTCGGCGATCGCCTTGCGCGCCTTGGCGACCTCGCGCGGCGGCGCAGCGGCGCCCGAGCCGAGTTCGCCCTCGACCAGGCGGCGTCCGCGCGATGGCATTGAGGAGAGAATTGCGTTGCGGAACTCGGGGTCGGTTCCTCGCAACGCCATGACGACGATGTCGATTGAGGCGCGGTCGAACAAGAGCGCGCGCGCTCGTTCGCTCAGTTTAGGCAGGTCGCTGAACGAGAAAAGCATTGTCTTGATAACAGCGGCGTCTTTGGGCCGCGCCTGGCCGATGGCGCGAATGACGTCCGCGGCCGCATCAGGGTCGAGATTGTTGATGATGCCGGCGATGCGCTGCCGCCCCTCCGCGAGGCCGGTCGACGTCTTGGTTTCCTCCAACAGATCGCGCAACGCCTTTTCGATCAGCTGGGAAGCGAGAGGCGTGATTTCACGCGGCGCAACCAGACCGCAGAGGGCGGCGTTCCGCCGGCTGCGCGGAAGGGCGCTGACGATACTGGCGGCCAGCGGTGGATCGAGCTTTGACAGGACGTAGGTCGCGGTCGCGGGCTTCTCGGCGAGCAGGAGGGCGATGATCGAGCTCTCGGGGGCGGCCGCGAGCGCTCGCCATGGATCCAGCCCCTCGCCGGCGGAGCGCGCCGAGGAGTTCGTCCACCTCCCCCGGCGGAAACGCCTCCGCCAGAAGGTCTCGAGCCTGGTTGACATCGCCGAGGAGATTGACGCCGGCGGAAAAGTCGGCCGTGAATTCCTCTGCAAGGCGCTGGAGAGTGACCGGCGCGACGGCTCCGAGCCCGGCGGCGGCGCGCGCGACGACCTTGAGATCGGGCGGGTCGAAATGTTTCAGAATGCGCCTGGCTGTCGGTGGCGCCCAGCATGAGCAGGACAGCGGCGGCCTTTTCGGGTCCGCTGAGAGCTCGGTCCCTTTCGGCGGCCTCCGGCATCTCTTGGTTCCGATCCTCATGCCGCCCATTCGATGCCCGATCCGGCAACGATTTCCAACAGCGACACGCCGAATCGCTGGCTCACTTCGTCCACGACTACGATCTCGCCACGTGCAACGACCTTGCCATTGACGACGATATCGACCGGATCGCCAACTCGCTGATCGAGCGAGATCACCGAGCCGCGCGCGAGCTTCATCAGATTTGCGACCGGAAGCGACGTCGAACCGAGCACAACCCGGACAGTGACCGGGATGGAAAGGATCATGTTCAGATTCGGGCTGCCGCTGGGGTTTGGCGACGAGCCGCGTGCGACCGGTGATTCTTCAGTCGGATCCGGCGGACCGGCGAGGACGGGGGTTTCGATCATCAGATAGCGCCTCTATTCGTTGCGGTTGGGACCCGGGTCAGTTGACGGCGTCTTCGGCATCTTGCTGAATGGGAAGGTCGACCTCGAGCCGATATCTGCCCTCGCCTTGGCCGAGCTTGCAGAGAAACATGCCGCGTCCGCCGCAATCCAGCCTGACCGAGTCGAAGCCGCCGGTTTGAAGCGGCAGAACCTTGCCCACGCAAAACTGAGCAACCTCGCCAAGGCTCATCGGCAGTTCCTCGAGGATTGCAGTGATCGGCAACCGAGCCTGCTTCACGCCGGTTTCCATCGAAAGCGACCAGCGGCGGTCGGGACGCGGCGGCTCGACTGCTTCCCGCTCGAGCTCCTTGCGGAAGGGGATCAGAAGCGATTGCGGAATGAGAACCAGACATTCACTTGCAACGCCGCTCATTGGCAGCGAGAAGCGGGCCGCCGCGCAAGACATGTCGCGCCGCCCAAGTGCGTGGACGTCGGTCAATGTCATGAGGCGCTCAAACGCGATCGACAGGGACCCGAATTGGGCAAGGGCCGCTTCGAGCGCGTTCCCGAGTACACGAGCGAATTCTTCGATGAGCGCGGTCTCGATCGCTGTGCGAGGTCTCGTCGCCTCCTTTTGCGGTCCGTCCTCGACCTCCAAAGCAAGGTCGTCGCCGAAGACGGTCGATACAATGAGATCGTCGATGCGTTCGTCGAGCGCGATGAGGAGTCGTGCTTCCGGCTCCGCGCTCGCATAGACCGCCGCGGTGAGACCACTGCAGTCTGCGATCGCCTGGAACAGTGTCGCAGTCCGCGCTGGCTCGATGGTTGCGGCCCCGACCGCGCAGCCCAGGAGCGGAGCCAGATTGCGTTGCGCCTCGGCTACAAACCGGTCGAACGCGAAGGCGAGCCCAGGCAGACGCTCGACGGCGAGGCCTGCGTGGTCGCGTAGCGCGTCCCTCAGCCTCCCGGCGCCGTCTCCGCCGTCGCGCGCTTCGCCATCCGCGGTCATGCTGCTTCCTTGACCAGGCCGTCGCCGCCGCCGGAAGCCGTTTCGTTCTCGACGACGTCGATCGTCGGCCGTTCCTCGGACGGGATCGTCTTGCGCCCGAACTCGACCGCGACCTGAGGCATCGCCCCGTTCATGAAGGCAAGCAGGCTTTGCTTGACCAGAGTGAACAGCCGCAGCTGTTTCTGGCGCACTGCCTTGATCTTCTGTGCAATCGGCCCGACCACCGCGTAGGCGAGAAAGATCCCGCCGAAGGTGCCGACAAGCGCGGCGCCGATGAGCCCTCCGAGAGCCTCGGGCGATTGGTCGAGCGCGCCCATCGCGTGAATGATGCCGAGCACCGCAGCGACGATGCCGAGCGCCGGCAATCCGTCGGCTGCGGCCTGATAGGCGTGCGCGGGCTTGTAGCGATCGTGCGCCAGCGTTTCGATCTCCTCGTCCATCAGCGCCTCGATCTCGTGGGTCCGGGCGTTCCCGATGATGATGAGGCGGCCGTAGTCGCAGATGAACGTCACCAGCGTTGTGTTGGCGAGCAGGTTGGGGAACGACTTGAATATTTCGGATTCGCCTGGATTGTCGAAGTGGCCCTCGACCTCGCTCCGAGATCTCGCCCTCAGTTCGCGCATCAACGCATGCAGCGCGCTCAGCACGTCGAGGTAGTCGCGTGGCTTTGGGACCCTGTCGAGCGCCGCCTCGAGAAACGCCCTGCCGCAATCCTTGATCGTCGACATCGTGTTGGAGACGACGAATATGCCCAGCGCCGCTCCGCCGATGATCACGAATTCATACGGCTGCATCAGCACTTCGAGATGGCCGCCAAGCGCCGCGTAGCCACCGAGGATGCAGCCGACGGCGATCAGGAGGCCGATGGCGAAATTCAAGACCCGCTCCCGGTCAAAACCCCGGCGCAAAGATCTGCGACGCTTGCCTTACGCCAGGCTGTCAGGACCGCGGTCAGCCACGGACAAGCCGTAGGCCGGATGGTCGCGCTGCATCCGCGAACCGTCCCGGAGCGGCTCTCCTCAGGAACGCCCCATGCAAAACGGACTTTATGTCGCGCTGTCGGCTGAGGTCGCGCTCGACCGGCGGCTCGAGACGATCGCCGACAACATCGCCAATATGAATACGGTCGGTTATCGCTCGACCGGCGTTTCGTTTGAAACAGAGGTGATCAGGGCGGGCGATTCGGCCATGACCTATGTCTCGCCAGGGGTGGACTACCTGTCGCGGCGCGCGGGTGGTCTGGTCAAGACCGACAATGCTTTCGATTTTGCAATCCAGGGGGACGGATGGTTCGGGATCCAAACGCCGTCGGGCACGGCCTACACGCGCGACGGGCGGGCGCGGGTCGATGAGTCGGGGACCTTGCGTACGCTGAACGGGGACCCGATTCTCGACGCCGGCGGGGCTCCTATCCTGGTCGGCGCCGCGGATGGGCCGCTCGTCGTGTCGGCTGACGGCATGATCAGCCAGAACGGTCGTCATGTCGGGGCAATCGGGCTCTTCGCCATCGATCCGAACGCCGGCCTCAGGCGGGCAGAGAACTCGGGCGTCGTTCCTGACAATCCGCCGACACCTATCCTCGACTTCACCCGTGATGGAGTCGTTCAGGGCGCGGTCGAGCAATCGAACGTGGATCCGGTGAAGGAAATGACCCGGTTGATCGAGGTCACGCGCGCCTTCGATGGCGTCGCAGCCGAGGTTGCGCACTCGGAGGGGTCGGTGCAGGACGCCATCAAGACGCTCGGCTCTCCGTCGTGATCGACCCGCGGAGCGAGCTTGCCGAACCGGCGCTCGACCGTCTCGAGCGGCGAGCCGCTTGGGGCCTGCGCAATCTGCCGGCTACCCGAGTCAGCGGCGTGGTGATCGAAGTGTCGATGTCCCACTACAAGGTCGCCGGCCTGTCGCGCTTCCTCAAGCTCGGTGAATGCGTCGGGATCGACGTTGGCGACCGCGTCCAGACCGGCGAAGTGGTCAGGATCGACGACGGCGCGGCGACGCTGAAGCCATTCGATGCGCGCTGCGACGCAGTCATCGGCGCACGCGCCTTTCGCACCGACAGTCTGTCGCTGTCGCCGGATCCGGCGTGGAAGGGTCGGGCGATCGATGCGCTCGGGCGGCCAGTCGATGGAGGAGGTCCGCTCGCCTGCGGGGAGACCGTCGTCCCGCTTGACGCAGATCCGCCGCCGCCGCTCAGAAGATCGCGCGTGACGACGCCGATCCGGACGGGGGTGCGGGTCGTCGATCTTTTCACCCCGCTTTGTCTTGGCCAGCGCATCGGCGTCTTCGCCGGCTCGGGCGTCGGCAAGTCCTCGCTCCTTGCGATGCTCGCGCGCACCCCGCGGTTCAATACGGTCGTGGTCGGGCTCGTCGGTGAGCGCGGCCGGGAGGTGAGGGAATTCCTCGACGACGGGCTGGGCGCCATCCGCGCGTCGGCGGTCGCGGTCGTATCGACCGGCGACGAGAGCCCGATGATGCGCCGACTCGCGCCGAAGACGGCAATGGCGGTGGCCGAATATTTCCGCGATCGCGGCGAAGCGGTCCTACTGATCCTCAATTCTATGACGAGATTCGCTCATGCGGCGCGCGACGTAGCGCTCGCGGCCGGCGAACCTGCGGTCGCGCGAGGCTACGCGCCGAGCGTGTTCAGCGATCTTCCGCGGCTCCTCGAGCGCGCAGGGCCGGGCGTGGAGGGGTCGGGCTCGATCACCGGGATCTTCTCGGTGCTGGTCGACGGCGACGACCACAATGATCCTGTGGCCGATGCCGTCCGCGGAACGCTCGACGGGCACATCGTGCTCGATCGCGCCATAGCGGACGAGGGGCGGTATCCGGCGATTAACCTCCTCGCTTCCGTGTCGCGGCTCGCCCATCCGGCGTGGACCCCGGAGCAGCGCAAGCTCGTCGCGAACTTGCGTTCGCTGATCGCCCGCTACGAGGAGACGCGCGAACTCCGGCTGATGGGCGGCTACACGCCCGGCTCCGATCCCGTGCTCGACAAGGCGATCCGGTCCACTCCGCGAATCTACGAGGCGATGCGGCAGGCACCCGATGCGCCGCGGTGCGACGATCCGTTTATCGAACTTGCGGCCGCGTTGCGCGGCGACATCAAGGGAGCAGAGGGATGAGAGACCGATGACGATCGCCTCAGGGCCCGAAATATGGATGCGCGCCGTCGGGACGGCGCTCGCCGGCGCCTCCGTGCTGTTCGCCGGCTATATGCTGGCCTATGGCGAGGGCAAGGTTCGCGTCAATGGCATCGATCATCTGGCGATCTTCGCGCAACCGCGCGGTCAGCCGCCGGCCGGCGTCACGGCGGTCGTCCGGTCGCCGGAGAGCGAGCCCATCGACACGGAGCCGGTTTCGTCGGTCGATCGGCAGGCCGACGCCGAGGCCGCACCCGCGCGGCCGGCGAGGATCGTCGCCGCGCGTCCAGACCGAGTCTGGCTCATGATCGGCGGCGAGATCCGCTCGGCGGGTCCCCAGGACGAGGTGCCAGGCGTTGGCCGCATCGGGGCGATCGTCCGGCGCGAAGGCGGCTGGGCTGTGGTCGACGACAAGGGCACGACCCTTCTCACCGTCGCGAAGGAGGCGAACGGCGCTCCGCTGTTCTCTCGCCGGCTGATCTTTGAATAGGCCCGATCTTCAGCCGGTTTACGCCAGCTTCCGCCGCGCCGCATCGTAGAGGGCATTGGCGATCGCGAGCCGCGCGTTCGCGCGGAGGCGAGCGTGAGCTGGCTGGCGATCCGGGTGATTGCGCCAGACGAAGTCGCGCCAGCGGGAGGCGAGCTGACCCTTGGTCAGCGCGGCCCCGATGCCGAGTTCCTTCGCGACCGCCGCCGTCTCTAACAATGAGGGGTCGGGTTCCCAGGTCGGATCCGACGGCGCGAGGGGAGGATTCCTGTCATCCGTCCACTCCATCGCGAGATCCCAGAGCGCCTGGCCGCCGCCCTCGTCGCGGCTGAAGTCCGCGCACGCAGGCGCCTCCGGCCTGCGGGGAGGCCGACTGTCCATGGTCGCAGCCGCTGACATGCCGCGATCCGCCTCGTCCAGCGCCCGCAGAAACGCTTCGCCGGCGCCGTCGATCCTCGCCATCCCGCGGTTCCCGTGAAAGCGTCAGCTGTTGGCGACGCGCCGGAAGCGCGCCGCCAAGTCCGGACGAGCGCCCTGGACGCTCTCCGCGACCACGCAGTTCCTCCCCTTGGCTTTCGCGTCGTACAAACACTCGTCGGCCCGCTTGACGAGCCCCGGCCCCGTCTCGCCCGGCCGCAATTTTGCGACGCCGATGGATACGGTGATGCTCCCCACGGGTTCGCCGTTGGGCGCGATCGTCCATTGCTTGGATTCGAGAACCTTGCGGATTCGCTCGGCGACATTGACGGCGTCGTCCAGGTCGGCGCCCGGCAGCATCACCGCAAACTCCTCACCGCCATACCGCGCCACCCTGTCCACGCTCCTGACGTTTTTCGCCAGGATCTCGGCGAAGAGCCGCAGCAGGCTGTCGCCGACGAGGTGGCCGAAACGGTCATTGACGAGTTTGAACCGATCCAGATCCGCCAGCGCAAGACAGAAATCGGCGCCGGTGCGTCCTGCCTTCTCCAACTCCTCGGCCAGCGTCGCATCGAAGTTGCGACGGTTTCCGATCATGGTGACCGGGTCGCGCATTCCGGCTTCCTCGGAACGCTCGAGGTCGTTTTGCAGCTGCAGCGCCCGCAGCCGCAACTCTTCCAGCTCGCTTCGTAGGTTCGCCAGCCTGTCGCGCATTGCGCGATTGTCCTCAATGAGGGCGAGCACGATCTCGCTTGCGGCTCCGGCCTGCGGGTGCTGCGAAAGACGGTCGGTCGCCCCTCGAAGACGTTCGGAAAACGCGTCGCTGTCCGTCAGATGGGTCTGGATCAGCTTTGCGATCGAGCGCAACAGCCGGTCGACCGCCTCGATCTTTTGGGCGGGCTCCCGTGTCTTTTCCGCGGCCGCCTTGTCCAATTCGGCCCCGACCAGGATGCGCCCGATTGCGACGCCGAGCGCGCCGAACAGGAGAAGTTCAGCGACCGGCAAGGCCCCGGGAAGATTGAAACGCAGCGCCGTCAGCGCCAGCGCGCCCGATGACGCGACGCCGAGCGCAGGGATCGCTACGCGGCGCGAGCGAAGCAGCAAGAGCGCGTTCATGAGCCCCCTTCATGAAAACGACGGATTGACTGTCAGCTGCTCGCGATCGCGGAGCGGGTTGCGCAGAACGCGCCCGACCGTCCAAAAAAGGCTCGGCAGCCTTGTCACCGACGGCTTCGGTCGACCGGCATGGCCGCCTGTGCATTGAGACCGTCCGAATCATCCGGACGGCATCCGTCTTAACGCATTGAAGTTGCCGCTTTGTAACCGCCGGTCGCTCGCGGATGCGTTTACAGCGAGGCTCGCCTTGGGTAAGAGCCGCCGATGCCGCTCCTTACGCTCGCCGAGACGCTCGCGATCGCCGCACCCGAACGGGCTCGCCTCGCAGAGGTCGACGACGCGATCCGCAACCTGGTATCCGCGGTCGAGGAAGCCGCCCGACAGGACGGGCTCGATCAGCGGCTTCTTTCCCGCGCGCTGGTCGACGTCATGATCGCAGCGGCAGCCCGCCAGGCTTTGGCCGCGTACCCGTCGGCGCGGCGTGACGAGCTTGCCGACGCATTCGACGGCCTGGCTGCGGAAGCCTTCGAGTGGGCGGCGCGACGCGGGGTTGCGCCGGCGCGCCGCAAGCCAAGCTGAGCGGGACGGAGCCCCGCTCGACAAACGGGAAGAAGACGCGCTTCGTGGCTCGATTCGTTCCTTCGCGATTGCCTATCATCCAGGCCCCGATGGCGGGGTCCTAGACTAGCAGCCTGTCGGACTTGAGGTTTTCGCGACGTGTAACATACTGATAGTGTTACGTTTTGTGTTTCTCGGAAAAGTCGAAAAACCCAATGATATCAATGGGTGTATTGTTAAGTCCGACAGGCTGCTAGGGCGTCGACCTCTGTGTCGCGGTCTGCGAGGCCGGCGGCCTCCTGGGCTCGCAGCTGAGCGCCATGCGGACTCCGACGGCGCTACGCCAGCAGATCGACCCCGTCCGCGCGCGAACCCGCGCGCCCTTCAACGTTAACTTCTTCGGTCACGTCCGCGGGAGCGGGACGTCGAGCGGGTGGCGCGCTGGATTGCGGAACTCGCTCGCGACTATGCCGAAGCCGGTCTCCATCTGCCGGCCGCCGCGACCGGCCCCGGCCGGGCGACGTTCGACGAGGCGATGGCCGATGTCGTCGAGGACACCAAACCCGCCGTCGTCAGCTTCCAACGGGGGAGGCGTTCCTCGCCGAGGGTCGCTGCCGCCGCCTTTATCGACTGAAATCCGGATCCGGTCCTTCGTGGCCTGATGGGCCCGATGAAACGCGCCGGCGCCGAGATGGACGATTCCGACCCGGACGGCGTGGATATCATAGAGCGGTTGCGCGACGTCGCCGGAAGCAAGCCGAGGCAGGCTTTTGACAGCTGGTTCACGCTGAACGCCGATCGAATCCCGGATGCCGGAGTTTTCCGCCCTTGCTTCAGATCGCGTGAAACACAACCCGCGATGCGGCCGTAAGCCGCAATACCGGCGCTTTACGGATCGGGTCTTGCCGGGTTACCCTGCAGCTAACATGCTACTGTCGGCGCACGTCCGATGGTTGTTGCGTCGGCCAAGGGCCGATGTGGGGGAGGGATGTCGCCACAGGTCGGTTCAGGTCAGTCGCAGGCGGTTGCTGAAGATCCCAATCCCTCCTCGCTTTCTGCTCCAACCGTCCTCGAGGCGGTGGGGCTGTCGCGCTCGTTCGGCCCGATCGAGGTTCTGACCGACGTCTCGATCACCGCGCGCGCCGGCGAGGTCCACGCGATCATCGGCGAGAACGGCGCGGGCAAGTCGACGCTGATGAAGATGCTCAGCGGCCATCTGGCGCCGACTCGCGGCGCGATCAGGCTCGACGGTTCTCCGATCGAGCTGACGGGCCCGGTCGACGCGGAGCGGCGCGGCATCGTTCTGGTTCACCAGGAGATCATGCTCGCGCCGGATCTCTCGATCGCCGAGAACATGTTTCTCGGAAGCGAACTCCGCCGTGGGCTTGTGGTCGATGACAGGGAGATGAACCGGCGCGCGGCCGAGGCGATGCGCGTGTTCGGAGTCGAGGCGACCGTGACCACGCCGGTCCAGCAATTGTCGATTGCCCAACGCCAGCTCGCCCAGATCGCCCGGGCGCTCGCCGTTCCGCATCGCGTCGCCATTTTCGACGAGCCGACGGCGTCGCTGACCCCGGTCGAAACGACCGCGCTGCTCAATCTGATCCGGAATCTCAAGGCGAAGCGGGTCGCCGTCCTCTATATTTCCCACCGCCTCGAGGAGGTCAAAGCCGTCGCCGACCTGGTCACGGTGTTGCGCGACGGCAAGCTGGTGACGACGAAGCCCGCGGTCGAACTCGAGCCCGTCGACATGGCGCGACTCATGGTCGGGCGGGATCTGCTCGCGCTCTACCCTCCGCGCCCGCCTGCCCCGACCGGGGAGGCGGTGTTCGAAGTCAGGCATTTTGGCGCTCCCGGCTTTGCCGAGGACGCGAGCTTCAGCGTGCGTTCGGGCGAGATTCTCGGTTTCTCCGGGCTGGTCGGAGCGGGGCGGACCGAACTGTTCGAGGCGCTGTTCGGCCTGCGCAAGGGCAGCGGCGAAATCCGGATCGAGGGCGCGCCGCAGCATTGGCGCGATGCGCGCGCCGGCATGCGCGCGGGCGCCGTCTATCTGACCGAGGATCGCAAGAGCAAGGGCCTGCTGCTCGAGGAGACGATCGCCTTTAATCTCACGCTCGCCGCGCTCGACAAGTTCCAGCGGGGACTGCTCGTCGACCGCGCCGAGGAGAGCCGCGCGCTCGACGAAGCGATCCAGCGATTCGACATTCGGATCGGCGACAGGAATCTCCTCGCCGGCGAGATGTCGGGCGGCAACCAGCAGAAACTTCTTCTCGCCAAAATGATGCAGATCAATCCGCGCGTCGTTGTGATCGACGAGCCTACGCGCGGCATCGACATCGGCGCCAAGCAGCAGATCTACCGGTTCATCGCCGCGCTTGCGGCGGAGGGCCGCTCGGTGATCGTCATCTCATCGGAGATGGCCGAGCTCATCGGGATCTGCCACCGCATCATCGTCATGCGGAACGGCCGGGTGGTCGGAGAAGTGACGGGCGATGCGATGAACGAGCACACGATCGTCGTGCTGGCGACGGGCGTGACCGCGACCGGGGAGGGAGCTCAGGCATGACGCAGGCGGTGCACGAGGCTCCGGTTGCTGCGTCGCGACGGCGCATCAGCGTCAGTGCGGTCGCGCCGTTTCTCGCCCTGGCGCTGATCTGCGCGCTCGGCGCGCTGGCCAATCCGCGATTCCTGAGCGTCGACAATTTCACCAATGTGCTGGCGCGGAGCACGTTCATCGCCACGATCGCAGTCGGGCAGACGCTCGTCATGACCGGCGGCGGGCTCGACCTTTCGGTCGGCGCGATGGCGGCCTTCGTCTCGGGCCTGACCATCCTGTTCCTGAACTCGGGGCTGATCGACAACATGCCGCTGCTGATCGTCTCGGCGATGGCGCTCACGCTTGCTGTCGGCGCCCTGTGCGGTCTTCTCAACGGCCTGACGACGACGCTCGGCAAGATCGAGCCCTTCATCGTGACGCTCGGAACAATGGGCATCTTCCGCTCGCTGCTCACGTGGCTCGCGCAGGGCGGATCGATCACGATCAAGAACCCGGAGGTGCGCGCCGCCTACCGGCCGGTTTATTTCGGCGACCTGTTCGGCGTGCCCTATCCGGTTCTGGTCATTGTCGGCGTGGCGGTGATTGGCGCCTTCATTCTCTACGGCACCGCCTATGGGCGGCATGTCCGCGCCGTCGGTTCGAACGAGGACGTCGCGCGTTATTCCGGCATCAATGTCGCGCGCGTGCGCACCATCACCTATGTGCTGCAAGGCCTGTGCGTCGCGCTTGCCGTGATCGTCTATGTGCCGCGGCTCAGTTCGGCGAGCGCGGCGACCGGGCTCGGCTGGGAGCTGACGGCGATCACCGCCGTCGTCGTCGGCGGCACCCGGCTCAAGGGCGGCGTGGGTCACATCTGGGGGACGATCGCCGGCGCGCTCATCCTCGAAGTCATCGGCAACATCATGCTGTTGTCGAATTTGGTCAGCGAATACCTCATCGGCGCGGTTCAGGGCGCGATCATCATCATCGCGATGCTGGCTCAGCGCGGTCTGACGCGCGGTCGATGAGGAAGAACCGAGCGGCCTGGGCGCCCGCCCGGAGCTTCTCAAGAAGCGGAGACGGAAAGATGAAGCGTATTCTGGTCAGTCTGGCGGTCCTCGGCATCGTGGTCGGGGCGGCGCAGGCGCAAGAGAAGAAGACTATGGCGGTGTCCGTTCCGACGGCCGACCACGGATGGACGGGCGGCGTGGTGTACCACGCCATGGAGGAAGCGAAGGCCCTGGAGAAGAAATACCCGGGACTGAAAGTAATCGTGAAGACGTCGCCGGATCCGGCCGCGCAGGCGAACGCGCTCGAGGATCTCTCGACCCAGGGCATCGATGCTCTGGTCGTGCTGCCGCATGATCCCAACGTGCTGACCGACCCGATCCGCAAGGTGAAGGACAAGGGAACGTTCGTCACCGTCGTCGATCGCATCGCCAACGACCGCTCGATCTACGACCTCTACGTCGGCGGCGACAATCCGGGCCTCGGCGCATCGGCCGCGGCCTTCTTCAAGCAGAAAATGCCTGACGGCGGCGATATCGTCGTCATCCGCGGTCTGCCGATCCCGATCGACGCGATGCGCGTCGACGCCTTTAATGCAGGCATCAAGGGCACCAAGATCAACGTGATCGACAGCCAGTTCGGCAACTGGAGTCGCGACGACGCATTCAAGGTGATGCAGGACTTCCTGACCAAGCATCCCAAGATCGACGCGGTCTGGTGCCAGGACGACGACATGGCGATCGGCGTGTTCGAGGCGATCGCCCAGGCGAAGCGCACCGACATCAAGTTCGTCGTCGCCGGCGCCGGCAGCAAGGACATGGTCAAGCGGGTGATGGACGGCGATCCGATGATGCCGGTCGACGTGCTCTATTCGCCGACCATGGTTGCGGTGGCGATGGACGTGACCGCACTCGGCCTCGAGGACAAGATCCCCGTCCGGGGCGACTACATCCTCAAGGCGTCGTTGATCACCAAGGACAACGCGAAGGACTTCTATTTCAAAGACTCGCCGTTCTGAGGCTGGGCGGCCCGCATCGTGAGGGAGGCGCGCTGACGCGCCTCCCCGTTGGTTCGATAGGCGGGGCGACGCGCGCGAAGAGCGCCGAGAAAAACGGGAGCGTAAGGGTTCATTGTTTTCCACAGTGATGGGTTACAACGAGAAGGATTACAACGATGCGGCGATTAGCCGCGATGGCGGCGGCTTTACGGATCGAGCCTTCCGACGTTACCCTCGGCACAAGGCCGGAGGTTGTATCTTGGGCTTGCAGTCGACGAGAGCGTACGCCGCCAAGACCGAGCGACAACAGCAGAAGGCGGTCTTGGATCGACACACCAGCCTCCTGCCTTTCCCCGATCGGTTCTCGATGCCGGGTTGCGCGATGGTCCGAAGGCGCAAGGCGCGGGCATCCAGTGCGAACGAGGACGTCGCAGGAAATTCGGGCTTCAACGCCATCCGGATGGCGAGAGAGGAGGACTCCAAGAGCCTTGATCTGTACGTCATCGACAAGCCTGCGGTTACGATCACGAACATCCACGGCCGCCAGCAACGCTTGGAAGGAACGTTCGATCCTTGGATCCGCGCGGAGCGTCGCTGGCGGAGCAGCTGAAAGCGACAACACCTGAAGCGCGCCCACCGGGCTCTTGACGGAGAAAAAAGATGAAGATCGGTGTGAACACGTGGGTATGGACGTCGCCATTCAGCACGAAGGATTTCTACCTCATCCCCAAGGTCAAGCAGATGGGGTTTGACGTTCTGGAGGTCGCGCTCGAGGACGCGTCGATCATCGACGCCAAACTCCTGCGCAAGATGACGGAGGACAACGGCCTCTCGGTCACGGTCTGCGGAGCATTCGGGCAGACGCGGGATGTCTCCAGCGAGGATTTAACGATCCGCAAGAGCGGCGCCGACTACATTCGGGAGAGCATCCGATTCGCGGAGGAGGTGGGCGCCCGCGTCTTCGCGGGACCGGTCTATTCCGCCGTCGGCAAGACCCGGCTGGTTCCCGATGAGCAGAAGAAGCGGGAATGGGCGTGGTGTGTCGAGAATCTCCGCGAGGTCGGCAAGGCGGCGACCGACGCCGGCGTCACCATCGGCGTCGAACCCCTGAACCGGTTCGAGACCGACATGATCAACCTGGTGGAGCAAGCGGTCACACTCGTGCGCGACGTGGACAGTCCAGCCTACAAGATTCACATCGACACGTTCCACGCGAACATCGAAGAGAAGAGCATCCCGGACGCGATCCGTAAGCTCGGCAAGGGTATGCTCTGCCACTTCCACGCCTGCGAGAACGACCGCGGCATTCCTGGCACCGGCCACCAGGACTGGATGGGAATTCGTGACGCTTTGCGCGGGATCGAGTACGACGGCGCGGCAGTCATCGAGTCCTTCACTCCCGGCACGGTCGAGATCGCGAAGGCGGCGTCGATCTGGCGGCCGCTTGCGCCGACGCAGGACGAGTTGGCGGCACAGGGAGCGACCTTCCTCCGCCGGTTGCTCGGATGACATTCGGTATGGTGCAACTTACGGACCCGAGCACGTGCTGCATCGCAGCCTAGGCGCTGTTCGTGACGGATTTCGTTCGGGTGCGGGAGGGAGGCGAAGGATGGGAGAACAAAGGAGCCGGAGGCGTCTCAAGACTTCCTCCGCATCCCCGCTGGAAAGATCTGGATAACCTCCACACGAACACTCGTGGTCAATTTCCACGAGTCCGCCCACAGCGCCGTCGCAGATGATTTGGGGAAGCATCATGGAAAAAGCACGAGTTGGACTCATCGGACTTGGTTTCGGTTCGGAGTTCATTCCAATCTATAAGGCGCACCCGAAAGCAGAGGTCGCGGCAATCTGTCAGCGGACGAAGAGTTGATTGGATGAAATCGGCGATCGGTTTGGTGTCGCCACACGCTACACCAACTTCATGGAGATGCTTGCCGATCCGCACGTGGATTTCGTCCACATCAACAGCCCGATCCCCGACCATGCACCGCAGACGATCGCGGCTTTGAAGGCCGGCAAGCACGTCATGTGCACCGTGCCGATGGCGACGAGCCTGGACGAGGCCAGGGAGATCGTCGGACTGGTCCGCGAAACCGGACTGAAGTACATGATGGCCGAGACAGTTGTGTACAGCCGGGAGTACCTGTTCATCAAGGAGCTCTACGACAGGGGCGAGCTCGGCAAGATCCAGTACATGCAGGCCTCTCATCCGCAAGACATGGAAGGTTGGCCCGACTACTGGAAGGACATGGTGCCGATGCACTATGCGACCCACGTCGTTAGCCCTCTCATGGCCATGGTCAACGGCATGGCGGAATATGTCAGCTGCTTCGGCTCTGGGACGATTAACGAGGAGTGCGCGCGTCGATCTGGTTCGAAGTTCGCTGTCGAGTCGTGCCACATCAAGATAAGGGACTCGGATGTCGCGGCGCACATTTGGCGTTTCCTTTGGGACACCGCGCGGCAGTATCGCGAGAGCATCGACGTCTACGGATCGAAGAAGTCGTTCGAATGGCAGCTCATCACGGACGAGAATCCTGTGCTTCACACCGCGAAGAAGCCGGAGCCGCAGATCCCTGAGCGCGTCGAAGTTCCAGACTACGCCCATCGTTTGCCCGAGCCAGTTCGGAAATTCACACAGCGTGTCGCCGACGAAGGTCATCTCTCGTTCATCCAGGGCGGCGGTCACGGTGGTTCGCATCCGCATCTCGTCAACGAGTTCGTGTCCGCTCTCCTTGAAAATCGCGACCCATTCCCTAACGTGGAGCAATCGGCGAACTGGACCTCCGTCGGGATCTGCGCTCATCAGTCGGCGCTCAAGGGCGGCCAGATCGTCGACGTGCCCGACTTCTCTTCGCGCTGATGTGTGATCGGGAAGCGTCGTCTGTTTGAGCGAGCAGAAGGATGGATGAAATCCTGCGCCTGTCGCACATCTCCAAAACGTTTCCCGGTGTGAGGGCGCTGCAGGACATTTCGTTCGATCTGAAGCGCGGCGAGGTTCATTGTCTTTGCGGCGAAAACGGCGCGGGGAAGTCGACGCTGATCAAGATCCTCTCAGGCGCCTATCAGCCCGACGAAGGCGGACAAATCGTCTTCAACGGGAATGAGGTGTCGCTGACGCCGCTCACTGCGCTGAGGATGGGAATCCATACGATCTATCAGGAGCATATCGTCTTCAATCATCTGAACATCACCGAGAATATCTTTGCCGGATCAGAGATCACCCGAAGAGGGCTGGTGCAGCGCAAGGAGATGCGCCGCCAGACCGAGCAAGTCCTGAGGTATCTGAAGAGCGACCTGAATCCGGACATGCGAGTGAGCGATCTGACAAGCGGTCAGCAGAAGATCGTGGAAATCGCGAAAGCGCTGATGTCGAAGGGCAACGTCATCATTCTCGACGAACCGACCGCGTCGTTCTCGTCGAGGGAGATCGGCACTGTCCTGGATATCGTCAGGACGGTCAAGCAAGATGGAATCGGGGTCATCTACATTTCGCATCACCTCGACGAAGTCTTTGAAATCGGCGATCGCGCGACCGTTCTGCGCGATGGCCGCAAAGTGAGCATGTACCCGATCGCCGGGCTCACCAAGACGACGCTTATCAAGGATATGGTCGGGCGAGATCCGTCGACCTTCTACAAGCGCGAACGCGTCAAGCGCGGCGAGGTGGTCCTGGAAGCGAGGAACGTCACGGGGAACGGGGTGCGGAACGTCTCATTCGACCTCCGTCGCGGCGAAGTCCTGGGGATTGCCGGTATGGTTGGATCCGGACGATCCGAACTCTTGGAAGTGCTTTTCGGCGGCGCTCCGCTCGTCTATGGCGAGATCGTGATCAACGGCAAGTCGGTCAAGCAATCGAGCCCCAAGAGCGCGATCCGGAACAAGATGTGCTTCATTACTGAGGATCGTCAGGCCACGGGACTCTTTCTGCCGAAGACGATCGCCGAGAACGTCACTGTGGCGAATATGGTGAACACGCGCCAGTTTGTTGCGTGGCCGTCAAACGAGATCCACACGGGCGAGAAGTTCGTGAAGCTTCTGAACATCAAGGCCCCGAGCGCGAGCACCCAGGTCGTCAATCTGTCGGGCGGCAACCAGCAGAAGGTGGTGCTGGGCAAGTGGTTCAACACGGGGGGCGAGATCTACCTCTTCGACGAACCGTCGCGCGGCATCGACGTCGGCTCCAAACAGGAAATTTACAAGGTCATGGTCGACTTGCTGAAGGAGGACAAGGCGATCCTCATGGTCTCCTCCGATATGCCGGAGGTGATCTCGATGAGCGATCGCGTGATCGTCTTCAAGCGAGGAGAGATAGCAGGCGAGTTGACCGGCGAGAGGATCAGCGAGGAAAACATCCTCACCCTTTCCATAGGAGACCAGAAAGCGTGAGCACGCCGGATATCTCGAACACGACATTGCAGGTCAAGGAGTCGCTCTTCAAGCGCTACGAAAACCTGACCGTGTTCTCGATCTTTGCCGGTTTCGTCGCGATCGTCGTTGTCGTTCAGCTGATCTCGACGGCCGGTTCACGGTTCCCGACTTTCATCAGCCCGGTCAACATCGTGAATATACTTCAGCAGGTCGCCGTGCCGGGCATTGTCGCGGTCAGCATGACCATGGTGATGATATCCGGCGGCATCGATCTTTCGGTCGGCATGCTCGCCTCGCTGGTGTCGATCGTCGTGTCGCTTGGAATCTCGCAGTGGCAGTTCGGCGTGGGCCCGTCGATCGTCCTCGGCGTCACGTCGGCGATCGTTCTCGAGACCATCATGGGGTTCATCATTTCCAGAACCCGCATCGAACCGTTCATCATCACGCTCGGCGGAATGATCTCTTTCCAGGGAATCGCCTTGCTGCTCAGCAATTCGCGCGAGGTCGTGATGAAGGGGGAACTCAACTTTCTCACGGCGAACCTCCTCGAAGGAGCGAGAGACCCGGTCACGCATCTGGTTCTCCGGATACCCCCGTACGTTGTGGCCTTCTTCGGGATCGCGCTCATCGGCGGATTGCTGCTGACCTACACGAAATACGGGAGGCGGATCTACGCCGTGGGCACGAACCCCCGCGCCGCGTTCCTTGCGGGCATCGATGTCCGAAACGTGCGGCTGTCCGTCTACATGATTCAGGGTCTGCTCGTCGGGATCGGGGCGACGATGCTTCTCGCCCGCATCAACACCGGAATCATCACGCTCGGGCAGGGCCTGGAGATCGATACGATCGCCATGGTCGTCATCGGCGGCACAGCGCTCAGCGGCGGCAAGGGCAACATCGTTGGAACGTTGATCGGGGTCCTTTTTCTCGGGTCGATCGCCAACGCCATGAACCTGCTGCGGTTGCCGTCAGAGGTCCAATTCTTGGTCAAGGGTCTCGTCGTCATTGTCGCGGTGACGGCGGGGGATATCTCCTCCCAGGTGTCCGATTTCCGCGCCCTGAAACGCGAGCAGGCGATGGCGCGCAAAGTGGCGGACTCGGCGAAGAAAGGAGGTACACAAGATCAAGGAAGCGTGCGGGTAGATATGCAGGACTCATCTGTGTGAAGTCTTGAGACGAAAAAGAAACGAATGAAAGGGAGTAGGTAAAATGAAGAGAATGGCGCTCACACTTACGGCTCTGGCCGCACTAGGCTCTTTCGCCTTTGCGGCTGGCGGTCAGGCCTTGGCCGCCGAGGGAAAAGCCAAGGTCATCGGCTACTACATGGACGCCTCGGACGATTTCTACAAGGCGGGCTTTGAGGTCTTCAAGACCCTTGCGGGGCGCGAAGGCTGGACCGTTCTCGACATCGTCGGACAGGGGACCGCGCCGGAGCAGATCGCAGCGGTTGAGAACTTCATCACGCAGGGCGTGGACGCGCTTCTGGTCGTGCAAAACTCGCCGCAGACGACCTCGCAGACCCTGAAGCTCGCCAAGGCCGCAAACATCCCCGAGTTCCACCTGACCCACAATCCGCCGAACGAGCCGGGGCTTGCCGGCTTCTCCGGATACGACTGGGTGGGTTGCGGCGTGATGGCGGGTGAATCCGCGATGCAGCATAACGTGAAGAAGCTGATCATGATCGAGGGCAAGCTTGGTCAGGGCACCGCGTCAGGACAAACCGACGGCTTCCTTCAGGCTTACAAGAAGGGCGGCAAGGATATCGGCAACCTCGCTGAGAGCGTCGGCGTCAAGGGCGCCGGGGGTAAGGACCTTCAGGTCGTGTTCTGGGGGTCGGGCGGATGGTTCGCGGATCCCGCGAAGAAGGTCATGCAGGATGCGATCACCAGCCTCGGGCCGGACGGATTCGACGGCGCCTACGTTCACAACGACGAAATGATGGCAGGGGCCTTGCAGGCGATGCAGGAAGCCGGCCTCGATCCGGGCAAATACTGGCTCGGATCCTGCAACGGCAAGGAGAAGGCGTGGGACTGGGTCAAGAAGGGCATCACCACGATGGACGTGAACGAGACCCCGACGCTGGAGGCGGACGTCGCGCATCAGCAGATCAAGGCCTACTTCGAGGGCAAGCCTTACAAGAAGGCCATCTTCAACCCGCTCGTTCCGTTCACCAAGAGCGACATCAACACCGACAAGCTCGTTCCCTACGGCCATGACGCCTACATGAAGAAGCGGGACTCGGGCGCGTTCGTGTACGACATGAGCGATCCGTCGTTCCGGGCGAATCCCAATTATTGATCCCTGAGAGCAAACGAGGAGGCTGCTTTGGCAGCCTCCTTTGGGCTAGAGAGAAGCCTCCCGTCGATAGAGTATTCGGCAATGGACTTGAGGATCTTCTCTGTCTTGCAGATGCGCGCTCTTTTTGAAGCGAGCGCCCTCATACGTGTGGAGGTTTTGTAATCATGGCTGGCATGGTCAAGGGCCCGGCGATTTTTCTGGCGCAATTCGCCGGCGATGCGGCGCCGTTCAATTCGTTTGCCTCGATCTGCGAATGGGCGGCGGGGCTGGGTTACAAGGGCGTTCAAGTTCCAACTTGGGTCGACAGCCTTATCGACATCGGCAAGGCCGCAGAATCTCAGACATATTGCGATGAACTGACCGGAACGGCGAAAGCCCATGGCCTGGAGATCACCGAACTTGCGAGCCATGTCCCGGCCCAGCTCGTGGCGGTCAACCCGGCCTATGACGACGCGTTCGACGGATTCGCGCCCAAGGAGGTTCGAGGCAAGCCGGCCGAGCGGCAGAAGTGGGCGGTCGAGCATATGATGAAATGCGCGAAAGCGTCGAAGCGCCTCGGCCTCGCTGCGCATCCGACCTTTTCCGGCGCGCTCGCCTGGCCCTTCCTTTATCCCTGGCCGCAGCGACCCGCGGGCCTGATCGAAACGGCCTTCGAGGAACTCGCGAAACGCTGGAAGCCGATCCTCGACGCCTTCGACGATGCGGGCTGCGATGTCTGCTACGAGCTTCATCCCGGCGAGGACATGTTTCGACGGGGCGACCTTCGAGCGCTTCCTCGACGCGGTCGGCGGGCACAAGCGCTGCGCGATCAATTACGACCCGTCGCATTTCGTGTTGCAGCAACTCGACTACCTCGAGTTCATCGACATCTACCACGAGCGGATCAAAGCGTTTCACGTCAAGGACGCTGAGTTCAATCCGACCGGCCGCCAGGGCGTCTATTCGGGCTATGCGCCTTGGGTCGAGCGGGCCGGCCGGTTCCGGTCGCTCGGCGACGGGCAGGTCGACTTCAGCGGCATCTTTTCGAAGTTGGCCCAATACGGCTATTCTTCCTGGGCGGTGCTCGAATGGGAGTGCTGCCTCAAGCATCCCGAGGATGGCGCGCGCGAAGGCGCCGAGTTCATCAAGCATCACATGATCCGGGTGACCGAGAAGGCGTTCGACGATTTCGCCGGCAGCGCGGTCGACAAGAAGCAGATCAAGCGCGCGCTCGGTTTGAAGTGAGGGGAGGAAAGCCATGACCATCGAGGGACGCAGCGACGCAAGGACGGGCGCAAGAGTGAGGCTCGGAATGGTGGGCGGCGGGGAGGGCGCCTTCATCGGCGCGGTCCACCGGATCGCCTCGCGCATTGACGATCACTACGAGCTCGTCGCCGGCGCCCTATCCTCGACGCCGGACAAGGCGCGGCGCTCCGGCGAGGGACTCGGCCTCGCCGCGGACCGCATCTACGATGACTACGACAGCATGGCGAAGGCCGAGGCCAAGCGACCGGACGGAATCGAGGCGGTGGCGATCGTCACGCCCAACCACATGCACGCCGGCCCGACATACGCCTTCCTCAAGGCAGGCATCCACGTCATCTGCGACAAGCCGCTGACGGTGTCGCTGGCGGAGGCGAAGAAAATGAAGGCCGCCGTCGAAAAGTCGGGCCGCATTTTCGCGCTGACCCACAACTACACCGGCTATCCGTTGGTGCGCCGGATGCGCGAAATGGTTCGGGCCGGGGAGCTTGGCGAGATCCGCCTCGTCCATGTCGAATATCCGCAGGACTGGCTGACCGGGCCGGCGGAAAAGCAGGGCAACAAAGGCGCCGAATGGCGGACCGATCCCAAGCGCGCCGGAGCGGGCGGATCGCTCGGCGACATCGGCACCCACGCCTTCAACCTTGCCGATTACGTGACCGGTCTCGAACTCGCTGAGCTCGCCGCCGATCTGACCACTTTCGTCCCCGGACGCCAGCTCGACGACAACGTCCAGATCATGCTGCGCTACGCCAGCGGCGCGCGAGGGTCCTTGTGGGCGAGCCAGGTCGCGCCCGGCAACGAGAACGGCCTGATGCTGCGCGTCTACGGCACGAAGGGCGGCGTGCACTGGCGGCAGGACAATCCGAATATTATGTTCTGGACGCCCTACGAGAAGCCGACGCGGATCATCACCCGCGGGGGACCGGAATCGGGCGAGGCGGCGGGGCGCATGACCCGCGTTCCGCCGGGCCACCCGGAGGGCTATCTCGAGGGCTTCGCCAACATCTATTCGGAGGTCGCGGCGGCGATCAAGGCGGCGCGGACGGGCAAGAAGCCGTCCAAGGGCGTCCATTTCCCGACCATCGACGACGGCGTGAAAGGAGTCGCCTTCATCGAGGCGGCAGTGAAATCTTCGAAGGCGAACGGGAAGTGGGTCAAACCTTAAGGGAGCGATGCGCGCTTGGAGCACGGCGTCGCCGGGACTACGAGATGTATAACTGTATTTTTATGTAATATACGGAACAAGCGGGAGTTCGCAGAATCTGGAAAATACCCTACGCGGCCGAGCAGGGAATTCCCTGCTCGGCAAAAAGCAGGGATATCTCCCGCCTGACGCGCCGCCTGGCGGGCAGCCGACATGAGGCCGGGATTGGGCCCTCGCGGCCCCGGTTACACGGCCGCCATGCTTCCCAACTCGTCCGTCGAGTTCCCGCCCTTGCCGCCTTTGCCGTCTGCTTAACCGGCGGATAACCACTTTGGCCGCTTGCTGAAAGAGGCGAATCGATCGGCCGACGGCAAGCGGGCCGGCGTCCTTCCGGTCCGCAACCCTCGGAAGCAGGACGATGCACTCTCGAATCGCGATTCTCTTCTGGGCCCTCCTGCTCGCCGGATGCGCCCCCGGCGGCTATCCGGCCATCCCAGGCGCGACGCCGCCGCCGTTCGACGCCTTTCAGGCCGGCATGCGGCTCGCCCCCGGAATGCCGCTCGACGTGGCGGTGCTGCGGATCGGCTGGGCGCCGATCTCGGGGCAGACCACGACCTGCGGCGTCCTGGCGGAAGACGAAAGCCCGTGCCAAGTGCTCAAATTCGGCATGTACGAGAACAACCAGCTCTTCGTCTATTTCGTTCCGACCGACGGCGGCCCGTCGATCGTCAGCAGTTGGATCGTTCACAAGGGGTGAATCCCAAGGACCCGTTGCGCATCGCGGCGGTTTTCCGCCAGCACGGCCGAACGAAGCCAGGGCGCGTGGCCGAGCCCACTTCCGCCGCGGCCCTTCAGGTCGCGAAGCAGTACATCCGAAACATAACCGGCTCCTCGCTGAAAGGAGTGGGTAAGTCGGAATTTGGGGGCGGGTTGGCGATCGCTGAGGGGGGATCGAGTTTAGCCTGAGGGGATGCGAGACACCGATCTTTTCCAGTTGGCCCTTGGGTTGCAGTCGCCGTGGATGGTGACGCGTAGCGAGTTTGCGGTCGAGGATGGTCGGCTCGATTTGTACGTGGATTTTCCACGCGGGAGCCGGTTCGCCTGCGCTGAGTGCGGAGGCGAGGGTTGTGCGGTTCACGACACGAAGGACGAGACGTGGCGGCATGTGGACTTCTTCCAGCATCTACGTGGCCGACGGCAAGGACGCTGCGACGGTGAAGGAATTCGCGGATTTCCTCGAGGCGCACGGCGGCAAGCGCGAGGCGGTCACCGACGCCAGCATCGACATGGGGGATCAAGGCGAATTTCGACAACGCCGAGATCACGTTCGACAAATTCCACGTCATCAAACTCGCCAACGAGGCCGTCGACCAGGGCGGCGCGAGGAAGCGCGGAACAACTTCCAGATCAAGGGCCGGCGCTACATCTTCCTCAAGAACGTCGATCATCTGACGCAGGAGGAGAAGGAAGCGTTGTCAAGATTGGAAGCGCAGAACCTGGACACGATCCAGGCGATGCAAATCCGCATGAACCTGCAACAGCTGTTCGCGATGGACGCCAAGACGGCCCGACGCTTCCTCGATCGCTGGAACGCCTGGGTTCAGGTCTGCGATCTCGGCCCGATGAAACGACTGGCCACGACGATCATGGCCAAGGCCGAGGGCATTCTCAGATCGATCGCAACCGGCCTTTCCAACGGCGTCCTGGAAGCCATCAACGGCAATGTCCAGGCCGCCAAGCGCAAGGCCAAGGGCTACCGAACCAAACGAAACCTCAAAGCCATCGTCTACCTCATCGCCGGCGACGTGCTCGCTAATTCACCCACTTGAAATAGCGAGGAGCCACATATCCGTCGGCGCCGCGAAGAGCTCGCGCACATGGGAGAACCCGCTGGCGCTTCCGATTGCACGCCAGCCGGACTCTCTGGCGGCGGATATGCGCTCGCCTTTGTCGCCCACGATCTCGACGACGGCTCGGCCTTTCTCAATTCTGCGCTGGCGCTCAATCCGAACCTGGCCCTGGCGTGGCACTGCAGCGGCTGGACGAAGGCCTTCCTTGGCGAACCAGAAACGGCGATCGAGCAGCTGACCCACACGATGCGCCTGAGCCCGCGCGACCCACTCAGTTTCCGGGCTCAGGGCGGCGTAGCGTTCGCCCATTTCCTAGCGGGCAGGTACGACGAGGCGGCTCTATGGGCGGAACGAGCATTGCGCATGCGACCGACCCCTCTTCCCGCGCTGCGAGATCTGGCGGCAGCCAATGCACTTGCCGGGAGGCTTTCTGAAGCGAGTGCAACAATGGCGCATGTCCGCCAGCTCGCGCCTTCCCTGCGCGCCGCCGACGTCAGGGATTGGATTCCCTTTCGACGATCCGAGGACCTCGCCAGAATGGAGGACGGTTTGCGGAAGGCAGGACTGCCGGAATAGCCAGCTGCCAGACCCCGTCCGGTAGCGCCACATCGAGCCACAGTGTCGCCTCGGCTCGGAAGCGCTCGGAACCTCAGCTCGCGCTCCCTTCCGCCTTCACGACAAAATCGGCGATATGCTTCAGGCAAAGCGGTACGACCGACTCCGGAAAGCCGTGGCTCATTCCCGGAATCACGACCAACTCGGCGCCGGGAATGCTCGCAGCGGTGTCCTTCCCCCCGGCGACGGGAATCAGCGGATCGCTGTCGCCGTGAAGGACCAATGCGGGGCAGCGCACGGCCTTCAAGAGCTCATTGCGCGGCGGCGCGGCGATCAGGGCCGCAAGCTGGCGCGCGATTCCGCTCGGGTCGTACGGCGCCCGATCGACCACCCGCTCCACGAAGGCGCGAAGGTCTGCTTCGCTGGCCGGGAAGCCCGGACTTGCCAGCACATGCCGGGCGATCATGCCGTTTTCGATCAGGTCCTCGCGGCGCAAACTCTTCGGCGGCCGGGTCAGCAAGGCGAGCGCGTCCGGTTTGCCTGGCGGGAGGTCCCTTCGGCCGGTGGTGGACATGATCGAGGTCAGACTTTTCGTCCTGCCCAGATGGTTGATCGCCAGGAGCTGGGCGATCATGCCGCCCATGGAGGCGCCGACGATATGGGCCCGTTCGGCGCCGAGCGCGCTCATCAGGCCGACGGCGTCCTGGGCCATGTCGGACAGCGAATAGGGAACCTCCGGTCGCCGCCCCGACATCGCCTGTTTCATGACCTCGGGAATGTCCGGCGTTCCGCGTTCAGCAAGATGGGTCGACTTGCCGATGTCGCGGTTGTCGAACCGGACGACGCGAAAGCCCCTGGCCGCCAGGCCCTCGCACAGCGACTCCGGCCAGAAAATGAGCTGCGCCGCGAAGCCCATGACCAGCAGAACGAGCGGGTCGCTGTCCCGTCCGAAGCTTTCATATTCGATGTCGATTCCGTTCGCTCGGACTTTTGGCATCTCGACCCTCCAGCAGGCTTGGCCTGGCAACCTACAAGGGAGACCGCGAGCTTCAAACAGATCATGTTAGATGAGGTCGTGTCTTGGTTGGCATTCAATTGGCGCCACAACAGCTGGAAGCAGCGCCGGCGACCCGCGCTTCCTGGATTGGCGGACAGGGAACGGAGCCGAAAGAGCAAAACACACAGCAGTCTCCCGCGAGCGGCTTTAGGACTTCGCCACAGCCTTTGCACTCATAAAAAAACTGGCAGGCGTCGGTCGGCACGTCCTTGACGGCTTGATGCCCGCATTTCGGACAAGTCAGTGTGGACTGAAGCTGCATCTCTGATCTCGTCCCGGCCGCTCGTGCTCTGCGCAGAGCATAACGGGAGCAGGGCGTCGCCGCGCATGATTGTCAATCCCCACGCTTCAAACTGAGACGCTATCTCGGGAGAGCCTTGAACGGCCCGGGGAACGCGGAGGCCGCCGAGGCCATGCAGCCTAAGTCCAACCGTCTGCAAGCGCGCGCTTTCCCGCCGCGACCGCAGCCTCGGGCTGGGTCCAGTCGAAGCCGGCGAGCTGATGCCGCGCCCAGGTGAACTGGCGCTTGGCGTAGTGGCGGGTGTCGAGCTTCGCCCGCTCGGCGGCTTGAGCGAGCGACAGCCTTCCTTCGAAATGGTCGATCAGATGCCGGACCCCGTGCGCCCGCATGACCGGCAGAGCCGGATCGAGATGGCGCTCCATCAGCGCGGCGGCCTCATCCAGCGCGCCCTCTTTCAGCATCGCGTCGAAGCGGGCGTCGATGCCCCGATAGAGCGCCTCCCGCTCGGGCGCGAGGAAGAGGCCCGCCCACTCGCCGGGATTAAGCGCAGACGCCGCGCGCGCGCTATGGAAAGAGGTGAGCGGCCTGCCGGTGGCGACGAACACTTCCAGCGCGCGCAGGGTCCGCTGGCGGTCCGAGGGCCTCAGGCGGGCGGCCGTCGCCGGGTCGAGCACCGAAAGATCGGCGTGCAGGTCGGGGGTCGAGCGGCCCTCCGCTTTCGCCCGGATCTCGGCGCGGACGGCCTCCGGGATTGCCGGCATGTCGGACAGGCCTTCCGTCAGCGCTCGGAAGTAAAGCCCGGTGCCGCCCACGAAAATGACCGGCTCCCTGCCGATCCCGGCGAGAATTTCCTGCGCCCTGCGCGACCATGAGCCCACCGAATAGTTGATGGCGCCGTCGATCTCGCCGAATAGGCGGTGTGGGGCGCCCGCCTCCTCCTCACGGGTCGGGCGGGCGGTCAGCACGCGCAGGTCGGCGTAGACCTGCATCGAATTGGCGTTAACGATCGTCGCGCCGAACGTTCTTGCCAGCGCCAGCGCCGCGGCGGACTTGCCGCTCGCCGTCGGGCCTGCAATGAGAAGCACGCGTCTCAATCTGCTGACCCTGATTCCACGCCCGGAAGGCTCATGACGTCGATCATCCTCGTTGCAACCCTGATTGCCGATCCTGCCCGGGAGCGGCTCAGCGAGGCAACCCTCGACAAGGCGGCCGCCGCCTTGCGTGGCATCGAGCGCCGGCGCTGGCTCGAAGACGGCGTCGCCGCGGACCTTGTTTTCACCGGCAAGCTCGAGCCGAAGCGCGCCGCGCTCGAACAGGCTTTTGCGGGCGCGCCGTTCGACCTGATCGTTCAGCCGCTGGCGGGTCGGGAGAAGAGGCTGCTGGTCGCCGACATGGATTCGACCCTCATCGGCCAGGAGAGCGTCGACGAACTCGCGGCTCATGCCGGGGTCGGGGCGCATGTGGCTCAGATCACCGAGAGGGCGATGCGCGGCGAAATCGCATTCGAGCGGGCGCTGCGCGAACGCGTCGCGCTGCTCGCCGGCCTGCCGGAGACGATCATCGGCGAGGTTTTGGCGAACAGCATCAAACCCAGCCCTGGCGCGCAAACCCTGGTTGGGACGATGAAGGCGCGGGGCGCCCGGGTGGTCGTCGTATCCGGCGCTTTCCGCCCCTTCACTCGCGCGGTCGCCCGCTCGCTCGGGGCCGACGAGGACAGCGGCAACGAACTCGAGATCGCCGCCGGCAAGCTGACGGGCAAGGCAATCGAGCCGATCCAGGGCGAGGACGCAAAGCTCGCGGCGCTCGAGGAAATCGCCGGCGCGATGGGTCTCGACCTGTCGGAGACGATCGCCGTCGGGGACGGCGCCAACGATCTCAAAATGCTGCTCGCCGCCGGACTCGGCGTCGCCTACCGGGCCAAGCCGAAAGTCGCCGCCGCGGTCCATGCGCGCGTCGATCATGGCGACCTGACGGCGCTGCTTTATGCCCAGGGGATCCGGCGGAAGGATTTTGTGGAAGGGCGATTGGGGGCGGGCGAGCCTGCAGCGAGGGCGGTCCTGCCGATTCGGAACGGTTCGACCGCCGAAGGCGTTGCATCGCCGCCGTGACCGCTCAAACCGTATTGATCTCCGGCTCTGGGATCGCCGGACCGACCCTGGCCTACTGGCTCGAGGCCGCGGGATTGCAGCCGACCCTGATCGAGCGCGCGCCCGCGATCCGCGCCGGCGGCTATGTCATCGATTTTTGGGGTCTGGGCTACGACATCGCGGAGCGCATGGGTCTGCGAGACGACGTCGACCGCGTCGGCTACCACACGCTCGAATTGCGGGTCGTCGACGACGGCGGACGGCGCGTAGCCGGCTTCGGGACCAGAATTTTCGACGAGCTGACAGGCGGTCGCTACGTGACTGTCGGGCGCAGCGACCTGTCGCGACTGCTGTTCGACAAGGCAAAATGCGGGATCGAGACGATTTTCGGCGAGGAGATCACCTGTCTCGAGGAGCGGGCTGACGGCGTCCAGGTTCGGCTGAAGCACGGCGGCGAGCGCCGTTTCGATCTGGTCGTCGGCGCCGACGGCCTGCATTCGAACGTCCGAAGGCTGGCGTTCGGGCCCGAGACGCAGTTCGAGAAGCAACTCGGTTATTCGGTTGCGGCATTCACGGCCGAAAAATACCGTCCGCGCAACGAGGATGTGTATCTGATGTACGGCCGGCCGGGGCGGATGCTCGGCCGCTTCACGCTGCGCGAGGACCGGACGCTGTTCCTGTTCGTCTTTGCCGACGACAACAGCAATGCGCCCGCGACGCTTGCCCTGCAGAAGACGATGCTGCGCGACAGGTACCGCGACGGACAATGGGAATGCCCGCAGATCCTCGACGAGCTGGATCGCGCGGCTGAACTCTATTTCGACAGCGTCAGCCAGATCAGGATGAATGCGTGGTCGCGAGGCCGCGTCGCCCTCATCGGAGACGCTGCGTCCTGCGTCTCACTGGTCACCGGGCAGGGGTCGGCGCTGGCCATGATTTCCGCCTATGTCCTGGCGGGCGAGCTTGATCGCGCGCAGGGCCGGTACGGGGAGGCCTTTCGCAATTACGAAGCTCTGTTGCGGACTTATGACTTATATCGAGGGGAAACAGCGCGGGGCCGAGCGCTTCGCCGCCGCCTTCGCGCCCAGAACCGCCTGGGGCCTCGGCTTCCGCAACCTGGTGATCAAGGCGTTCGCCCTTCCAAGAGTGGCGCGGTTTGCGGTCGGCAGGGATATTGTCGACGCGCTGCAGCTGCCCCGATACGAATGGCGAGCGCCGCGCTCTCTCTCCGCATCACGGCCGCCGGCGGTGAGTTGAGCCTTACTCCTGGCACGACACCGTGAGCAGCGCTCCCTTCTCGCGCGCCGCGATCGCGCCGGCGCTGAGGGGCGGGGAGGGCAGGGGCGTAAGCTCTCCGCCGCCGAGAAACGCCCCGATCGCCTGCGGGTCGATGAGGGCGTGCGGGCCCGCGAGCGCGACGCCGGCGACTCGCTTTGGTTCGTCGGCGATCGGCGCAACGATGCCGGCGATGGAGCCGCCACGGTCGAAAGCCGGGGCGCCGCTGGCGCTCTTCTCGAGCGAGGCGACGGCGATCGGCAGGGCGTCGCTCGCCAGCGATGCGGAATTGGCCGCCACGCGCTCGCCCGAGGCGCTGAGCACGATGAGGTCGGACGAAAGCGCGGCTAGCCTCGGCGGCTCCGCTTTGCCGTCGAAGGCGCCGGCGAGGATGGCGAGGCCCGTCGCCGCGTCGGCCCGCTCGAAGCGGGCAGGTTTGCCGGCGACGATTGGATTCGGGCAAAGGTCGGGCTCGAGCGCGGTCAGCGCCTTGCCCGGCGCGATGACGAGCGCGGTTGCGACCGGTTGGGGCGCGGCCGGAACGGGCGGGCGCGAGGCAGGCGGCGGCGCGGCGTCTGCGGCGGGAGGCGCAGCGCTCGCGGAGTTTGCGCCCGCAGCCGGAAAGGCTTCGAACGAATTGGCGACCGCGAGCGCGATACGGTCGAAGTTGCGGGCAGCTGCGGCATAGGTGAAGGTGAAGCCGCGCACCGGCGGATTCGCTCCATCGGACTTCTCGAACCGCGAATAGAATTTCTGAGTCCCGTCATGGCCCGAGACGACAAGGAATGCGTTCGGCTTCATCGCCTTGTAGGCGACCTTGCGGGTCGGCAACTCCGCGCTGAGGCGCGCGTAGAGCGCCGCGAGGTCCGGGTCGGAGCTGGACGCGAAGTCGAGCTTCGGCCCGTTCTTCTCGGCCATCAGCTTCGTCGGCGCCCCGATCCGCGCGCCGCTCTTCCCGTCGGCGATGGTCTGGAAACCGACCGACGCGCGCGCCTTCTGCGCCGCGGCGAGCAGGGCCTGAAGCTGACCGGCGGAGAGAACGCCGTCGCCGATCCCCTTCTGGCTGAGCTGGAAGGCGACGATGGAATCGCGCGAGCGCTTGCCGAAATCGCCGTCGCTCACGCCGTTGAAGAGGCCGAGCCAGACGAGCGCGTCCTGGGCGGCCTTGCGCGTCGCGAGCGGCAGGGCAAGGAACGCCGCCTTCTGCGCGGCGAAAGCCGCGTCGGCGGCGGCAGGCGCGGCGGGCGGCGCCGCGGGCGTCTGCGCTGCGGCCGGCAGGGCGAGAATCGACGCCGCCAGGACTAAGGCGAGCCGGGCGGGCGTTCGTTTCATGGCTTTCCCCATCGGCCTTCCGGTCCGCGGTGCGCCGGCGCATATTAGATCATGAGCCGGCTCGACGGAACCAATGCTCTCGGTTCGCCGAGCGCTGAAAGCTCTCATCGAACGGGAGAGCCCACGCGATTGGCCGGACTCGGCGGGAGCGAGCCCGGCCTTGAGTCGGCGCCGAGGCGCAGGCCGCCTTCCGCGTGATACCGCCGTTGCTGCTTGAGGCCCAGACGATTCTGGCCGGCGAACGGCAATCCGTGCTAAAGGTGCAACACGATCGAGGAAACTGAAGTCATCATCGCGAGGGGCCTGACGGAATTCGGTCGTGCGGGGACGGCCGCCTCAGGTCGCGATGAAGATGGGGCTTGAACCATGCTTCATTGGCTGCGCGCATTCGCCGTTTGTGTCCTGTTCACGACGGCCGGCGCCGTGCTGGCGGCGGATACGAAGCCCTACGCCCGCGAGGACATGGCGAGCGACGCCGTGCGCCTGACCGAGACGCTGCGGATCGAGGCGGGCAAGATCGGCGCGCAGGCCGCCGGCAAGTCGTCGGACGACTTGCGCAAGGCCGCCAACTCCGCCGCTGTTGCGGGCAAATACGACGTCGCGCAGAAGCTCGCCGCCGCCGCCGTCGCCGCCGCTCCCAAGGACCCGGCAGGCTGGCTCGCCTTCGCCGATGTCGCGATCAAGGCCGACGACGCCAAGGCGGACAGCCGCTGGGAGCTCGTGACCCAGGGCGCGACCGCGGCCTATGCCGCCTATCAGCATTCCACGACGCCCGCAGCGCAGGCTCAGGCCCTCGCCGTACTCGGCGATCTCCTGGCCCGGCGCGAAGTCTGGCGCGGCGCGCTCGACGCCTACAAGGCCTCCCTCGACCGGCGCGACAATATCGACGTGCGCAAGATCTACGAGGCGATGCGCGAGGAGCACGGTTTCCGCATTCTCGACTACAAGGTCGACAACGAATCGAGCGCGCCGCGGGTCTGTTTCAACTTCTCCGAGCAGCTCGCGCGCAAGACGGACTTTGCGCCCTATGTCGCGGTGTCGGGAGCGTCGAACGGCGCGATCTCGACCGAGGATCAGCAGATTTGCGTCGAGGGCCTCAAGCACGGCGAGCGTTATGCGATCGTGCTGCGCCAAGGCCTGCCCTCGGCGGTCGGCGAATCGCTGCTCAAGGCGGCCGATTATGAAATTTACGTCCGCGACAGATCACCGCAGGCGCATTTCGCCGGCAAGGCCTACGTGCTGCCGCGCCAGGGCCAGGAGGGCGCGCCGCTCGTCACCGTCAACACGCCGAAGGTCGCGATCGAAGTCTACCGTATCGGCGACCGAAACCTGTTGGCGACGGTGAGCCGCGATGATTTCCTCAAACCGATCGACACCTCGCGCGCTCAGGACATCGAGAACACGGACGGCGTGAAGGTCTGGAGCGGGTCGATGGACGTCGCTTCCGAGCTCAACAAGGACGTGGTGACGGAATTTCCCGTTCTCAAGGCCGTCGGACCGCTGAAGCCAGGCGTCTATCTCGTCACCGCGCGCCCGTGGAAGGAGAAGTCGTCCGACTCGGATCAACCCGAAGATACGCAGCTCGCGACGCAATGGATGGTCGTCTCGGACCTCGGTCTGACCGCGATTTCCGGCGACGACGGCGTTCACGCGATCGTCGAGTCGCTGGGGTCGGCCGGGCCGCTCGCCGGAGTCGAGCTGAAGCTCGTCGCGCGCAACAACGAGGTTCTGGCGACGAAGACGACCGGACCGGACGGCCGGGTCGATTTCGACCCCGGACTGTCGCGCGGCAAAGGCGGTTCCGCGCCCGGGCTCCTGGTCGCGACCCTCGCCGACGACTACAATTTCCTCAATCTCGCGCAGAACGCCTTCGACCTCACCGACCGGGGCGTCGACGGCCGCGACGCGCCCGCCGGGCTCGACGCGTTCCTCTATACCGAGCGCGGCGTCTACCGCTCGGGCGAGACCGTTTTCGCAACCGCGCTTCTGCGCGACGCCAAGGGCGTCGCCGCGCCCGGCCTGCCGCTGACGCTCGTGGTCAAGCGGCCGGACGGCGTCGAATACAAGCGGGCGACCCTGCCCGACGAGGGCATGGGCGGACGAGCCTTCGCGGTTCCGCTCCTGCCGGGCGCGGCCCCTGGAAAGTGGACGATTCAGGCTTACGCCGACCCGAAGGGCGACGCGATCGGCGAGGTCCAGTTCCTGCTCGAGGACTATATTCCGGAGCGGCTCGACTTTACCCTGCATCCCGTCAAACCCTTCATCGATCCGGGGGAGCCGGTCGAGCTCACGCTCGACGCGCGCTTCCTCTACGGCGCGCCGGCGAGCGGGCTCGACGTCACCGGCGCGATCCGCCTGCAGGCGGTTGAGGATGCGGCTCTCGCCGGCTTCCCGGGCTATGTTGCGGGCCTCGCCGACGACGAGTTCACCACCGTCGAGAACCAGTTCACCGACAAGGTGCAGACCGACGCCAAGGGCCACGCGGACCTTTCCGTCGAACTGCCGGACGCGACCGCGACGCGCCCGCTCGAAGCGAAACTCATCGTCGACGTCGCCGAGCCCGGCGGCCGCACGGTCGAGCGCACCGTGACGCTGCCGGTGCGGGCGAAAGGCGTCATGGTCGGGGTGAAGAAGGACTTCGACGATTCGATTGGCGCCGGGGACCAGGCGACGTTCAAGGCGATCGCCGTCACCCCCGACGGTTCGCGGACCGCGAGGAAAGGGGCGGAATGGTCGCTCTATCAGGTGAGCAGCGATTACCAGTGGTTCAATTCGGACGGGCGTTGGAATTTCGAGCCGGTCAAGTCGTCGAAGCGGGTGGCGAGCGGGACGATCGACATCGGCGCCGATGCGCCGGCGAAGTTTTCGGCCTTGGTCGGCTGGGGCGCTCACCGGCTCGACGTCAAGACGCTCGACGGCGAGGAGACGAGCTTCACCTTCGATGTCGGCTGGTCCGGGACGGCGAGCGCCGATGTGCCGGACAACGTCGTCGTAACGCTGGACAAGACGGGCTACGCCCCGGGCGACGAGGCGAAGCTTCGGATCAATTCGGCCTATGCCGGCAAGGCGACAGTCGCGCTGATCGGCGACGTCGTCGAACGCCTGATCGACGTTGATCTCGTCGCCGGCGACAATGTCGTGCCGTTCGCGGTCGCCGGCGACTGGGGTCCGGGCGCCTATGCGGTCGCGCTGACCCACCGGCCGCTCGATGTCGCCGCGCGGCGCATGCCGGGCCGGGCGATCGGCCTTGCCTGGTTCGGAATCGCGGCGGACGCGCGCAAGCTCGACATTTCGCTCGATGCCCCTGCGCTCGTGAAGCCCCGCGAGCCGATGACCCTGCCGGTCAAGGTCTCCGGCCTCACGCCGGGCGAGGAGGCGCGGGTGACGGTGTCGGCCGTCGACATCGGCATCCTCAACCTCACCGGCTTCAAGACGCCGGACCCGAGCGCCTATTTTTTCGGCCAGCGCAAGCTTCCGGTCGAGATCCGCGACCTCTGGGGCATGCTGATCGATGGCATGCAGGGCGCGGCGGGCGCCATTCACACCGGCGGCGACACGAGCGGCAACCTCGAAGGCAACCTGCCGACGCAGCCCCCGCTCGCGCTCTTCTCCGGGGTGGTGAAGCTCGACGCCGAGGGCAAGGCGACGGTGACCTTCGATCTGCCGGCGTTCAACGGCGCCGTTCGGCTCGCCGCAGTCGCCTGGTCGAGGGAGAAGGTCGGGTCGGCGCAGGCGGACGTCGTGGTGCGGGACCCGATCGTCGTCGCGGCGACCCTGCCGCGCTTCCTCGACGTCGGCGACCGGTCGCAGATGCATGTCGAGATCGACAACGTCGAGGGCGACGCGGGCGACTACACGCTCGACCTTGACATTCACGGGCCGCTGACGGCGGACGCCGACGCGCTCCGCCGGACGGTGCGTCTCGACGCCCATCAGCGGCTGTCGGTCGCCATGCCGATCGCGGCGGCGGGCGTCGGCACGGCCGAGTTCGATCTCAGGCTCGCCGGGCCCAAGACCGACCAGGCGCAGCATTTCAAGCTCGGAATCGTGTCCGGCGCGCCCGACGTCTACCGGCGCACGGTGACGCCGCTGCCGGGCGGCGGGACCCAGACGGTTTCCGGCGACCTGCTCGCCGACTTCATCCCGGGGACCGGGTCGGTCGCCATCTCAGCTTCGCCCTTCGGCGCACTCGACGCGCCGGCGCTGTTGCAGGCGCTCGACCGCTATCCTTACGGCTGCTCCGAGCAGACGGTGAGTCGCGCGATGCCGCTTCTCTACGCCAATCGGCTCGCCTCGCTCGAGAACCTCGGCGTCGATCCGGACCTCGACGGCAGGATCCGCCAGGCGATCGATCGGGAGCTCAGCCGCCAGGGGGCCAACGGCGCGTTCGGTCTGTGGGCTGCCGACAGCGGCGACGACGACCCGTGGCTCGACGCCTTCGTCACCGACTTCCTCACCCGCGCCCGCGAACGCGATTTCGCAGTGCCGCAGGGGGCTTTCGACCAGGCGCTCGACCGGCTGCGCAACACGGTCGTCAATTCGCCCGAGCCCAACAAGGACAACGCGCAGGCGCTCGCCTACGCGCTCTATGTGCTCGCCCGCAACGGTCGCCCGGTGATCGGCGACCTTCGCTATCTTTCCGACGCCCAACTCAACGCATTTGCGACGCCGCTCGCCAAGGCGCAGCTCGGCGCGGGGCTCGCGATGCTCGGCGACCGCGCCCGCGCGGGCAAGGTTTTCGCCGTCGCGCTGACTGCGCTCGAAGCGGAACGCGATCAGGGCGTCTCCCGCCCCGACTACGGCTCGCGCCTGCGCGACGCGGCCGCCGTTCTCGCGCTGCTCGCCGAGGCCGGTCTCGCTGCGGACGAAGCGCCGCGCGACGGCGTCCAACGCGCGGGCGCCGTGGTCCAGGCGGCTCAGGCCGATCGCTCCTACACCAGCACCCAGGAGAAGACCTGGATGGTTCTCGCCGCCGAAGCTCTGGCGGAGCACGGAAGCCTCAGCCAGTTCAGCCTCGACGGGCAGCCGGTGAAGGGCGCCGTCAACCGGCGATTCGTCGGCGCGGCCATCGTCGGAAAGACGGTGACCATCGCCAATACCGGGCAGAACACGGCTGAGCTCGTGACCACGATTTCCGGAGCGCCCGTCGTCCCAGAGCCCGCAGCGGCGCATGGCTACGCGGTCGAGCGGACGTTCTACAAGCTCGACGGAACCAAGATCGACCTGAAGAGCCTCGCCCAGAACGAGCGCGTCGTGGTCGCGCTGAAGGTGACCGAGGCCGAGGCGCGCTACGCCAGGCTCCTCATCGTCGACCGGCTGCCCGCCGGGCTCGAGATCGACAACCCGGCGCTCGTCGACGGCGGCTCGGTCGAGGGCTTCTCCTGGCTCACCAACGACGAGACGCCGGTCCACACCGAATACCGCGACGACCGGTTCGTCGCGGCCTACGACCGCGCCGACGGCCAGTCGGCGTTCATCACCATCGCCTATGTCGCGCGCGCGGTCGCTCCGGGACACTACGTCTATCCGCCGGCGACCGCCGAGGACATGTACGACCCCGAACGCTACGGGCGCACCGGCTTCGGCGAGATGGAGGTGACGGGGAAATGATGGTGCTTGCCCTCATCCGGCGGGCTTCGCCCGCCACCTTCTCCCGCAAGCGGGAGAAGGGTTTCGACCCCGCTCCCCCTCCCCCTCATCCTGAGCTTGTCGAAGGATGCGGGAGAGGGCTGGGGTGAGGGGAAGCCATGCGGTCCCGCCGCACGCTCCTCGTCGCGTTCGCCGCAGGGGCCATACTCTTCGCCGCTATCAGCGTCGCTGCGTCGCTCGCCTGGTCGCGCTATGAAACGAGCCTCCCGACGCTCGACCTCGCCGCCTCGCGCGAAGGCTCGACCGTGGTCGTCGACCGCGACGGGCGCCTGCTGCGGCCCTTCACCCAGCCGGACGGGCGGTGGCGGCTGCCGGCGACGGCGCATGACGTTGATCCGCGCTATGTCGCGATGCTGGTCGCCTATGAAGACGGACGCTTCTACGAGCATCGCGGAGTCGACGCGCGGGCCTTGCTGCGCGCGGCGGGGCAGTGGCTGTGGCGTGGTCATGTCGTCTCGGGCGGCTCGACGCTCACGATGCAGGTCGCGCGGCTGATTGAGCCGCGCGCCGAGCGGACGGTTGCCGCCAAGGTCAGGCAGATCGCGCGTGCGCAAGAAATCGAGCGCGCGGTCGGCAAGCCCGGCGTTCTCGATCGCTACCTGACGCTTGCTCCGTTCGGCGGCAATCTCGAGGGCGCGCGCGCCGCCTCGCTCGCCTGGTTCGGCAAGGAGCCGCTGAAGCTCAGCGTCGCCGAGGCGGCGCTGCTCGTCGCGCTGCCGCAGTCGCCGGAAGCGCGCCGTCCGGACCGTTTCCCGGAGGCGGCGCGCGCCGCGCGCGACCGGGTGCTCGAGCGTGTCGCGGCGCGCGGAGTGATCAGCGCCGACGATGCGGCGGTGGCGCGGCGCGAGCCCGTCCCTGTGGCGCGAAAGCCGTTCCCCGAGATCGCCGCGCACGCCGCAGAGGAAGCGGTCGCCGCCGATCCGCAGGCAAGGAGGATCCGCCTCTCGATCGACAGTCGGCTGCAGGCGAAGCTCGAATCGCTGGCGAAAGAGGGCGTCGCGCGGCTCGGGCCAAAGCTGTCGGCGGCGATCGTCGTCATCGACAACCGGACCGGCGAGGTCCGCGCCCGGGTCGGCGCGGCCGACGTCGACGACGCCTCGCGCGGCGGGGCGATCGACATGTCGCGTTTCCCCCGTTCGCCAGGTTCGGCCCTGAAGCCCTTCATCTACGCGCTCGCCTTCGAGGAGGGGCTCGCCCATCCCGAGACGGTGCTGTTCGATCGGCCGGCGCGCTACGGCGCCTACGCGCCGCAGAATTTCGACCTCGGCTACCAGGGAACGGTGACGGCGCGCAAGGCGCTGCAGATGTCCTTGAACCTGCCGGCGATCGAGTTGCTCGCCGACGTCGGGCCGGCGACCTTCCTCGCCCGCCTGCATGGCGGCGGCGTCGAGGTCGCGCTGCCGAAGGAGACGCCGATCGGCCTCGCCATCGGCCTCGGGGGCTTGGGCGTTTCGCTGACCGACCTCGCCCGCCTTTATGCGGGGATCGCGCGCGGCGGCGAAGCGCCGGCGCTGACCGAGCGGCTCGACGGAAAGCTGCCGATCATCGGGGAGCGCCGCGTCACCGATCCCGTAGCCGCCTGGTATGTCGCCGACATCCTGCGCGGCGTCCCGCCGCCCGCCAATGCGCTGAGCAACCGCATCGCCTTCAAGACCGGCACGTCCTATGGCTTTCGCGACGCGCTTGCGGTCGGCTTCGACCGCGGGACGACGATCGCGGTGTGGGTCGGCCGGCCCGACAACGGCCCGACGCCGGGCCTGATCGGCCGCCAGGCGGCGGCGCCGATCCTGTTCGACGCCTTCGAGCGGCTGGGGCGCGACGTCGAGATCATCCGGCCGCCCAAGGGCGTGCTGGCGGCGAGCGTGACCGCCGACCTGCCGCCGCCCCTGCGCCATCTGCGCAAGGATGCGCCGAAGACCATGGCGGCGACCCAGATGGCGGCGCTGAAGATCGCCTTCCCGCCCGACGGCGCCCGCATCGACCTCGGGCTTACCGAAGGCGAGCGCGACCGCACGCTGGCCCTGAAGGCGCTCGGCGGCGCGCCGCCGTTCGCCTGGTTCGTCAACGGCCGCCCGGTCGCCGAAGCCGACCTGCGCCGGCAATCGGCCTGGAAGCCGGACGGTGCGGGATTCGCCCGGGTTTCGGTGATCGACGGCAACGGCGCATCGGACGCGGTGTCAGTCAGGCTGGAGTGAGGGGCTGTTAGCCTTCCCCAGCTTTGCTGGGGAAGGTGGCGCGAAGCGCCGGATGGGGTATGGGCCGCTGCTTCGACGTCGGCAGGCTTGCACTGCTGTCATCGCGAACCTTCAAGGTCCGCTCCCCTGCTTTCCACACCCCATCCGGCCGGCTTCGCCGGCCACCTTCCCCGCTTCGCGGAGAAGGTGCGCGGGGGAGGAATTGAATCCGTCGCCTGGCGAGCGATTTCAAGGCTTTAGGCGCCAAAATCTGCAACTTTCGCAGGACGAGGGAGGGTGAATTAAGACAAGTAAGTAATGTTGATTATCACCGCGGCCTGTGAGCAGGGCGGACGCGGTCAGCGCCCGCGCCACCATCTTCGCCGAGGCGGCGCCCCTTGGGAAAATCCCTACGGATAGAGGCTGCCTTTTCGGCCCGCGACCAGCCCACGATCCGCTTCCGCGCGGCGAAGGCGTCCGTAGTCCTCTCGTGCTGCTCGGCACGGAGGAGCGTCACCGGGCGCCGGCTGATGGTATAGGGGTTGTCGAACAGAGCTCCGCGGATGTTCGCCCGGCCGGTCCTCCGCCGTGCGTTGCGCGACGCCGGTGAAATAGCCGCCGTCCGCACAGCGCAGGATATAGACCGTCGCGCCGTGGTCCGCCTTCCGGGACAATGAAAGCGCCTTCCAACGATACTTTTGCCGTCGCGCTCGACAGGGCGCCTCGGGACAGGGCGGTTGGGGCTCCGGCATTTCAGGCGCCAAAATCGGCAACGTCCGCGGCATCTTCGGAGGACGCGGGATTGGGAAGGGCGAGCGGGGGGGCGCCAGCACGTCGCCGACCTGCGCCTGGCGGAGCGGAAGCCCGCGCCCGTCAAGGCCGTGGTAGCGGTCGAGCGCGGCCAAAATCTTCAGAAAAGGGCGCAAAGGCTCTCATGTCGCCCCGCTCGAGCTTGTGGTCGGCATGGGAGAGCGCCTTGGTCAGGCGCGCGACCTGCACCCGGGCGAAGCGCTCGGGCGCGTCGAGGCGCCGCTCGGCGACGGCGGTGTCGACGATGCGGCGGACGGTATGGCTGCTGGTTTTCAGGGCGGTCGCGATCTGCTGGTGGGAAAAGCCGGAAACGAACAGGTCGAACACTTCCTCCTGCCGCTCGAAGCGTTTCGTCCGGCGCTCGCTCGCGAGCGCCCGCGCCCTGGCGCGTTGAGAGGGGGATGCAAGGGCGCCAGCATCGCCGGCCAATGGAGTTTCTGATACGCATGAATCGAATCCAGATCGGCGAGCGCGCCCGCGGTCCATCGAAGCATCATTCGCTGCGGAACTTCGCCACCGCATCTTCGGACGCGAAACGGCCGGCCCGCGCATCATCGAGGCCTCGATCGATCGCGGCGAGTTCTGCCTCAGAGGCGTGATAGGAGCCCGCGCGCTCCGCCTCGATGCTGCGCCCCGCTTCGAGCAACGCCTCCTGATTCTCAGAGGGCCAACGATCGATCTGCAACAGCATGTCCGCCCCTCCTTTGCCCGCAGCGTCGGGCGGCTGGATCGCCGCGTCGCTTTGCTCCTCGCGACGACGGTGGTCAACGGATCACACCTCCTGCCGGCTCCGCCAGCAGCGCGAGAGGGCGGCCACAGCGGTTGGTCGATTGTCCCGTGATGGTCGGCGTCGGGGATTTCGACGTGCATCGGGCCGGTCGGGCATGCCAAATGCGGCGGGGACACGGCGCACTCGCGAATGCGGATTCGCGCTGTCTATATCGAGGAAGCCCTGGGGTGATTAGCCGAACATTCAGAGGCGACCCGCCGACGCAGCCCTTCCTTGGCGATCTCCAATTGCTCTTCGGTCTTTTCTTCGATCGCGACGACTTCGTTATCGGCACTCTTGGTCGCAACGATGAGTTCGTCCAATTTCAGCTGGAGAGCGAGCGTATCCCGATTCTGGGTGTGTTGTATAAGGAAAACCATCAGGAAGGTGATTATCGTGGTCCCCGTATTGATGACGAGCTGCCACGTGTCGCTATATTTGAAAATCGGACCTGTAATTCCCCAAACAGCGACGACCGCGACGGCGATCAGAAAAGTCGCCGGTTTTCCCGATAACGCTGCCGTCTTGCTGGCGAGAACGCCAAACCAGGACGACGCATTTGCGGGAGCCCCATTGGATCCGGCAATGATCGTCGATCGCATGTCGTCCTTTGCCTCTTTGAGTCCCCCGCAAGCGCGGGAAAAGTCGGAATTCTTGCGTTCCGACTGATCCGGCGTCTGCGCCAAGTTCAACTCCGTCCAGCTCGGTCATGCGGGGCCGCGGGCACTCAATGATGCCAGAACAACGCAATCAGAATAATGATGGGGATGGGAACCCCAAGCAGCCAGAGCAGCGCTCCTCTTCCGAATCCCATGACGACCTCCTCTATTCAGGCCGTCAAAAACTCGCTTGTCACCAAATTGTTCCAAGAGGAACTCATTCGCTTCGGATTTGGCCCCGCAAGCCAGACATTGGAAGCTCGGCCGGCCAAGGCGGCCCTCTTTGTCGGTTGCACGGCGCTGGTTCGAAATTCCCCGCACGCGCGCAAAAATTCCCTGCAAATTCCCTGCTCGACTGCACAGAAAATTCTTCTGCAAGGTCTTGGAAGCGATCGTCTTTTCGACGCCGATTCTGGCGATGTGCGCCGGATTCCGCGCCAATTCCCAGCAAGCAGGGAATTTTTCCCTGCTCCTCGAGCCTCGGCCGCCGCCCTTACTTCTCCGGCCACGCCGCCAGCAGCGCGCGCAGCGCAGCCACGAACGCCAGCGGCTGGTCGATCATCACGTGATGCTCCGCCTCTGGGATCTCGACATGCGGCGAGCCCGGCGCGATCAGGCTCATGAGGTAATCGGCGTCGTCCGACTTGAACAGTTGCGACTTGGCCCCGCGGATTAGCGCCAGCGGGCAATGGGCGGCGGAGACGATCGGGACCGGGTCGATCCGGGTGAATTTCTCCCAGAAATGGGGATCGAACGAGAGCGCGAAGCCGGGCCTGCCGTGTTCGTCGACCGCCTCGCGGGCGGAAGCGCGCGCGATGTGATCGAGGATGAAGAGATTGTCGCAGGGCTGCGGCGGCATCAGGCGGAAACGCGTGACGACGCCGGCAAGGGAATGTTGCACGCGCCGCGCGCAACTCGGGCGGGGCGGGGAGGGCGGGCGGAGGTTCTGCGGCGCGAAGAAGGGTGGGTCGACCATCACCGCCGCCTTGAGTTCGGGGCCGAAGTCGCGCGACAGGCCTATCGCCGCGCGCCCGCCGAACGAGTGCCCGACGACGACCGGCTTGCCGCCGTCGAAAGCGCCGCCGGCGCGGCCCGCTTCGCGCGCCTCGCGCAGGAACTGCTCGAACACATAATGGTCCCGCCAGTCGGAGCGCCCCATGCCGGTGAAGGTCGAGGCGACGACGCGATAGTCCTTTGCAAAGAACGGGGCGATGAAGCTCCACCAGTCGGCATGCGCCGCGCCGCCGTGCAGGAACATCAGCCCCGGCCTGCCGCGTTCCCCCCAGGCGAGGACCTCGACCTTCGCGCCCTCGATCTCGACGAAAGTCCGCTCCGGCTCGTCCGCGATGGCCTGGACGAACCACGCCGGCGCCGGCGGCTTCTGGCCGTGGAAGGCCGCAAGCGGCGCCATGTGCTGCGGATCGTTCACGACGGACCCCTTGCAGTGTCTTTGTGTCCTTTGTGGTTGATTTTCACCACGAAGGACACCAAGGGGGACAGGTCAGGCGACCTCGAACAGGCCGGCCGCGCCCATGCCGCCGCCGACGCACATCGTCACCACGACATACTTGACGCCGCGCCGCTTACCTTCGATCAGCGCGTGGCCGGCGAGGCGCGAGCCGCTCATCCCGTAGGGGTGACCGACGGCGATCGCGCCGCCGTCGACGTTGAGCTTGTCGTTGTCGATGCCGAGCCGGTCGCGGCAATAGAGGACCTGCACTGCGAAGGCTTCGTTGAGCTCCCAGAGGCCGATGTCGTCGACCTTGAGGCCGTGCGCCTTCAAAAGCTTCGGCACGGCGAAAACCGGCCCGATGCCCATCTCATCGGGGTCGCAGCCGGCAACCGCTATGCCGCGATAGATCCCGAGCGGCGCGAGGTTGCGCTGGCTCGCAACCTTCGCCTCCATCAGCACGCAGGCGCTGGCCCCGTCGGACAGTTGCGAGGCGTTGCCGGCGGTGATGTATTGCCCCGGCTCCTGCAGCCGGATCCCCTCGGTGAACACCGGCTTCAGCGCGGCCAGTCCCGCGAGCGTCGTGTCGCCGCGAACGCCCTCGTCGTGCTTCAGCGTGACGGACTTTTCCGAAACGGCGCCCGTCGCCTTGTCGGTGACTTTCATCACGCTCGACAAGGGGACGATTTCCGCCTCGAACCGCCCGGCCGCCTGCGCTGCGGCTGTCCGCAATTGCGATTGCAGACCGTATTCGTCCTGCCGCTCGCGCGAGATCTTGTAGCGCGCCGCTACGATCTCGGCGGTCTCGAGCATCGACATATAGAGGTCGTCACGGTGGTCGACGAGCCACGGGTCCATGGCGCGGTAGCGGTTCATCTTGTCGTTCTGGACGAGCGAGATCGACTCGAGTCCGCCGCCGACGGCGATGCTCATGCCGTCCGCGATGATCTCCTTGGCGGCGATCGCAATCGCCATCAGCCCCGAGGCGCATTGCCGGTCGACCGACATACCGGCGACGCTGGTCGGAAGGCCGGCGCGCAGCGCGCACTGGCGCGCGATGTTGCCGCCGGTCGAGCCCTGCTGAAGCGCCGCGCCCATGACGACGTCGTCGACCTCGGCGCCGTCGACATGGGCGCGGCTCAGCGCCTGGGCGATGGCGTGTCCGCCGAGCGTCTGCGCGTGGGTGTCGTTGAACGCCCCGCGATAGGCCTTGCCGATCGGCGTGCGGGCGGTTGAGACGATGACGGCTTCACGCATGACTGACTCCCGGGCTTGGTGACGGAGGAAACGGATCAGATTGGCGAATCCCCTTCTCCTTCAGGGAGAAGGTGGCCGGCGAAGCCGGCCGGATGAGGGTTTGCCGCACTCCGGGAGTCGGCGTGGGCGAGAATCGTATCGAGCACGCTCCCGCGGCGCCGCACGATGTCAAAGTTCCAAAAGCGTAGCACTCTCCAGCCTTGTTCCGCGAGATAGGCGTCGCGCGCCTCGTCGTGAGGATTTTGAGCGTGCCGAGACCCATCGGCCTCGACGATCAATCTCGCTTCAACGCAAAGAAAGTCGACGATATAGGGCCCGACCGGAACTTGTCTGCGAAACTTGAGGCCGCTCGAGCGCCGGTCGCGCAGCAGGCGCCACAGGCGAGTCTCGGCGTCGGTAGGCGCGCGGCGCATCGCGCGGGCGCGACCGCGCTGATTCTTGGGGACGCCTTCGTCAGTCTTCATAACGTCTGCCTGACGGAGCGCCCGGCCCTCATCCGTCGCGCCTTCGGCGCGCCACCTTCCCCCGGAGGGGGAAGGAATGCCTGCGCCAACGTTCGTTTCCTTTCGCCGCCCTCAGGGAGAACGCAGCGCACGGCGCCGGATGAGAGTTCGCGAGGCAACGTCGTCACGCCTTCGAAAACGATCCGCCCCCCGCAGCGAGCCTCTCGAGCAGCGGCGCGGGCTTGAAGTCCTCGCCGAACCGGCCCTGGAACGCCTTCAGCTTCTCGAGCACCGTCTTCAAGCCGACCGTGTCGGCGTAGAACATCGGGCCGCCGCGATAGACGGGCCAGCCGTAGCCGGTGATCCAGACGATGTCGATGTCGGAGGCGCGCTGCGCCTTGCCTTCCGCCAGGATCTTCGCGCCCTCGTTGATCATCGGATAGGTGCAGCGCTCGAGAATCTCCTGGTCGGAGATCGCGCGCTGGGGGACGCCCTTCGAGGCGGCGAAGTCGCGGATGATTGTTTCGACATGCGCCGACGGCTTGGCGTTGCGCGCCTCGTCGTAGTCGTAGAAGCCGGCCCCGGTCTTCTGGCCGCGCCGGCCCTCCTCGCACAGGATTTCGCGGATGGTCGAGCGTTTCGACGCCTCGGCAGACCAGCCGATATCGAGCCCGGCGAGGTCGCTCATGGCGAACGGCCCCATCGGCATGCCGAAATCGGTCAGCACGCGGTCGACGTCCCACGGCGTCGCCCCTTCGAGGATGAGCTTCATCGCCTCCCGCTGCCGCTCGGCCAGCATCCGGTTGCCGACGAAGCCGTGGCAGACGCCGACCACCACCCCGACCTTGCCGATCTTCGGCGCGAGCCCGGCGACGGTGGCGAGCACGGATTTCGAGGTCTTCGCGCCGCGCACGATCTCGAGCAGGCGCATCACGTTGGCCGGCGAGAAGAAATGCATGCCGAGCACGTCCTCGGGCCGCTTCGTCATCGCGCCGATCGCGTCGATGTCGAGATAGGAGGTGTTGGAGGCGAGGATCGCGCCGGGCTTCGCAATGCCGTCGAGCCGTTCGAACACGCTCTTTTTCAGGTCCATGTCCTCGTAGACCGCCTCGATCACCAGATCGGCCTCGGCCAGCGCGCCGAAGTCGAGGCTCGGCGTCAGCCGGCCCATGCGCTTTTCGACCTCCTCCATCGTCAGGCGGCCCTTTTTCGCGGTGTTCTCGTAATTGCGGCGCATGATCGAGACGCCGCGGTCGAGCGCTTCCCTGGAGGTCTCGACGATGGCGACGGGAATGCCGGCGGAGAGGAAATTCATCGCGATGCCGCCGCCCATCGTGCCGGCGCCGATCACGCCGACGCTGCGGATTGTCCTGGTCGGCACGTCGGGGCCGACGTCGGCGATCTTGGCCGCTGCCCGCTCGGCGAAGAAAACGTGCCGCTGCGCCTTGGACTGGGTCGAGGCGAGCAGGCCCATGAACATTGCGCGCTCTTTCGCCATGCCCTCGTCGAACGGCAGGTCGACCGCGTTCTTCACCAACTCGATGGCTTTCAGCCACGCCTCGAAGCCGCGGAATTTTCGCGCGTTCGCCTTGCGGATCGTCTCGAAGATCTCCGGATGACCGCGGGCAGGCTCGAGCTTGTCGAAACGGTCGCGCACTTTCTTGAGCGGCGCCTTCCGGGCGATCAGCCGCCGGGCGAAGGCGAGCGCGGATTCGTGCAATTTCCCTTCCTCGGCCAGTTCGTCAACCACGCCCCATTCCTTCGCCTCGCGCGCGCCGAACGGCGCGCCGGACAGAATGACGTCGAGCGCCTTCTCGACGCCGATGAGCCGCGGCAGCCGCTGCGTGCCGCCGGCGCCGGGAATGAGGCCGAGCTTGATTTCGGGCAGGCCACATTTCGCCGAGGGGACGGCGATGCGGTAATGGGCGGTCAGCGCCACCTCGAATCCGCCGCCGAGCGCCGTCCCGTGCAGGGCCGCGACGACCGGTTTCGAGGCGTTCTCGATCGCGTCGAGCACATCCGGGAGATGGGGCTTGGAAGGCGGCTTGCCGAATTCGGAAATGTCGGCGCCGGCGATGAATGTGCGGCCGGCGCAGAGGAGGATGATCGCCTTGACGGACGGATCCGCCTCGGCCGCCTCTACGCCCCGCTTCAGGCCGTCGCGGACGGCCTGCGAGAGCGCGTTCACGGGCGGCGAGTCGATCGTGACCGTCGCCACCTCCCCATCGATGGCGAGATCCGCGACCGGATTGATGGACGACACCTTATTTCCTCCCTGAAAAAATCACGAGCGATGCTTATGCCATTCGATTGGCCTGCGCAAAAGTGGCGAAGCATCCGCTAAGAAGCCGCCGGACGGCCTGTAACGGGGGACGCGCCCAATTCGAAGGGTGAATAGACGGGCCGCCGATCGCCGGCGCCCGGCTCTCAAGGGAGACGATGCATGATCGCGTCTTTCACGCCGCGCCTCGGTCTTTCGGCGCTGGCGCTCGCCGGCCTCGCCGCGCTGGCCGGCGTCTCGATGTCCGCCTCGACCGTGCAGGAGGCGCGCAAAGTGCCCGCGCCGGCGCAGGACGAACCGGCGCGCGCCGATACCGAAGTCGCCGTGGTCGCCGGCGGATGTTTCTGGGGCGTCCAGGGCGTGTTCCAGCATGTCGACGGGGTCAAGAGCGCGGTTTCCGGCTACGACGGCGGCGCCGCGTCGACCGCCCATTACGAGATGACGAGCGAGGGCGACACCGGCCACGCGGAATCGGTGCGGATTACCTATGACCCGCACAAGATCAGCTACGGGAAGATCCTGCAGATCTTCTTTTCCGTCGCCCACGATCCAACCGAGCTCAACCGGCAGGGGCCGGACGAGGGAACGCAGTATCGCTCGGCGATCTTCCCCACGGACGGCGAACAGGCCCGGGTGGCGAAGGCCTATATCGCCGAACTCGATACGGCGCATGTGTTCCGCAAGCCCGTCGTGACGACGGTCGAAACCGGCAAGACCTTCTATCCGGCCGAGGCCTATCATCAGGATTTTCTGGCGAACAATCCGGGCTATCCGTACATCGTGATCAACGACATGCCGAAAATCCAGGCCCTGAAGCGGCTGTTCCCCGAGGTCTACCGGGATGACCCGGTTCTCGTCAGCGCGAAGTCGTGAGGCTGCGGCTCAGCCTCCCAGCGCCCGCCTGCAGAATTTCGCCGCCGCTTCGAGGACGGCCTGCGGCTGCTCGAGATGCGGCGAGTGGCGGCAGCCGTCGAGGATCAGGGTCTCGACAGGGGCGGGCGAACGCTGTTCGATGGCCCGGATTTGCGCGAGCGTGCCGTATTGGTCGTCCGCCCCCTGGATGAGCAGCGCGGGCGCGCTCCAAAGGTCGACGAACGCCTCGATGTTCCAGGCTGCGAAATTGGGCCTGAGCCAGGCGTCGTTCCAGCCGCGGAAGGCGCAGTCGACATGCGCGTGATATTTGGCGAGCCTTAAGCGCAATTCTCCCGCGTCGTAGGCGTGCTTCGCTTCGAGGATCGAGGCGAGGCCCGGTTGCTCGGCGAAGACGTGCGGCGCCATCAGCACAAGCCCCAGGACGCGCGCGTCGTTCTCGTCTCCTGCGTAGATGATCGCGATCGAAGCCCCGTCGCTGTGGCCGACGAGGACGCCCGTGCGAAAGCCGATCGCGCCGAGCACGGCGGGCAGGCTGAAGCGGGCCTCTCTGGTCATGTAGTCGAGGGGACGCGGCAGATCGATCGGGTCCGAATGCCCGTAGCCGGCGCGCGAGTAGACGAACACGCCGAAGCCGGTCGCGCGCGCGAGCCTTTCGGGGAAGTCGCGCCAGAGCGCGACGCAGCCCAAACCCTCATGCAGGAGAACGAGCGTCGGCGCCTGCTCGGGCGGAGGGCCGTAGGCCGCCGCCTCGAGCCGCTTGCCGTCGGCGACGACAGCGCCATGCGGCGCCTCGGTCCAGGAGAAGGCTTTCATTGGTCCCGAGCTATTCCACGGCGACCTTCAGCGCCCTGATCGCATTCTCTTTCAGGATCAGGTCGTGCACTTCGGGCTTGAACCCCGCCTCGCGAAAATCCTTGATCCAGCGGTCGGGCGAGATGAGCGGCCAATCGGAGCCGAACAGCATTTTCGTCTTCAGCTGGCTGTTGGCGTACTGGACGAGCTGCGGCGGGAAGTATTTCGGGCTCCAGCCGGAGAGGTCGATATAGACGTTCGGCTTGTGCAGGCAGACCGACAGCGCCTCGTCCTGCCAGGGCCAGGACGGGTGGGCGATGATGATCGTCATGTCGGGGAAGTCGACGGCGACGTCGTCGAGATGGATCGGGTTCGAATATTTGAGCCGCATGCCGCCCCCGCCGGGCATGCCCGTGCCGATGCCGGAATGGCCGCTGTGGAAGATCGCCGGCAGCCTGTGTCCGGCGATCACCTCGTAGAGGTCGTAGGCCATCCGGTCGTTGGGGAAGAAGCCCTGCACCGTCGGATGGAACTTGAAGCCCTTGATCACGCCCTTTTCGATCAGGTCGCGCGCCTCCCGGACGCCCATCATTCCCTTGTGCGGGTCGATCGAGGCGAAGGCGATCATCATGTCGGAATTGGCGGCGGCGGCCTCCGCCACCTCCTCGTTCGGGATGCGTCGGTTGCCGATCTCGTGCTCGCTGTCGACGGTGAACATCACGAGGCCGATCTTGCGCTCGCGATAATAGGCGATCGTTTCCGCGATGGTCGGCCGCTTGCCGGCCTTGAAGTACGTGCTGGCCGCATCCTCGTAGGGCTGCCAGAAGGCGTCGGCGGGCTGGCGGCAGGAGACCTCGGCGTGGGTGTGCACGTCGATGGCGACGAGGTCGTTGACCTTCATGGGGTCGGTCCTTTGCCGGTGGTGCTTCTCGGGGAACGCTCTTCAGGCAAAAGAGAGCGCCGCGCAAGCGGAGGCCCGAGCGCGGCCGGATTCCCTGCCATCAGGGAACAATGCAGCGAATTTCCCCCATTGTGGCCGGTTCCGAGGAAAACCGTCCGGAAAAGCCTAGCAATTAGAGGCAGTTTCGGGCAAATTCCCTAAGCGGACGAACAGGGAGATTATTCGGCCCATCAGGGAAATAAAGTTCCCTGATCCGCCGAAAGCAGGGATATCTCGCGCCTGATGTGAGGCGCCTGTGCAAATGCGGACGACGCGGGCAGATCATTCTCGGATCTCTAAAACTCGCTAATCCGCTTGCCTACCAGTAGATTATAATCCGTATCGGACAAATAGGTTTGAGGCGACGATTTTGGGGCCGTTTGTTGGCATCGACGGGATGAAAGGCGGTTGGGTTGCTGTCTATCTCGAGGGAAAAAATGCGCTCGGATTCAAAAAGGCCGATCGCCTCGAGAAGCTGCCCACTGAGCCCTACACCCGGGCGATGGTCGACATTCCAATCGGACTTCCGAAAGGCGGCTAACGCAGGTGTGATCTTGAAGCAAAGAAGCTGGTCGGACCGAAGGTCTTTCTGGGTGCGCGTTGGGCCGTGTGGTCCTTTAAATCGATTGAATTGGCGAATGCCCACTACTGGGGCGCCAAGGATACTGGAATATCAATTCAATTCTGGAGTATCCGCGAGAAGCCGCAGGAAGCGAACAAATTTATTAGCCCGGCTCGGCAACAAAAGGTTATGGAGACACACCCTGAGCTAGTCTTTTGGCGACTAAATGATCGACGGAATACTTTTAAAAAGAAGAGGCCCCAGGGAAGAGCCCAGTGGGTCTCCTTGCTTGAGCCCCATGGGTTTCGACAATTCGAAGTCTGGCTGCGATCTTTGAATGGCACTGGTATCAAACCCGATGATTTGCTGGACGCTTGCGCCGATCGCGGCGCGTGACTTCCAGAAAAGAGTTCCGACGCGATGGGACTAACTCAACTACATCAAGTCCAATTAGACCAGCGTGGAACGCGCCTCGCCGCTACTAAGCGCCAGCGGCTCACCCGCCCTGGACGCTCTGTCAACAGCCGTTCAGTATCCAAGTGTAGATGTCGACCGCCAAATGAGCGAGCGAGTCGGCGTTGTTGGCCCAATAGGATGGCAACTGCACATACATTTCCGCCATCTCGGTCTTAAACAACGTCGATTTGAGACCGCTCCACGTCTCGGCTACGACGGTCTCAGGATCGTCGTTTCTCCGCCTGATCTTGTCGTCAATCCTCTCTTGAGCCAATTTGCTGTTGACGTCGAAGTACTTGTGGTCCGCCGTGTGGGCGAACTTGTGTGTCGCCTCGTGGATCAGCGTGTGGGCGCCGATGAGCGGCACCTCGCCCAGCTTCGATTGCATCAGGCCGAAGTTGAGGTGAATCGTGCCGGCCTTCGGCCGGAACTCGGCCTTCGAGACGCCGCTTGGACCACGCCACCAGTCGCCAAGCGCCCGCGGAACGCTTTCGGTCAGCGGCGCGAAAACGAAACCGCCGAGCTGGTCGAAGAGGGAGTTGTTGAGCATACCCATGCATTGCAGCTGCAGACCCACGACGCCGCCTGCCTGCCTCACGTCGACGATCGGCAGGACCGGCGCCAGCAGCCCCGTTTTCGCCAATTGCAGGCCCGCGACGATCTGGTTCATCACGTGCGCGTACATCAATTCGTCGGAGTCCGGCTTCAGGCCGAAATAGAAGTCGAGGAGGACCTTGAGCTTCTGCGGTCGCGCGGCGCCGGGCATGAGCTTATCGAACAGGTAGTGCTCGACGTACTCCATGATCTGATTGCTCATCGCCAGTGCGTCGACGATGAGCGTCTTTGCGTTGGCGACCTTCGTTCCGTCCCAGTCGTCCGGCAGCTCCAGGTCGATGGACTGATTGCCGGCTGCAACTTGAGTATGCATGGGCTCTCGTTTTCGTTTGGTCGCAGAGAAGGAGAGGCTTAGGCGAGCATTCGATTGCACTTTTTCTGGCGCATCGAGGATGGTTTGGCAACGGATCTCGAGCCCGCTTGCGCATAGATCCCGAAAGGGAGCGTTACATCAGCCCGGCCAGAAGCCCCGACGCCGATGACCGGACGAGGCGCTTCTCCGCCTCCCACGCGTCGGCGCCGGCGAGTTCCGCCAGCGGCTGCACGGCGCCGCCGTTGAGTACGGCGACCGGAATCCCGTCGCGATAGACCACGCGGTTGCCGATCAGCGCTGGCAGGCGGGCGCCCGGGGTCAGGACGCCGACGAGATTGAGCGGGTCGGCGCCCGAAAGGGACACCCATTGGCCGGAAACCGGCCGGCGGCGGATCTCGCGCAGGAGGCCGACGGCATCCGGCAGGGCGAACTGCTCGCCGGAAAATCCGGCGACGAACCGGCCACCGCGGATCTCGCCCCGGCTTTCGAGGCGCCGGTAGACGCGCAAAAGGTCGCGCCAGGGCGGCAGCCACGTCGCCTCCCGCGCCAGCAGCCGCCAGAACACCACGCCATAGCGGCGAAGAAGAGCGCGCGCCACGTGCTCGACCGCGCTGTCGCGGGACCGATCGCCGCCGGCCGCCGGCAGCGGGCGGCGGACAAGCGCCCAGCGGCCGCCGCTCTCGATTTGGAAGGGCAGGACGCGGCCGCGGCGCTTCGCGCCGGCGAGCGGTTTCCGCTGCCCCGACGGTGTCAGCAGGGCGCGCAATCCGGCGAAGCTGTCCGAGGTCACGAGCCCGAGCGCGACAAGCTCGCCGAGCGCGTCCTCGACCTCCGCCCGCAGGAGATGGGCCGCTTCCGCGATCTCGTCGAAGAACAGCGCGCCGTGGGCGGCGAGGCCGTCGAGCACCCCTTGCGCGCGCGGGCTCGGCGGCCCCGCCGCATATGCGGGCGCAAGCGACGTCCAGACGGGAATCTGCTGCCTGCCGAGCAAGGCGATCGGCGTCGCCGGAACGGGCGCCCTGGACCGGATGCGCTCGCCGGCGGGCGGCGGGGTCAACCGCGACCAGGCGACCCGCCCGGCGTGGCACTCGGCGTCGAGCCAGGAGGTCTGGTAGCCTTTGAGGCGCGCCGAAAGGATTTCCGTCTCCCAGGATTTCGCCGGCGCTTCGAAACCTTCGAGCATCGAGAGGACCGGCGGCAGCGAGTCCTCCCCCTCCATGCGCGCGTCTTCGTCCACGCGCTGCCAGGCGAACAGGAAGCGCAGGAAATCGCGCGCCGCGACCGGCTCGATCTCCGCGCGCAGGCGGTTCAGCGTATAGCGATGGATGCGGGCGAGAAGCCGCCGGTCGCACCATTGCTCGTCGTTGGCGCTGGAGTCGTAGCGGCCTTTCATGATCGCGCCGTCGGCTTCCAGCGCGACAAGCGCCGAACTCAGCGCTCCGGGCTCGAGCCCGAGGGGCGCCGCAAGCGCGGTCTGGGTGACCGGTCCGAGGCCTTCCAGTCTGCCGCGGAGAATCTCGGCCAGCGCATGCTCGCGCGTCCAGGACTTCTCCGCTTCGTCGGCCGGGGCGGCGATTTTCGGCTGCAGCGGCGCATCGGGCAGGAGGGCGCGGAACGGGTTCAGCCGCTCGGCGGGAATCCACAAGGTTGCCTGAGGGCCGATCATGCGGGCGACGCGCTTCTCCTTGGCCAGCGCTTCGAGCCAGTCTTTCCAGATCGGCGTCGCGCGCACCTCCTCCTCGGTCAGGCAACCGAGCCAGAGCAGGGCGTCGTGCAGCTCCTCGGCGTTGACCGGGTCGGGCCAGGCCTCGGAACGGACGCGGAGGATCGCCTCGGGGTCGAGGCGGCCGAGGTCGGAGGCGCTCTGCGGGTCCTGCCAGCGCCGCGCCATCACCGCCTGCGTCCGCCGCTCCTCGAGCGGCGCGTCGTCGAGATAGGCGTAGGGCCTCGCCGACAAAACCTCGAGCGCCAGCGGCGAGGGCTCGGTCAGGTCGCAGGCGACGACGCGGACCGCGCCCGATTCGATGCGAGCGAGCAGCCGCTCCAGCCCTTCGATGTCCATCGCCTCGTGCAGGCTGTCGTTGACCGCCTGGTTGACCAGGGGATGGTCGGGGACTTCGCGGTCGCCGGCGAGGTTTTCCGCGCAGGCGATCTGGTCGGGGAAGACCGCGGCGATCAGGTCCTCCGCCTGCATCCGCATGATCTGCGGCGGAACCTTGCGGCCGTTGCGGAAGCGCGGCAGCGCGAGCGAGACGCCGGCCGTCCAGCGCCAGCGGGAGGCGAACATCGGCGCATCGAGCATGGCCTGGATCAGGACCGTCCGGACGCTGCGCGAATGGAGATAGTGCGCGACGTCGCCGAGCTCGAAGCTGTGCGCGGTCGTCAGCGACAGGACGATATTGTCTTCCGTTGCGGCGGCCTGCAGCTCGAAATTGAACTTGCGGCAGAACCGCTTGCGCAAGGCGAGGCCCCAGGCGCGGTTGAGGCGGATGCCGAACGGCGCGTGGATGACGAGCTGCATGCCGCCCGCCTCGTCGAAGAAGCGTTCGAACACGATGCAGTCCTGCGTCGGCAGCAGGCCGAGCGCGCCCATGGCGGCGGCGAGATAGTCGACGAGCTGCTCCGCGCCGGCCATGCCGACGCCGATATCGTCCGTGAGCCAATGTTTCAGCGAATCCGGGGAAGAGCCGGAGCGCAGCCGCTTCTCGAGGTCGTGGCGAAGGCGGGAGACGGCGAACGACAGCGCGTCGCTGCGGCCCGGCGCCTCGCCGAGCCAGAAGGGAATGTTGGGTGGTTGGCCTTTCGCGTCCTCGACCCGGACGGTTCCGCGCTCGACCCGCTGGATGCGATAGGAGGCGTTGCCGAGCTGGAACACGTCGCCCGCCATGCTCTCGACAGCGAAATCCTCGTTGACGGTCCCGACGACGGCGTTCTCGGGCTCGAGCAGCACCTGGTAGTCGGCGGTGTCCGGGATGGTCCCGCCGGAGGTCAGCGCCGTCGTCCGCGCGCCCCTGCGACCGCGCAAAACGCCGTTGACGGCGTCGCGATGGATCAGCGCGCCGCGCCGGCCCTGACGCGTCGCGAAACCTTCCGCCAGCATCCGGACGACCGAGTCGAACTCCTCCCGCGCCAGATTGCGGAACGGCCAGGCGCGCCGCAGCCGTTCGAACAGGTTTGTCTCCGTCCAGTCCTGCGCGGCGACCTCGGCGACGATCTGCTGCGCCAGCACGTCGAGCGGCTTCTCGGGGATCGTCAGCCGGTCGAGCTCGCCGCGGCGGATTCCGTCGAGCAGCGCCGCGCATTCGACGAGGTCGTCGCGCGACAGCGGAAACAGCCGCCCCTTCGGCGTCCCGTCGACGGCGTGGCCGGAGCGGCCGGCCCGCTGCAGGAACGCAGCGATCGATCGGGGCGAACCGAGCTGGCAGACGAGCTCGACCTCGCCGATGTCGATGCCGAGCTCGAGCGAAGCGGTCGCCACCATGGCCCTGAGCTCTCCTCGCTTGAGCTTCTGCTCGGCCGCGAGCCGGCGCTCCTTGGCCATGCTGCCGTGATGCGCTGTGACCGCGTCCTCCCCGAGACGCTCCGACAATTCGCGGGCGACCCGCTCGGCCATGCGGCGCGTGTTGACGAAAACGAGCGTCGTTCGATGGCCCTCGATCAGCTCCGCGAGGCGGCGGTAGACCTGGGTCCACACTTCGTTGGACATCACCGCCTCGAGCGGCGAATCCGGGACCTCGACCTTAAGGTCGCGCGGGCGCTGATGCCCGGCGTCGATGATCGCGACGTCCGAGGCCCGGGCGCCGTTGGCGGCGGCGCCCGCCAGAAGGCTGGCGACGGCTTCAATCGGGTTCTGCGTCGCCGAGAGGCCGATGCGCAGGAGCTTGTCCCCGCAGAGCGCCGAGAGTCGCTCGAGCGACAACGCGAGATGGGCGCCGCGCTTGTTCGGCGCGATCGCGTGGATCTCGTCGACGATCACCGATCGGGTCGTTGACAGCATCTTCCGGCCGGACTCGGAGCCGAGAAGGACATAGAGCGATTCCGGCGTGGTCACGATGATGTGTGGAGGCCGGCGATGCATGCGCGCGCGTTCGGATGCGGCGGTGTCGCCGGTCCTGACCCAGGTGCGGATCTCGACCTCTGGCAACCCCCGCCGCTTGAGTTCGCTGCGGATGCCCGCGAGGGGCGCGTCCAGATTGCGGTGAATGTCGTTCGACAGCGCCTTCAGCGGCGAAACATAGACAACCTGGGTCGCATCGGTCAGCGTTCCCTCGAGCCCCTGGCGGACGAGATCGTCGAGCGCGGCGAGGAAGGCCGACAGCGTCTTGCCGGAGCCGGTCGGGGCGGCGATCAGCGTGCTGTCGCCGGCCTTGATCGCCGGCCAGGCGCCGGCCTGGGCGGCGGTCGGGGCGCGGAAGGTTTTTGCGAACCAGCCCGCGACGGCGGGGTGGAAGAGGGTGCAGAAATCGGCGGTCGACAAATGCGTGTCGCGCGCGCGCGCCCTCTCCCGGGGCGTAGCGGCGTCGACGGTCCGTTCCTTCAGGGTCATGGGCAAGAGCGCTGACCCTTTCGGGACGCCTCCCCAGTCCTCATCCTGAGGAACTCGCGTAGCGAGCGTCTCGAAGGACGGTCCGCAATGCGGCCAGCCAGCGTCCTTCGAGACGCGCCTGCGGCGCTCCTCGGGCTGAGGGCTTTGCTGATCGTTGTGGTCAAGGGCGCGGCCAGTTAAGCATTGGCGACTGGATATGGGAACTGCGGCAGGATTTGCTAAGGCTGCATGCGCTTCGCGGTTCGTCGGTTCGAAGGGTTGTTCTCATAATGTTCCAGATCGGGTAGCCTGTCCAGCATGGACGAGGGGCGGATCCGCAAGATCATCCATATCGACATGGACGCGTTCTACGCGTCGGTCGAGCAGCGCGACGATCCGGCGCTTCGGGGCCGGCCGGTCGCGGTCGGCCATCCGGGCAAGCGCGGGGTGGTCGCCGCGGCGAGCTACGAAGCGCGCCGCTTCGGCGTGCGCTCGGCGACGCCTTCGACCACCGCGATGCGCAAGTGCCCCGAACTCGTGTTCGTTCCGCCGCGGTTCGAGGTCTACCGCGCGGTGTCGCGGCAGATCCATGCGATCTTCCAGGATTACACGCCGCTGATCGAGCCGCTGTCGCTCGACGAGGCCTATCTCGACGTCACCGACAATTTGAGGGGCCTGCCGACCGCCTGGGCGACGGCGAAGGAGATCCGGGCGCGGATCCGCGAGGAGACCGGGCTCAACGCCTCGGCCGGCGTGTCCTACAACAAGCTGCTCGCCAAGCTCGCCTCCGACCATCGCAAGCCGAACGGCCAGTTCGCGGTCATGCCCGGGGAGGGGGAAGCCTTCCTCGCCGCCCTGCCGGTGGCAAGGCTTCACGGGGTCGGCCCGGTGACGGCGGCGAAGATGCGTGCGCTCGGCATCGAGACGGGGGCGGACCTGCGCGGCAAGAGCCTCGCCTTTCTGCAGGAGCATTTCGGCAAGGCGGGACAATGGTATTTCGGCATCGCGCGCGGCCGCGACCAACGCCCGGTCGAGCCCAACCGCGAGCGAAAGTCATCGGGCTCCGAGACGACCTTCGCCGAGGACTTCACCGACGCCGCCCGGATCGAGGCCGGCGTCATGGCGATGGCTGACGACGTCTGGGCCTGGTGCGAAAAGACGGGCGCGCGCGGCCGCACGGTGACCGTCAAGATCAAATGGGCCGACTTCGAACAGTCGACCCGCAGCCGGACGCTGGACGGGCCGGTCGAAACGAAGGAAAGGCTCCACGGAGTGGCGATCGGTCTCGTGCGCTCGGTTTTCCCGCCGCCTAAAGGCGTCCGCCTCGTCGGCGTGACGCTGGCGAACTTCCGGCCGCGGGAGGCGGAGCCGGGGGACGAACTGCCGTTCACGCCCTCATCCTGAGGAGCCGGCGTCTCGGGTGCCCAGCGAGGATCCTTCGAGGCCTTCCGCCTTCGGCCTCAGGATGAGGGCGGTGGATTTCTCAACCCTCGTGCTGAGGCGTCGGCAAAGCCGGCGTATCGAATGACGGTGATGGTTCGGGCGGCCAGCGAGCATCCTTCGAGGCCCTTTGCCTTCGGCGAAGGGCGCCTCTCAGGATGAGGGCGGTGGGGACTTCGCCCTCGAGGGTCTTCACCGCCTCGTCCTGAGCTTGTCGAAGGACGCTCCAGAAGGGGCCTGTTATGCGCTATTCAACTGCGGCGATCCGCTCTACTCTCAGTGTGGATGTCGGAGGTCTCAAGAATTTGGACGGCGCATCGATCTACATTCTCGAATGCGCGGACGGCAGCTATTACACCGGCATCACCAAGCGCTCGGTGGAGGAGCGGGTGAGCGAGCACGCGCAAGGTCTCATCGCCGGATGCTACACATCTACCCGCCGCCCTGTGAAGCTTGTCTTCACGGAGCACTACGAGCGCATTACCGACGCGATTGCAGCAGAGCGGCGGATCAAGGGCTGGTCGCGGGCGAAGAAAGAGGCCTATATGCGCGGCGACTTCGCCGCTCTTGTTCATCTGGCGAAAGGACGTTCAAAGGATCGGGCCTGACCGTTTCGCAGCCGAACCGCCTCTGCCTTCTGGAGCGTCCTTCGACGGGCTTACACGGAAGTTCCCGTCACCCAGCGGCGACGGGACCTTCCGTACCCAGTGGGTCGGCGCCGCCGGTGGCCAACTCAGGACGAGGTTCGGGGGCTTATCAGGACAACTTGAAGGAGACCATCATGCAAACCCGGAAATTTGGCCGCACCGGCCGCAACGTGAGCGAGATCGGCTTCGGCGCCTGGGCGATCGGGGGAAGCTGGGGAACGGTCGACGAGAGCGACGCCGTCGGCGCGCTGAACGCCGGGCTCGATGCCGGCATGACATTCATCGACACCGCGGACGTCTATGGCGACGGCCGCTCGGAGCGCCTGGTCGCAAAAGTCCTTAAGGAGCGCGGCGGCGAGCGGCCGTTCGTTGCGACCAAGGCCGGGCGGCGCCTGCCGCAGCAGGCCGTCGCCGGCTACACCGACGCGAATTTGCGCGCCTGGATCGAGCGCAGCCTGACCAATCTCGAGGTCGAGACACTCGACCTCGTCCAGCTGCACTGTCCGCCGACGGACCTCTACTATCATCCCGAGGTTTTCGACTCGCTCGACCGGCTGGTGAAGGACGGCAAGATCCGCAACTACGGCGTCAGCGTCGAGCGGATCGAGGAGGCGATCAAGGCGATCGAATACCCGGGCGTCATGAGCGTCCAGATCATCTTCAACATCTTCCGTCAGCGGCCGGCCGGAGATTTCTTCGAACTCGCGAAGAGAAAGGAAGTCGCCATCATCGCCCGTGTGCCGCTGGCGAGCGGCCTCCTCACCGGCAAGCTCACCGCAAACTCGACCTTCGCCGATGACGACCACCGCAGGTTCAACCGTCACGGCGAGGCGTTCGACGTCGGCGAGACCTTCTCGGGCGTGCCTTACGAAGTGGGTCTCAAGGCGGTCGAGCGGATCCGGAAGCTCATCGGCGCCGGCGCGACGATGGCTGAGTTCGCGTTGCGCTGGATCCTGATGTTCGACGCCGTGACGGTCGCCATTCCGGGCGCAAAGACGGCGGCGCAGGCACAGGCCAATGCACGAGCCGCCGGCCTGCCGCGGCTGTCGCAGTCCCAGATGGCCGAGTTGAAGGCAATCTACGACGAGGACATCCGACCGCACGTTCATCAGCGGTGGTGACAGCAGCCGGCGCAGCGGTCGGCGACGACTTGCTCCTTGCGGCAGCTCAAGGCCATAGGGTCTCTCGGTATGGCTTTGGGGACCCAGGAGCGGCGGCGAGTTGACGTCGGTTTGCACGACCTGTCCTCCGGCGCCGCCGCCGGCCACATCGTAGAAACGGATTCGGGGCTCGCGAGGTGAGCCCCGTCCGCAGAGCGCAGCAGGAGCGAGCCCTCCTGCTTCAGCTCGCGAGCCCGTGCCTCGCCCGGCTTTCCTGCTCCTGCGCCTTGAACTGGCTGAAGCGCGGCAGGAACTTGTCCCAGTCGATGATATGTGCGTCGAGCTCGGGGCCGTCGATGCAGGCATGCTTGCGCACCATTTTGCCATCGATCGTTACGGGCACCATGCAGGCGCCGCACATGCCGGTGGCGTCGACCATGATCGAGTTGAGGCTCGCCACCGTTGGCACGCCGTAAGGCTTTGTCAGGTCGCTGATGGCGCGCATCATCAGCGGCGGGCCGATCGCGACCACTTCGGCGATCTTCCGCCCCTTGCCCTCCTTGTTTTCTCTCAGGAGCCCCTCGAGCGGTACGGTTACAAAACCCTTGACCCCGAACGTGCCGTCGTTGCTGGCGTAGATCACCTTGAGCTGGTCACCGAACGCCTTCTGCAACCTGTCGACACGCTCGTCCCCGCCTGTCCAGAAGAGCGCGCTCGCGGTGCGGAAGCCGGCGATCAGGGTGACGTGGTTCCCGAGCTCGAGGTGCGCGCGCATGATCGGATAGACCGGCGGCAGCCCGAGGCCGCCGGCGCAGAAGACGACGGTCTGGTCGCCCTCGTAGCGATGCAGCCTGCTCGGCTGGCCAAGCGGACCGGCGATGCCGGAAAAGGCCTCGCCGACCTCCATCCGGTTCATCTCGATCGTGCTCGCGCCCATCCCCTGGATGACGAGATCGATCGTGCCGGCCTTCGCGTCCCAGTCGGCGAGCGTGAGCGGTATGAGCTCGCCCTTCGGCGTCGCCAACACGCGGACGAACTGCCCGGCCTGCGCCGCCTTCGCGATCAGCGGCGACTTCACCGTCATCTCGACGATGCCCTCCGCAAGATCGACTTTCTTGAGGATTCTCTGCGGCGCCTGGCCGAGGTCGGTGTAGCGGAAGGCGCGCCCGACCATGTCCTCGATCTCCGCCCCTGAGAACGGAATGTCGCCGACGATCTCGCGCGCCGCCGCCTGCCCGTCCCCGGCGGCCAGAACGGCGGTCGCGCCGCCGCGGGTCGCATCGCCGCCGGAATAGACGCCTTCGAGCGACGTCTGGTGCGTGCCGCTGCCGACGCTGATCGTTCCCCACTTCGACGTCTTCAGCTCGGGCTCCGAGTCCTTGATGATCGGGTTCGAAGCATTGCCGAGCGCCATGATGACGAGATCGACCGGTATCGTCTCGCTCTTGCCGGTGGCGACCGGCGAGCGCCGGCCCGACGCATCGGGCGGCCCGAGCTCCATCACGTCGAGGATCGCGTGGCAGACATGGGCGGATTTCTCGCTCGTGAACTCGCGCGGGGACCTGAGCACCATGAGCTCGATCCCCTCCTCGAGAGCGTGATGCAGTTCCTCGACCCGCGCCGGCATTTCGGCCTTGGTGCGGCGATAGACAATCGTGACGATCCCGCCCAGACGCTTGGCGGTTCGCGCCGCGTCCATTGCGGTGTTGCCGCCTCCGATGACGATGATATTCTTGTCCTTCACCTCGGGCAGGGGGGTCTCATAATCGTCGAAGCGGGCCTGCATCAGGTTGACGCGGGTCAGGAATTCGTTGGCCGACATGACGCCGAGCAGATGCTCTCCCGGGACGTTCATGAAGCGCGGCAGTCCCGCGCCGGTGCCGACGAAAATCTTCCAGAAACCGGCGTGCCTCAGATCCTCGAGGGTCGCGGTCTTGCCGACGACGAAATTGGTGACGAACCGGCCGCCCAGCAGCCTGATCTTGCGGACGACGTCGTCGATCAGCGAGTTCGGCAGTCTGAATTCGGGGATCCCGTAGCGCAACACGCCGCCGAGTTCATGAAAGGCCTCGAAGATGGTGACCGGAAAGCCCTCCGCCGCCAATAGGTACGCGTTGATGAGGCCGGCGGGACCGGAGCCGATCACGGCGATCGGCGGTTTCTCCGCCTTCGTCCAGGGGCTCACGTAGCCCTTCAGACCCTCGGCCGGCCGGCCGGTCTTCGCGAGCTTAGCGCGCTCGGGCAGGAACCATTCGAGCTGGCCGATCTCGATCGGCCTCCCGGTGAGCGTGCAGACGCCCTGGCACTGCAGCTCCTGCGGGCAGACCCGCCCGGTGACGTCCGGCAGCGGATTGCAGCTCTCGATCAGTTCGAGCGCTTGCGTGAACTTGCCCGTTCCCAGGAGGCGCAGCATCTCCGGAATGTGAATCTTGACCGGGCAGCCGCCCTTGGGCTCCTTGCCGGGCCGCGGCACGCCAAGCTCGCAGGCGCGGTCCTCGCACTGCTTGTCGCGCAGCGTTTCGAGCCAGACGAAGAGGTCGACCTCGCGCGCGCTGTAGCCGAGGTTCATGTAGCCGAGGTAGCCCTGGTTGACGAGTTCGAAGTCTCTCGCCCGCTCCTCCGGCGACCGGATGTAGGGAGGAATGCCGTTCTGTCCAGGCCAGCCCTGCGACAGGCCCTTGAACAACGGGTAGCGGTCGGACAGATGCGCGTCGATCGCGGCGATGAACTTGCGCTTGAACTTGAGCGGCACGTTCCAGATGAAGCGCAAAAGGATGGCGCTCGCATCGTCGTCGAGCAGCAGCAGGCTCCACAGCGTCTTGACGAAGTCGCGGCCGAGCGCGTCCTGTTTGAACTCCCAGACGATCGCCTGCATGCCGTCGTCGATGAACATCTGCCTGAGCGACTCGGGACTGGTCAGGAGGCGCCGGCGCAAGAGGCCGAGCTGCTTCTGAAAAGTCTCGAACGCCTCGGTGTGCTCAAGCTCCTCGAGCTCGGTCTGAGTCGTGTCCAGCGTCCGGGCGGCCTCGCGGTAGCGCTCGAGATCGTCGGGCTTCACGTTCAACGCGGCGTTCACGCCCGATGCTTCAGTTGACATGGATGATCTCCGAGTCACAGTTCGCCGCGACGCGGGAGAGCCTGGCCATCAGCTCCGGCGTGACCTTGACCCGTTCGAGCGCGCCCGGAATAAGGTGGCCGACCTCCTTCGTGGCGCCATCGACGACGATCCGGGTCTTCTCGAACAGTTCCGGTACTTCCTGATAGCAGGTCTTGCAGTTGGAGCACTTCGGCACGTCCTCGTCCGCAAGCGACACCGGGGCCGCTCCATTGCCCTTCGCCGCCGGGGCTGGCGCGGGGGCCGCGGAAATCAGGTGGGTCGTCACCCCGCCCGCAACGCCGCCCGAGGAAGGCGCGCCAAAGGACGGCGCCTTCGAGGACGCGGCGAGCTCGGACATCGCGCGCGCGATCGAGTTGATCGAGGATTCGCGCGCCTCCGCTGCGTCCTTGTACTGCCGCTTCAGGGTCTCCACTTCGGCGTGATGGTCCGCGTCCAGCTTCTCGACGTCGAGACCAGCTAGATATTGCAGGGTCCGCCAGTTCTTGCGGCGCTCCTGGACCAGATGGACAATCGTCTGGGACGCTTCCATCTTGATCAGCTTCTTGTCGTCGTCGGTCGACCAGACGAACGGCGTCTTGCCCGCCCGATCCGTCATGCTGAGCGTGACGTACTCATGAATAGATATGCCGGCCGCGTCTTGGGCGAGCGGGCGGAACTGCTTGCGGAACCGGCCTTCGCTCAAGGCGAACTCGGCTGGCGTCAGCGGCGCCTCCATGAGCTTCAGCGCGCCATCCTCGACGTATTCAATCGTGTTGGTCGTCCAGTCCTTATCGATATCCGGATTACCTTCGAGAGAGAACCGGCTGTGCAAGTCCGAGCCGCGACGAGGATCGTGCACGAAGAGCGGGCTCATGCGGCTCTCCACCGCCATCCGTGCGTGGCGGCTGGCCATGGGGTCGGCGATGCCCTGCTCGCCCTGGCAGGGCGTATAGACGTCCAGGACCGCCGGAGAGTCGTTGTGGTTCAGGAATTCGACGGCGTGCTTCAGGAAATGACCCTGCATCGCGGCGCAGCTCTGGACCACATAGACATTCGGATGAAACGCGGCGATGAGGGCGAGCTCCTTGCGCTCTTCCTGTTTGCCGGCGTGCGCGGCTCCGAACCGGCTGAGATCTGAGTCCTGACCCGTCAGGCTCGCTGTCGAAGCCTGTCCACCGGTGTTCGAGTAGGCGCCGCTGTTGAGCACGACGACCTTGATCGGCGTCGACGTGCTGAGCACGCGCGACAACGCGCCGAATCCGATGTCGTAGGTCGCGCCGTCGCCGCCCATGCTGATGACCGTCGGCAGAAGGTTCAACTCATCGGGGGTGAAGTCGGCCCAGGCGAACGTCCTGAAGTAGCGGTCGTGCACCTCGGGGTCGTAATCGTTCGCGAGGTCGAGCTTGGCGATCCGGAGCGCCCGAATGCCGCCACTCTCCTCCGCGCTCAGGCCCTCGAAAACGCCCTTGGCGACCGCGGGCGTGTCCTGGAACAGGCTGTTTACCCACGGGTCGTTGTAAGGATTGAACGGGAACGTCGACGCATAGACGCTGCTGCAACCGGTCGCGTTGGCGATGACGGCGCTGGCGGGCCCATGCCCTCTCGGACCGCTTTCGAGCAGATAGAGGCGCTTCTCCAAGGTCGCGACGGTCTGCGCCATGCGCTCGCGTCGCTTCGGATCATGCTCAGTGTTCTGCACCGAAGGCAGCTTTGCGTTCAGCTGTTCGATCAGCCTCTCCACCTCGCGCATATTCTCCTTGCGCCGCCTGTCGTGGATTGCATGGTTGGCGCCGGTGACGAGCCGGATCGCGGTGACCTCGCCGCAGCCGCGGCAGGCGCCGTGACCGCCAGTGGTGGCGTAGTAGTTGTTGCGGTCGAGCATCAGGCGTTTGGTTTCGCCGTCGGGCTTGATCGCGTTTTCGAAGAAGCGGGCCGGGGTGTTGGGCGTCCGGCTCAGGAAGTCGAATCGCACCTGCAGCGTGTCGAGCAGCGCCGCGTCCTGCTGGCGCTCGACGAGCGCATGCGGACCACAGACGTCGACGCATTCGAGGCAGCCGGTGCATTTCCACGGATCGACGGCGGCGGAGAAGAGACCGCCGCTTCCGGGGGACGCCTTCTCCATTGCGTCGAAGAAGGGCCGCGTCTTGGCGACCGGGAACGTGGACAGGGCGCTTGCGAGCCTGCCGAGATGGCCCCGGAGGACGGGGTTCTCGATGTCGAGTTCGTCCGCAGCCTCAGCCACGATCTCATGGAACGGCCTCGGCTCCTTCTGGCGCCGATAGGCTTCACGCACCGCGTCGGCGAGCGTGTGGACCTGGCCGCGCAACGCCTCGCGCTGGGTCTCCGCGATATCGAGCTGGCGGATGGCGGTGAGCATAAGCTCGTGGATATCGTGCACGGTGTTAGGGATCGCCGCGTCCGGGCACACCAGCGCGCATTCCATGCAGCCGGTGCACAAATCAGCGATAAACTCCGGCACGTTGCGCCGGAACAGACCCTTGTCCTTGAAGGCGGCGCTTCCCGCCGGCATGAACAGGCCCGTTCCCGGCATGACCGGGGCCTCGGCAATGGTTCCATCGCGGAACGATGAAGCCATGACGTCATCGAAGTACTCGGCGTCGAGGAAGCCTTCGGTCGCGGGAGATCTCCCGACGCGGCACATCGAAGCCGAGATCAGAACCGTGCGGCCGCTTCCGCTCCGGGCGCCCACTTCGGCGGTTTCGAACGCCGGATCGTCGTAGGTGACCTTCTGCGTCGCCTGGAGACCGTCACGGATCACGGCCATGTTGCCCTCGACCACGGGGCCGCCCTTGGCGCCGAACTTCTTCGAGATCTGTTGACGGATCTTCTTCAGCACGGCCTCTTCCGGGGCGCCTTCGGTGACGCGGTCGAAATGGCCGCATACCGCACCGATGAAGGCGATGCCCATCATTCGCACTTCAAGCTCCGGCGTCGGAGCGTGGCGCTTGGCGACGGCGAAGGCGTCGACGACGAAGAAATTGATCTTCTTGTCGCGAATGGTCTTGCGCGCGTGCTCGGGCAGCTCTTTCCAGAGTTCGGGCGCTGGCAGCTGTGTCTGAAGGATGAACGTGCCGCCTTCCTTGAGCCCGCGCAGCGGGTTGCTGTGGCTGAACACCTTGTGGTCGGGAGAAACGACGAGTTCGACGTCCTCGAGTTCGGCGTTGGTGATCAGCACCTGCTCGGGACTCAGGGTGATGTAATAGTTGGTCGGCGCGCCGCTCTTTTCCGAACCGTATTTCGGCGCGGCCTTCGAATGCAGCTCGAGCGCGCCGGCGAGGATGTCGGTCAGGAGCTTGCCGGTGGCGATGGTGCCGTAGCCGCCCACCGAGTGGAAGCGGATGCGGATCGCCGATTTCGGCAGCAGATCCGGGTTCGGCTCGGTCTCGAGCGCCATCAGCTCGGTTTCGGGATAGGCCGACCTCAGCTTCTCCTGCAGCACTGCCTGGCGCGGGGAGGGGTTCTTGGAGAAGAACTGAGAGCCCAGATAGACAAACGGAACGTTGCCGGCTTCCATGTTCTTGAATGCGGCGATGAGGTGCCTCGGCTGCAGGTCGTGGGCCCCGAGACCGAAGATCGCTGTGGTGATTTTGGGCGGGTTCTCGACCGGCGGAATACCGGGATGGCGAATGCCAGCGACGTTCTCGCGCGCCTTGAACAACGCCTGCGTCACCATGGTGGTGAGCGCGGTGACGTCCGAGCGCTCGAGCACGGTCACCGCTTTCTTGCCGCGAAGAGCCTCGACGAGCTCGGCCTCCGGGAACGGCTGCAGGAGCTTGACCGAGATCACCCCGACCTTCTTGCCCTGCGAGCGCAGATGCGCCGCCACCGCCTGGGCGTCGTCCGTCACCGACCCCAGACCGATCATGACGGTCTCGGCGTCCTCACACATGTAGGTCTTGATCGGAGCGTATTCGCGGCCCGTCAGAGCGCTGTATTCCCGCATCACCTCACGGGCGATGCGCGGAACCTCGCGCACGAAGTGCGTGCGATGGTCGACCGAGCCCGCCTGGAAGTCCGGCTGGTTCTGCACGCCGCCGGTCAGGCCTGGATTGTGCACGTCGACGAGAGCGGGAACGAGCTGGCGCGTGCCCTTCTCATGAGCGTTGACCCATTGGCGCCGCCATTGGCCACGCAGCTCTTCGGGAACGAAGGCGATCGTGCGTTCGATCAGCTGGCCTTCGCCATCGTGTTCGATCGCATCCTCGTTTTCGGAGAGAAATGCTTTGAGGTTTTCGAGGCCGCTCGGGTCGAAGTCGTCCGAGCGCCGCGCGAGAAACTGCCGCAACTGAAATACGCGGCCCTTCTCGCCGAACAGCATTTCCTGTGCGACCGTCGGACACTTGATGTAGCTGGTCGGGTCGCCGAGGAAATCCCGCAAGAGCTCCGGCTCCGGCATTAGGGCCTCAGACAGCATGTGGCTGGTGGCGAAGCCGTCCATCGCGTTGGCGACCGGGATCAGCGAGAGGGCGCTGAGCCTGTAGGAAATGGCGGCGAGGTCCGCGGCCTCCTGTGGGTTGCTGCCGAACAGGATCGTGTAGCCGGACTGGAGCAGCGCGTAGACGTCATCGTGGCCCGCCATCACGTTGAGCGAATGCTTGGAGACGACACGGGCGGCCACCTGCAGCACGAAGCCGCCGACTTTCTTGCCGACGGTGACGTAGTGCGATTCCATCCCGTACAGAATACCTTGGCTGGATGAGGCGTTTGACACGTATTTGCCGCCGGTCAGCGCCGCTCCGAGCGCGCCGCTCTGGGCAGAATGTTCGCCTTCCGGTTCGAAGAAGAACGGATGCTTGTCCCAGACATTGCACCCGCCGTTCGAGCGGAACGCTTCGTAGATTTCCGAGATCTCGGTGGATGGAGTGATCGGGTAGCCAATGACGCCGCCGCATACGCGACTCATTACTTCGGCTACAGCGCCGTTACCGTGAATAACGCTCGGAACGCCGGGATATCTTATTGTCATTTGTTCCCTCAAGCATCAACGCCACGCATCGGCGCGGCGCAGTACTTGCTCCTCTGATCGGCCACGGCGCCCTTCGGCCTGCGCGAGAAACCGGTCTCGCTTTCCGGACTCTCGGCCCTTGCGGCTCGAGATCAAAACCCTGCGCGGTCTTATGTACGCAGGAGCGCCTGACTTCAGAGAGAACCTAATGGGGATTCGACGGGCGACCCAGACGACTGATCGTCGCGCGACGAGATGGCGCAGGCAACGGACTTGAGCGGCGAGCGATCCTGGCGTAGCCTGATTGATCAAGCCCGATAGCGCCCGACCACCGCCGGAGAGAATACGACATCCATCCGGCGTCCACTCGTCGGATCTAACGGAATTAAGGCTTGCGTCCGCAGAGATGCGGTATCGAGCGATCGCATCTTCGTCTTAAGAACCGCACAACGTTTGATCGAACGCTGGAGATGGCTTGGGGTCCGGGCGCTCGATTGATCGGCCCCCTGCCTTCGGCGCACGCGTTTCCTGAGTCAACGTATAATGCAAGTCCAACTCGCTCAATTCTCGAATGGCGTCGCGGGCTTTCTGCAGCGCCGCAGCTTGCGCCCCCTCCAGAACTTTTTCGCGCTGCTCATCCAGCGCCTTGAGCTTCTCAATCGCGTTCACTGTTCCCTCCTGCAAAAGCGCCCCCTCTTGGGCCGACCTCGATATCTTGAGAAGGCGTCAGTGAATTTGATCTGCATCAATTCCTTGCAGCCAGCGGCCCCAAGCGTCCGCCGCAACTCTATTGGCCCAGCGAGTAGCGATTGGCCCAGTGTTGTGCGGAGCGCCGGGACCCCGTATACCGACCGCTCGGGGTGAACGATCCTAACCGGTGAGAGGCAATGCCCTCAACGACAGGACGCGGCTGCAGCAATAGGTTGTCGCATCCGGAGATTGATCACCGACCCGCTCAGCCGCTATCAGTCGGATGGCCGGATCGACTCAGCAGGCGTCCACGCGAGGGCAACCGAATCCGCATCGCGGCGCCGCGTCGAAAAGACTCCTGCGCCGGCTCGGGGCCAAATTCGAGCGAGAGAGACTCGACTTGAGTAATCAGTGCGTGATGCTCGTCAGTGGGTTGGGAACCCAGATTGGCGAGAGCACCGGAACCACGCCCAAGTCGCTGGTCGACGTCGCCGGCGCGCCGTTTCTCGAAACCCTGTTTGGCGAGGCGCGACGGCGCGGGTTCGACGAATTCCTGCTGCTCGCGGGTCAATTCGGCGAGGCAGTCGTCACCTTCCTCGCCGAACGCGACATCGAACGGCGGTTTGACTGCCGCGTCGAATTGGCGGTCGAACCCACACGGTCCGGAACGGAGGGGGCGTTGGCCCACGCGATCCCACGTCTAAGGGACGATTTTCTGTTGCTGAACGGCGACAGCTGGTTTGACTTCAACTGGCTCGACCTCGTCGTCCGCGCGCGTCGCGCTGGCGTCGCCGCGGCGATAGCGCTGCGCGAGATCGGCGAACCGGTCGGGTATGAGACGTTCGAGCTCGACAACGATTTCGTGCAGGCCGTCCGTTCGGGAGGCTGGACATCGGAATCCGGGCTGATTAACGGCGGGGTCTATTTTCTGACGCGCCAGGTCATCGCGGGCTCGGCGGCGCTTTCATCGCTTGAAAGCGATATCATCCCAGATCTCGCCGCTCGCGGCGCGCTCAAAGGCTACCGCTATTCCGGCTTTTTCATCGATATCGCCGTGCCGGCAGGTCTGGCCGCCGCAGTCGAACTCGTGCCGAACCAGCGTCGCCGACCCGCCGTCTTCTTCGATCGCGATGGCGTGCTCAATGTCGACCGCGGCTATGTGCACGCACCCGACCAGATCGAGTGGGTCGAAGGCGCCAAAGCGGCTGTGAAGCACCTGAACGACTCCGGCTACTACACATTCGTCGTCACCAACCAGGCCGGCGTCGCCAAAGGATTCTATGAGGAGAAGGCGATCGGAGGACTTCACCGCTGGATGGCGGAGGAACTGGCCGCTTCCGGCGCCGCAATCGACGATTGGCGCCACTGCCCGTTTCATCCCGAAGGAAGCGTCACTGCCTATCGGGCGGCGCATCCATGGCGCAAGCCGGAACCCGGCATGCTCCTCGACCTGTTCGATCGTTGGCCGATTGAGCGGAAGGGGAGCTTTCTCGTCGGCGACAAGGCGAGCGATGTCGAGGCTGCCGAGGCGGCGGGCCTGCCGGGTTACCTCTTTCCGGGCGGGGATCTCGCGGCCTTTCTGCGGAAGCCGCTAGGTCTGGCGCGACGCGGCGCAGTCGCGGACCGCGGCGAGCCGGGAGCGGGAGATCGAACCTGATGACGTATTCTCATGCGACGCCCGGTGCGGCGTCTCTCGAGATCATCGCCGCGCATGCCCGGGAGTGGCTGTTCGAGGCGGCCGCAAATCTGTGGCGGGCCGAACCTCACGCCGAGATCCCGCTCTTTCCCGAGCGCCTCTCGATACGCGGCGAAAGGGACGTCTGCCCGCACCGCCTTTTCGTGCAGGCGCGGCATGTCTTTTCCTACTGCGAGTTCGGCAGGCTGGGCTGGAGGGGTCCCTGGCGGGAGATGGTGCACGCCAACGTCGACTTTCTCATCGAACGGGGCGCCGCCCCGACGGATTCTACATTCACCGCTTCGACCACAAGGGCGAGGCGCTCGATGCGCGGGCCGATCTCTACGATCAGGCGTTCATGCTGCTCGCGCTCGCGCATGCGGGGCGGGCGCTCGCGCGCCCGGACCTGTTCGTCGTCGCCGACGAGCTCGGAGACGCTCTCGAGGGCGCATGGCGACTACCCCATGGCGGCTTTTTCGAGGGCGAGATCGCCGTCTGCCCGCCCTACCGCCAGAACCCGCACATGCATCTGCTCGAAAGCTTCATCGCGCTGCACGAGGCGAGCGGAGCTCCGCGCTGGCGCCGGCATGCCGAGCAGATGGCGCGCCTCGGCGCCCGGTCGTTCATCGATCCGGAGAGCGGCGCGTTGCTCGAATTCTTCGACGAGGAGCTTCGGCCGGTCGAGGGCGAGGACGGACGCATTGTCGTGCCCGGCCACTGCTTCGAATGGGCGTGTCTGTTTGAGAGGCTGGCGGAATGGGACGCGCCGGAGGCGACAGCCGTCGCCGACCGTTTGGCGCAATTCGGCCGCCGCCACGGGCTCGATCCGGTCCGCGGCGTGGCGATCAACGAGGTTATGACCGACGGCTCGGTCCACAATGCGGTGGCGCGCCTCTGGCCCCAGACCGAGCGGCTGAAGGCGGCGCTCGCCCGGCTTCGCCGCACCCGGGCGGCGGAGGAGACGGCCGAAGCCGCAGCGGCCTACGCCGGCCTCGTCAGATATTTCGAGACGCCGCGACGCGGCGCCTGGCGCGACAAGCTCCGGGCGGACGGCTCATGGGTCGAGGAGCCGGCGCCTGGCAGCTCGCTTTACCACATCGCCGGCGCCCTGGCGGAACTGATCGACATGGCGGAGGAGCGGCAGGCTCGTCGGCCGGGCGGGTTTCAGCGGACCGGCCCGAAGCCGGCCGTCGCGATCGACCCGGTTTAGCGCCGACTTAGCGGCGGGGGTCAAGGATATCAGGCGTTGCGACCCCGCTTAGCGGCGCGCCGGCGACTGCCCCAAACCTTATATACAGAAATTATAAGTATATATCGGTCATGCACCGCTCAGGCGTTGATGAAAACCTTCCGGGCGGTTAGGGAAGCGCTGAAAACGCGATTTCGACGAGCCATTCCCACGTGAGCTTTCAGCGCGCCTACCGGCTGACGCCCGTCCAGGACAGAGGGGACGATTGCATCGCGCCTGTGCGCATCGCCGCCGGCGCCGGCGCCGGCGTGAACGTCCTGTTGCCCCACGCGATCGGCCTCGGCTACTTCGTCGTGCCGACCTCGCGGGCGCGCGTCTCGATCGCAGCCGCGGAGTTCCGCGTGGAGACGGTCGACCCCCTGACCTCGCTGTGGGCGCGACTTCGCCTGTCGCTCCTGTTCAAGAAAAAGAAATATCTGGAATATGACGGGTTTTCCGTGTTCTCGGTCGGCCCGAAACCCGAGCGCAAGAGGTTTACCAGCTTCAATCAGGATACGGTCAATCTCGGGGCCGGCGTCGACAGCGATCTGGTCGCCGCGCATCCGGAGCTTCTGTCCGGCTGGTCGACAGCCAAACCGGACAACCGCCTGCCGCCGGGCGGCGCCAGCCGGAGCCCGGTCGCGGTCGTCGTGCACCTCTACTACGAAGAGACCTGGCCGGACATCGCTGGAGCGCTGAGCCGCCTGCCGTTTCCGTTCGACCTGATCGTCACGACCGTCCCGGGACGCGAGCGCATCGTCGAGGCGGTTCGCCGCGACTTTCCCCTCGCGGATATCGAGGTGATGGAGAACCGCGGCCGCGACGTGCGGCCGTTCCTGGTCCTTCTGGAGCGGGGCCGGCTCGACCGATATCGTTACCTCTGCAAGGTGCATGGCAAGAAATCGACCGACGGCGGGCGCAAGTCCTATATGGGCGCGCTGTGGCGCAGGCGGCTCCTGTTCGATCTCATTGCCGCGCCCGGGCGTCGCCCGATCGATCCTCGACATGTTCGAGCGCGACCCCTCGATCGGCATGATCGGGCCGCGCGCGTTCCGCATGCCGAGCAAAATCTATTCGGAGGAGCTGTCCTGGTCGGGCAATCGGGAGAGGGTGCTCGAACTCGCCGAGAAGATGGGCATTCCTCCTGACCGGTTTCGCCTCGATTTTTTCGGCGGAACCATGTTCTGGGTCCGGCCCGAAGCGCTGGCGCCCCTGCGCGAGCTGAAGCTCGCCGAATCCTTTCCCGAAGAGAAGGGGCTGCTCGACGGGGGCCTCGAGCATGTGACCGAGCGGCTGTTCGGCGCCGCGGTCGTCGCGGCGGGCTACAGGCTTGCGGACGGCGAGGGCTTCGGCGTCGCGGCGGGCCCGGGGCCTGGCGCGGAACCTCAAATCACCAGCGAGCGGGATTTGGGTGAGGCCATTTCCCCGCTTGCCCTCAGCAGGAAGCTAGACTAGTGATTCGATTCGATCATAACGAAGAGTACAGTCCCCTGAGATGAATGTTATCTCGGAAGAAGTTATTTAAGTCATTTAATGAGGTAGTGCTTGACAAGCTCGTTGAAAATATATCGTGCAAACTAGTTTGATATTACGATAGGTGACGCGGATATCCATTAACCTATTGGTCCGGAGCTGCAAATACATGAACCACTGCGCGAGCCGGGTTGCCTACCCAGGTTTCTCCGGCTGGAATATCCTTTGTAACGACTGCGCCCATCCCCACAATAGCGCCACTGCCAATCCGAAGCGGACGGTCTTTCTTTCCCTCTCTAATGACCGCGCCAGTGCCAACATAAGCGTGGTCCTCGATAACCACGTTCCCGTTGCACGCAACTCTGGGCGCAAAGGTCACGAAGTCGCCCACGACGCAATCATGCGCAACGTAGGACTGGATATTGCAGTGGAAGAAGCGGCCGATCGTCGCGTTCGATGTCACGATGCCGCCTGTGCAAATGATCGAGCCCTCCCCAATCTTATTTGCCTCATAGATCGTCGCTTGGAGACTGCGCACCGCTATCGCCCGCGCTCCCGCTTCGATAAATCTTCCTGCGATTCTCTCCCTCACTTGGGAATTGGCGATCGCGATATTGAACTGCTTCTCTTTGTCTTCTGCAGCGAAGAACTCTTCTTCGGACAACACCGGGTAGCCATTCACGGCACTCCGAGGAGGGCCGTTCGTCTCGATAAAAACGAGCGTTGCGTTCGTCCGGGCGCGATCGAGCGTCTCTCGAACAATCGGCATGATCTCGCGGCCGAAGCCGCCGCAGCCAACAATGCCAATCAGCATCGCCAAACCTCCACTTTCGCTAACGCGGGGTAGCCTAGCCAGACAGCAAGCCAAGTCAAAAGCGCGATCCAATTCAGTTCCAACGCGGGCTATTGGCGCGAACCCAGCAGTAGTTCAAAATTGAAAATCGGAGTAAGAGTCATAGCCATTGCGAGAGCGTCTTTTTGCCGGTTTCGCGCGACCGCTTTAGAGTAGGCGCCTCCTCCGACATGCCGACGTACTTTGAACGCTTCCGTGGCTTCGTGCGGCCCCGCCGCCGCATCGCGATTTTGGACGATCTGTTCCCACATCCAGTCTCGGGTTTCCGCTTTGAAGAATTTCTGTGCTACCTGGAAGAAATGCCAGGGGTGTCCGTACACAGCAACGGCTATGCGCTTCCCTTGGTGGGAGAGACTTGCTCGATCGGCGAACTCATCGACCGTCACCTCGCCGCGAATCCACATCACGCGAAGCGCATTATGCCGCTGCAACCAGATTTGATTCCCGATGCCGAAGGGTATTACTCGATTTTCCTCAACAATATAGAGATGCACTTAGGCGCCATCGAACGGGCCCAAAAGCCGTTCGCCTTCACTCTTTACCCTGGCGGAGGTTTTCAGATCGACGACGAGCAATCCGACAGCAAACTCCACCGCGTCTGCGGTAGCCCGTACTTTCGTCAGGTCATCGTCACACAGCGAATAACCCGTGACTATCTCCTGAGACGACATGGAGTAGCAGAAAACAAGGTTATGTATGTGCAAGGCGGAATTATCAGTCGTGCAGCTTTCGAGGTTTCCAAGCATCGCCGACGCTTTGGCATCGATAAAGATACTCTGGACATTGGCTTCGTGGCGAATCGTTATACGACAAGAGGAGAAGACAAGGGTTACGACCTATTCGTGGATACGGCGCGCGCGGTTTGCGATGCGGGCGTGACTGCGACCTACCACGTTGTCGGCCCATGGGACGCGAACATTATCCCGCTCGGCGATTTGTCGCCGCGATTTATCTTTCATGGCTACAAAAGCACCGAGGACCTGCGAGACCTGGGACGGCGGTTTGACCTGATTTTTCTCCGAACAGACCGGGGGTATTGGGCACAGGCGCGTTCGACGGATTCCCGACTGGAAGCTGCGCTGAAATAGGGCTTCAAGACACCGCTATAGTTTGTACTGACATCCTCAAATTGAATACCGATTTTCGAGACGGAGTTGAGATCCTGCTCGTCGAGCCAGACGTTGACGATATTATGCGGCGAATGCTCCCAACTATTCAGGAACCTCTCAAGCTTGCGCAGATCGGGAAGAGCGGCGGAAGCCGTCTTCGTCAAACCTTGGGGCGCGCGACACAATTGCCGCCGAGGCTTTCGGTGCTTGCAGCCCTAGCCAGAGGCGTCTGAGGCGGATTTCCGCTTGGCGTCAGTTTGTTCAAGCTCGGAATTGCCCGGAGAGCGCATTACTCCGACATCGCCGCCCGAAGGTAATCGGTGATGTAGATCACGTCATCCTCGGTCATCGTATCCGATAGAGGCATCGACAGCGCCCGCCGGGACACGGCGGCTGTCTTCGGCAAATCGCCGACCTCGGCGTTTCTCTTGAAATAGGCCTGCTCGGCGAGATGCGGGCTGAAGTATTGGCCTGTCCCAATCCCGGCAAGTCGTAGAGCTTCGACGACGCCGTCCCGTCGCCCTGCCATTCCCTCCGGCAACAGAACCGGAACGAACTGATGCGCCTGGCGCAGGCCGGTTTCGGCCTGGAAGCCGCACTCGGGCAACCGCGCCTTGTAAAGCTGGAAGAGCCGCTCCCGATGGTCGATGACCTCGTTGAAGCCGTCGAGGCGCAGGGACGCGATCAGCGCTCCAACTTCGCTCAACTTGGCGTTCAGGCCCAGCATCGTGGCGTGCCGTGGTTCGCCAAATCCGAAATTCGACATGATGCGGATTTCATCAATCAACACCCGGTCGCTGCTGTACACGAGACCCGCCTCCGAACTCGAGAAGGTCTTGGTGACATGCATTGAGAAGACGACCGGCCATTTGAACCCGGCGCCGAAACCCGCGCCAAAATTATCGAGGCTGCCGAGCGACGCTGCCGCGTCGATGACCAGAGCCAGTTTGCGCCTCTCGGCCAGCTTGGCATATCGATCCAGGTCCAGGCAGGCGCCGAAGGTCGCATAAGGCACAAGCGCGGCAATCTCCGACTTTCGGCGGTCGAGAAGGTCGTCTTCGGCATTGGCGTCCGGTAACCACGTCTCCAGGTCGATGTCGCAAAGCAGTGGCTTGAGACCGGCCCAAACGGCCGCATGCGCTGTCGCCGCGAACGTGAAGGACGGCATCAGGGCCAGCCCTGCACGCGAGGGAGGGTTCATCAATTGCGCGCGGATGGCGAGGATAAGGCCTATCGTGGCGTTGCAAACGGTCGTGCAATATCCTCGTCCTCCGAAGAACTCGGCTAGGATCCTGTCCTCGAAAGCGCGGTTGACGGGTCCGAAGTTCGAGTAGATTCCGGAGGCCTCGATCTGCTCCAGGCGGTCGACATGCTTGCTGAGCGACGGCGGCTTTGGACGGAGGAATGGTATTCTTCTTTGCGAGTTGGTCAATCCAGATACCTTTCGCCTGCCTTCAGCTCAATGGGTTCGCGAGCGGGGTAGCGCGAATGCCTGGTTAGGATGCCGGGAATGTGGTGCGTGGTTGCGCCAATCGCCAAAATCTCGGCATGTTCACGATATCCGCTGTCGCCTGACCGACGGGAGCGCCTTTTTATGCGTCTCGTCTAACCTCCTGCGATGCGATCCTTGATTTTCGACCATAATGTAGACTGCAACTCGGCGATGCGCGCGTCTCGAGCGCGCATCTGTTCGGCGCTCCGGGCGATTGCGATGTGTTGCTCCTGAATCGTAGCCCGCAGCCGCTGAGCGTTTTCCGATGCCTCGGACGCATCGGACTGTGCGCGAGTTGCTGCGGTTCTCCAGGCAGTCGCCTGCTCCTCGTGCCAGCGCCGGGCATCGCGCATTTGCCTCGCTGCGGAAACGACTTCCCCCAACAGGTCGTTGGAGAGCCGAAAGTCCGCGATGGCGTCGAGTTCGTTCAAGACCTTCTCGATTGAAACCGGGCCTGCGACAATGTCGTTGGCCCACCATCGGGCATAGTGCGACTTGCGCTGCTCGATCAGCTCTTCGGCTTCGCCGGTGACCAGCCCCGAGACATGCTGCAGCATCCGGATTGTCAGAGCGACCCGATGAAGCGGGCTCAGGCGCGTCCACATGCCCCCCGGATGCACGCGATAGCATGACATTTCGAGCGGGATGAAGCCGAGTTCGCCCTGGCTTGCCAGCATCATGCAGAGCGGCCAATCGCCGAGTTTGATGTCTGCGAGCCAGGTGCGGATATCGGAGAGGCACGCCCCACGCGTGGTCAGGGAGCCAAGCGCAATCGGGTTGCTGTCCTGAAGAAGGAAGTCGAATGAAGAGAATGCGGGCGGATCCGACGAGGGAACAACATAATCAAGGGACGGATCATCGGCGTTGAACGCTCGCGTCCGATGAAAAACGCAGGAGGCATTGAGATTTCCATCGAGAAAATCGACCTGGAGTTGGAGTTTATTCCTTGACGTCCAGTAATCGTCACCTTCGAGAAAAGCGACGTACTCACCCTTGCAGGCAGAAAGTGTATGGAATAAGTTGCGTATAGGCCCGATATTCGTCCTATGATAATGGACGTTGAGGCGCCCTGGATTCGCTCTTTTGGATTTCTTTCAATATCGATGCGGTGGAGTTCCGTCGAGCAATCTTCGCCGATGACGATTTCGTACTCGAAATTCACGTCCTGATCGAGGACGCTGGCGACAGCCTTTTCAATGAATGCTTCGTGATTATAGGTGATGATACAAACACTAAGACGCACCGCATGCCATCCGGCGGAAAGTGAAAAGACCGCCGTTCATAGCGGTCACCGCGTCGGTTTACAATGACGCGTAGGCCCGGTTCGGCCTCGCCAGTCTCCCTCCCGGGAGGCGACCCAGGTGAGGACTAGGCCATCGCATATGAGCAAGCAACCCGCCGCAGATGTAAGAAGGGCGAGCGATCCGCATTGCGATCGCGTCGCCGAGATGGCATACGCGATGCCTGATCTGACATATGCCACCGCGTGCTGTTCGAGGCGTAATTGACAGGAAAGTCTTTTGAGGGCCGGATTGCAAAGATTGGCGCGAAATCAGGCGTTTATTCAGGGGTGCATCCACGCCGACGAGCGCGGCGACCCAAGTCGCTCCACGCCAACATGGAACAAGTCGCTTCACGCCAACATGGAACAAGTCGGAGGCCGTCAACGGGGCGCTGAGGCGAGTTCGACGACGGAGGGGCCGGGGATGCTTTCGAAGAAATCAAATGCGAAGGCGGAGGAAGAGTTCGACGTCGCCGCGTATGATCATTACATTTCCCTTGGGCGGAACTGCGAACCAGCATTCCAATTCAGGCGCGTGCTCGGAAAAGACCATTCCGGTTTCTTTTCCTGGAACGTGACAATGATCGCGGCTCTCCTATCGCTTCTCGAGTTCGGACTTTTCCGGGATCATGCAACCGGAAAATCTGGTGTACGACGGAAACGGCTCGCTCGTCCGCGACACCGGCCACGGCTTCCACTTCCACTGGGTCGGGCACGACATCTCGCTCATCAACGCGGATGGCCCCGCGGTTTGGGATCATCAGGAAAAGGGGGCGCATCTTGCGCATAAGTTTCGCGACCTGATGAGATCACGCGAGTCCAAAGTTCTTTTTTACGCCACCGAGGAGCATGGGGCGCGCGTACATTTCGAGAAGGTCGCCGATCTTCTCCAGGGGAAATTCTCTGCGAGAAATTTCAAGATCGTGCTGCTTCAGCCGCAAGCGAGCTTCGAAGATGACTGGGGCTCGGAGATCGTCGCCAATCGCTACCTCGACCGCTTCGCGCCTTGGGCCGACGCGACCGACGGCCACGTGCGGAGCTGGGACGCCGTGTTCAAAGAGTTTCCGCACCGATCGGGCCTTGTGCTGTCGGGTTTCGTATGACCGGGCCGTTGTCGGGCAGCGATCGCCGAATCTACGGCCTCGACGTCTTCCGCTCGCTGGCGGTGCTCATGGTCGTCACCGGGCACACGCTCGAGCATTCGACGATTCCGGACGTCGTCCGCCGCCTCGGTTCGATCGGCGGCCTCGGCGTCGAGATGTTTTTTGTCCTGAGCGGATTCCTCATCGGCGGAATTCTGCTCAAGCTCATAGACTCCGGACGGCTTCATTCTCCGTCGGACTTGCGGGGTTTCTGGACGCGGCGATGGTTGCGGACGTTGCCGATGTATGTCGTCGCAATGATCGCCTTCCTGCGCTTCGATTATCTCGGCCGGCATTCCCTGACCGATTATTTTCCGTACTGGATCTTCATGCAGAATTTTGCCTGGCCAATCTCGAAGTTTTTCGGATTGTCCTGGAGCCTTGCGATTGAAGAGCACTTTTATCTGTGGTTCCCGATGATATTCCTCGCCATACACAAATATGTCAGGGTGAAATACACTTCCGTCGTCCTGAGCTGCCTCGTCATGGTGCTCGTATCAATTCTGTACCGGCTGTCCTTGCCATTTTTCACCGATTTTAACGAATTCAACTATCACTCGCGCATGGTTGTTCTTGCCCATCTCGACGGCATCGCCGCGGGCGTCGCCGTGGCTCTGATCCAGCGAAAAGCGATCCGCGTCTTCAGGGCGATCGGATCGCTGTTTCCGATCTGGATGGTCATGACGACCGCGATCATATCCTGGTGCCTCGTCGGCCTGCCCGGTCTGATGGCGTCGCGAGGCGTGCAAATTTTCATCCTGACAGGAGAATCGATCGTCTTCGCGCTGTTGATCCCGTGGTTCTGCACCCTGCAGAGTGTGGCGCATTCAACTTCAGCCCGGTTCTTTCAGTTCACTAGCAGGATTTCCTACTCGATGTATCTCATGCACATCCTGGTCATCATTTTCGTGAACAAATATCTTGCGCAGTGGAAAGTGTTCGACTTGATATACAACCAGCCGACTGCTTTATATCCTGTCTATTTCGCCGGATATTTTGTCGTGTCGTGGCTGACCTATAGCCTGATCGAGCGTCCGTTCATGGAGATCCGTGACGAGGCGGTGTCGGTGCGGCGGGTCGCGCACAAGGCTTGGCCAGCAGTTCTGATTACGTTCGGCATCGCCGCGTTCGCATGACCTGTGGATGAGCCAGGCTGCCACAAAGCGAGGGGGTTCCTCGTTGGCATAGACCCATATCGAGCCAAGCCACAGGAGTCATATTTATTGATAATAACACCGATATGTGTTTCGTATAATTCGGCGTTTGACGGGTCTAAAGGGAGCGTCATACCGTGAGATGCATTGATGTATCAGTGGTTCTCAACATTCACAGGGAAGCGAATTATATCCGCACGACGTTGCTGTCTTTAGGTCATTGCGCCCACTTCGCCAGAAATTTTGGCATAAAGTGTGAGTTGGTAGCGGTATTTGACCGTTCGGATGACGAGACAAGAGAATCCTTCCGGGCGACGAAAATCGTCGGTTTTGAATCGATCCGGACGATTGAGGTCGACCATGGCTCGCTCGGGCCCTCGCGCAATGCCGGGATTGATAGCGCCATAGGGAATTATGTATGGACCGCTGACGCGGATGATCTTGTTTCAGAAAATTGTCTCTCGGAACTTTATGCGAGTGCCTCGACGGAAGAAAAATCCGCTAGTTTCGTTAGATATTATGTGGCTTTCGGCGACAAGTTCAATGTTGCCAAATATTATGATGGTTCATATTTCACCGTAGCTGATTTTGTTTACAATCACCCATATGTCTCAAGATTATTCATCCGACGAGATGCTTTCCAAAAAATCCGATACAGTGATCTTCCTGTTACGACAGGTTTCGCATATGAGGATTGGGATCTTAACGCAAGGTTGCGGGCCATTGGCTATAAATTCTTGGTCGCACCAGATACAATCATTTTTTATCGACAGCGGAAAGGCAGTTTGCTGCCACGGATCGAAGAAATATCTGTGCGGATGATTCCTCTCATAACCCCGCATTCTCGCCAGCCTGGTTTGTAAGCGAATTGGATCAGGAGAAGAAGAACATCCGCGATTGGCCGCAATTTGTGTTAAAGAGACAGCAGGTACGCCAGATAAATTATTCAAAGGAAATATTCAATTCCAAAAAAATGTCGCGGTACGTGATGGAGCGCTTTCAAATTCGACTCCGAAATCAACCCAGAAAAAATCGCTTCGGCAATCAGTTACTCGCCTGTTCCTAGCGTCGCAGATCATTGGGGGTACAAACTGGCGGAGGGCTACAAACTCGCCGGCATGACCGCGTTCACGGATGTCGTTCTGGTTTCGTCGCTCAATCCAAGTGATGAGAACGGTTCGATCCTGAAAGGATTGAATGAAATATCGGGGAGGGAACCGGAGGTAAATATTCTGGTTCTTTGTGGCGAACCGTCATGCGAGCACAGATTGGCAGATCAATTGCCGATGCGATCGACGCTGGTCGATATATACAATGCGTTTCCGACATTGGCCACTGAGGATAGGGACCGGATGACAGCCCGCCTGATGCTGAGCGTTTCTCAGGCGGGAGCTCGACTGCACTTCACGTCCGAGGAATTTGCTGATCGCCTGCTATGCGCATTCGGCAGGGTGTTGTCTGACCATTACCTGGGCGTCTTTTATGGCCCTTGCAAAGACTCGCAATCAGTGAGCGACTTCGTCAAATGCAAGCGATCCGGGAACATCGAATGGTGGACGTCAGGGTCGCTGCAATCATTGCGAGCAAGTTGTTCGGCGGAAGATGCGAAGCATGACCTCCAACCCACTATCAATGAACTAGAGAGTCAGATCAGAGAACTCCGAGGCCAGAAGATCGCACGCGATGCCAAGATTACTGAACTTGGGGCTATTGCTGTAGCGCTCCGCCAGCGGACTGAGGAACAGCGTCATCGAGCGGATAACGCAGAGGCATGGGCAAGCATCTATATTAGCGAGTTGACTGAACTCAAGTCCAAAGCAAATAGAAAATTCAGTGGAGGGCCTTCCAAAATAATGCAGCCGTTGAAAACGATTGAGCGGGTCATTCGCCGTAGCGTTCGCCGAGTCCGCCAGGCGCGGGAAGACCCGGCACCCCTAGCCTGAATGCGCATCGAAAGCTGACCGCTGGCTTCTGCCGTGCGAACGCCGGGTTGCTCGGTGGCTTACACTGGTGAGGCGCATCCTTTTACCAACAAGCCGCGCCACAACACACCGCGATGTCCAAGGCAGATATCCGGTCCGGGTTGAACTCGCGCGCTAATGCTGGCATACGCTCGGCCTAAGGCTCAATCATGATAGTTCTCGTCCTCGGCGGCTGCGGTTTCATCGGTTCGCATGTCGTCGATGCGCTTCTTGCGCGCGGCCACGGCGTGCGCGTGTTCGACCGGCAGCCGGAACGCTTCCGGCCTGCCTGCGCTGGCGTCGACTACATCTTCGGCGACTTTTCCGACCGGGCGCTGATTATCGAAGCCATGAGCGGCGTCGAAACGGTTTTTCATTTGATCAGCACGACGTTCCCCGGGACATCGAACATCAATCCGCAGGCGGACATCGAAGACAATCTGATGAACACCTTATCGCTGCTGAAATCGATGATGGAGCTCGATGTCAGGCGGCTCGTGTTTCTTTCCTCCGGCGGCACTGTCTACGGCATTCCCGAGACAATCCCGATCCGGGAGGATCATCCCCTACGGCCAATCAATTCTTATGGCATCGTCAAGGTGGCGATCGAGCAGTACCTCGCGATGTATTCGCGCGACGGCCGTCTCTCTCCTGTCATCGTGCGCGCTTCGAATCCCTACGGGCCGCGCCAGGGCCACACCGGCGTTCAAGGCGTTGTCTCGACGTTCCTACGCCGGGTCATGGACCGGCGCCCGATCGAGATCTGGGGCGACGGCAGCGTCGTCCGCGACTATTTCTACGTCGAGGACCTGGCGCGGTTGTGCGTCGCCGCAGCCGAGAGCGAGGCCGTGGGCGCGTTCAACGCCGGCAGCGGGAAGGGCGTGTCGCTCAACGAACTGATCGGCGCCATTGCGAAATCCACCGGAGTGACAATCGAGCGAATTTACAAGCCCGCGAGGTCGGTCGACGTGCCGACTTCGATCCTCGACGTTTCGCGCGCCGAAAAGATGTTCGGCTGGAAGGCGAAGGTCCCGCTGGTGGACGGCCTCGCCGCCAACTGGGAATGGCTGCGCGCCCAGCCGCTCATCCGTAAGTCTTCCTAGCCTCGGGTCGATCTGGATGGATTTGCAGGGCGAGAACGACCACCTTCGAGCGCTGGTCAGCCAATACGAGCGCGACACAAGTCGCACAAAGTGGCTCCTCAAACGGCTTGGCGACAAGATTCGCCATTTCCCGCGGGATCTGTCGCGCCGCCTGCGCGCGTCTCGAAGAAAACGGCGGCAGCTTGCTGCCGGGATTCCGGTCGCGGCGAGCCTGCGCGCGATTGCGGAAGGGCCGGCGGGCGGGCAGTCGGATGAATCCAGAGCGGGAACGGCCTTCTTCAGGAACCTCTCGGCGCAGAAAGCGGCGGCGCCGCTTTTTCAGATCCTCGATGGCCGGCGCGACGAACTCATCACGTTGCGAAAGTCGGATCCCGCCTCCGAGGCGATGCTGCGGCAGATGGAGGATTTCTCTTATTCGCCGTTGATGCAGGACCTGGTCGCCAAGGCCGCCGCGATCGATCCGGAGGTCGGCCGCTTGACCGCCGATATGCCCTCCTTCTGTGCGCCATGGCACGAAGGCAATTATGAGGCCGTCAGGCTGGCCCGTCGTCTCCTGCCCGAAGGGCCGTTTGATACCGTCATTCTGGTTCCGTTCGGCAAGATGGGGGGCGCCGACCTTGTCGCGGGCATCCTGGCGCGCGCGGTCAGCGACGGGCAGCGGACGCTGATCATCCGCACGGATGCGCCGGACTGGGACCGGCCGGACTGGTATCCGGAGTCCGCGCGGAGCGTCGATCTGTCGGGGGTGTTCAAATCGACTTCCGATCCGGCACGCACCCTCTACGTGGTGTTGAGCGAAATCGCGCCGAGGCGCATATACAACGTCAATAGCCGGCTCACGTTCAACACGTTCGTGGACTACGGCGAGCGGCTCGCACTTCGCTTCGACCTCTACGAATATTTCTTCTGCGCCGATCGAACACCCGAAGGGGTCGAGGTGGGCTACCCCGTCTGGTATTTCGCGCCGACCTTTCCGCATCTGAAGGCGGCGCTGGTTGATACCGATGATCTCGCCAACACGCTCGTCGAACGTTTCGCCCTGCCGCCGCGGCTTGCGCGAAAAGGTCGTCTCTATCCATACGCCCGCCCTGACGCCTGTCCCGGAAGTGCCTGTCGCCCGACGTCAGGTGGAGCAGCGGGGGGATCGAGCACGGCCCCGTGTGCTGTGGGCGGGCCGTCTTGATCGGCAAAAGCGCTTCGATCTCGTCGCCGCCATCGCCGGCGCGATGCCGGACGTGGATTTTAGCTGCTGGGGCAAGGCGGTGCTGGATGCGCCGCCGGATCTCTCCGCACTTCCGCGAAACCTCAAGATCAACGAGCCGTTCGCGAGCTATGCGGAATTGCCGTTCGAGTTGGCGGACGGCTGGCTCTATACTTCCGCCTGGGATGGACTTCCGACCATCCTGATCGAACTCGGCGCCCTCGGCGTCCCGATCGTGGCGAGCGCGGTCGGCGGCGTTCCCGAGCTGATCGACAAAGACACCGGTTGGCCGGTTCCGGACGACGGCGGAACCGAGGATTACGTGCGGGCGCTGCGCGAGATGATCGATAACCCGAAGGTGAGAATCGCCAGAGCCGGCGCTCTTCAGGAGCGGGTTCGCAAGAACCACACGATGTCGGCCTACAAGGCCCGCCTCGCTCAAGCCTAGGGAGCCCGCATTGGCCTCGCCCGATATTTCGGTCGTCATCACCGCGCATCGCGAAGGGGTGATCGCCGGCGCCACGGCGCGCAGCGCGCTCGCCGCACTTGGCCCAACACGGTCGGCCGGGCTCAGCGATGAAATCATCGTGGTCCTCGATCGGGCGGACGCCGTGACCGCGCAGATCCTGCGGCACGGGTTCGAGGGGCAGGCGCGAGTCCTGGAGACCGACGAGGGCGACCCAGGCCAAGCGCGCAACCGGGGGATCGAGGCCGCGAACGGCCGGTGCGCCACGTTTCTTGATGCGGACGACCTCTGGTCGGAAAACTGGCTCATGGAAGCCTGGAAGATGATCGAGGCTCGCCCGGACGTGGCGGCGCACTCGGCCTGCAACGTCGTGTTCGGCCGGGCGAGACGAGTTTGGTGGCATACGGATTCCGAAGCCGAGCTCTGCGATCACGCCTATCTCGGGTGGCAGAACTACTGGGATGCAATGACTTTAGGGCGAACCGAACTCTACCGGCGGTTTCCGTTCCGCCGCAACGATCTCGCCTTGAAGTTCGGTCACGAAGACTGGCACTGGAACATGTGGACGCTGTCGGAGGGCGTCGCCCACAAGCCTGTTCCTGAGACGATCCACTTCAAGCGGGCCCGTTCAGGATCGCAAATGGCGAAAGTCGAAGGCGTCGGCGCGGTGCCCTGGCCGCTCGCGCTCGCAGACCGCTGAGGGATCGCGCGCCAGTTTGATTCATCTCAAGGAAACGCCGCGGCGGCGGGCCTATGCTCAGCTGGTCCAACAGCCAGCGAGGCGCCCATGAACCACCACCAACGCAAGGTCCTCCACGCGATTTTCGCCCATCCGGTCAACGCCAATCTCGACCTCAAGGACGTCACCAACGTCCTGACCGGCCTCGGGGCCGAGATCGACACCCGGACGAAGAGCCGCATCGAGGTCAAGCTGAACGGTCAGTCGACCTTTCTCCATCTCACCACCCACAGCCTGATGAAGGCGGAGGTGATGCAGATCCGCAAGTTCCTCGAATCGTGCGGAATTTCCGCCGGCGCCTATCCGGATTGAAGCGTCGGCCCTCATCCGGCCGCGCCTTCGGCGCGTCCGCGTTCTCCCGCGCAGGGCGTCGAAAGACGCCCGTCCGTCGACGGGCTGCGCGGGAAAGGGGCCGTTCAGTTGAGCCGGAACTCGCCCTCGACCGCACGAAATTCCGCCGGCTTGATCAACCGGGCGTGCGCGACCGTCACCGAGTGGAGCAGGCCGTCGAGCTCGCGCGTCCAGAAGTCGAGGAATTTCGTCAGTTCGGGGAAATGCGGGTGCAGGTCGTGCTGCTGCCAGATGAAGTTCTGCAGGATGCCGGGGTGGTCGGGCAGGCGGTAGAGAATGTTGGCCGTGGTGAGGCCAAACCCTTCGAGCTGCCGGCGGAAGTCGACGCTGACCATGCGGTTTCTCCAAAGGTAGAACAGGGTGATTGTGTCACTCTGAACGCCAGGTTGCAAGCTTTGTTCCGCAAAAAGCATGCCAAATCAGCTTGTTAGCAGCATGCGAGCGCGAGTGCTATTTTTTCTGAAAATCCCTCTTGAAGACTTGTTCCCGGATTCCAATTTTTTCGCGCGCAAGGGGACCATGCTCCCCCGCGACAAAGGAGGAATAAAACATGAAGTTTCGCCCGCTGCACGATCGCATCGTCGTCCGGCGCATCGACGCGGAAGAAAAGACGAAAGGGGGAATCATCATCCCCGACACCGCCAAGGAGAAGCCGCAGGAAGGCGAGGTCCTGGCGGTCGGTCCCGGCGCGCGCGACGAGGCCGGCAAGCTCGTCGCCCTCGACGTGAAGGTCGGCGACCGCATCCTGTTCGGAAAATGGTCGGGGAACGAAATCAAGCTCGATGGCGAAGAGCTGCTCATCATGAAGGAGAGCGACGTCATGGGGGTGATCGAGGGCGCGGCCGCGCCCGCCCGGAAAGCCGCCTGATTTCTTGGGGCGTTTCCCGATTTCTGTTTCCATCTCATGTCTCATGGAGTGAGAAAGCATGTCCGCCAAGGAAGTGAAATTTTCGCAGGAAGCCCGCGAGAAGATGATTCGCGGCGTCGAGGTTCTGGCCAACGCGGTCCGCGTGACGCTCGGCCCGAAAGGCCGCAACGTGGTGATTGACAAGAGCTACGGCGCGCCGCGCATCACCAAGGACGGCGTGACCGTCGCCAAGGAGATCGAGCTCACCGACAAGTTCGAGAACATGGGCGCGCAGATGGTGCGCGAGGTCGCCTCGAAGCAGAGCGATCTGGCCGGCGACGGGACCACCACCGCGACCGTGCTCGCCCACGCGATCGTGAAGGAGGGAGCCAAGGCCGTCGCCGCCGGCGCCAACCCGATGGACGTCAAGCGCGGCGTCGATCTGGCGGTCGAGGCGATCGTCGCCGATCTCAAGAAGAACAGCCGCAAGGTCACCAAGTCCGAGGAGATCGGTCAGGTCGGCGCCATCTCGGCCAATGGCGACACGTCGATCGGCAAGATGATCGCCGACGCGATGGACAAGGTCGGCCGGGAAGGCGTGATCACCGTCGAGGAGGCGAAGAGCCTCGAGACCGAGCTCGACGTCGTCGAGGGCATGGAGTTCGACCGCGGCTATCTCTCGCCGTACTTCATCACCAACGCCGAGAAGATGGTGGCCGAACTCGAGGACCCCTACATCCTCATCCACGAGAAGAAGCTCTCCGGCCTGCAGGCCATGCTTCCCCTGCTCGAGGCGGTCGTGCAGACCGGAAAGCCGCTGCTGATCGTCGCCGAGGACGTCGAGGGCGAGGCGCTGGCGACGCTGGTCGTCAACAAGCTGCGCGGCGGCCTGAAGGTCGCGGCGGTCAAGGCGCCGGGTTTCGGCGATCGCCGCAAGGCGATGCTCGAGGACATCGCCATCCTCACCGGCGGCACGATGATCGCCGAGGACCTCGGCATCAAGCTCGAGAACGTCACGCTCCCGATGCTCGGCAAGGCCAAGCGCGTCCGCATCGAGAAGGAGAACACGACGATCATCGAGGGCGCCGGCGCCAAGAAGGACATCGACGGCCGCGTCGCCCAGATCAAGGCGCAGATCGAGGAGACGACCTCGGACTACGACAAGGAGAAGCTGCAGGAGCGTCTCGCCAAGCTCGCCGGCGGCGTGGCGGTGATCCGCGTCGGCGGGGCGACCGAAGTCGAGGTCAAGGAGAAGAAGGACCGCGTCGACGACGCCCTCCACGCCACCCGCGCGGCGGTCGAGGAAGGCATCCTGCCGGGCGGCGGCGTGCCGCTCATGCGCGCGGCCAAGGCGCTGCACGGGGTGAAACCCGCCAACGACGACCAGCGCACCGGCGTCGAGATCGTGCGCAAGGCGATCCAGCACCCGGCGCGGCAGATCGTCGAGAACGCCGGGGTCGACGGGTCGATCGTGGTCGGCAAGATTCTCGACAAGGCCGATTATGCGTTCGGCTACGACGCCCAGAAGGACGAGTACGGCGACCTCTACAAGCTCGGCATCATCGACCCGACCAAGGTCGTGCGCACCGCGCTCCAGGACGCCGCGTCGGTCGCCGGCCTCCTGATCACCACCGAGGCGATGGTGGCCGAGAAGCCGAAGAAGGAGACGCCCGCCCCGGCCATGCCGCCGGGCGGGATGGATTACTGAAGCCTCGTAGGGCCGGGTCGTCGACCCGGCCGGCGGGCTCGACGAGCCCGCCCTACAGCGCAACGACCGGCGGCGAACCCCGCCGGTCGAACGACAAATTCGGGATGGACCCTGATGCCAAGCTATGACTTCGAAGTCTGGCAGGGCGACAGAGCCCTGCACACACTGAAAGGCGTGGAGCTCGAGAGGCCCGCGCACGCATGGGAGCGCGTCGGCAAGCTCGCCCGCCGCTTCAACCAGCCGGGATGCCGCATCGCCGTCAAGGACGAGAGCGGCGGCCTCGCCATTCTGGTCGGCGCGCGGACGGCGCAACGCTGCTGTCCATGCAGGCCGCCTGACGGCAATCGGGCCCAAAAGAAAGCCCCCGCCGAAGTCGCCTTCGGCGGGGCTCCGTTTCCTTATCCCGTGTGCGGGAGAAGGTGGCGCGTAGCGCCGGATGAGGGCTTACGCCGCCTTGTGCTTCTCGCCGTAGGTTCCGTAGAACGTCTCGCCGCGCTCGGCCATTTCGACGAGCTTGTCGCTCGGCGCGAAGCGCCGCCCGTGTTTCTCCGCCAGCTCCCTGGCGCGCCGGACGAAGGCCTTGGCCCCCATGCCGTCGATGAACGACAGGGCGCCGCCCGTATAGGGCGCGAAGCCGAAGCCGAGGATCGAGCCGACGTCGGCCTCGCGCGGATCGGTGACGATGCCCTCGGCCATGCAGCGGGCGGCCTCGAGCGCGACGGTGAACAGGTAGCGGTCCTTGAGCTCCTTCACGCTGATCGTGTCGGGGTCGAGCCGCTTGCCGACGATCTTCGCCAGTCCCGGCCACAGGCTCTTCGGCCCGCTCGCCGGGTAGTCGTAGAAGCCCTTGCCGTTCTTGCGGCCGAACCTCTGCTCCTTCACCACCAGCGCCTCGATCAGCTTCTTCTGCGCCGGATCGACCGCGCCCGGTCCGAGGTCCTTCTCGGTCGCCTGGAGGATCTTCCAGCCGAGGTCGAGGCCCGTCTCGTCGTTGAGCGCCAGCGGCCCGACCGGCATGCCGGCCATCTTGGCGGCGTTTTCGACCATGGCCGGCGGCACGCCCTCCATGACCATGAACCAGGCTTCGTTCATGTAGTTTATCGACGCAGCGGTTGACGTAGAAGCCGCGGCAGTCGTTGACGACGATCGGCGTCTTCCTGATCGCGCGGACGAAGTCCATCGCGGTCGCCAGCGCCTTCGCGTCGGTCTTCTCGCCCACGATGATTTCGACGAGGTTCATCCTGTCGACCGGCGAGAAGAAATGCACGCCGATGAAGTTCTCGGGCCTGAGCGAGGTTTCCGCCAGCGAGGTGATCGGCAGGGTCGAGGTGTTGCTGGCGAAGACGATGTCCGGTCCGAGCACCTCCTGCGCCTTCTTGGTCGCCTCGGCCTTCACCCCGCGGTCCTCGAACACCGCTTCGACCACGAGGTCGCAGCCCTTGAGCGCGGCGTAGTCGGGGGTCGCCGTGATGCGGGCGAGCACCGCCTCCTTGTCGGCCGGCTTGGCGCGTCCCTTGGCGATCAGCCCGCTGATCACCTTGTCCGAATAGGCCTTGCCCTTGTCGGCCGATTCCTGGTCGCGGTCGATCAGCACGACGTCGATCCCGGCATTGGCCGAGACATAGGCGATGCCGGCCCCCATGAGGCCTGCGCCGAGCACGCCGAGCTTCTTCAGCTTGGTCACCGGAACGTCGGCCGGCCGGCGCGCGCCCTTGTTGAGCTCGCCCATCGACAGGAAGTTCGTGCGGATCATCGCCGCAGCCTCCTTTGACAGGAGGATGTTGGCGAAGTGCTTGCTCTCGACGGCGATCGCCAGATCCATCGGCAGCTGCAGGCCTTCGAACACGCAAGTCAGGATCGCCCGGATCGCCGGATAGTTGTCATAAGTTTCGCGACGATAGATCGCGTTGGCCGGCGGCCAGATCATCATGCCGGTGGCCGAGAACACCTTGCCCGACGGAAGCTTGAACTTCGGATCGTCCCAGGGCGCCTTGGCGTGCGGGTTCGCCTTCACCCAAGCCTTGGCGAGCGAAACAATCTGATCGGCCGGCGCGACCTCGTGCACGAGGCCCATCTTCTTCGCCGCGGCCGGGCGCAACTGCTCGCCCTTGAACAGCATCTGCAGGGCGTCCGGCGTCGGCATCAGCCGCGCCACGCGCTGCGTGCCGCCGCCGCCCGGGAAGAGGCCGACCTTGACCTCGGGGAGGCCGACGCGCGTCTTGTCGGAGTCGGCGACGACCCGATAGTGGCAGGCGAGCGCGAGCTCGAAGCCGCCGCCCATGCAGGTGGTGTCGATCGCCGCCGCGACGGGTTTGCCGCAGGTCTCGAGGCGCCGGAAGACCAAATTCAGATTCAACGGCTTCATCGAATCGATGAAGGCGCGCATCGCCGCCTCTTTGCCTTCCGCTTTGGCGCGACGGGCGAATTCTTCGCCCGCGGTCTTCAGCATCGTCAGATCGGCTCCGCCGACGCCCTTGCCGAAGGTGATGACCGCGCCCTTGATCGCCGCGTCGCCAGCGATCCTGTCGACGATCTGCCCGATCTCGGAAACGACTTCGGCGTTGATGACGTTCATCGAGCGGCCGGGCATGTCCCAGGTGAAGAGAGCAATGTCGTCGGGGTCGATCTCGAAACGAAAGTTGGTGAGGTTCATGGAAGGTCTCCGTCTCGCGGTCAGACGCGTTCGATGATCGTGGCGGTGCCCATGCCGCCGCCGATGCAAAGGGTGACGAGCGCCGTGCTCTTGCCGGTGCGTTCGAGCTCGTCGAGCGCGGTGCCGAGGATCATCGCCCCGGTCGCGCCGAGCGGGTGACCCATGGCGATCGCGCCGCCGTTGACGTTGACCTTGCCCGGGTCAACGTCGAAGGCCTGGAGGAAGCGCAGAACGACCGCGGCGAAGGCCTCGTTGACCTCGAAGAGGTCGATGTCCCTGATGCTCATGCGCGAGCGCGCGAGCACCTTCTTCGTCACGTCGACGGGGCCGGTCAGCATGATGGCGGGTTCGGTGCCGATGTTGGCGAAGGCGCGGATTTTTGCCCGCGGCGTCAATCCCGCCTTGTCGCCGGCCTCGCGCGATCCGATCAGGACCGCGGCCGCGCCGTCGACGATGCCCGACGAGTTGCCGGCGTGGTGGACGTGGTTGATGCGCTCGATCTCGGGATGCGCCTGGATGGCGACGGCGTCGAAGCCGCCCTGTTCGCCCGGGATGACGAACGAGGGCTTCAGCGAGGCGAGCGACTGCATGTCGGTCGACGGGCGCATGTGCTCGTCGCGCTCGAGCAGAGGCAGGCCGTTGACGTCGAGAACGGGCGCGATCGACTTTTTGAACCGCGCCTCGCCCCAGGCCGCGGCGGCGCGCTTCTGCGATTCGACCGCGAAGGCGTCGACGTCGTCGCGCGAGAAGCCGTATTTCGTCGCGATCAGGTCGGCTGACACGCCCTGCGGCATGAAATAGGCGGGGATCGCCAGCGAGGGATCGGCCGGCCATGAGCCGCCCGAGGCGCCGATGCCGACACGGCTCATCGATTCGACGCCGCCGCCGATCGTCAGGTCGTGCTGGCCGCTCATCACCTGCGCGGCGGCGAAATTGACCGAGTCGAGGCCGGAGGCGCAGAAGCGGTTGATCTGCACGCCGGGCACGGAGTCGCCGAAACCCGCGGCCAGCGCGCCCATCCGGGCGATGTCGCCGCCCGCTTCGCCGACCGGGTCGACGCAGCCCATCACGACATCGTCGACCTGAACCGGGTCGAGGCGGTTGCGGTCCTTGATCGCCTTCAGCGCGGTCGCGGCGAGATGGAGGGTCGAGGCGGTGTGGAGCGCGCCGTCCGGCTTCCCCCGCCCGCGCGGCGTTCTCACATGATCAAAGATGAATGCGTCGGTCATGCTCATTCTCCCTGCGGCGCATGGCCGCGATTGGCGTTCAGGTGTCGTGGTCAGGGTGTTGGCGGGAGACGACGTCGTCGTCTCCGAGAAAGGCCGCGAGGTCGTACCGCGGCAGCGACGGGACGAAGTCGAGCCATGGCAGCCTGGACTCGACGCCGTATTGCACCGCGGGCGCGACCGCGAAGGGCCGGTCGAGGCTTCCGATGGTCACCGAAATGCGGTCGCGGCCGAAGAAGCGATAGGTCAGGGGCGTGCCGCATTCTGCGCAGAACCCGCGCTCGGCGATTGTCGAACTGGCGAAAGTCTTCGGCGTCCCCCGGGTCCAGACGAGGTCGTCGGGGCGAACGCCGGCAAAGGCCATGAACGGTCCGCCTCCCGCCTTCTGGCACATGCGGCAGTGGCAGATGTTCGCGCCCGTCGGTTCGGTTTCCAGGCGATAGCGCACGGCGCCGCACTGGCAGCCGCCTGTGAAGCGAACCCCAGTCTCGACTTCACTCAATCGGACCTCCAGAGCTTGCTTCTTTTGCCGTCAGAACGCCTCGGCCGGAAGCGCCATCACGGTCGCCGCGCCGGCGGTGAGGCGGGCGAGATGCGCCCCCGTTTCCGGCAGCATACGCTCGTTGAAGAACCGGGCGAGAGTCAATTTTGCATCGAGTTCCGGGTTACTTTCGCCCTTGGCCTGTCTGGCGAGCACAGCCTTCACGATCTTCGCCCACATATATGCGAGCGCCGTCAGGCCAAAGAGATGCATGTAATCGGTCGAGGCCGCGCCGGCGTTGTTCGCGTCGGCGACGCCGTTCTTCGACAGCCACATCGACGCCTGCTGCAGGTGACCGAGCGCCGTCTGCAGGGCCCCGAGACAGGGCGCGAGCGCCGCATCCTCCTTGTTTGCCGCGAGGAACTGGCTCACCTCGCCGAAGAAGCCCATCATCGCGCGGCCGCCGTCCTTCGGCAGCTTGCGGCCGACCAGATCGAGCGCCTGCACGCCGTTCGCGCCCTCGTAAATCATGGCGATGCGGGCGTCGCGGACGAACTGCTCCATGCCCCATTCGGCAATGTAGCCGTGACCGCCGAGCACCTGCTGCGCCCTGACGGCGTTGGCGAAGCCGACGTCGGTGAATACGCCCTTGATCACCGGCGTCATCAGGCCGAGCCGGTCGTCGGCGGCCTGGCGGACCTTCGAGTCAGGCGAGGTCAGGGCCTCCTCCTGCGTCAGCGCCACGGAGACCAGCAGGGCGCGCGCCGCCTCGTTGAACGCCCGGATTTCGAGCAGCATGCGGCGCACGTCCGGGTGGACGAGCAGGATGTCGGCCGGCTTGTCCGGTTCGACCGGGCCTTTCAGCGAACGGCCCTGACGCCGGTCTTTCGCATAGGCCGCGGCGTTCTGGTAGGCGACCTCGGAGATCGCGAGACCCTGGACGGCGACCCCGAGACGCGCGCCGTTCATCATGACGAACATCGCAGGCAAGCCTCGATGCTCCTCGCCGACCAGCCAGCCCCTGGCGCCGTCGTAGTTGAGGACGGCGGTCGCGTTGCCGTGGATGCCCATCTTGTGCTCGATGGCGCCGCAGACGACGCTGTTGCGCTCGCCGGGCCGCCCTTCCGCGTCCGGCAGGAACTTCGGCACGACGAATAGCGAGATGCCCTTGACGCCCTCGGGCGCGCCCTCGATGCGGGCGAGAACAAGGTGGATAATATTGTCGGCGAGATCGTGCTCCCCGGCCGAGATGAAAATCTTCTGCCCGGTGATGGCGTAGGACCCGTCCGGCTGCGGCACGGCCTTGGTCTTGATCAGCCCGAGATCGGTGCCGCTATGCGGCTCGGTCAGGTTCATCGTGCCGGTCCACTCGCCGGTGGTCATCTTCGGCAGGTAGCGGGACTTGAGGTCGTCGTTGGCGTGGACCATCATCGCCGCAACTGCCCCATTGGTCAGGCCCGGGTACATCGCAAAGGCCATATTGGCCGAAATTTCATATTCGCTGAACAGCACGGCGAGGAAATGCGGCAGGCCCTGGCCGCCGAACTTCGGATCTCCGGCAAGGCCGACCCAGCCGCCCTCGACCAGCGCCTTGTAGGCCTCCTTGAAGCCTTTCGGCGTGGTGACGCTGCCGTCCTCGTGGCGCTTGCAGCCCTCCCGGTCGCCGCTCATGTTCAGCGGCTGGACCACTTCCTCGACAAACTTCGCGCCCTCGCTCAGCACCGCCTCGACGATGTCGATCGGCGCCTCGGCAAAGCCGGGCGCATTGGCGTATTTCGCGTAATCGAAGACGTCATTCAGAAGGAATAACGTGTCGCTCACCGGCGCTTTGTAAGTCGGCATGCTGGTCCTCGGCAACTTGGGAACGCTTCGCGCCCGACCGACCCTCGGGTTCGGAGCGCGTACGGTTCATATATGAACTATCCGGTGAGGCTTTGCAAGGGGGAGCGGCGCGGAATCGACCTCGCTCTCGTGGAGGGGTTCAAACACCTCGAGATATACGCAAACGTCGTCGAACGGACGGTTCCGCCCCCGTCACGGGCGCGGCGGAAGGGGACTTGAACCGCTAGTGCTTCTCGCACTCGCGCTTCATCGAGGCCTCGGGGCTGGCGTAGGCCTCCTGCCGGTCGACGCTCCAATAGCGCAATTCTTCGAGCGGGATCGGCTCTCCGGTGACGGCGCAGCGCACGAAGGCGCCCGGCCTTACGATCCGGAAATCGCCGTCGAGAAACTCGACCTTGGCCTCGACCGCATCGACCGGCCGTCGCTCCATTTTGTTCATGAGGCATAGTCCTGGGGTTCAGGGTTCTATGCCATGGCCGCGGCGGAGAGGAAACATCAAGTTCGTGTTAAGCGAGGCCTCGACGCTTCAACTTCACTGGACAAAGCGGCGCGCCTCTGGTAATGCCGGAACAACTTGGCGCGCCTTCCCGGCGGGAGGGCGCGTCTGCGTTTTTCGCAAAAGCCTTGGATTTGTCGAGGCTCCGGCTCATAACACAGGAAACCCCGTGCAAGTACTCGTTCGCGACAACAACGTCGATCAGGCCCTCAAGGCGCTCAAGAAGAAGATGCAGCGCGAGGGAATTTTCCGCGAGATGAAGCTTCGCGGCCATTACGAGAAGCCTTCGGAGAAGAGGGCGCGGGAAAAGGCGGAGGCCGTTCGTCGGGCGCGCAAGCTCGCCCGCAAGAAGCTGCAGCGCGAGGGGCTGTTGCCGATCAAGCCGAAACCCGTTCCCGGCGGCCCGCCGCAGCGCTCGACCGGCTAGTCCAGGGCGGCGCTTTTTTGCGCGGTTCGCGCCAAGGGCTGTCGGAACAATCCGACCCCGCCTGACGCGGCGGGGTTTTGCATTTGAGCTTGCGCCTTCGGTGAGGCGTTCGTCCCGTCAGGGACCGCGCGTTCGCGGGTCCGCGAAGGGTGAAGGGCATGGTGAGGCTTGGAAGCGCGTTCAGCCGGGTTATGGCGGCATTGGCGGTGGCGCTGGCGCTGGGCGCGTGCAGCGAGACGATGGGCGTCAAGCCGTCGACCCGGGTGGCCGAGGTCGACGCGGACAAGAACGCGCAGGCTTCCAACGCCGGAAACATCGACTCCTTGACCCAGGTCATCGAGCGCAATCCGCGCGATGCGGTCGCCTACAATACGCGCGGCGTCGTCTACGCCAAGCTCGGGCGCTACTCGAGCGCGATCGACGACTTCTCGCACGCGATCGAGCTCGATCCGCACTTTTCCGGCGCCTACACCAATCGCGCGCTCGCCTATCGTCAGCAGAAGAAGAACGACCTGGCGAAGCAGGATTTCGACCAGGCGATCGCGGTCAATCCGAACGACGCCTCCGCCTATCTCGGGCGCGGCAATCTCCTTCGCTCGGAGAACGACTTCAACGGCGCCCTCGCCGACCTCAACCAGGCGATCCGGCTGAACCCCGAGGGCGCGCAGGCCTATCACGCGCGCGGGCTGATCTATCAGCGCCAGGGCAACGACGTTCAGGCGATCACCGATTTCAACAACGCGATCGATCGCGATCCCTTCGCCGGCGCCCCCTACCAGGCGCGCGGCCAGAGCCTGATGAGGACCGGCAAGTACGAGGCGGCGATCGAGGACTTCAACGCCGCCCTGAACGTGAACGCCAACAATACCGAGGCGTGGGCCGGCCTCGGCTTCTGCTACGACAAGCTGAACAACCGCGCCAAGGCGATCGAGTCCTATTCGCGCGCGATCCAGGTCGATCCGGGCAACAGCGAGGCCCGCGCGGCCCTCCAGCGGCTGGGGTGAGCCTGGCCTTCTCCCGCTCAATCATCTCACGCCCCGGGTTCGGCGCCCTTGCCGCTTCCGACCGCATCGAGGGACCTGAAGGGTTGGTTTTTCTATCCTTTGGATTCCGCCCTGCGGCACGCTCCGATCTCCCTGTTCTCATCCGTTACAGGCGAAAACGCCCCCTGTTATCGGCCTGTTTTCCGGCCCTTCCCGTTCTTCATTTGTTTTGCGAGGAGGCTGGCGCAATTTGCTGAAATAAAAAGCATTTCTTCGGATTGAAGCGAGCCGGCGGAGGCGCGGATCCCCCCGTCCTCTCCCTGATAGCAGGGAGAAACAGGCGAACCGCCGCCCCTTTGAAGTCAAGATCGTCTATCCCCTGAGTCGTTCCGTCAGCCGCCAGGGCCGCGATCCGCCTCGAGGGGGCTCCCGGAGGCTCAGGCCTCCGTCTCCATCTCCGGCTCCGTCTTCAGATATTCCTCCAGCCAGTGAATGTCGTACTGGCCGTTCTGGACCTCGGGGTTGCGCACGAGCACCCGAAACAGCGGCAGGGTCGTATCGATCCCGTCGACGATGAACTCGTCGAGCGCCCGGCGCAGGCGCATCAGCGCCTCGGTGCGGGTTCGGCCGTGAACGATCAGTTTGCCGACGAGCGAATCGTAATAGGGCGGGATGACATAGCCCTGGTAGGCGGACGAATTGACGCGAACGCCGAGCCCGCCCGGCGGATGAAAGTAGGTTATGCGTCCAGGCGAGGGAATGAAGGTGCGCGCGTTCTCGGCGTTGACGCGGCATTCGATCGCCGCGCCGAGGAAGCGCACTTCGTCCTGGGCGATCGACAGCGGAGAGCCGGCGGCGATCTTGATCTGCTCGTTGACGATGTCGATGCCGGTGATCATCTCGGTGACGGGATGTTCGACCTGGATGCGCGTGTTCATCTCGATGAAGTAGAACTTGCCGTCCTCGTAGAGAAACTCGACCGTTCCGGCGCCGACATAGCCGAGCTCCGCCATGGCGCGGGCGACCACCCCGCCGATCTGTTCGCGCTGTTCGGCGTTGAGGGCAGGGGAGGGGCCTTCCTCCCACACTTTCTGGTGGCGGCGCTGCAGCGAGCAGTCGCGCTCTCCGAGGTGGATGGCGTGGCCCTGCCCGTCGCCGAGCACCTGGAACTCGATATGGCGCGGCTTGGCGAGGTATTTCTCGAGATAGACGGCGTCGTCGCCGAAGGCGCTCTTGGCTTCGATCCGCGCCGTGCTCAGCGCGTCGCTGAGCTCCTCGGGATTCGCCGCGACCTTCATGCCGCGCCCGCCGCCTCCCGCCGCCGCCTTGACGATGACCGGATAGCCGATCGCCTCGGCGATCTCCAGCGCTTCGGCTTCTTCGTGAACGGCGCCCTGCGAGCCGGGCACGCATGGTATGCCGAGGCGGGTCGCGGTGCGCTTGGCCTCGATCTTGTCGCCCATGATGCGGATATGCTCCGCCTTCGGGCCGATGAAGGCGATTTCATGTTCGTCGAGGATCTCGGCGAAGCGGGCGTTTTCAGCGAGGAAGCCATAGCCCGGATGAACCGCGTCCGCGCCGGTGATCTCGCAGGCTGCGACGATGGCCGGCACGTTGAGATAGCTGTCGCGCGCCGGCGGTGGGCCGATGCAGACGCTCTCGTCGGCCAGCTTGACATGCATGGCTTCCTTGTCGGCGGTCGAGTAGACCGCGACGGTCGCGATGCCGAGCTCCTTGGCGGCGCGCATGACGCGCAGCGCGATCTCGCCCCGGTTCGCGATCAGAATCTTGTCGAACATCGAGGCCAATCCGGGTTACTCGATCACCATCAGCGGCTGGCCGTATTCGACCGGTGAGCCATCGTCGACGAGGATGTTCGCGATTCGCCCCGCGCGCGGCGCCGCGATGTCGTTGAACGTCTTCATCGCCTCGACGAGCAGAAGCTTGTCGCCCGCTTTCACCAGCGAGCCGATCTCGACGAATGGCTTGGATTCCGGGTTCGGCCGCAGGTAGGCCGTTCCGACCATCGGGGATTTGACCGCCCCCGCCAGTTCGTCGACGGCAGGCGAAGGCGAGGAACCGACGGTCGCGGCGGCCTCCGGCGCCGGAGCGGCGATCGCCGGGGCCTGGACAGGCGCGGCGAAACTCTGGGCTGCCGGCGTCCGCTCGCGGGCGAGCCGCACATGCAAGTCGCCGAGATCGATCTCGACCTCGGTCAGGTCGTATTTGGCGATCACCTTTGCGAGCTGGTCGATCGCGACGACATCGACAAGGCGCTGGGCAGACTCCTCGGTTCGGGCGCCGGACGGCTTCTTCATGGAGTTCTCTCGGGCTGGAAAGGACGGCTTTGTCGGGTTCGGCCAGTCCTATATTACGCTCGCCCGGGCAAATAAAGAGAGGGCACGCGCGCGCCCTCTCCCGCCCAGGCGCCAGCTCGATTCGGCGGCAGCCGGTCGAAAAAGGCCTGGCGGGCGCCGCGCGCCAGGCCCGCCTCGACGAATCGTTCAGCGTGGCGAGCGCACCCTATGGGGAACGTCGCCCCGCGTCCGGCACCCCGAGAGGCGAATAGCGCTCGTGGCGCTGAAAGACGCTCGGATCGAGAGCGCCGACCGCCTCGAGACCATCCGCGCAAGCTTCCTCTGTTTGTCCAGGATCGAGCTGACGTGCCAGCGCCAGGTCGACGGGTCGGATTTCTGGGCTTCGGCGCCGACGGTGTTGACCGCCGCCGCGTAACTCGCGCCGCCGCCGACCGCCATGAGAGCTAGAACGAGAGACTTCCGCATCGTCTCCTCCGCTTCGTCGCCGCTTTCGGGAAACTCCAACCCGAGCGCGGACAGAGCCTCGCGCGCGGCGCCTGCGTTCATTGATCAAACGTTAACCACTGATTTGTGTCTCGGCTATGGCGGTTCGTCGCCCGGAGCGATTTCTCGCATCACTTCTCCAGCCATGGCGCGAGTCACGCGGCGGCCCTTCGCCAGCGCCTCCCGGTCGAGCGCCGCGACAAGCCGGCGCGCGGCCCCCAGCGAGCGCTCCATTCTCGTTGCAATATAGGCGATCACGTAGGGCTCCACCTGAAGCTGGCGATCGCTGAACAGCTTGAACAGGACGGCCTCGGTCAGTTCCCGGTCCGGCGCGCCGAGGCGAACGACCGGCGCGAGACGCAATCGCGAAAGGAGGTCCGGGATCTTCAGTCCCCAGGCGTCCGGGCCGTTTCGGCCGGTGACCATCACCCACGCTTCGGTTTGGAGCGCCGCGTTCATGAGGTGAAACAGGCGCTCCTCGGCCTCGCCTACCCGGTCCGCATCCTCGATCAGCAGCGCGCTGGCCGCGACCGGCGCCTCGCGCCCTGTGCGCCGAGGCTGCCGCCATGAACAATCGTCGCGCCGGCGGCCCTCGTCCAGAGAGCGGCGAGGTGGCTCTTGCCGGATCCCTCCGGTCCGACCAGAAGCAACATCCGGCCTGGCCAGTTCGGCCAGCGGTCGACGGCGCTCAAAGCCTCGCGGTTCGAGGCGGCCGCGAGAAAATCCTCGCGCGCGAAGCTCGGCTGGTGCGGCCAGTCGAGGATCAGTTGGCGCGGCGGCGTCGTCATCGTCCGTCGGCCCGGGCCGCCGCGATAAAACGGACTTGCGAGATAAAGGCCAATGAGGTGGCGGGCGATGACGCCGGCCGCCGCCGCGGTCGGAACCGCGATGACGAGGCCGACGAAGCCGAACAGCTGCCCGAACGCCAGCAGCGCGAACATCAGCCAGACGGGATGCAGTCCGATCGAATTCGCCGACGAGCTTCGGCGAAACCACGTAGCCCTCGAGGAACTGGCCGCTGACCACGACCGCCAGCGCCATTCCCAGAAGTTTCAGGCTCGGCCAGCCCTGGACGAGAGCGACCCCGACCGACAGAACGAGCGCGACCAGCGAGCCGACATAGGGCACAAAGCTCAGCACTCCGGCAATAAAGCCGATCAGGAAACCGAAATCGAGCCCGACCAGCGTGAGGCCGATCCCGTACCACAATCCAAGGAACAGGCAGACGAGGGATTGGCCGCGGATGAATCCGGCCAAAGCCTGATTGATCTCCCATGCGATCGCGCGCAGCTTCTCGCGATGCTCGACCGGCAGCCAGCTGTCGATTTCCGCGACCATCCGATCCCAGTCGACCAGAATGTAGAACGCCACGACCGGCGTTATGACCAGCAGGGAGAGAAAGTCGAAGACCGCAGCTCCGCCCGAAACCAGCGACTTCATGGCGTTGACAAGCCACTGCGCGCCTTGCGCGACGAAATCGCCGACCGACTTCTGGATTTGTGCGCTGGACAGCTGTTCGCCGAGTCCGAGCGCGCTGATCCAGCCGCCGCCATATTTCGTGATGAGGACATTGCCCTCTTCGACCGCAAGCGCCTGCAGGCGCATCGCGTAGCCCGGCAGCTTCTGGGCGAACGCCAGGAGCTGGCTGCCCAGGATCGGGGCGACGACGATCAGAATGACAGCGAAAGCCGAGGCGAAGACCACGAGGATGATCAGCGCCGCGCCCAGCCGGTTGAGCCCGAGCTTCTCCAGCTTCCGGACGATCGGGTCGAGAAGATAGCCGAGCGCGATCCCGGCGGCGAAGGGCGTGACGGCCGAGCCGAGCAGATGCAGGACGAAGCCGAGGGCCGCGAACAGGACGCCCCAGAACAGCATTTGCCGTTCGATGCTCATCGTCCGGCGGCCCTATCTCTCCGGCCGCGCCTGCAGGCTGCAGCAGGTCCCACTTCCCGCCCCACGGGTCGACGAAGACCGCGACCATGCCGTAGCGCTCGCTGCGAGGGGATTCGAGAAACGTCACACCGCGCGCGCGCATCGCGGCATGGTCGTTCTCGAAATCGTCGGTGAGAAGGAAGAACCCGACGCGCCCGCCGGTCTGATCGCCGATCCTCGCGCGCTGCCGTTCGTCCCCGGGCGTCGCCAGAACGATCCTTGCTCCAGCGCCCCCGGGCGACGAAACGACGACCCAGCGTTTTCCGGCGTCGAGATCGAACATCCTCCTCGACGGTGAAGCCGAGCGCGCCCGCGAAGAACGCCAGCCCTTCGTCGTAGTCGGGGACGAGGAGCGAGATTGCCGAGAGGCTCTTGATCATCGTCGCCCTACCGGCTCATGTGATCGAGCCACTGGGCGATATAGACGCCGCCGGAGGCGAGGGTCGTCACCGCGACGGTCCACACGAGCACGGTCTGTACGGGCTGGGGGTTGACGCCGAATGCCCGCACGCCGAGTGCGAAACCGGCGAGCGCAATTTGAGCGGCGGTGTTGATCTTCGATTCCCATACCGGGCGGATTTCGACGGGCTTGTCCATGAGCCAGGAAACCATGACGGCGACCAGGATCATGACGTCGCGCGACACGACCGCGATGGCGAGCCACGCAGGCAGTTCCGCGTAGATTGCCAGGGATACATAGATCGAGATCAGAAGCGCCTTGTCGGCCAGGGGGTCGAGATACGCACCGAGTTCCGTGCGAAGATCAAAGTTTCTGGCGATAAATCCGTCGATCGCATCGGAAACGCCGGCGAGCAGGAAGATCATGAACGCCGCCAGGAAGCGTTGCGAGATGATCATCGAAACAGCCAACGGCGTCATCAGCATCCTCGCGACCGTAATGAGATTGGGAATATTGCCTAACAATTTGGAGATATTCATTAATCGCCAACGTCTCCGGATCCCGGTTCCATCAGGTCGGTCGGCGACCGTCCTCGCTGGGCCGCTCCCGCACGTCCGCCCGGATTCAACCGTTCTTGCGTTGCACGCTAACATGATCGAACGGGCCTTGGGAAACCGGGGCCGGCGCGACTTGCGCGCCGCCCGGCGAGCAATTACGCCGTTTGCAATCTCGCCACGGAGCCCCGATGCCCGACAGCCGAAAGCCTTTGACCTACGCCGACGCCGGCGTCGACATCGATGTCGGCAATCGCCTTGTCGACCGGATCAAGCCCCTGGCGCGCGCGACGCGCCGTCCCGGCGCAGAAGCGGAACTCGGCGGGTTCGGAGGGCTGTTCGATCTGAAGGCGGCCGGGTTCGTCGATCCGATCCTCGTCGCCGCGAACGACGGGGTCGGCACCAAGGTGAAGATCGCGATCGAGAGCGGCATCTACGACACGATCGGCGTCGATCTGGTCGCGATGTGCGTCAACGACATCGTCGTCCAGGGGGCGGAGCCGCTTCTGTTCCTCGACTATTTTGCGACGGGCAGGCTCGACGACGATGTCGCAGCCGCGGTCGTCAAGGGTATCGCCGAAGGCTGCGCGCAATCGGGGTGCGCGCTCATCGGAGGCGAGACCGCCGAGATGCCGGGTCTCTACGCTCCCGGCGACTTCGATCTGGCGGGCTTCGCCGTCGGCGCCGCCGAGCGCGGCGCTCTGCTGCCGAGGGGCGGTCTGAAGGCGGGAGACGCCGTCTTCGGGTTGCCGTCGTCCGGAGTCCACTCGAACGGCTTCTCGCTCGTGCGGCGGGTGGTCGAGCGATCTGGTCTCGCCTGGGACGCGCCGGCCCCGTTCGAGCCGTCGCGTTCGCTCGCGGCGGCGCTGCTGACCCCGACGCGGCTCTACGTACGGCCGCTTCTGCAGGCGCTCGCGAGCGCTCCCGGCATCCGTGCGCTGGCTCACATCACCGGCGGAGGATATCCCGACAATCTGCCACGTGTCCTCGACGACGGACTCTCGGTCCTGCTCGATCTCGACGCTTTTTCGCCGCAGCCGGTGTTCTCGTGGCTTGCGGCCACAGGGGGGATTGCCGAGGACGAAATGCTGCGCACCTTCAATTGCGGGTTTGGGATGGCGGTCTTCGTCTCGCAGGAGCGCGAGGCGGAGACGAAGCAGGAACTCGCGCTCGCAGGCCTGGATCCGGCGCTGGTCGGCCGGCTCGTCCCGTCCCGCGGTCCTCGCGTCGTGACGGAAGGGCGGCTCAAGCTATGAGCGGGCGTATCCGAACGGCGATCCTCATTTCCGGGCGCGGCTCGAACATGATGGCGCTGATCGCGGCGGCGCGGCGTCCAGGCTTCCCGGCTGGAATCGCGCTGGTCTTGTCGGATCGACCCGATGCGGCTGGTCTCGCGGCGGCGCGCGAAGCGCACATTCCGGCGGAGGCGATCGATTTTCGCAGCTTCCCGGGCAAGCCTGCTTTCGAGGCGGCGCTCGCCGCGCGCCTCCGAACGGCCGGAGTCGAGCTTATCTGCCTTGCCGGCTTCATGCGCATTCTGAGCGCGGATTTCGTCGACCGGTGGGAGGGCCGGATTCTCAATATCCACCCCTCCCTGTTGCCGGATCTGCGCGGTCTTCACACGCACGAGCGCGCTCTCGCCGAGGCGCGCGCCGAACATGGATGCACCGTCCACCATGTCTCGGCCGAACTCGACGCGGGGCCCATCGTCGCCCAGGCGCGCGTGCCCGTTTTGCCCGGAGACGATCCCGAAACGCTGGCGGCGCGGGTGCTGGTCGAAGAGCACCGGATCTACCCGGAGGCGCTGGCGGCCGTCGCCCACGCTCTCCACACCGCGCGGGTCGACTGAAGGCGCTTGGCGCGCGGTGGAATATGCTTCAGAACGATGACTGCACTTGAGCGGAGATTTGGGTGGCGCGCCGCGTTGCGAAGAAGGATTCAGTCGCCGTGACGATCGAGTCGATTTCCGAGGCAGTGGAAGCCTCGCCGCTGCTGTCCTCGCCCGAGCGCTTCATCAACCGCGAACTGTCCTGGCTGGAGTTCAATCGGCGTGTGCTGGAGGAGGCCGCCAACCGCCACCATCCGCTGCTCGAACGGCTTCGGTTCCTGTCGATCTCCGCCAACAATCTCGACGAATTCTTCATGGTCCGGGTGGCCGGACTCGTCGGTCAGGTCCTGTCGGGCGTCGCGGAAGTTTCCGACGACGGTCGAACCCCGGCAGAGCAACTCGAGCGCATCAGCGATCGCGTGGCGTCTCTGGTCGCATCGCAGCAGGAACGGTGGAGGACCCTGCGGTCCGAGTTGACATCCAGCGGAATCGTCATTCTCGACGTCGCCGATCTAACGCGGCGCGAGCGGGACTGGCTGCAGGATTATTTCCTTCAGCACGTCTTTCCGATTCTCACGCCTCTCGCCGTCGACCCCGCGCATCCGTTTCCGTTCATTCCGAATCTCGGATTCACCCTGGCGCTCGAACTGCTCAATCCGCAGGACGGCCGGACGATGAGCGCGCTGGTGCGCATTCCCGGCAGCGTCGAGCGTTTCGTGCGGCTGCCCGACAATCCGCTCGGCGTGACCGCCCGCTTCGTCACCCTCGATCGCCTGATAGTCGCGTTCATCGGCCTGCTTTTCCCAGGTTATGAAGTGCTCGGAGAAGGCGCCTTCCGGGTCATCCGCGACAGCGACATCGAAGTGGAGGAAGAGGCGGAAGACCTCGTGCGCCTGTACGAGACCGCGCTTAAGCGCCGTCGCAGGGGTTCGGTCATCCGGCTGGAAATCGAGGCCAGCATGCCGGAGTTGCTACGCGGCTTCGTCGCCGGGGACGTCGATGTCGTTCCGTCCGGGATCGTCCTGATCGAGGGGATGCTGGCGCTGAACGAATTGTCGCAGCTGGTCGCGGTCGATCGGCCCGAACTCAAATTTCCTCCCTATAACCCTCGCTTTCCCGAGCGCGTGAAAGAGCACGGCGGCGATTGTTTCGCCGCGATCCGGCAGAAGGACCTCGTCGTCCACCATCCCTACGAGTCCTTCGACGTCGTCGTCCAGTTTCTCAATCAGGCCGCGCGCGACCCCAACGTCGTGGCGATCAAGCAGACCCTTTATCGTACGTCCGCCGACAGCCCGATCGTTCGCGCCCTCGTAGAGGCCGCGGAACTGGGAAAATCGGTGACGGCGCTGGTAGAGCTCAAGGCTCGTTTCGACGAGGAAGCGAACATTCGCTGGGCGCGTGACCTGGAGCGCGCCGGGGCGCAGGTCGTTTACGGATTTATCGAGCTGAAGACCCACGCCAAGCTGTCTATGGTCGTCCGTCGCGAATCCGGAGCGCTCGTCACCTACTGCCACCTGGGCACCGGCAACTATCATCCGGTGACCGCGAAGATCTACACAGACATCTCTCTGTTCACGGCTGAGCCTCCCGTCGGTCGGGACGTCGCCCGGATCTTCAATTTCGTCACCGGATACGCCGAGCCCGACGGTCTCGAGCAGATGTCCATTTCACCCATCGCGCTGAAGAAGACTCTGTTACGCAATATTGCCGACGAGATCGACCATGCCGCTCTTGGCAAGCCTGCGCAGATCTGGATGAAATGCAACGCACTCGTCGACCCCGAGATTATCGATGCGCTTTACGAAGCGAGCAGCTCGGGCGTGAGGATCGAACTCGTCATCCGCGGGATTTGCTGCCTGCGGCCCGGCGTGCCGGGGCTATCGGACAACATCCGCGTCAAATCGATCGTCGGACGGTTCCTCGAGCACGCGCGCATCTACGCCTTCGGCGCCGGGCACGGACTGCCCCATCCGAAAGCGCGCGTGTTCATTTCCTCGGCTGACCTGATGCAGCGGAACCTCGACCGCCGGGTCGAGGCGCTCGTTCCGCTGCTGAACCCGACCGTGCACGAGCATGTTCTCGATCAGATCATGGAAGCCAACCTGATGGACAACGAACAGAGTTTCCGGATCTTGCCGGACGGTTCGAGCGAACGGATCGCGCCATCGCCGGGAGAAGAGCCGTTCAACGCCCACAAATACTTCCTCACCAATCCGAGCCTTTCGGGGCGCGGTCAGGCGCTTATGGAATCGTTTCCAATGGCGCTGGGCCGGCGCGCCTGATACAGGAGCGGGCCGTCGGGCGGCGTTATCCAACGGGCCAACCATGTCGGACAGTTCAGCGCAAGGGCGATTGCCCGGCATGCCGGTGGCGATCGTCGATATCGGCTCGAACTCCGTTCGGCTGGTTGCGTATGAATCGCACTCCCGCGCGCCGACCCCCACTTTCAACGAAAAGGCGTTGTGCGGGCTGGGGAGGGGCGTCGCCACGAGCGGGCTGTTGCCCGAGGAGGGGGTGGCCAAGGCGCTCGCGGCGCTTCAACGGTTTCGCGTTCTTTGCGACACCATGCGAATCAGCGATGTACGCGGCATCGCGACCGCCGCGGTTCGCGACGCCGCAAACGGACCCCAGTTTCTCGCGCTCGCGGAGCGCGCTATCGGCTGCGAGATCGAACTGCTCAGCGGCCAGCAGGAAGCCCGATTTTCGGCTCTCGGGGTCGTCAGCTCGATTCACCGGGCGGACGGAATCGTCGGCGACCTGGGGGGCGGATCTCTCGAGCTGACGGAGGTCAAGAACGGCGAGGCGGGCGCGGGGCTGACCCTCCCGCTCGGCAGCCTCTCGCTGATGGATCTTTCGGAGCGCTCGCCGAAGAAGGCGGCAAAGATCGTCCGCGAGGCGCTGTCGAGCGTCAAGCTGCTGCAATCGCTGGCCGGGCGCTCGTTTTACGCGGTCGGCGGGACGTGGCGCGCGCTGGCGCGGCTGCATATGCGCCAGCGACAGTACCCGATGAACGTCATGCACAATTACGTTATTCCGTCGCGCGACGCCCTCGAATTCGCCAGGCTCGTCGAGCGCATCGAGGCGGAAGCCCTGATGGCGATCGAGGCCGTCTCGTCCGCGCGGCGTCCGCTTCTCGCCTATGGCGCCGCGGTGCTGGAAGAAATCATTCGGCAGTCCAGTCCGAAAGAGATCGTCATTTCCGCGCTCGGCGTTCGCGAAGGCCTCCTTTTCTCGCAGCTCGCCAGGGGGACTCAGGAGGAAGACCCGCTGATCGTCTCCGCTCGGGAGTTCAACCGCCTGCGCTCGCGCGCGCCCGCGCACGGGGAGGAGCTTTTCGAATGGACCAACGGCCTGTTCGCGTCCTCGCACCTCGAGGAAGACGAGGAAGACCGGCGGCTCCGGCATGCTGCCTGCCTTCTGTCGGATATTTCCTGGCGGTCGCACCCCGATTACCGCGGGACGCAAGCTTACGATCTCGTCGCCAATGCCGCCTTCATCGCGGTGGACCATCCCTCTCGGGCGTTTCTGGCGCTCGCCGCCGCATATCGCCATCTTTCGAACGAGGATTTCGTCACCCCGCAGTCGCGTTCCCTTGTGAGCGCCCGCCAACTCGACAGGGCGCGCATCATCGGCGCTGCGATGCGGGTGGCTTACAACATTTCGGCGGCCATGCCCGGCGTGCTGCCCCGGGCGTCGATGATTTGCGACAAGGGCCATGTGGTGCTGACCCTGCCGGCGGAGCTCGCGCCCTTGAGCGGCGAACGGCTGCAATCCCGGATGCGGCAATTCGCCAGGCTGATCGGCGGAGACCCGGAGATCCGCGCGTCGCTCTGAACCACAAAGGCGACTCCTTCCTGTGATACGGATCGAAAGTCGGCTTTCCGCAGGCCAATGGTCATTTGCAAAAGGCGGTTAAAGGCCCCATATTCGGCGTGCCTGCGGTCGACGCCATTCGCGCGGGCATTTAGCGAGACCCCCACCGGCGGTCCTTGAAACCGCCAAGGCGAGGAGAAGTCGGATATGGCGGCTGTCCAGGAGACGGTCGAACGCGTGCGTTCGATTGATGTCGAGGCGTACAAATACGGCTTTGTGAGTCCGATCGAATCGGATGTCGCGCCGAAGGGCCTCGACGAAACGACCGTCAAGTTCATATCCGCGAAGAAAGAGGAGCCCGAGTGGCTGCTGTCTTGGCGGCTCGACGCCTATCGCCGCTGGCTGACGATGGAAGAGCCGCGCTGGGCTAGGGTCGATTATCCGCCGATCGACTTCCAGGCGATCCATTATTTCGCCGCGCCGAAGACCGGGCCTGCGCCGAAGTCTCTCGACGAGATCGACCCGGAACTCCTGAGGACTTACGCGAAACTCGGAATTCCTCTGGTCGAGCAGGAGATTCTTGCCGGAGTCGAAAAGCCGAGGGTCGCCGTCGACGCCGTATTCGATTCGGTCTCGGTCGCCACGACCTTCAAGGCTGAACTCGCCAAGGCGGGCGTGATCTTCTGCTCGTTTTCCGAAGCGGTTCGCAATCACCCTGAACTGGTGCGCCGCTATCTGGGCACGGTCGTCCCCGCCACCGACAACTTCTATGCGACGCTCAATTCGGCGGTCTTTTCTGACGGCTCCTTCGTCTACGTGCCGCCGGGCGTGCGCTGCCCGATGGAGCTGTCGACCTATTTCCGAATCAACGAAAAGAACACTGGACAGTTCGAGCGCACGCTGATCATCGCCGACAAGGGCGCCTACGTGAGTTATCTGGAGGGCTGCACCGCGCCGAAGCGGGACGAGAACCAGCTCCACGCCGCCGTCGTCGAACTCGTCGCACTCGAGGACGCCGAAATCAAGTACTCGACGGTGCAGAACTGGTATCCGGGCGATTCGGAAGGCCGAGGGGGCATCTACAATTTCGTCACCAAGCGCGGCGACTGCCGCGGCGCCCGGTCGAAAATCTCCTGGACCCAGGTCGAGACCGGATCGGCCATCACCTGGAAATATCCGTCCTGCATCCTGCGCGGAGAGTCGTCGCGTGGCGAATTCTATTCGATCGCCATCTCGAACGGACGTCAGCAGGTCGACAGCGGCACGAAGATGATTCACCTCGGCCGAAACACGACGAGCCGCATCATCTCCAAGGGCGTCTCGGCCGGTAAATCGCAGAACACCTATCGCGGCCAGGTTTCGGCCCATCGGCTCGCGACCGGCGCGCGCAACTACACCAACTGCAATTCGCTCTTGATCGGGCATGAGTGCGGCGCGCACACGGTCCCGTATATCGAAGCGAAGAATGCCTCGGCGGTCATCGAGCACGAGGCGACGACCTCGAAGGTGTCGGAGGAGCAGCTGTTCTATTGCCTGCAGCGGGGATTGTCGGCCGAGGAGGCGACGGCGCTGATCGTGAACGGGTTCGTTCGCGATGTCTTGCAGCAGCTGCCGATGGAGTTCGCGGTCGAGGCGCAGAAGCTGATCGCAATCAGCCTGGAAGGCAGCGTCGGATGAGGGCGGCCGCACTCCGTCCGCCCGAAATGCAAACGATATTTGAGGCGCGTCTTTATGCTTGAAATCAAGAATCTCAGCGTTTCCGTTCACGGCAAGCCGATTCTCGGCGGGTTGGACCTTACCGTCAACGCGGGCGAAGTCGCGGCCATCATGGGTCCGAACGGCTCCGGCAAGTCGACGCTGTCTTACGTCATCGCGGGCAAGCCCGGCTATGAGGTCACCTCGGGCGAGATCTGGCTCGAGGGGCGGAACCTGCTCGATTGGGAGCCGGACGAGCGAGCCCGGAAGGGCGTTTTCCTCGCGTTCCAATATCCGATCGAAATCCCCGGCGTCGCTACGATGACGTTCCTGAAAGCCGCGCTGAACGCGCAGCGCCGGGCGCGCGGCGAGGACGATCTGAAGACGCCGGATTTCATGCGTCGCGTGCGCGAAGCGTCGAAGGCGCTGAAGATCGACATGGAGATGCTGCGCCGGCCGCTCAACGTCGGATTCTCCGGCGGCGAGAAGAAGCGGCTCGAAGTTCTCCAGATGACGCTGCTCGAGCCGCGGCTCGCGGTGCTCGACGAGACGGACTCGGGGCTCGACATCGACGCGTTGAGGGTCGTTGCCGATGGCGTGAACGCGTTGCGCGATCCGAGCCGGGGCTTTCTCGTGATCACTCATTATCAGAGGCTTCTGGACTACATCAGGCCCGATAGGGTCCATGTGATGGCGAACGGCCGCATCGCGGCCAGCGGCGGTCCGGAGCTGGCGCTCGAACTCGAGCAGAACGGCTACCGCGCCTACTCCGAAGAGACGGTGTGAGACGCCAATGACCGCTCATGCCGTTCCGCGCACGACCGCTGAATCGACGCTCATCCGTCAATTCGAGGCGCAGAGGGATCCGGCCCCCGCCCGCGCCGCGGCGTTCAAGCGCTTTGTCGAGCGGGGTCTGCCGACCCGGCGCGTCGAAGCCTGGCACTACACGGATTTGCGGGCGGCGATGGCCGACGCGGCGCCGCTGGCGCCCGCTCCCGACCGAGCCGCGATCGAGGTTGCGGCGCGGGCGTTGGCCGAGCGCAAGAAGCTCGGCGCCGCGCGCCTGGTGCTGCTGAACGGGCGGTACGTCGAAGAGTTGAGCGACGCTTTGCCGGGCGGCGCTGCGTTCGCGACAAGGGGCCGCCGCATCCTCGACGCCGGCGACCCTATGGTCGCGCTCGCCGAGGCGATGAGGCTGGGCGGTTGTTCCGTCGAGGTGTCGGAGGGCGCCAGGATCGACGAGCCAATCGAGATTCTGCACATCGTGAGCGGCGAGGGCGCGCTTTCGCTCTATTCGGGAACGGAGATCGTCCTCGGCGCCGGATCGCGCGCCTCGTTTGTCGAGACATTCACGGGCGCCGGGCCGCGCGTCCAGCGGCACGCCCTGACGACGATTGCGCTCGCCACGGGCGCCGCGCTGAAACATGCGGTCGTCGTCGACGACGCCGCGGAACTCCACCTCGAAAGCCAGGTCGCAGAGATCGGCGAGGGGGCGGAACTCAACGCCTTCGCCCTGGTCTCGGGAGGAACGCTCTCCCGCCGCCAGCTGTTCGTGAGGATGGTCGGCGAAAAAGCGAAGGTCGCGCTCGGCGGACTGGCGCTTCTGGACGGTTCGCGCCGGGCCGACGTGACCCTTCAGGTCCTCCATTCGGCGCCGGGCGGAACGAGCCGGGAGTTCTATCGTTCGATCGTCGACGACGAGGCCGTGGGCACGTTCCAGGGGAAAGTGATCGTCGCGGCTGGCGCGCAGAAGACCGACGGCGCGATGAAATCGCAGGCCGTTCTGCTGTCGCCGCAGGCGCAGATGAACGCGAAGCCGGAGCTCGAGATCTTCGCCGACGACGTCGTCTGCGGCCATGGCGCGACCGTCGGGTCGCTCGATCCCGAGCAGGTCTTTTATCTGCAGTCGCGCGGCATGCCGAGGGACGAAGCCGAAGCGCTGCTCCTCGAGGCGTTCGGAACCGAGGCTATCGAGCGCGTCGAGGACGAGACTCTCGCTGCGGTTCTGCTCGCGTCGTTTCGGGCCTGGCTCGCCGCCAGGGGGGCCAAGCCTTCGGAGGCGCGCGCATGAACGACGCCGTTCATACAGCGACCGCGCCCTATGACGTGGAAAGAATCCGCGAGGATTTCCCGATCCTCGCCGAGCGACCGTACGGGAAGCCGCTCGTCTATCTGGACAACGCCGCCTCGGCGCAGAAGCCGAAAGCCGTTCTCGATCGGCTGGTCCACGCTTACGAGCATGAATACGCCAACGTCCATCGGGGGCTGCACTATCTCGCCAACGCCGCGACCGAGGCCTACGAGGCCGCACGCGAGAGCGTTCGCCGGTTCCTGAACGCCGCCTCGACCGACGAGATCATCTTCACCCGTTCGGCGACCGAGGCGATCAATCTCGCCGCGGCGAGCTTCGGCCGCAAGAACATCGGGCCGGGCGACGAGATCGCGCTCAGCGTCATGGAGCATCACTCCAACATCGTGCCCTGGCACTTTCACCGCGAACGCAACGGCGCCGTGCTGCGCTGGATCGAGGTCGGCGACGACGGCTCGCTTTCGCTCGACTCCTTCGAGGCGGCGTTGACCGATCGCACGAAAATCGTCGCGATCACCCAGATGTCGAACGTCCTCGGCACCGCGCCGCCGCTGAAGGAGATGATCCGCATCGCGCACGAGCGCGGCATACCCGTGCTCGTCGACGGCTCGCAGGGCGCGGTCCATCTCGACGTCGACGTCCGCGACCTCGATGCGGATTTCTACGTCCTGACCGGCCACAAGGTCTATGGTCCGACCGGAATCGGCGTCCTGTACGGCAAGCGGGCGCTGCTCGAATCGCTGCCGCCGTTCCTTGGGGGAGGCGAGATGATCGAGGAGGTCACCCGCGACACGGTGACCTACAATCAGCCGCCCTACCGGTTCGAGGCCGGGACGCCGCCGATCGTGCAGGCGATCGGCCTCGGGGCGGCCATCGACTATATGGAGGGGATCGGCAGAGCCGGCATCCGCGCGCACGAGGAAGCGCTGAGCGCCTATGCGCACGAGCGCCTGTCCAGGATCAATTCGCTGCGGATTATCGGCGCGGCTCCGGGGAAGGGCCCGATCGTCTCCTTCACAATGAAGGGGGCGCATGCGCACGACGTGGCGACCCTGATCGACAGGGCGGGCGTCGCGGTCCGCGCAGGAACTCATTGCGCGATGCCGGTCATGCAGAGGTTCGGAGTGACCTCGACCTGCCGGGCTTCCTTTGCGCTTTACAACACCTTCGCCGAGGTCGACGCGCTCGCGGACGCTCTTGACCGCGCACAAAAGCTATTCATGTAGGGGTAGGAGATCGCCGCATGAACGATGCGAGCAACATTGCCGCTTCAGCGCAGACGGATCTGGTCAAACCGCCGTCGGCAATGGCGCCGGAAGAATTGCGCGTGCTGACCGAGTCGATCGTCGCCGCGCTCAAAACGGTATACGACCCGGAGATTCCGGTGGATATTTATGAGCTCGGTCTCATCTACAACGTCGATATCGACGACAGCCGGTTCGTCACGATCGAGATGACGCTCACGGCCCCCGCCTGCCCGGTCGCGGGGGAAATGCCGCAATGGGTCGAAAACGCCGTCGGCGTGGTCCCGGGCGTGGCGGGCGCCAAGGTCAACATGGTGTTCGATCCGCCGTGGGATCAAAGCCGCATGTCGGACGAAGCGCGCGTCGCGCTCGACATGTGGTGACCCGGCCAGCTGGCTCGGCGGGGCAGTTAGGGGTTGCGCGGCGGCCGACCGTTCGCCAGCATCGGCTCGGAACTTGATTGATCCGACCGAGCGGCCAGGTGAACGAAGCGCGCATTAACGATCCGCGGGTGCGGGGGATTGCATATCAGGCGCTGCTGGTCGCGGCGGTCGGCCTCCTGGTCGCCGGCGGCGTCTATAACGCCTATGTCAACATGCAGGCCCGTGGCATTCCCATGGGCTTCGGCTTCTGGAATCAGACGGCCGGCTTCGAAATCAACCTGCACCTGATTCCCTATTCCGGTCTTTCCACCTACGGACAGGCCTTCTGGGTCGGCCTGCTCAACACCCTTCTCGTCGCCGCGATCTGCATTCCGCTCGCGACGCTGCTCGGCTTCGCTGTCGGCGTCTCCCGCCTGTCGCCGAACTGGCTCCTGTCCCGGTCCGCCCTCCTCTATACGAACATCCTGCGCAATACGCCGCTCTTGCTGCTGCTGTTTTTCTGGTACAATGCGGTCCTGAAGGCTCTGCCGGGCCCGCGACAGTCGATGAGTCTCGGCGGCCTCGTCTTTCTCAACAATCGCGGGCTGTTCCTGCCGGGACCTGTGATGCTTCCGGGAGCGATGGCGTTCTTCGCCGCTACCGCCCTCGCCCTGGTCGCCGCGCTCGCGCTTCGAAGCTGGGCGCGGCGGCGCCAGGAGCGCACGGGCGCCCGGCCCCCCGTCGGGCTCGTTTCGGCGGCGTTGCTTCTCGGGCTCCCGGCAATCGCCGCCGCGGTCGCCGGCGCGCCGTTCACGATCGATGTCGCGAGGCTCAGCGGCTTCAACCTGAAGGGCGGAATTCAGATCATTCCCGAACTGGCCGCGCTCGCGTTCGGTCTCGTGACCTTCACCTCCGCCTTCATCGCGGAGATCGTTCGCGCCGGGGTCCAGGCCGTGGCGCACGGCCAGGTGGAGGCGGCCGCCGCCCTCGGGCTGCATCGCGGGCTGGCGAACAGGCTCGTGGTCATCCCTCAGGCCATGCGGCTCATCGTTCCGCCGCTGACGTCGCAATATCTCAATATCGTCAAGAATTCGTCGCTGGCCGTGTTCATCGGCTACCCGGACCTCGTCCAGATCTTCGCCGGCACGGTCCTCAACCAGACCCAGGCGGCGGTTCAGGTGATGGCGATCACGATGGCGGTCTACCTCGCGATATCGCTCGCGGTCGCCGCGGTGCTGAACGCCTACAATGCCGAGCCATGCCCTGAAGGAGCGCTGATTGAGCGACGCGCTTGTCTTTGTCCGGACGATATCCGAGCCGGCAGATCCGCCTCCGACCCTGTCCCGCGGCGCCGTGGTCTGGGCGAGGACGAATCTCTTTTCGTCGGTCGGCTCCAGCCTGACGACGATTTTCTTCCTTGCGCTCGCGCTCTGGCTCCTGCCGCCGTTGATCGGCTGGGCGACGATGAGGGCGGTGTGGATCGCTCCCGACGGCGAACTCTGCCGACAGCATCAGGACGGCGCCTGCTGGGCGTTCATCTGGGCCAAGCTCGACTACCTCCGCTTCGGGTCCTATCCGATTCCCGAGCGATGGCGGGTCAATCTCGTCGAGGCGATCGGCGCCGGGCTGATCGTCTGGCTGCTCTGGCCGGGCGCGCCGCGCCGAGGCTGGGGCGCGCTCATGTTCTTCGTCGCCTTTCCCGTGCTCGCTTTCGTCCTGCTGCACGGCTCCCCGGCGCTCGACCTGCCCGTCGTCGATTCGCTGCTCTGGGGCGGCATCTTCGTTTCGCTCCTGACTGCGGTGGTCGGCATCGTCTTTTCCCTGCCGCTCGGCGTCCTGCTGGCGCTCGGACGGCGCTCGCGATTGCCGGTGGTCAGGGCGGCGAGCGTGATGTTCATCGAGTTCGTGCGCGGCGTGCCGTTCATCACGATCCTGTTCATGGCGAACACGATGCTGCCCCTGTTCACGCCTGAGTCGTGGACTCCGGACCGCCTCCTGAGGCCGCTGGTCGGCATCGCCCTGTTCTCCGCCGCCTACATGGCCGAGGAGGTGCGAGGCGGGCTGCAGTCGTTGGGGCGCGGCCAATATGAAGGCGCGATGGCGCTCGGCCTCAACTACCCCGTTGATGATGGCGCTCGTCGTCCTGCCGCAGGCCCTCGTCATGGTCATCCCCGGGATCCTCAACAATTTCGTCGGGCTGTTCATGGACACCACCCTGGTCTCGATCGTCGGCGTGACGGACTTTCTCGAAGCGATGAACAATGCGTTCAAGGATCCGGCGTGGAGCGGCCCGACGATCATGGCGACGGGATACGCTTTCGCCGGCATGTTCTACTTCGCCGCGTGCTACGGCATGACCCGCTATTCCGCATTCGTCGAGCGGAGCCTGGCGAAGGGACGCAGGCGATGACTGCGCACGCGCAGACCGCGAAGGTGGCGGAAAGCGATGTCGCCATCGACTTCGTCGGCGTGCACAAGTGGTACGGAACCTTCCACGCGCTGCGCAACATCAACCTGACAGTCAAGCGCGGCGAACGGATCGTCATCTGCGGCCCGTCCGGCTCGGGCAAGTCGACGCTGATCCGGTGCGTCAACGGCCTCGAGGAGCACCAGCGCGGCTCGATCGTGGTCGACGGTGTGGAACTGACGCCGAACGTCAAGCGCATCGACGAGGTGCGGCGCGAAGTCGGCATGGTGTTCCAGACGTTCAACCTGTTTCCCCATCTGACGATTCTGGAGAATTGCACCCTGGCGCCGATCTGGGTCCGCCGGATGCCGAAGCGCGACGCCGAGGACCTGGCGATGAGCCTGCTCGCCCGCGTCAAGATCCCCGAGCAGGCCGCCAAATATCCGCTCCAATTGTCCGGCGGGCAGCAGCAGCGCGTCGCCATCGCGCGCGCGCTCTGCATGAATCCGAAGATCATGCTGTTCGACGAGCCGACCTCGGCCCTCGATCCCGAGATGGTGAAGGAAGTGCTCGATACGATGACCGCGCTCGCTTTGGACGGCATGACGATGGTCGTCGTGTCGCACGAGATGGGTTTCGCGCGGCAGATCGCCGACCGGGTCGTGTTCATGGACAATGGCGAGATCGTCGAGATCAATGCGCCCGCGCCGTTTTTCGACAATCCGCAGCACCCGCGCACAAAGCTGTTTCTGAGCCAGATTTTGCGGTGAGAAGCGGGCGCCAATGCACATCCGTCATTGCGAGCGAAGCGAAGCAATCCATCCTTTTTCGGACCGGCCGAAGCGATGGCGTACAAACGCCGTCGCCTCAAGCCCGTCTCATGCATGAGAATGAGGCGCGAAACGATGAAGCGCAAGGTTCCGAGAATGACCACGCCTCGCAGATCGCCGCCGCGTCAGCCGCGTCGTTCTTGTTCCTGCGCACATAGGGCTTCAAATGCGCCAATCGGCTTCGCTTCGAAGCCAAGCGCCGCCAATTGGCGCCCTCAATGATGCGCCGAGGAGCACGCCTCCATCGCAATGACACACCACGGCAATTCGGCGAAAGAACGCGATCAGCCCGCCCCGCGTCAGCTTGCGCGCAACGACGATCTCGCCTTCCCGTCGACGGCGCGAACCTGAAACGCGGTCTTCGCCAGATCGAGCCCCATACGCGTGACAGCGGCAATCGACGGCTCCCTTCAGATGGGTTGATGACAACGACCATCTTGGCACGCGGATGCCGTCCGGGGCGCCGTCCACCCCATCACCGTCACCGTGTGCGCCCTGAAGGCGCGTTTCTCTAGTGGAGGAAGGTTCCACCCGGATAAGTGTCGATGGGTCCGGTAGCTGGCGAGCGGTCTGGCGGGGCAACCGGCCGGGCTGGAGCCTCGCGACAAAGGCCGCCTTGGGCGGTTGAGCGATCCGGCCGGCCGCAACTTGAGTGATAGCCTGAGCAGGCCTCGAAAGGTTCAATGCGGACGCCGACCCGCCACGGTGACGGGGAAGGCAGCATCCATGGGGGAGGCATCGACATGCGCACTCATGGGGTCCGCCGGGGTATTGGGCGCGGCAGGCCGGAAGAGAGGAACGGGTAATCAGGGGAGACCCGCGTCCGGCGAGGGTTCGGCCTCGACGGCGTCTTTGAGGGCGCCGGCCGGAAGCGGGAGTCGGACAGGGGCGTAAGAGCGTCGAGGCCGGGTAACTCCGGCGGAGCAAAGGCCCCTGACTTCAGAGGCGCTTTCGAAGAGGGGAAGGAGCGGCGATTGGCGACGAGTTTGCAAACGCCGGATAAGATCAGGACCCTTCAGAGGAAGCTTTATGTGAAGGCGAAGGCGGAGCCCAAGTTCCGCTTCTATCTTCTGTACGACAAGATCTGTCGGGCGGACATCCTCGCCCACGCCTATGCGCTGGCCCGTCGCAACGACGGGACGGCGGGCGTTGACGGGGTGACGTTCGACGACATCGAGCGGGCGGGAGTGGAGGCGTGGCTCGAGGCTTTGCGTGAGGACCTCGCCTCGATGACGTATCGGCCCTCGCCGGTGCGGCGCGTGATGATCCCGAAGCCGGGAGGCGGGGAGCGCCCGTTGGGCATTCCCACCATCCGCGATCGGGTTGCGCAGACGGCCGCCAAACTGGTGTTGGAGCCGATCTTCGAGGCGGACTTCGAGGACTGTGCGTACGGATACAGACCCGAACGAAGCGCGGGCGACGCGATCAAGGCGACCCACCGGTTGATCCGGCAGGGTTACGCCGATGTCGTAGACGCCGACTTGTCGAGATATTTCGACACAATTCCGCACGTCGAGCTGCTCAAGAGCGTGGCCCGGCGCGTCGTCGACGCAAAAGTGCTGCGGCTGATCAAGCTGTGGCTGAGCTCGCCGGCGGAAGAACGGGATGGCGCGGGGAGACGGCGCGTGAGCGGAGGCAAGAGCTGCCGGAAGGGCACGCCGCAGGGCGGCGTGATCACGCCCTGAACGCAAAAGGCAATTTCTGCTTCGATCGGGTGATGCCGCTTGATCGTTCCCATGTTGTTCTTGATTTACGCCTCAAAAGGTAATACGCTTATGGCACATGTCGCGATCGACCGAGGCGCAGAAGGCGGAACGGCTCAATGCGGCCCACGCGTTGCTCGCGGGTGGGCGGAGCGTGGCGGAGGCTGCCTTGTCATTGTCGCGCCGGTTCGCGATTTCGCGCCGTCAGGCCTATCGATACGTCGACGAGGCCCAGACGATCGGCCGCCCCGTCGTGGCTGCGGAGCCGACGGCGGCGGTGACGTTCAAGCTGCCGCCGAGCCTGGTCGACGCCGTTCGGGCGCGGGCGGCGGCCGAAGGGGTGACGATCAGCGACATGGTGAGCCGGGCGCTGCGGGCGTTTCTCGGCGAAGCCGGCGACAATGGCTGAGCGGCGCGCCAATGATCGCAGCGTCCAATTCGAGCATGCCTTCGACCGTCTCCTCGCCGTCAAACTGGAGCGGGTGTACCAGATTTTGGTCCCAGAACAGGTTCGCGCCATCGGCGCTGATCCGCGCGTGAAGGGCAAGAGCGATGAAGGTCGCCGCGATCTACGCCAGAGTCTCCTCCGAGCAGCAGAAGGAGGAGAACACGATTGCGAGCCAGACAGCGGCGCTGATCGCGTTTGCGCGGGAACAGGGATACGGCGTCCCCGATGAGTGGGTCGTCGAGGACGAGGGGTTCAGCGGCGCCAGCCTGCTCCGGCCGGGTCTGGAGCGGCTGCGCGATCTCGCGGCCGAGGGCTACATTCAGGCCGTCCTGATCCACTCGCCGGACCGGCTGAGCCGCAAGTACGCCTACCAGGTCCTGCTGACCGAGGAGTTCGCCCGCCACGGCGTCGAGACGATTTTCCTCAAGGCGCCGCATTCCGGCACGCCGGAAGATCAACTGATGCTGCAGTTCCAGGGCATGATTGCCGAATACGAGCGTGCGCAGATCCTCGAGCGGTCCCGCCGAGGCAAGCGCCATCGCGCAAGGGCCGGGGAAGTCTCGGTTCTGGGCGGCGCGCCCTATGGCTATCGCTACATTCGCAAGAGCCGCGATGCGCCGGCGCGCTACGAGATCGACGCCCCCGAAGCGGAGGTCGTACAGCTGGTCTACGACATGTACACGGTGAAAGGCCTGAGCATCGGAGCGATCGCCTGTTTGTTGCGCGAGAGGGGGCCGCCCACGCGACATCGGACGACCCGCTGGGAGCGATCGGTCGTATGGGCGATGTTGCGCAACCCGGCGTACAAAGGCGCGGCCTGCTTCAACAAGACGCAAGTGGGACAGAGGCAGAAGGTGACGAGGCCCTTCCGCCTGTCGGGGAGGACGGTCCATGGCGAAAAGAGCTGCGGGCACGAGCGGCCGCGTGACGAGTGGATCGAGATACCGGTTCCAGCCATCGTCAGCGAAGAGACTTTCGCTCTGGCAGCCGAGCGCCTGGCCGACAACAAGCGCTTCGCGCCCCGCCGGACCATCGAGCCCAGCATCGTTCAAGGATTGGTCTCGTGCCGCAAATGCGGCTACGCGTTGTCGCGTTCGTCGACGCGCAGCTCTGCGCGCAAGATCCACTACTACCGCTGCCTCGGCTCGGACGCGTGGCGCCATCTCGGCGGATCCGTGTGCGACTGCCGACCGATCCGCCAGGACCTGCTCGATCAGATCGTGTGGCAGGAGGTCGTCCGCCTGATCGAGGACCCGACGCTCATCCAGGCCGAGCTCGACCGGCGCCTCGACGCGGCCCGCGCGGCCGAACCGGCGAAGCGGCGGCAGGACGCTCTCGAACGGGAGCTGACGCGGATCGAGAAGAGTACGGAGCGCCTGGTCACGGCCTATCAGGAGGACCTCCTGTCCCTCGACGAACTGCGGCGCCGGATGCCGGAGCTGCGCGCCCGCGAGCAGTCCATGCGGGCGGAATTGCAGGCCATTCTCGATCAGGCTCATGACCGGATGTCGTTCCTGCGCCTCGCCGAAACCCTGACCGCCTTCCTTCAGCGGCTGCGTGAGTCGGCGCAATCGCTGGAGATCGCCGACCGGCAAAAGATCGTCCGCCTCCTTATCAAGGACATCTTGGTGGACAATGACACCATCACGATCCGGCACTCGATCCCGTCGCATCCGAGAACGCCGCCGACCGGAACCGAGCCGCCGTCAAACGGCAAATCGGAGATGGCGGGCCAAAGTTACCTTTTGCGTTCGGGGCGTGATCAGTCCGCTGCTCGCCAACCTCTATATGAACCGTTTCCTGAAGTTCTGGCGTGTGAAGGAGTGCGGCAAGACGTTCCGCGCGCATGTGGTCAATTACGCCGACGACTTCGTCATCCTCAGCCGCGGCAGAGCGGCCGAGGCCCTGGCGTGGACGCGGGCGGTCATGACCCGGCTCGGGCTCACGCTCAACGAGGCCAAGACCTCGGTGAGAGACGCCCGTGCGGAAGACTTCGACTTCTTGGGCTATACGTTCGGGCCGAGATACGCCCGCGACGGAGAGCGCTATCTGGGCGCGCGTCCTTCGATGAAGAGCCTGACGCGGATCAAAGGCAAGATCGGCGATCTGTTGAGGCCGTGCGAGACGGGCGACTGGCCGGGCGTGCGCAAGCGACTGAACCGCCTTCTTGGCGGGTGGTCGGCGTACTTCGGCTACGGAACCCTGAACGCGGCCTACAGGAGCGTCGACCGACATGTCGGCGATCGGGTCCGGCGCTTCCTCAACCGGCGCGCCAAGCGCGGCGGACGCGGCGCGCGTGAGTACTCCTGGAGCGAAATCTTCGGGAGGCTCGGCGTGCAGCGTCTAACCCGCGACAGACCGGCCGCGCCGGCCGTGAGCCTGACATGAACTCTGTCGGAAAGCCGGATGCGGCAAATCCGCACGTCCGGTTTGATGAGCGGGGAAGGGAAACGGAGCCATTGGCCAAGCCTCAACGCCACCGCGCCCTTCCTCGACTCTACAATCTGGTAATCTGGAAGACCCAGGCGGTCTCATCATCGTCATCGCCGTTCAGGCGGCGCCCTTACGCACTGGGCGGATCAAGACTTCGGCGGAAATCCCAAGTCGATCGTGCAGCCGCCTGATCATGCCGATCGAGAGGTCGCGTTTCCGGTTCAAGACTTCCGCGACTCGGGCGCGCGTGCCGAGGATCGACTCCAGGTCGCGGCGCGTCAGGCCCTGCTGCTCCATGCGAAACTTGATCGCCTCGATCGGGTCGGGGGGATCGATCGGGAAATGCTCGTTCTCGTAGGCGTCGACGAGCGTGGCGAGGATGTCGAGCCGGTCGCCTTCGGGCGTTCCGGCTTTCGCCCCCCAGAGGCGCTCGATCTCAGCCAGGGCCGCCTCGTAGTCGTGCTCCGATCGGATAGGATTGATTTCAACCGCCATGCTTCACCCCTTTCACGTCGATCCGGTCGTAATCCGCATGCGACCCGATCCACTTGATCCAGACGATGCCCTTTTCGAAATCGATCGCCGCGACGAGGCGATAGTCGTTGCCCTTGATGTTGAAAACCACCCGCTCGGCGGTCACGACGCTCGCGGTGCGATAGAGCGCCTTGACCTCGGCCGCGCTGGTCCAACGCGCCTTGCGCACTTCGTCGAACCAAGCGTCGAGCGCGGCCTTCAGAGCGGGCTGATCCCTGCTCCCTGCGCGCCTCTCGACGAAATCGCGAAGGGTGCGCCGGGCGATGATCCGCATGTCTTACGATACCATGCTCCCAAACCGGGAGCAAACGGGCCCGGGACGACGGCGCGGGCGATGCGGGTTATGGACGACGAATAGCACGGGCGCGACAAATAGAGAAGTACGGGCGCGTCACCGCAATTCAAATCAGCCGCTTACATTAAAGTGGCACGCCGTCCTTTGCCCGAATTGCAGTCCGCCTTACGCGCGCCGAAAGCCTCGGTCGAAGGCGCAGGTCGATTGAGTGACGCGCGCGGCCGGGCGGTGGGCGCCGCCTTTTCGTTTTTCCCGACAATCGCTTTGAGAAAATCAGAAACCGTGTTATGGTCCTCCTCGTCGCTGGATCAACGCGGATTTACGGTGACACGCCCGTCTTTACCACTGACTGCAGCCGATTGCGCCCTCGACCTCGCCTCGACCCCGAGGCGTGCGACGGACAGTAAGGAGGGGCCTGCCACCGTAATACCTGGTTTCGCGCGGGAGGATGATCAACGTCCCCCCCCCCGCGCCGTCAGTCGGCAAACAGAGCATCGATTGATTTCGCATTCGCCGCGACGAAGGGGTTCATGAGGCGCGAGGCCGTCGAGGGTCCGCCCGTCTTGCATGTCCTCCGTCAGCAGGACTTTCGCGTGGGCTCCAGCGGAGGCCGCGCAGACCACGCAATCCCAGAGCTGCAGGCGATGCGCGCGCGCCAGTTTGGACGCCGTGTTGATGATGGAGTCGGTCGTCGGCGGGGTTAAGAACACGGACTGGTAGAGTTGGGCCTGCCGAAGCGCATCGTCGAACGCGGCGGGGAAGCGGCGCTGGACGAATCGGAGAAACTCTCCCAGCACTTGCGCCGGTATGACGCCGTCCCGCGCGCTCCGAAGGATAAGATCGGCGGATCGCTTTCCCTTCTCCGAGTCGGGCTCGATTTCGGCGTAGATGAGAATGTTGCTGTCGAGCGCGACGCGGGTCACGGCGCCTCGTCGCCGTATTTGTCGTCCTCGCTGATGGTCCCGACACGGCGACCCGACCCGCGCTTCGATTTCAGGCTCTTCTCGAGCGCCTCAAAGCCCGCTCGCCATTCCGGGTCGCTTTCGCGGCGCTCGGGCTGCGGGATGATCTTGGCGACGGGCCTGCCGTTCTTGGTGACGACGATGGTCTCCCCGCGCTCCGCGGCGGCGATTACCTGCGAAAAGTTCTGATTCGCCTCGCGCACGCTGAGCTCACGCATGGGCCGCTCCGATTGCGTTCCACGTTGCAACATAGTTGCGAATCGCCCAGGCGGCAAGGCCTTGCCATGCGCCTGCGATGCTCCTGCCGCCGTCCGCCGTCTTTGCCACTGACCGCAAATGGACTGCGCCCTCGACCTGACGCGTACGACGGACGGCAGTTGAGGTAAGAGGGGCCAGTCGGCGCAAGACCTGCATCCTCGCACTCGGTCGTTCGTGAGCCAGGCTATGCGCTGACGGCCGCGCCATCGCAAGACGCTTAAAATTCGCTAACCAAGGTCGTCCAGGCCCCAGCCGGCGCCAAACTTTTTGGCTCTTATGGCGTTAGCCGTTGGTAAGGCCCCAAGCCAGCGGCGCCGAGGATCCAGTCCTCCGGTTTGACCTGCGGCCCGAGCGCTTCGAGCGCTCTGCGCCAGCCGAGATAGTTCGGCAGATTCTTGGTCGCGACGCCATGGAAGCGGCGCATCCATTCTTTGAGCCGGCCATGGTAGGCATTGACATTATTGATGTGGAGGTCGGGGGCGTCCGGGCTCGGCTTTCCTGGAGCGGGCAAGACGTGATGCGGAATGCCCGCTTTCTTGGCGAAGGCGACGATGGCCCTGCCGCCGTCGCAGCAGAACTGGTTGGCGGGAGTGACAACGCCGCCCAATGCTCCTGTGATGGACGCCCGGTCGAGCTTGGGCAGGACGGCGTCAATGGTGGCGCCAGCGCGGTCTCGCGCAACGATCACCGGGATCTGTTCGGCGGACAAGCCGCGCTTTGTCGCCTTGCCGCCCCTCTTGCGTGCCTTGCGAGGAAGATCAGATCGTTTCCCCTTGAATGACTCCAGAATAAACGTCTCGTCCCCTTCCACAATTCCAGACAGGGTCTTGGGTTTGTCGGACGAAAGAGACTTAAGAAATCGATGCCTCCATCGAAATGCTGTTTTATAGTCGACTTCGCAGCGCTCCGCAGCTTTCGAGGTGGTTACTCCATCGATCATGGATTGGGCCTGCTCCCGCCACTTTTCTCTCTTGCGCAATCTCGCCAACGGCGTCTTGGTCAAGCCATTGAATGTGCGGCCGCAGCCGCGGCAGCGATACCGGGGCAATCCATTCGCCTTGCCCCACAAAATCACGTCCCGATTTGCGCAGTGTGGACACCCCATGCCGACGACCCGACGGTGGCCGACTTCAGCCACGGAACCCAACCCGGAACGGCTTGGGTTCGGCGGTGCAGGGGGCTCCACTGAGCCCTCCAATTCCGGCATGATCGTGGAGTTCCGATCCGTGACCGCCGCCTCAATGGCGCAGCCCCAATATTCGACGCCTCGTCATCAAGGCTGGCCATCGCCTCGGCCAAGGCCAGCGACCGGAACGCCTCCCGCCGCTGCGATGGCGTCAGCCTCGCTGTTCCAGCCACCCATTCCGCGAAATCCGCGACGTCCATGCATGCCTCCTCGGAACCTGCGAGGAAACCTACCATATACCAACAGCTAACGCCATAATAGCTAACTTTTTTCTTGCCCCTGTGTTCTATATTTGTTCTAATAAGGGCCAGGAGGTTGGAAGGTTGTCCGTCGCCGCCGTTCATCCCATGGCCGTCCTGCACACTTCCGGAAAAGCCGGTTGGCGAGTCCCCGCATGTCGGCCTCCCGTCCGCGGCGCCGTTGGTCCGGACGGGCGGCGACGGCGCGCGGCATGCGGGATTTTCGGAAAATCGAATTCGCCCCGGGACATGGTATGGCCTCGGAGCGGCCAAACCGTCTCGCATCGAGCCGCCGAGGCGTTCGCCCTCGACGCAATTCGCCCGCAAATGGCGCCGGAAGGCATTGAAAAGATTGAATCAGCGCCCGGAAAAAGCCTCGACGGCAGATCGGAAGCGGCTACGGTCGTCGCGAACGCGATTCGCTCGCGAATGGCGCCGGAAACCCTTGAAAAGATTGATTCTGCGCTCGCAAACGGATTCGCCGACACAGAGGGGCCTGCAGTCGTCGCGGACGCGATTCGCCCGCGAATGGCGCCGGAACATCTTGAAAAGATTGATTCTGCGCCCGGGAACGCCGTTCAACCGTCCAGGCCGAGCCGGGACGGCAGCCGCATGAAGCCTTCGTCCACAACCCAGCCGATCGCCGCCGGAATCATCGCCGCCTTCGTCGGCTTCGCCTCGTCTTTCGCCGTGATCCTCAAGGGGCTGACCGCGGTCGGCGCGACCGACGCTCAGGCCGCGTCGGGGTTGATGGCGCTGTCGATCGCGATGGGGATCGCCGGAATCGGGCTCAGCCTCGCCTATAGGATGCCGATCTCCGCCGCCTGGTCGACGCCCGGCGCGGCGCTGCTCGCCGCGACCGGCGCCGCCTCCGGAGGCTTTCCCGCCGCGGTCGGCGCGTTTCTCGTCTCGGGCCTTCTCATCGTCGCGGCGGGCCTGTTCAAGCCGTTCGGGCGGATGGTCGGCGCCATCCCCGGCCCGCTGGCGAACGCGGTGCTGGCGGGCGTCCTGTTCGGCCTGTGTCTGGCGCCGATTCGCGGGCTGATCGACGCTCCGATCGGCGCCGGCGCAATCGTGCTGTCGTGGCTCGTCGTCTCGCGCTGGAAGCGGATCTATGCGACGCCGGTCGCCGCGCTTGTCGCGGCCGCCGTCATCGCGTTCGGCGGACACGCCGCCGGATTCGATCTCGCCAGAATGACTCCCCATCCGGAGTTCGTCGCGCCGGTCTTTTCGTTCGCGGCGACGATGAGCCTCGCCGTGCCCTTGTTCATCGTGACCATGACCTCGCAGAACGTCACGGGGCTGGCGGTGCTCGGCGCCTATGGCTATCGGCCGAATGCGGGACCGCTGGTCGCGGCGACCGGGGGTTTCACGCTTCTGGCTGCGCCGTTCGGCGGGCATGCCGTGAACCTGGCCGCGATTACCGCCGCGCTCTGCGCCTCGCCGGACGCTTCGCCCGATCCGGCGAAGCGCTGGATCGCCGCGGCCACGTCCGGCGCAGCCTATCTCCTGTTCGGCCTGATGGGCGGCGGGGTGACAGCGTTCGTCTCCGGCGCGCCGCTCCTGATCGAGACCGTGGCGGGGCTCGCGCTCCTCAACGCGTTCGGGTCGGCCCTGCACAACGCGCTGGCGAACCCGCAGGAGCGGGAGCCGGCGCTGGTCGCTTTTCTGGTCACGACGTCCGGGGTCAGCATCTACGGGATCGGCGGCGCGTTCTGGGGGCTGGTCGCGGGGGTTCTCGTTCGGCTTCTCGTCCGCGCCGGCGCCGCCAAAGGCTAAGCAGACTTGCTCGGCCTCCCTCACGGATCAACCATTGGCCCGCCAATGCCGCCGATGAATCAGTCTCCAAACGCGCGGGCGTCATTGAATGGTCGCCGCGTCAATGTTCATAACGTACGAGACCAGTTTCCGTTCTATGTTGTCTCTGACAAACACTATCATCCCGCCACTAACAGACGTAGACTTATAGTCTATTTCCAGAGACATTTGAGAACGTTCGCTCAATTCTGCTTTGAATTCTTTATATGGATAAGCGTAGATTTTCTTCTCGTGGATATCATACAACATGATTGGCTTTTTACTACGGCAGGCCATGTACAATCCGCGGATGTTGGACCACTGCTCCTGAATTGCACTATAATATTGATCACTCATCGATCGCTCCGGTCTGGCTCAAACCGCGCCCATCTCGGTAGAATCCGCGCTCAGGTGAATCGCGTCAAATCCGTCTTTGGCGCAGTCAGGCTTCCTGCCTCCGACGCCGCCGATGAATCGATCTCCGTCGATCCGTTGGCCCGCCTGAGAATCTCTGCTTAGATAGCCCGGTCAGGCCGCGTAAAGCCAGTCGTAGCGGGCCTTGAGCCGGGGCGGACCCATCACCCGCATGGCCAAGTCGCGGGCGAAAGCGGCGGGTCCGCTCATGTGATAGATGCGCCCCTGCCGCAGCGCTTCGACCTGAACCCGGGTCGCACGCGCGACCCGGGATCGGGAATAGGCGACCAGCGCGTCGGGGATCGCGCTCTCCTGCGATAGCGCGCTTCCGAGCGCGCCGGCGTCCTCGATCGCCTGCGCCGCGCCCTGGGCGAGGAACGGGACCATGGGATGCGCCGCGTCGCCGACCAGCGCGATGGCGCCGAGCGAGAAGGCCCCGAGCGGCGGGCGGCCGTACAGCGGCCACGCCCGCCAGTTCGTCGCTGCGGCAAGCAGTTCTCGGGTCGATCCCGACCAGCGGGCGAAGGCGCGCTCGAGCGTGGGGCGGTCGGCCTCTCCGTCCCACGGATGACCGGGGGGCGCGCTCCGCCAGGTCGATTCGACGACGGCGACAAGATTGACCACCGATCCGCCGCGCAGCGGGTAATGGACGAGATGCGCATTCGGCCCGAGCCGGAGGAACACCTCCGCTCGCCGCCAACGCGAGTCGACCTTGCCGGAATCGACGGTGGCGCGGAACGCGACCCGGCCGGTGAACGCGGCCTTGTCCGCGTCCCCGAGGCCCAGGCGTTCGCGGACTCGCGACCGGAGCCCGTCCGCGCCGATCAGGAGATCCGCCTCGTCCCGGACGGTCGCCGCGCCGCGCTTGAGACCGACGGAGACGCGGTCGCCCTCGGTCGCGACGCCCGCGACGGTCGATCCCAAATGCAGGCGAACGTTGGGAAGGTTTTCGGCGGCGTCCGCCAGCGCGCGCTGGAGATCGGCGCGGTGCAGGGCGAGATAGGGCGCCTTCCACCGCCGCTCCGCGTCGTCGAGCGTCATGCGCATGAGGATGGCGTCGTCGCTGCCACGGAGCGCGCAGACCGCCTCCGGTATTGTCGAGACGGCGCGCACGCTGTCGAGGACGCCGAGGCGCGCCAGGATCCGCGTCGCATTGGGCGTCAACTGGAGGCCGGCGCCGAATTCCTCGAGCGCGGCCGCCTGCTCGTACAGAGTGACGTCGAATCCCGATTGCGAGAGCGCGAGAGCCGTCGCGAGGCCCGCGATCCCGGCGCCGGAGACGATCGCGCGCCGGCTCATCGCTTTAAGCCCCGGTCAGCTCACACTCGGGCGGGGCGCATGGGCCCGCGAGCGCGCCGTCGTAGACAAAGCGGGTCGAGCAATAGGAGCAGATCGCCTCGTCGTCCCCGCCCATGTCGATGAAGATATGCGGGTGATCGAACGGCGGCTTGGCGCCGATGCACATGAACTCCTTCACCCGCACCCAGATCGTCGGCACGCCGGGCTCATTGTGAAAATGCGGGATGGAATGATCCGCCATGCTGAACGTCCTCTTCGCCTGCGGCCGCCCTTAAATCACGTTCGCCCGGGCGCCGCCAGCGTGGGGCCGATTCGGTCGGGGATCGCTGCCCTGGCGAGTGCGGCCTCCGGAATCGTCATGGCCGTCCCCGGACTGTGATCCGGGGCGGCCATGACGCCTTTGCAGCAACGCGGCGCATCCGGCGCGAGATATCCCTGTTCTCCGCCGATCAGGGAACATTAATTCCCTGATGCGCCGAATTCATTCCCTGTTCGGCCGCGCAGGGAATTTGCCTGGAACCGCCTCGACTCATTGGGCTTTTCGGGACGGTCTTCCCCGAATTGGCCGAAATGCGGGATAGTCGCTGCATTCTTCCCTGTTGGCGGGGAACTCGGCCGCCGAACCTCACAAGGGGACAACGTCGACCGTCACCTCGAGCTCGTGGGAGCCGGACGACAGGACCATGCTCTCGATCGGCGAAGCGTCGGAATAGTCGCGCCCGCGCGCGATCTCGATGTGGTCGTTGCGGACCGACATGGCGTTGGTCGGATCGAAGCCGATCCAGCCCAGCGCCGACCCGCACCAGAGCGAAACCCAGGCGTGCGACGCGTCGGCGCCGGCCAGTCTCTTCTTTCCAGGCGGCGGGATGGTCCGGATGTAGCCGCTGACGTAGAGCGCCGGAAGGGCCAACCCGCGCAGAGCCGCGATCATGATGTTGGCGAAGTCCTGGCACACGCCGCGCCGCTGTTCGAAGGCGACCGGCGCCGGCGTGCTCACCTCGGTCGCCTCCGGGTCGTAGACGAAGTCCAAGCGGATCCGGCTCGCCAGCTCCAGCGCGGCCTCGTAAACGGGCCGCCCGCTGACGAAGCTCCTTCGCGCATACGCGGTCGCCTCGTCGAAAAGGGGAATTCGCCGCGAGGGAAATAGCGCGATGGCGGGAGAGTCCGAGGCGAGCGAGTCGAACTCGAGCGCCTCGTTCGCGACGCCGTCCCACGGCGGCGATTGCCCGGGCGCCGGCGGGCGGTCGACCAGCACCCGGGACGCCGCTGTCACCGCCAGCTCCCGGTGCGGTTTCTCGATCCTGAGGCTCAGAACCCGGTTGCCGAACGGATCGATCCGTTCCGTCGGCGGCAGGCACGGCGGCGTCGTGTCGAGGTCGAAGCGCTCGACGGCCTGGCCGTCGCGCGTGACCGGGATCAGCCGCAGAACGCCGTTCGTCAGTTCGACGGTCGCGCCGTAGGTGTAGCGCGTGACATGGGTGACTTCGTAGATCACGCGAGACCTGTGACCTTCTCCGCGCGCCCGTGATCTGCGCCGTGCAGGAAATATCGGGCGGCGATCGCATTCGCCAGGGCCAGAAGGCTCTGCTCGACCGCGAGGATCCGCGAATCGTTCAATAGCTCCGGGCGCTGCGTCGTCAGCTCGGCGCTGAGCAGCGTCGTCAGCCGTTTCGGCTCCTCGAGAATTCCGTCCCGCCGCAACACGGGAAGGGTTGCGATGCCTTCCTCGATCCGGTTGACCTGGAACATGACCGACCGCGGATTGAACGGGTCGAGCAGCGCCATGTCGCGCACCGGCGCCAGCGCGGCGCCGACGAGGTAGCGCGAGCTGTAGGTGATCTGCGAATCGATCAGGTCCAGCATCACCCCGAGCGTGTGCTCGGTCGCATCGTCGCCGGCGAACTGGCGGAGCAGGCGGCAGGTGTTCGCCCCCCGCTCGACGCAGCGCCCGATCACGTAGAACACCCAGCCGGCGCCGCGGTTGAAATTCTCGTCGAACAATCCGGACAGCGCCGCGACGATCGTCAGCGCCTCGTCGGCGATGTCGACGACCTCGCCGGCCGACAGGCGTCGCGGCCGCGCCGGATCGATCGTGACTTCGAGCCGGCCGATCAGCTCCCAGGTCTGATGGGTGAGGCGTTCCCGGATTACGGAAGCTGCGCCTCGGGCCGAGCGCGCCAGAGACAGCGCCGACCCGTAGCGGGCCGGGTCACGCAGGCCCAGATTGCTCGCCGCGGTCGCGCCCTCCGCCAGCGCCGCCGCATCGACCGCGCCCCAGCCGACGAGCACGCCCATCAGCCGTTCCAGCGATTGCCGGCCGAGGCGCATCGGCGCGTCCGGATCGACGGAACGGGCGCTGAGGCAGCGCACGACCCGCAAGGTCGCCTCGACCCGCTCGAGATAGCGGCCGAACCAGAAGAGATTGTCGGCGGCTCGGCTCGGCAGGTTTCCGAGCAGTCGCGTGATCCGCACGTTCTCCGGCGTCGGAAGAAGAGAGGACGCCTCGACCGGATTCTCGGCGAGCACCCAGACGTCGGCGGACTCGACGCCGTCGCCCATGGTGACAGCGCGTGCGTCGAGTCGATCGGAGATCCGGCAGAAGCCGCCGGGCATCACCCGCCAGCCGTCCCGGGTCGCGGCGCAATAGACCCGCAGGACGAACGGCCGCGGCTCGAGCCTGTCTTCCGACCAGCGCGGCGTCGTCGACAGGCGCACGACTTCCTGCCCGGCGTAATCGAGGCCCCGAGCGGCGATCGCGTCGCGCAGGCGCTCGCGCTCGGGGCGCGTCAGCTCTTCTCCGATGACGCTCGCCCGCCCTTTCAGCGCGGGCAAATCGGCGCCGAACGCAGGGGCGATCGAAATCCGGTCGAATTCGTCGAGAACCCGCTCCCGCTCGCGCTTCTGCCCGCACCACCAGGTGGCGATATTCGGCATGAGCAGATCCTGCCCGAGCAGCCGCCGGGCGAGCGCCGGCAGGAAGGCGAGCATGGCGCGCGACTCGATCATGCCCGTCCCGGGCATGTTTTCGACCGCGACGCCTCCCTGGCGAATGGCCTCGAGCAGGCCGGGCACGCCGATATGCGAGGACGAGTTCAGCTCCAGCGGGTCGCACCAGTCGGCGTCGACATGCCTCCACAGGACGTCGCAACGCTTGAGGCCGGCGATCGTCCGGACGAAGATCCGCCCTTCGCGCATGACGAGATCGTCGCCCTCGACCAGCAGAAAGCCGAGATAGCGGGCGAGATAGGCCTGCTCGTAGTAGGTCGAGCTCAGCGGACCCGGACTAAGGATGCCGATTCTCGGCTCCGCGCGCTCCCCTGCGGATTTGAGTCCCGCCGCCAGCGCGCGAAAGAAGGGGGCGAGACGTTCGGCGTTGAGCTGGGCGTAGAGATCGGGAAAGGCCTGGGAGACGACGAGGCGGTTTTCCAGCGCATAGCCGCATCCCGACGGGGCCTGCGCCCGGTCGCCGAGGACCCACCATTTGCCGTCGGGCCCGCGGCCGATGTCGGCGGCGTAGAGACGCAGGCCCCTTCCGCCCGGCGGCCGGACGCCCCGCATCGCGGCGACATAGTCGATCGAGCCTGTGACCGCGGCGGCGGGAAGCGAGCCTTCCGCGATCAGGCGGCCTTCGCCATAGACGTCGGCGAGGACCCGCTCCAGAAGCTCCGCCCGCTGGACGACGCCCTCGGCGACCTGACGCCATTCGGATTCGGCGACGAGCAGCGGCATCCTGCTGATCGGCCAGACCCGCTCGTCCTTCTCGCCGGCGACGCGGTAGGACAGGCCGCGGCTTCGAATTCTCCGGTCGGCGGAGGAGAACCGCTGCCGCATCTCGTTCGGCTCGTACCCGGCGAGGACGGTGACGAGGCGGCGCCAGTGCGGACGACAATGGCCGCTCGCATCCATGAATTCGTCGGGAATCCCCGGCAGGGGTTCGTAGCCGTGGGTCCAGGCGTCGAAGCGTCTGGCGGCCGAGTCCTTGGCGGCGACCGCAGTCGACATTTGTCCAGGCACGCGAGCCCCGTCGTTCCGCGAAGAGGAGGATACTTTCGAGCCGCCCCGTGGCTCTGCAGCCACTATGCCCGCCAAGTCCGTCCGGCGCCAGCGGGAAGGGCCGATCCGCCCACAGGGTGATACATTTTGCCGCGACGGAGCGGGCCGTCATTGGCGGGAAGGCGAAAGGCTCCTATCCTGCGGGCTCCCATGAAACGAACAGCGAGCAGGCTCACGATGTCCATGTTGCGCACGGCCGGCCTCCTCGCCGCGCTCGTCCCTCTTTCAGCGGCCCTTTCGCCGGCGCACGCCGATTCGCTGGACCCGGACCTGATTTTCAGCAAATCGACCACGTTCAAGTTTCTGACCCCGAACGACAAGCTCTCCGTCTATGGCGTCGACGACCCGGCGGTCGAGGGCGTGGCGTGCCACTATACCGCGCCGGAAAAAGGCGGCGTCGCCGGCGCTCTCGGCCTGGCCGAACAGACCTCCGACATTTCGCTCGCCTGCCGCCAGTACGGGCCGATCAAATTCAAGGAGAAATTTTCTCAGGGGGATGTCGTGTTCAGCGAACGGAGATCGATCTTCTTCAAGAAGATGCAGATCGTCCGGGGGTGCGACACGAAGCGGAATATTCTGGTCTATATGACTTACAGCGACAAGCTGGTCGAAGGCTCGCCGAAGAATTCCACCTCGACCGTACCGATCCAGCCGTGGGGGGCTGGGACCGCCGACGTTCAGAAATGCGCGGATTTTCTTCGGTGAGAGGGGCCGGCGAGCGCCGCTCCTGAGAAAGTCGGGGCTGGACGCGATTCTCCACGCTGCGGTGATTTATCGGTTCGGAACCGCGGACGCGGCGAACGTGCCCTTGGCCGTCTATATCGCGATTTACACCGTTCTCGCCCTGCTCGTGTTCCTGAGCGTTCGATACTCGGTCCTCGCGGCCCTGCTTCTGGCCCTGAGCGGCTTCGTCGGTCTGACGGTCACGTTCAACGCGCCAAAGCGCTCCGACAAGACGATCTGGGTCGTCAACCTGCTGACGGTCCTCTCCGCGGCGTACCTGCTGGTCCTCGCCTGACGCGCGGGGGCGCGGGCGGCACGCGTCAAATCGGCCGCGCCCGCTTTCCCTCGCCGGCCGGATGAGGGCAAGCGGCGCGCGATTCGTTCAGAAAAGTCGCTCTAAGGCTTCGCCGCCTTCGGCCGGCCGCCCTTGTGAGCGCCGGCTTTCCGTCCGAATTGGCCGAGTCCGATCTCTTTCGCCATGGCCGACCGTTGCGCCGCGTAGTTGGGCGCGACCATCGGATAGTCCGGCGGCAGCTTCCATTTTTCGCGATACTGCTCCGGCGTCAGGCCGAACCCCGCCAGATGGCGCCGCAGCGACTTGAACTTCTTTCCATCCTCGAGACAGATCAGGAAGTCCGGGGTGATCGACTTGCGGATCGAAATCGCCGGCGCTTTCGCCTCGAGCGGAGGCGGCGCGCTCTCCGGCCCGGCTTCGAGCCTGGTCACGGCCGTATGCAGCGCCAGGATCAGAGCGGGCAATTCGCTCGGCGGCACGGAATTGTTCGAGACGAAAGCCGCCGTCATCTGCGCGGCAAGCTCGATCGGACTGAATGTCCCCATTGTTGATTTCCATCCCTAATGGAATTGAGTCGCTCACCCTTACGCCCGGTCCGTCGGCTCGTCGATGGCGGATTCAAACAAATTCTGTGAATCGGCGTGACGTTTGGCCTCCAGACGCCGTCGGCGCCGACCATCCCCCCCCCGCTCGGAGCTAGGGGTTCGCCGGTCCCGGCTAGGCTGGATATCGGCTCGCGCCAGCGCCAGACGCGTCCGGGCGTCGCGATCCTGCCGGAGCCGGGCGACGCTGTTCCGCCTGCCCGTCTTTCCGGCGAACGTCGTCGTCCTGCTGCGGGGAGGTTTGCGGCACTCTCCCGCCCCGACGAACAGCCGCAGCGCCGACCTCATTGCTTCGCGGGCAACCTCCGCAGCTGGCGCTGCAGCTGCCGGTTGAGCGGACTCGACGGCCTCTGCGCCGCGCGCTCCGCCAGCAGCGCGCGGGCGAGAGGCGCTTTGTGCGCCCGCATCGCCGCCTCGATGAAAGTCAGTTGGACAAGATCACACTGGGCGAGGCTGCCGCCGCAGCGATCCGAGACATGGCGCACGCGGGTCAGCAATTCGACGCAAGCGTCATAGTCGCCGCCGGCGAAAGCCAGCAACGCTTGGCAGAGCGGAAGCGCCAGCGCATCCTCCATAAGCTCCGGTGACGCGGCGGACTCGTCGGCGCGCGGAAGCGCTCCAAAGGCCCAGGAAGCGGCGGCCTTCCTTCTGGCGGCGGCGAAGGCGATGATCGCGTGCATCACATGGAAGGGCCGCGCGCCGACGAGCGGCTGCAAGGCCCACCGATCAGCCAGCAATCGCCAGCGGTCCCCGACCTCGGCATTGCGAATCCAAAGCCGCCAGAGCAGTGCCGATGCGTCGGCGAGCGCATTCATGTCCGAGCCGTGCGCGCTCGCGATCTCGATGTCGTAGGCCGTGATCGCGGCGGCGAGATCGTCGGCGTCGAGATGGAACAAGGCCCTGTGCCACGACAGATGCACCGAATATCCGGTTCCCTGCGCCCACGCCGCCTCGTTTTCGGTGAGGAACGCCAGACCCTCGCGGGCGCGTCCCTCCATTTCCAGGACGTGAGCGATGACATGGATGGCGCCAGGATGGCGGGGGTCGAAGTGAAGCGCGCGTCGCGCCGCTCTTTCGGCCTGGCGATACTGGCCGTTCTCCTCGAGGCCGAAGGCGTACATCGCAAGCAGACTCGCGTAGTGGGGCGCGCTGAAGTCCCATTCCGGCAGGACCTGCGCGATCCGATCCCGCAGCATGCGCCGCCGGCCCAGGCGGAAGTCGAGCGCGTGGGCGAGTGTCAGCGCGACGATGTCGCGCGGCCGGTCGATGACGATCGCTCCGTAGTGTTCGAGCGCATGCGCAGCATCGCCCGCAAGCCAGGCGCGCGCGGCCGCCGCGTGGCGGCGCGCGGGATCGTTCGGAGCCGGCCGCAGGGCCTCGATCGCGGCCACGCTCTCGGCGAGCGCGGGACGCCCGGCGTCGTTGTCCGCGCGCACGATCAGCGCCAGACGCAGGCAATGAGCGGACACGCTATGAGGATCCGAACCCAGCGCCTCCTCGACTTCGAGCAAGGGATTTCCGCGGTGCGTCAGCATGAGCGCGAGCGCACGTTCGCAACGCGCCTGCGGATCGGTCGCCGTTGGAGCGACGAAAGCTTCGGGCAGGCGAAGACTGACGTTCATGAGCCCCTCCGATCGGCGGTCGGGCGGATGTTCCGGTTCATGGGGAACCGGTCGCCGGAAGGTTTGCGGCGCTTGATGCCGCCGCCGGCTCCGGTTCTGTTCGCCGGCTCCCGATTTGGGCGGGTTCGGGGTCGCCGTTCTTGTCGAGTCGCGCGTGTGAATGGTAAACTCGCTCAAGTTCGCCTCCATCTGGCGCAGCGTCCCACGGGACATGCGGCGCCGAAGCGCGTTTCGCCGCTTCCATGGAGGACATTTCACGAGTGTTCGTTCGGTCTCTAGTTCAAGATCAGAACCCGGCCGGTATCGATTCTGAAGCAGCCAACTCACCGGGCGCAGCTTATGTTGATGCAGCAAGGGATTTGGCGATGCCCGAGACCAGCTACAATCAGTTTTGTCCGGTGGCGATGGCCGCAGAGGTCCTCGGCGCGCGCTGGACGCTTCTTCTCCTGCGCGAGCTCGTTTCCGGCTCGACTCGGTTCAACGACCTGCGACGCGGCGTGCCGCGGATGTCTCCGGCCCTCCTGTCGAAGCGCCTGAAGGAACTCGAGGCCGCGGGGATCGTCACGCGCAGCCCCGTCGGCAGCGAGACTGGCCTGTACGAATACCTGCTGACCGACGCGGGGCGCGAATTGAAGCCGGTCATAGAGGCCATCGGCTGTTGGGGTCACCGATGGATCGACCTCGAAGCCTCGCTCGGCAACCTGGACCCGAATCTTCTCATGTGGGACATGCGACGCAACATCGATCCGACGCCCATGCCGCAGCGTCGAAACACAATTCAGGTCATTTTCAGGGATCTTCCGGAGACCCGGCGCAACTGGTGGCTCGTCGTCGAGCCGGGTCCGTGCGTCGACCTGTGCTCCGTCGACCCGGGATTTGACGTCGATCTCTACCTGTCGACCGACCTGCGGACCATGACCGAGATCTGGATGGGTCACACCACGATCGGCCGGGCCAAGGAGCAGGGGAGCCTCCTCATCACCGGCGACAGGCGGCTCGAATCCGACGTCGGAGCCTGGATGCGCCTCAGTCAGTTCGCGCGGATCGAGAAGAAGGTCGCGTAGGCCTCGGTCGGAGCGCCGCCCGGTTGGGCGCGGCCGCTCCCCTGCTTAGGCCCTCGGGCGCCCGGTCGGCGCGCTGAGGACTTCATCGCGACGGTCGCCGCCGCGTTCGCGAGGAGCCGCGGCGTCGGCAGACGCCGCCACGACGGCTTTCGTTTCGAGGACGGCCATGCGTGGGACGTCGAGATCGTCGACTATCACGAGAGGATACGGGAACAATGAAGGCCGTTCACCCGGGGCGAATCCTGCACCGCGAGCTCGAAAGCCGGGACATGTCCGCCAACGCGCTGGCGTTACGCATGCTGTCCGGCCGGATCGTCGACATTCTCAATGGCAAGCGCGGCGTCTCTCCCGAGGCGGCTCCGCGTCGCGCCCGCTTCTTCGGCAACAGCGCGATATTCTGGCTGAACCTCCAGACGGCTTATGAACTGGCGGTGGCCGAGGAAGCGCTCGGCAAGCGCATCGCGGAGGAGGTCAAGCCGGCCGCGGCGTGAGAAGGGCGGCTTGGGCGGCGAGGCCACCGCCGGCCCGGATTGGCGCCCCCCGCTGCCGCATAGGGCGTCGAAAGACGCCCGTCTTTCGAGGGGCTTTGCGGGAGAGGGCTGGGCTGAGGGCAGGCTGGGCTGATGAAATTCGACGCCTGCGGGGGTTCTTCTCATCTTCAAAAATCCGGTTGCGGATATTTGCCTCCGAGCGATCAATGACCGATCGCTGCCGGGCGCCGCAGGGGGACGGGCGAATGATAAAGGGAAAATATGCGCGTGCTCCCGTAACGTCTGGTCGGGTATTTCGCGCAAAGCTCAAGCCGCGCACGCTCGTCGGCGGCGGCGTGATCAAGGCGCAAATCGAAATATCGGCGAAGTAGCCGTCATGAGCCGGCCAAACCAAGACGACGCGACTCCGCAAACCGTCGAGCTCCGCGGGAGACGTCCATGTACGACAACGAGCGCATCTATGCAGTTCGCCGTCTCCTGTTTCAGTATGTGCAGAGCCCGTCGCTCCGGCATCTCCGCGACCCGCAGTCGATCGACAGCCTCGTCCAGCGCATCATTGAAACAGTGGACCGTCAGCCGTCCGTATGGCGCAAGTGGGAAGGCGAGCGCGAGGCCTTGCTGCGCGCCGCCGCCGACTGCTGGATTCCGATCGAGGACTTACGCCGGTTCCTGAACAGCCTTCCCGGGCCGGCGTTGACGACCACCGACGTGGCGCAGCGCCTGCGAGCGATCAACGAAGAGCCGTACAACAAATATCCCGACGAGGATCTGCGGCCGGGCTGCCTCGATCTTTACAAGCGCGAGGTCGCCGAGGGCACGGAACTGCCGGCCATCGTCGGCGCGCTTCAGGAATTCGTGGAGCAGGAAAGCGAGCGCCGGCGCCGCGAAGCGGATGCGGCGTATCGCGAGCGTCAGAAGGAAGAGCGGGAAGCCCTGGAGCGCCGGTTCGTCTCGGGCGCAGACTGCAAGTGGACATCGGTCGGCGGGTCAAAGGCGCTCTACGTGCGCAAGAACGGTCGCGCCTATCGCCTGTCGCCGACAAAGGACAAGCGTTGGGATCTCTTCCGGATCCAGGATGTCGATGATACCGGCAAGCAGGTTGGCACTTACGGCTCCCGAGGCGACGCGTCCAAGGCGCTGGCCAAGCTGGCCTACGAACCGGAGCCACGTTGGTAGCAGGTTTCTCCGGCCATTCTCGAGCAGAGCTCCAAATGCTCCGACAACTCCCCGCCGCCCGCGCCAAAAAAATGTGCGGGAGGGGGGAAACAGCGCTGTCTGCTAAGTGGAGATCAAAAGACCTGGACGGAGACCAGGGGGTATCACGTCCCTCAACCCCCACTTGATAGTGATCGGCGCTTCGCCATCCCACGATAAGAAATCGACTTCGCCACAATACAAGAACGGAGTCGGAGTCGAACCTGTCTTCTTCGTCGGACGAACAAACAAGTGTACGTGCTTGCCAAGTGTTTTATGGTCGCGAAGCAACTGTCCGTGCTTCGACGCCTTCATTGTCCGGTTCTGGCTCTGCCAAACAAATTCGTTTTGGGACACGAAGTGGTCGACGTATCGATGGCCCTCCATCATTCCTTTCTTCTCGAGGGTCACGAGCAAAAAGACATTTGGATCTTGGAAGACGAAGCCTGCGTTCCAAATCGCCTGGTTGAACACGAGACCAAATGCCGAGGCGATCTCCTCACGCGAATAGCGGCTCCACAACGAGATCGCCTTCGCAACCCCAACGCGCAATGGTTCGAGTTCAAAGCCGCTCTCGCTGCGCTTTAACCGGACGCGTTCGCCGCGTCCCGGGAGCCCGGCGTCTTGGCCAAACCAGCCGCGAAGGATTTCGGACAGGCGGTTTTTTTCCTCTCCTGTTTTCCGAACAACGTTGATTGCAATCTTGGCGATAACGGCTTCGAACTGTTGCCCTTCAACACGAACCGCCGCCGTTCCGATTTGAAGTCCAAGACTGGCCGCTGAACTGGGAAGAAAGAGGATCGGCCGATCTCCAGTGGCCCTGGCCACCCGGCAAATCACATCGGCTCGGGCCGCAGTCGGGTCAGAACGGTCGAGATACTGCGCCAGACGCCAATCCAGAACCTCGCGCAGCAGCTCCCGAAAGGACGCAGGATCTTTGACATCAAACGTAGTGGAGAGCCGATCTGACTCGAAACGAAAATAGCGAACCCCTCCCGTTCCCTCGCCCTCCACAAATGCGCGAATGGGGTTATCGATCAGCAAACGACGGAGGCTTTGGCTATCTGCGATATCGACAGAAAAGTCCTCGCGCACCTTAACGATGCGACCCGCCAATTTAGCGACTTGCTCCACCAGCGCGTCGATTTGGAGGCTACCAGGCACAGCTTCGGCGACGATCAAGGCAAGCAGCAAGACGACTTTGTAGCTGCGCGTGGCGGGCGTCTTCTCGATGTTGCCGAGAAAGTCTTTGGCCTCCGCGTACGTGGCCAAATCGTTCGGCGAAAGGCCCTTCTTTCGGGCTACAAATCCAAGCCAAGAATGCTCGCCGGCACTGCGAGGATTGTAACCCTCATGATACGCTTCGACGGCGCTCGGACGGACGCCATGACGATCGAGAAAATCGTCGTAGAATGCCTCAAGCTGAGCATCCGAGGGCGTCGGCCTCAAAAGGTTCTGAAGAATTCTCGACAGTTCCGAGGTCGTATGTGACCGAACAGCCTGGCGGCAGTTCGAACTCTCCCGCCTTCACATCGTCAATGAGCCTCCGCAGGGCGGCGTCGCTATTCGCCTCTCTTCCGACGAGCGCGGCCAGGGCGCGAAGTTTCATCAGAAAAGCGCGATGATTGCCGATATAGTCGATCACTGTCAGGTAGGGCTTGCCAATTGACCGCCGCAGGCCGCGTCCGAATTGTTGCATCCACACGACGATCAACTCGGTGGGACGCAGCATAAGCACCGTGTCCAGATTTGGCAGGTCTACCCCTTCGTTGAACATGTCGACTGAGAAGACGATATCGAGATCGCCGGACGCGAGTCGTTCCAATGAATCAGCCCGAGGAGCGCTATTCTTGCCCGAGTGCACGGCAACAGTCCGCAATCCGCGCTCCGCGAAAAACTCCGCCATGAAATCGGCGTGACGCTGAGAGCAACAAAATCCGATGCTTCTTTTCCCGCCGCGCTTCTGAAACTGACCCAAAGCATTCGTGGCGCGCGCTTCGGTAGCCATCGCCGACGTCAGCTCTTCGGGATCAAAGCGGGCGTTGCGCCAGGGAATGTTGGCGTAGTCGACCTCGTCCGGAACGCCCCAATATTGAAATGGACATAACAGTCCCGCCGCGATGCCCGCAGATATGGAGGCTTCGAAAACCAGGTTCTCTTGACACAGCGCGAGCAGATCACCGCCGTCCATTCGCTCAGGAGTCGCGGTGAGGCCGAGCAGAAACCTCGGCTCGAAATAGTCAATGACACGCCTATAGGTGCTAGCCGCGGCATGATGGAACTCGTCGACGATAATGTAGTCGAACGCGCTCGGCGGCAGGTTCGCCAGATGTTGCAATCGGCCAAGCGTCTGCACCGAGGCAAACACGAGATCGGTGGACGTCTCGCGCTCTGATCCCGTCATGCGTCCGATCGAAGCATTCGGACGTATGCGCCGGAACGTCTCGATTGCTTGGTTGAGAATCTCTTCGCGATGAGCGACGAAAAGGAGTCGGTGGAATTCCTTTCTGTCGCTGTCGAAAGCCGCAAGCCAGGTCTTCCCGAGGCCCGTAGCCAGAACGACGAGCCCAGCGGAATAGCCATCCCGTCGGGTCGCCTGAAGTGCATCAAGCGCCTGCTGCTGCACCTCGTGCGGTGTCGGGAGAGGTACGGGTTCTGGTTCTGCCAAGCCACCGGCGCGCCAATCCGGAGCTATCCTGCGCCGCTCGTAGGCGCGGATCCACTCTTCGTCCGCAACGACCGTCGAGTACGAATAGAAAAGGTCCTGGAAAGCGAGATCGATCTGGGCGAATCCAGCTCGTTCGTCGCTGGGAACCACTTTGTAGTTCCACTCGATGGAATTAGTAAGCGCAGGCCCGGAAATATTTGAGCTTCCGACGAAGGCGATCCCCTCGGATTGAGTTCGGAAGATGTAGGTTTTCAAATGAAACGGCCGATCGCTTGTTTGGTAGACGCGGAGGTCAAAGTCGCCCGTAAGGTCGTTAAATCGCCGCAGCGCGACGGGTTCGGTGACGTCAAGATAATCTCCGACGACGATGCGCGCCTGGCCTCCACGGTCGAGAAAGTCCCTCAAGTGCTCGATGAGCAGCCGCGCGCCGCTGTCGAGTAGGAATGCGACCGCAATGTCGCATTGAGTCGCCCGGTTCAGTTGCAGCAGCAGATGCGGAAGAAATGGATCTTTCCCTCCGGTCACGAGCTTTTGCACGGCAGCCCGCGCATCTGAAGTTTTGCGGCCGGCGAGATAGTTGGCCCGCGCGGGGACCACATGCCGCACCCCGCCGCGCGGATCTGCGACATCTCCGGCGTAACGTGGAATCACATGCAGATGAAAATGGAAGACGGTCTGGCCTGCCGCCTCGCCCTGATTGAAGCCCACGTTAAAGCCTTCAGGATGATGCTGTGGCGCGATCAGAGCGAATGCTTCGTCAACAGCCGCCCAAATGGCTGCCTTTTCTGGCGCGCTCATGCCCGTCCAATCGGGCTTGTGCGAGCGTGGAATAATCAGAAGATGTCCCGGATTGACAGGAAAGGCGTCCCAGACAGCAATTACAAAGTCGTTCTCGAAGGCAATTTTGCTGGAAGAAACTGAACAAAATGGACAAGTCATTAGTTAGTGCCGACCAGGAAAAGCCGAAGCATAGACAATACAATTGCCGTATTTAGCTGACGACGTCCCGAACCGCTTCAAAGCGCCAAGATGTCCGTCGTCGTCGAACACGCACATGGATGTAAAGAGTCCAATGGCAAGTCTATCCAGAATTTCGCCGCTGTCACGCGCATAGAATCGCGGCGCCAGTGCGCGCCGGTAGGCTGGCGAGGAGCAGGCGGTACAAGTCCACTGCGATGAAGGAATAGCGAACCACATCGGCGCCCAGCGGTGGATCGTTGGTATACGGGCACGTGGACATTCCCACGAGAGCATCCCGCGCGGCGGCCGCCGGAATGAAAACCTGAAGGCGACGTTGGACGGGCGCGCCGGCGCGGTCGACGTCGCCCGCCCGAATCCCCCGCGCCGACCGGCGAATGCCCCGGTCGCAAAGCCGTGTGGCATCTGCTCAGGCTATGAGCGTTTGCCCGCGAGAGCGGCTTTCCGGACGCGACGCTAAGCGGGGTCGCAAGCCTTTGAAAGGCTTGAGGGCCTCCGCTAAACTGGCGCTAAAGCGGCGAAAGCCTCAAATCGCCTCCGCCACCATGTCGATCGCCCCGCACGGGCATTCGGCGGCGCACAGGCCGCAGCCCTTGCAGTAGTCGTAGTCGAACCGGAATCCCTTGCCCGGGCCGAGCTTGATCACCGCGTTGTCGGGGCAGACGCCGTAGCAGTTGTCGCATTCGAAGCAGTTGCCGCAGGAGAGACAGCGGCGCGCCTCGTAGAGGGCGTTGGTCTCGTCGAGCCCGCCGACCACCTCCTCGAAATTCTCGACCCGGCGCACCGCCTCGATCACCGGCCGCATCGTTCCGGGCGCGTCCTCGTAGTACCAGGCGTTGAGGCGGTCGAAGCTCGCCGCCCCGTGCTTCGGCGGGGCGGCGTAGCTTTCGCCGCGCAGAAAAGCGTCGACGCAGCGCGCGGCCTTCTTGCCGTGGCCGACCGCGACGGTGACCGTGCGCTCGGAGGGCGCCATGTCGCCGCCGGCGAACACGCCCGCGCGCCCGGTCATCATGTCCGGCCCGACCTTGACGACGCCGTTCTCGATCACGATGCCCGGGGCGTTGTCGAGCAGCGTGAGGTCGACGTCCTGGCCGAGCGCCAGCACCAGCGAGTTGGCCTCGAGCGTCTCGAACTCCCCGGTCGGCTGGGGGAAGCCCTTGTCGTCGAGCCTCATCTTCTCGATCGTCATCGACCCGCCATCGACCGACTTGATGGTCGACAGCCACTTCATCGAGACGCCCTCCTGCAGCGCCTCCTCGAGCTCGAAATCATGGGCCGGCATTTTCTCGCGCGTCCGGCGGTAGACGATAATCGCCTCGGACGCCCCCAGCCGCCGCGCCGTACGGGCGGCGTCGAGCGCAGTGTTGCCGCCGCCGTAGATGACGACCCTGCGGCCGAGCAGCGGCGGCTCCTCGCCCTCCATCGAATGCAGGAGATTCACGGCGTCGAGGATCTTCGCCGCCCCGCCGGCCGGGATATAGGCGCGCTTCGCGATATGGGCGCCGACCGCGAGGAAGGCGGCGTCGTAGCCGCCCTCGCGCATGGCGACTTCGATGTCGTCGACCTTGGCATTGAGCGCCAGCTCGACGCCCATGTCGGTGATCCGCCTGACCTCCGCGTCGAGCACGTCGCGCGGCAGCCGGTATTTCGGGATGCCGAAGCGCATCATGCCGCCGGCCATCGGCCCGGCGTCGCGGATGGTCACCGTGTGGCCCATGCGGCGCAGGTGATAGGCGGCCGAAAGGCCGGCGGGACCGGCGCCGACGACCAGAACGCGCTTGTCTGTCTCGGCTTTCGGCTTCGCAAACGTCCAGCCTTTGGCGACGGCCGTGTCGCCGAGAAAGCGCTCGACCGAATTGATCCCGACCGCCTCGTCGATCTGAGCCCGGTTGCAGGCAGTTTCGCACGGATGATAGCAGACCCGCCCCATGACGGCGGGCAGCGGATTGTTCTGCGTCAGCGCCCGCCAGGCCGCCTCGTAGTCGCCAGCCTCCGCATGGGAGAGCCACTCTTGGATGTCCTCGCCTGCGGGGCAGGCGGCGTTGCACGGCGGCAGGCGGTCGACATATTCGGGTCGCTGCGTGCGCCAGGAGCCGGTGTGGTTGGCCTTGCTCGTGCCGACGTCGAGCGCGATGGCGTAGGGGTGTTTCATGTCGCCCTCATCGAGCCGACTGGGTGGTCATCACGCCGCAGCCTCCAGCAGTCCGTAATCCTTGATGTGCCGGTCGGCGATCGCCTGAAGCTCCTGCACGCGCGGGTCGACCTTGCCGTCGCGCAGGAGGTGGGCGAAGCGCTTCTGCAGCTTCAGGTATTCGATCACCGGCGTCGGCCGACGGATCTTGCGCACCTTCGTGACATAGCCGTTCTCCGCCTCGAAGATCGGAAAGAGGCCGGTCTCGATCGCGAGGCGCGCGAGCTTGATCGTGTCGTGCGCCGCCGCGCCCCAGCCGAGCGGGCAGGGCACATTGATCTGGATGTAGCGCGCGCCGCGGAAGGTCATGGCCTTCTGCACCTTGGCCTCGAGATCGTGCAGATCGGCGACGCTCGCGGTGGCGACGTAGGGGATGTCGTGCGCGACAGCTATTTTCGGGGTGAACTTGCCGGTCCCGAACACGTTGCCGGGGGCCTTGCCCATCGCTGGCGTCGTGGCGGTGCGGGCGGTCGGTGGGGTCGCCGAGGAGCGCTGCACCCCCGTGTTCATGTAGCCTTCATTGTCGTAGCAGATGTAGAGAACGTCGTCGTTGCGCTCGAACATGCCCGAGAGACACCCGAACCCGATGTCGGTCGTGCCACCGTCGCCGCCCTGCGCCACGACCCGTGTTTCCTCGCGGCCGAGCACGCGCATCGCGGCGGCGACGCCGGTCGCAACTGCCGCCGCGTTGCCGAACAGCGAGTGCATCCACGGGATCTGCCACGACGTCTCTGGGTAGGGGGTCGTGAACACTTCGAGGCAGCCTGTGGCGTTGACGGCGATGAGCTTGCGGTCGGCAGCGCGCATCGCCGCGTCGATCGCATAGCGGGCGCCGAGCGCCTCGCCGCAGCCCTGACAGGCGCGGTGGCCGGAGGTCAGCGAGTTCGACCGATCGCGGCTCGCCTGCACGTTGCGGTCACCCTCGTCGACAAGGCGGTTGCCGACGGTCAGCGTGCCCTTCTGGTAGAACTTGAGCTTCTGGACTTCGTTCATCGCGCCCCCTCCGTCAGTTTCGCCGCGCGCTCCTTCTCGAGTTGCTTGAGGATCGCCTCTGCGGCGGGCCCGGCGCGGCGCGGCGTGACGCGGCGATGAATCTCGCGCGCCACCACGCGCTCGCTCAGGTCTAGGAAGTGCGGGCCTTCCCATGGCTGCACCGCCGCCTGGCGGAAGAGCCAATGCAGCGCGGATTTGGGCACGGCGCGGCCGCCGAGCCCCACGATCGCCGAATGCATCGCCGGCGGATCGGGAATCTCGCGCAGGGCGATGGCGACATTGCCGGCCAGCGGACCGCCCAAGCCGACGTCGATCGCCCTGTCGATTACGACGACGTCGCGCGCCCGCGCCAGCGCCTTGCGCAAAGCCTCCGTGGGGAAAGGGCGGAAGGCGACGAGCGTCACCACCCCGATGGCGGCGCCGTCGGCGCGCATCTCATCGACGACATCCTTGATCGTGCCGTTGATCGAGCCCATGGCGACGACCAGCATCTTGGCGTCATCCGCCTGGTAAGTTCTCAGGAGGCCGCCGGCCTGGCGGCGGAAGCACTTCTCGAACTCGGAGGCGAGCCTTTCGATCAGGCTGAGGGCGCCGTGCTGCTTGTAATATTGCAGGTAGCGCACTTCCGTGAACGCATCCGGCCCGACCATTGCGCCGATCGAGATCGGATTGGCCGGATCGAGGCTCTGCATCGGCTCGTAGGACGGCAGGAAGGCGTCGACGCTCGCCTGATCGGGGATATCGATCCGCTCGACCGCATGGGTGAGGATGAATCCGTCGACGCACACCATGGTGGGCACGGACAATTCCTCGGCCAGGCGAAAGGCGACGATGTGTAAGTCGGCCGCCTCCTGGTTGGTTTCGGCGAAGAGCTGAATCCAGCCGGATTCGCGTAGCGCCATCGCGTCGGAGTGGTCGTTCCAGATATTGATCGGCGCGCCGATCGCCCGGTTTCCCAGTGTCATCACGATCGGCAGTCCGAGGCCGGAGGCATTGTAGACCGCCTCCGCCATGAACAGGAGCCCCTGGCTCGCCGTCGCGGTATAGGCGCGTGCGCCGGCGGCCGACGCCCCGATCGCGACCGAAAGCGCCGCAAATTCGCTCTCGACGTTGATGAACTCGCTGTTCTCAAGCTTCCCGAGGCGAATAAGTTCCCCGAGCCCCTCGACGATGTGGGTCTGAGGCGTGATCGGGTAGGCGCAGACGATCTGCGGACGGCAAAGCGCAATCGCGCGCGCCATCGCTTTCGAGCCTTCAATCTGTTCCAGCATGGCGATTCCCCTGGTCTCCCAGCCCGTCAGGCGGCGCGCTTGCGGGCGGCGAGCGCAAAGGCCGCCTTGGCCGCTTCGACATTGGCCTCGCCGACCTTGCCGGGGAAGGCGCGCCGGATCGCCTCGAGCACGCTGCTGAGCGAGACGATTCCGACTTCTGCCGCAAATGCCCCGAGCAGCGACGTGTTTGGCGCCGGGCGTCCGATGTGCTTGAGAGCAAGGTCGGTTGCGGGCACGGTCGTGACATGGCCGTGCGGCAATTGCGCCGTGATCGCCTCGAGATGCATCTCCTCGAGGCTGCGGGCGGTATTGACGATGAGGTGCCCGTCGCGCTTCAAACCCTCGGTGATGTCGAGCCCCTTGAACAGCGTCGGATCCTGAACGATCAGCGCGTCCGGAGAGTGGATTGGTTCGCGGACGCGAATCGCCTTGTCCGAGATGCGACAGAAGGCGACGACGGGGGCGCCTGTCCGCTCCGAGCCGAAGCTCGGGAACGCTTGTGCATGCTTGCCCTCGAGAAAAGCAGCGACCGACAGCATCTCGGCGGCCGTAACAACGCCTTGGCCGCCCCGGCCATGGATTCTGACTTCGTACATCCGCGTTCCCCGACGGTGCAAAAGTGCTGACTATGCGAATGGTGTCGTGACGTGGGCGCAGCGGAGAGTCAATGCGGTCGATGCGGCCGGCGGTTTGACCGGTTGGAGCAGTCCGCGCTTTCCGCGCGCATGCTTGCTACCGGGGTCAAAATCCCGGATATCTGCAGTGACGGAGTGAGGACGGGTCTTGGCGGCGCGGAGCGTATCGACGGGACAAATCAAGGCGGCGAGAGCACTACTGGATTGGTCGCAGACCAGACTTGCCGCGGCTGCCGGGGTCTCCGCGCCGACGGTCAGGCGCATTGAGGCGAAGGCGGCGGAGTTTCCGGAACGGGCCGAGATGGCCGCCCGGATCGCCTCCGCGCTCGAGTTGGCAGGAGTGGAGTTCATTCCGGAGAACGGCGGCGGTCCCGGCGTGAGGCTGAGGAGGGGGCGCGAGCCGGAGACCATTGCGCTCGAAGACCTCAACGCCAGCAACGACGAATGAACATGCGGGCCTGACGGCTGCGTTTTCCCGCCGCCGACCGGGCGGAAGAGCCCCGATCTCAGGGGAATCACGTTAGGAATTCTTCGGCCGGCCTGGTCGGATTTTGCGAGATTGAGCGAGGTGGATTCTACCGGGTCGCGGATGCTTCGCGGCGCGGGAGAAGATTTTGAATCGCTTTATCGAGTGCTGGGACGGTTTGGACGATCCGCGCACCGGCGATGCCGCGTTGCACGACTTTCATGAGATTTTGGCGATAGCATGTGCGCGGTTCTGTGCGGCGGCAGGGCTCGGTGGACATGGGGTGCGATCCAAAGGGCTGCAATCAGGCGGTGCGGCGTAGTGATTTGTTCGGGCTATTGTCATTGGCTGCAGCGGCACGTTGCCGGGCGAGGGCTTTCCAGTAGGCGTCCCAGTCGCCGTTGATTCAGTTTATCCGCAAGGCGAGCATATGTTCGGCAGCCCCGACCTTATTTTCCTGCTTTGCGGCGGTTGAAATCGGCTAAAAATGCAGCTAGACACAATCAGTAGGGTTGCAAATACAATTTGATCGGCAAACTGGCGCGCACATGTCAACAATGCCATCGACCAAAGATCGTATCCTCGCGTCCGCGATGCGGTTGCTCGACGCAGGGGGGCCCGGCGCGGTCACCCTTCGCGCAGTCGGCGACGCCGCCGGCATCTCCCAGTCGGCGCCCTACCGCCACTACGAGGACAAGCGTGCGCTGCTGGAAGCGATGGTGCGAGCGAATCTCGACTACTTCAGCAACGCTCTCGAAAAGGCCAGACGGGATGCGCCGCAGCCTTTCGAGGCACTGGATCACGTGGTGCGGGCCTATTTCGAATTTGCGCGACGCTTTCCGGTCCGCTACCGATTCCTGCTCGAGGTCAGCCGCGAGGACAGCCCGCTTGGCGGCGACGTTCGCCAAGCGTTCGGGGCGGTTACGGCGCTTGTGAACGCTGCGCAGCAGTCTGGCGAAATCAAGGGCGGAGACGCCGAGCAGATCACTGCCCTTATTTTCGGCGCGGCCTACGGAATGGCTGACCTCGCCCAATATGGTCTGACGACGGTCGCTCCCCGGGACGGAATGACCCCTGAGCCCGTGCCCGATCTAGCGCCGCTGCTGTTGAACCTGCTGGCCGGCACCTCCACCTCCGGCCCGACGTAAGATGGGCGGCAAGCCCGAGGACGGCGGCTAATGCGCCAAGCGCAATACGGTCGGCGCGAGCCTTCATCAGCGTTTAAGACTAAGTGGCGTAGCGTCAGCGGAGTTGGGCGGCCCGGTCCCGTCGACGCACGCCCGGGCGAACCGAAAACGTGTGGGCGGCCTTTGCGATCCGACCGCACTCGTGAATGGCGCGTCCGGAGCGGGTAAGCTACGATAGGAGGTCTTCACAGATGAACCGCCCGCCGGTCCGGTCACCCGGGAACGGCTCTGTCCGGGTTCGCGTGAGACGGCCGCTATCGCGACCGGAATAGAGGCGGGAATGTTCGGCAATCAAGATCAAAGGCTCGAGTTCGGCGCGCCTGCCCGGCGATCGTCAGCGCGGTCCGGCGACACTCGGTCCGGGTCGCAAGCGCTTGGGGCGGGAGGAGCGCCATGCGGTCGGGCCGCAGGGCCGAGAAAGCGGAGAGACGGGATGTCTGAGGCGCTTGCGCGCGTCCGGAACGATTCGGTTCTGGTCCGGCCCGCAAAGCCGACCGGGGCCGATCGCGGAGTGGCCTGGCGTCTCGCAAAGCGCGCTCGCGCACTGCCGGCCCGGCTCTATGTCGGCGCCGCCTTCTCGGCGCTGCTCGCCGGGATCGGCGTCAATGCGCTTCTGCTCCAGCGCGAGCGCCATCCTGCACCGTTGTTCGCGCCGGCGCATCCGCGAACGTCGACGGCATCGTCCGTTCCCGCCCCTGCGGCTTCTGTGCGGGAGCCCACGCCGCCAGCGCTGCCGAAGCCGCCAACTGGAGACATTGGGCCTCCTGTCCGCTCGCAGGACCAGATCGGCGAACTGCTGCGCGGCGCGGAAGACGCTCGCGGCGACCCGTCGCGGACGGTCGCGGCGGCTCAGGCCGCGCTGGCGAAACTCGGCTTTCCGGTCAAAGCGGACGGCGTCGAAGGGGCGGCGACGGAGCAGGCCCTTCGCGATTTCGAGCGGGCGCGCGGACTGCCGGTGACGACGGAGATCACCGCTCATCTCTTGAAACAATTGACCGCTGCGGCGCGGCTTGCCGGGCGGTAGTCCGTCTCAGAAGAGAGGCTCCGAGGTCGGCGATCTTGGCACCGTCCTCTTCGTGATCGGGATTGAGGAGCAGGCGCCTGCGGGCGGCATCCTTCCGCTGAGCCGAAACATGGACCGGGAATCAGGAAACCGGAGAGCTCCCGGTGCTTCCCGTTCGCTTGGTCGCCGGGCGCACTCGACGGCGTTTCTCGTCATTATGCGGAGTCCCTGAAGCCCGGCGTTTCCCCTATTTGCCCTGTCTTGTCTGGACGGCGCCCCGTGGTCAAGGGTTGGAAGCTTTTGCGAACGTCTCGGGCGCGGTCATGTCTACGGCCTGTTGTGCGGCAAGGATGGCTCCGCTGGCCCTGATGGTTCGTCCGCGTAAGCTCTTCGCTCCAATCACCGTGTGCGCCCTGAAGGCGCGTTTCTCTAGTGGAGGAAGGTTCCACCCGGATAAGTGTCGATGGGTCCGGTAGCTGGCGAGCGGTCTGGCGGGGCAACCGGCCGGGCTGGAGCCTCGCGACAAAGGCCGCCTTGGGCGGTTGAGCGATCCGGCCGGCCGCAACTTGAGTGATAGCCTGAGCAGGCCTCGAAAGGTTCAATGCGGACGCCGACCCGCCACGGTGACGGGGAAGGCAGCATCCATGGGGGAGGCATCGACATGCGCACTCATGGGGTCCGCCGGGGTATTGGGCGCGGCAGGCCGGAAGAGAGGAACGGGTAATCAGGGGAGACCCGCGTCCGGCGAGGGTTCGGCCTCGACGGCGTCTTTGAGGGCGCCGGCCGGAAGCGGGAGTCGGACAGGGGCGTAAGAGCGTCGAGGCCGGGTAACTCCGGCGGAGCAAAGGCCCCTGACTTCAGAGGCGCTTTCGAAGAGGGGAAGGAGCGGCGATTGGCGACAAGTCTGCAAACGCCGGATAAGATCAGGACCCTTCAGAGGAAGCTTTATGTGAAGGCGAAGGCGGAGCCCAAGTTCCGCTTCTATCTTCTGTACGACAAGATCTGTCGGGCGGACATCCTCGCCCACGCCTATGCGCTGGCCCGTCGCAACGACGGGACGGCGGGCGTTGACGGGGTGACGTTCGACGACATCGAGCGGGCGGGAGTGGAGGCGTGGCTCGAGGCTTTGCGTGAGGACCTCGCCTCGATGACGTATCGGCCCTCGCCGGTGCGGCGCGTGATGATCCCGAAGCCGGGAGGCGGGGAGCGCCCGTTGGGCATTCCCACCATCCGCGATCGGGTTGCGCAGACGGCCGCCAAACTGGTGTTGGAGCCGATCTTCGAGGCGGACTTCGAGGACTGTGCGTACGGATACAGACCCGAACGAAGCGCGGGCGACGCGATCAAGGCGACCCACCGGTTGATCCGGCAGGGTTACGCCGATGTCGTAGACGCCGACTTGTCGAGATATTTCGACACAATTCCGCACGTCGAGCTGCTCAAGAGCGTGGCCCGGCGCGTCGTCGACGCAAAAGTGCTGCGGCTGATCAAGCTGTGGCTGAGCTCGCCGGCGGAAGAACGGGATGGCGCGGGGAGACGGCGCGTGAGCGGAGGCAAGAGCTGCCGGAAGGGCACGCCGCAGGGCGGCGTGATCAGTCCGCTGCTCGCCAACCTCTATATGAACCGTTTCCTGAAGTTCTGGCGTGTGAAGGAGTGCGGCAAGACGTTCCGCGCGCATGTGGTCAATTACGCCGACGACTTCGTCATCCTCAGCCGCGGCAGAGCGGCCGAGGCCCTGGCGTGGACGCGGGCGGTCATGACCCGGCTCGGGCTCACGCTCAACGAGGCCAAGACCTCGGTGAGAGACGCCCGTGCGGAAGACTTCGACTTCTTGGGCTATACGTTCGGGCCGAGATACGCCCGCGACGGAGAGCGCTATCTGGGCGCGCGTCCTTCGATGAAGAGCCTGACGCGGATCAAAGGCAAGATCGGCGATCTGTTGAGGCCGTGCGAGACGGGCGACTGGCCGGGCGTGCGCAAGCGACTGAACCGCCTTCTTGGCGGGTGGTCGGCGTACTTCGGCTACGGAACCCTGAACGCGGCCTACAGGAGCGTCGACCGACATGTCGGCGATCGGGTCCGGCGCTTCCTCAACCGGCGCGCCAAGCGCGGCGGACGCGGCGCGCGTGAGTACTCCTGGAGCGAAATCTTCGGGAGGCTCGGCGTGCAGCGTCTAACCCGCGACAGACCGGCCGCGCCGGCCGTGAGCCTGACATGAACTCTGTCGGAAAGCCGGATGCGCCAAATCCGCACGTCCGGTTTGATGAGCGGGGAAGGGAAACGGAGCCATTGGCCAAGCCTCAACGCCACCGCGCCCTTCCTCGAACTTCTCACAACCCCGTAACACCCCTCGGTTGCAGAGTCAAAATGTTAAAGCAGGGTGCAATTCAAACCGATGCAGGGTAGGTTCGGTTTGATTGATTTGGCGGGAGGCGACGGATGTCGGTCGGGGATTTGAGCGATGAGGGGCTGATGGCGGCGTTGCGGGCGCATCCGGAGCTTCGCCAGCGGGTGTTTTCGATTGTGCTGGCGGTCGAAGGCGACGAGGGGGCATTGACGGAAGCCGACGCGGCGGAAGAGCGGATGGTCGAGGAGACGCGTCTTCTGGGACGGGAGGCGTTGCGCACTTGGGCCGAGCGGCGGGTCGAGGCGACGGAGCGGGAGATTCGCCAACGCCCGCAGATGCATCGCCAAGGCGAAAAAAACTCCGCTGGCATACGAAATTCGGCGAAATAGAGGTTCGGGAGCCGCAATATCGGTTCGGGAGGCAGCGGGTGCGTCCATTCGTGCTCGGGGCGAAGGTGAGCCCACTCGGGTGTTCGCGGCCGCTGCAGCGCGCCATCGTCGACTTCGCCGCCGATCAGCCCTTCGCGCAGGCGCGCGCCAAGCTTGAGGAGCACTACGGCTTCGCGATCGGCGAGAGCACGATCCAGCGGATCACGTTCGCCCACGCGCGGGCGATGCATGAAAGCAGTCGTCGGGATTTGGAGTTTCCGGAAGCGCCGGGCCTTCGCAAGCCGATCGTCGTCGAGACGGACGGCGGCATGGTTCCGATTGTCGAGCCGAGCAGCGAGGAGAAGGACAAGCGCAAGGGCAAGACGCTGTCCTGGCGGGAGGCGAAGCTGTCGCTGGCGCACGCGCAAGGGAACTGCACGCCGGTTTATGCGGGCTCGATCGAGGGCGGGGTCGAAGAGGCCGGGCGCCAGCTGCTTTCCTGCGCGGTTCGCGCCGGCTTCGGGGCGAACTCCCGGGTTCACGCGGTCGGCGACGGCGCGCCCTGGATCGTCGGCCAAATCGAGCAGCAGTTCGGCGATCAGGGCTGCTACCTGATTGATTTCTATCACGTCTGCGAATACCTGGGCGCCGCCTCGGCGGCGATCGCGCCCGACCCGGCGGCGCGCAGCGCATGGATGGAGACGCAGAAGGAGGCGCTCAAAGGCGGGCGTCTCGACGCCGTCCTGCGGGCGCTCGTCGGACATTGCGAGCCTCCCGAAGCCGACGACCAGCACGCGCCGGTGCGAACCTGCCATCGTTATCTTGGCGTTCGCGCCAACCAGTTGAACTATCGCCAGGCCCTGGCCGACGGACTGCCGATCGGCTCCGGCGAGATCGAAAGCGCCCATCGCTACGTCGCCCAGCAACGCCTGAAGCGGCCCGGCGCCTGGTGGCGCGTCGAGCATGCCGAACATATGCTCGCCTTGCGGATAAACCAAATCAACGGCGACTGGGACGCCTACTGGAAAGCCCTCGCCCGGCAACGTGCCGCTGCAGCCAATGACAATAGCCCGAACAAATCACTACGCCGCACCGCCTGATTGCACCACTTTGGATCGCACCCAGCCAAGCAGCCCTCCGTTGACCGCTTCGCGTCCATGCGCCGGAACTGACAGAGGCACGGGCGTGTTTGGCGTCGCCAATGGCCGATTCGCGTGAGGCCCGCGTGGCGGCGCCGTCGGGGCACTTGAGTAAGAGTGACCGAAGTAAAAAGATCGATAAAAGCGCCGTCGCGGCAGACCCGAACCGTAAATGCGTCCCACTAAACATTCTCGAAAAAATAAATTCGATATTCGTAATTAATTGGAAGATTGACAATTGGTCCAAATCGGCGTCAGGTCAAACATTGGCCGCCTGCTGGCGCGCGTGATCTGCAAATTGCTTCTATCGCACCAGTAGAAGCGACCTCAATCGTCATTTTTTGACTCCCGTCGAGGACGGTGGGCCAAGCAAGCTAGGATCGTGATGATCTCAGCTGCAGGTGGCGGCTTGCCCTGTGGAGGCGCACATGCTTGATAAAGCTAAGAAATCTGCTCTTGACATCAGCGGTCTTCGGACACGGTACGACAATTTCATCGGTGGCGCGTGGACGGCGCCGGCGAAAGGGCGCTACTTTACGGACAAGAGCCCGATCGACGGCAGCACGCTTTGCGAAGTGGCCCGCTCGGACGCCGACGACGTCGAGCTCGCCCTCGACGCCGCGCATGCGGCCAAGGACAAATGGGCCCGCACCTCGCCGACCGAGCGTGCGAAAATGCTGAACACGATCGCCGATCGGATCGAAGAGAATCTCGAAGTGCTCGCCCATGTCGAGACCCGCGACAACGGTAAGCCGATCCGCGAGACGACGGGTGCCGACGTTCCGCTCTCGGCCGATCACTTCCGTTATTTCGCCGGGTGCATCCGAGCGGAAGAGGGCGCGGTCGGCGAGATCGACCACGACACGATCGCCTATCACTTCCGCGAGCCGCTTGGCGTCGTCGGCCAGATCATTCCGTGGAACTTCCCGCTCTTGATGGCAGCCTGGAAGATGGCGCCGGCGCTCGTCGCGGGAAATTGCGTGGTGATCAAGCCGGCATCCGACACGCCGATGAGCCTCGCGGTGCTGATGGACCTGATCGGCGACGTGCTGCCGCCGGGCGTTCTCAACGTCGTCTTCGGCCACGGCTCCGAGGTCGGCGCTCCGCTCGCCCGCAGCCCGCGGATCGCGAAGATCGCCTTCACCGGCGAGACGACGACCGGCCGGCAGATCATGCAATACGCCGCCGAGACGATCATCCCCATGACATTGGAGCTTGGCGGCAAGTCGCCCAACATCTTCTTCGCCGACGTCATGGACAAGGACGACGACTTCCTCGACAAGGCGCTCGAAGGCTTCGCTCTGTTCGCCTTCAACAAAGGCGAAGTCTGCACCTGCCCGTCTCGTGCGCTGGTGCAGGAGTCGATCTTCGACAGGTTCATGGAAAAGGCGGTCGCCCGCGTCGCCAAGATCAAGGTCGGCGATCCGCTCGATCCGACGACCCAGATGGGCGCGCAATGCTCCAAGGGCCAGCTCGACAAGATCCTGAACTATATCGACATCGGCAAGAAGGAAGGCGCGAAGTGCATGACCGGCGGCGAGCAGGCTCACCTCGGCGGCGCGCTCGAGAAGGGCTACTATGTGAAGCCGACCGTCTTCATCGGCCACAACAAGATGCGCGTCTTCCAGGAAGAGATCTTCGGCCCGGTTCTCTCGGTGACGAAGTTCAAGACCATGGAAGAGGCGATCGAGATCGGCAACGACACGATCTACGGACTCGGCGCCGGCGTCTGGTCGCGCAACGGGACCATCGCCTATCGTGTCGGCCGCGAGATCCAGGCCGGGCGCGTGTGGACGAATTGCTATCATGTGTATCCGGCGCATGCGGCGTTCGGCGGCTACAAGCAGTCGGGCTTCGGCCGCGAGACGCATAAGATGATCCTGGATCACTATCAGCAGACGAAGAACCTGCTCGTCAGCTACAGCCCGAATGCGATGGGTTTCTTCTGAGAGCATCGAGAGAAGCCGCGCCAAAAGGCGCGGCTTCTCTCGCGACGTCCGGCGCTTGGGAGGCGCCGGACGCCTCTTCGTTTTTCGATGACCGCGGAAGGGCCGATGACCGAAAGAGTCGTCTTCACGCCTGAAGCCGTCGCGCTGGTCGCGGCGTTGAAGGCCGAGCATGGGCCCCTGATCTTTCACCTCTCGGGCGGATGCTGCGAGGGCAGCGCGCCAATGTGCTTCCGCCAGAGCGACTTTCGCGTGGGCGCGAGCGACGTCTTGCTGGGTGCGATCGAGAGCTGTCCGTTCTATGTCGGGGCGGCGCAATTCGACTACTGGTCGGGCTGCCAGATCATCATCGACGTGACGACAGAAGGCGGCGACAGCTTTTCGCTGGAAGCGGCCGACGGCGTGCGATTTGTCGCGCGCTCGCGTCTTTTCACCGACGCGGAGTTCGAGGCGCTGAAGGTGGCGGGACCGGCGCGCCATGCCTCTTCGGCCGCGGCGCCGCATTGACGACTGAGGAAGCGGCGACAAAGACCTGACGCGTGACAACCAGCGCCCACTTTGGGCAGGGGTCTCGTGGCAGGGGAATCGCATTTGGAAATCCGCCGTCACATTGGCCGGATTTTGCGGTTCCGAGTAGCGTGCGGAAGGTTCTGCAAAATCGCTGAGAGCGCGAGGCGATCATGGCAGGCTGGTGATGTCCAAGTCACCTGATTCTCTCTGGAGAACCTCCGCCATGACCAAGACCGGTAAGCCTGCGATTGCCGCCGTCAAAGAGCTTTTCGCCGCGAGCCCGGACGGGCTGCGCGAATTGGTTCGCGCGGTGGTGCAGGAGATGCTGGAAGCCGAGATGACGGACGCGCTCGGCGCCGGGAGGAGCGAGCGAACTGGCGCCGTGCGTGGTGGCGATGGAGGCCTGCTCCTCGGCCCATCACTGGGGGCGGCAATTGCTGGCGCATGGGCACGAGGTGAAGCTGATCCGGCCGGCTCATGTGAAGCCGTATGTCCGGCGCAACAAGAACGACGCGGCCGACGCGGCGGCGATCTGCGAGGCGGAGGGTCGGCCGGGTCAGAGGTTCGTATCGGTGCGTTCGATCGACAACCAGGCCGAGCTGATGCGCCACCGGACGCGCGAGTTGCTCGCCGGCCAGCGCACGGCGGCGCTCAACGCCTTGCGCGGGCACATGGCCGAGATCGGCGTCGTCGCAGCGCAGGGGGCGCAACATGCTTATGACTTGAAGCGCCTGGCCGCCGACGGCTTCGACGACAACGGCGAGATCGTGATCCCCGATTGCGTGCGCGCGGCGCTGCGTCCGCTCATCGGTCAGATCGACGCGCTCGACGCGACGATCGCCGCGATCGACAAAGAGCTTGCGACGTCAGTCAAGGCTGACGAGACCGCCAGGCGGTTGATGACAATTCCTGGCGTCGGCCCGGTGACCGCCTCGGCGATCACAGCCACGATCCAGGACATCAGCGCCTTCGCGTCGGGGCGCGTGTGAGTTCTCAGCCTTCCTCGGGCTCACGCCCCGCCAGAGTTCGAGGGGGGCAAGGAGCGGCTCGGGCGCATCACCAAGATGGGCGATCGTTACCTGCGCAAGCTTCTGGTCGTGGGCGCTGCGCGACGCTTCGCCACCGCAAGGGCCATAACGACGCCCTGCGTCGGTGGGCGAGCGCGATGCTCGAGCGCAAGACCGCCACATACAAGTTCAAGCTGACGGCGGTGGCGCTCGCCAACAAGGTCGCGCGCATCGTCTATGCGCTGATGACCCGGGGCGGCCAATACGACGATCGGCCGGTTGCGGCCTGAGCCAACAAGGCTATTCGATAAGGAGATTTCGCCCCCAAGGCGATCAGCATCGAGGGCGCCGACGAGGTGATGTGAACCAACGGTGAAGGCTTGGAAGCCCGTGCATGTGTCAGCGCCGGTACGAGCGCGATACGGTGATTGGGGCGAAGAGCTTACGCGGACAAATCATCAGGGCCAGCGGAGCCATCCTTGCCGCATAACAGGCCGAAGACATGACCGCGCCCGAGACGTTCGCAAAAGCTTCAAAGCAACCCTTGACCAAGGGGCGCCGTCCAGACATGACAGGGCATGTTTTTGGCCCCTCAACTCGGCTGGGCGTGCTCGGCTCACCGCTGCTGTCGAGGGGGAGGTTAGTAGAATGCACTGTCCCCGTAATCCCAAGTCTCAGATCAGGCGGCTCTGCTCTTCCGGGTCGAGTGCAGGAGCTTCGTCACCCCCTCGGGATCGGAGCCGATCATCATGAGGTAGGCGCGCAGCCCGCCCAGCGGGCTGTTGCGTCCCTGTTCCCATGCGCGGATCTGCTCGACCGTGAAGCCATAAGCGTAGGCAAATTTCTCCTGCGACAGCCCAGTCTTTTTTCGGACCGCCTTCACGTCGATTTCGGGCGGCACATGCAGGCGGGCAGGCTTCGCCTTGCCCCGTGCGACCTCGATTGCCTCACGAAGACCAGAGGCGATCTGCTCGAATGCCTTCTTGGTCATGGGGTCATCTCCTCTTTAACCTTACATTTGCTTTCGTGTCCGAGCGCCCCTCGAACCAGAAGTAGGGCCGACGGTTTCGGAGCCTTATCGGGCGGTTGCGCGCCCTTCTCCACGAAGTGGGGAGGTGTCGGCGAAGCCCGACGGATGGGGTGTGGAAAGCAGGGATGCGTCGTCGAAGGCTCGCTCTTGTAATCGTGCAAGCCTGCTGGCTTCGAAGCAGCGGGCCATACCCCATCCGGCCGGCTCCGCCGGCCGCCTTCCCCAGCAAAGCTGGGGAAGGTGCGCACACCTCGAAGCGTCCTGACCGCGGAGGGGCCTACGCGGCGAAGCCGCTGACCAGGCGATGGCATTCGGCGGCAAACTTCTCGTTCGGCATCCGGCCATCCGCGTCGCGCGAATAGTCCGGCTTCAGCCGATTGAGGAAAAACATTTCAAGCTTGCGGTTATGCTTGGTCTCGACGGCGCCGCGCGGCTCCAGTTCGAACAAAGTCCTGACGCGCCCCTCCACGGTTTCCGAGATATTGATCCGTCCCGGAGCGCCGTTCGAATTCCATGAGGGCGGCCGTGTTCACCGCGTCGCCCCAGATATCGAAGGTGAATTTCCGCCGGCCGACGACGCCCGACATGACCGGCCCGGTATGGAGTTCCACGCGCAGTTCGAGCGCAGGCAACCGCATCTTCTCGCGCTGCGCCTTCATGCGGGCAGTGACAGCCTGAATTCCAGCGCGGCAAGGCAGGCGTCGATCGGATGCCGGCGGCTGGCCGCGGGCACGCCGGCGACCGCCATGTAAGCGTCGCCAATGGTCTTGAGCTTCTCGAGCCCGTGGCGGGTTACGATTTCGTCATAGGCGGTGAAATATTGGTCGAGCAGGCCGATCAGCGCGACAGGCTCCATCCGTTCGGCCAGGAGCGTGAAGCCCTTGATGTCGGCGAACAGGATTGTCGCCGATGGCGCGTATTTCGGTTGCACCTTGCCGTTTTTCTTGAGTTCCTCGGCAATCGACGAGGGCAGGATATTGGCGAGCAATTCCTCGGTCCGCGCCTTCTCCGCGGCCAAATCCGTATGCGCCTGATCCAATTCCTTCATGGCCTGATGGAACTCGATCGGCTGTCGCCGCAGCTCCAATTGGGTCATCACCTGCCGCGAAAGACGGCGCAGCAACTCGGTCTGCTCGAAGGCCAGCTTGCGCGGCTCAAAATCCATCACGGTCAGCGTCCCAAGCGCGTAGCCGGCTTCGGTCACCAGCGGAATGCCGCAATAGAACTGCAGGTGGGGTTCGCCCGTGACAGTCGGAAATTGACTGAAACGGGTATCTTCGCGCAGGCTGGGCGCAATCACCATTTCGGTGCCGCATATTGTTGTCGCGCAGAACGAGATTTCGCGCGGACATTCGTTGAAGTCGGGTGGGAGGCCATATTTGGCTTTCAGCCAAAAGCGATCGTCGTCGGCGAAGGTGATGTAGGATACGGGACATTGGGAAATCTGCGCGGCCAGTTCGCTGATCTCGTCAAAGGCGATCTCCGGCGGGGTGCCGACGATATTCAGCGCTCGAACCGCTGCAAGCCGTCCGGCCTCGTTGGGCGGCACCGAGTAAGTCATTGCGTCCCCTCCGACGGCAGTCCCCGGTGACCGCCGACCCTGGCGCTTCGCCAGCCGCTATTCGATAGATATCACATTTTCCGGCCCGTCATACCTTGATTAGCAACCTCCTTCGGTTTGCGAGGAACCGCCTGCCGCCTGCACGGGCTCGTCGGCGCTTATTCAGCGCCATTTCAGAAGCGACTCCCGCAATGCCTGTCGCGACCGAAACCTGGAGATGTTGCCGGTTGTCGCCTGAGTAATAGTGTCGCATCCCCAAATCTTTCAATTGCATTTAATTATTTTACATGGTTGTCTCGGATTGACGGGTTTGCTAGTCAAGAATTCGTCGGGCTCATGCCGAAATCTTAGCCCAAGATGAGGCGTCCGACGTCCCGATCCATGGGAGGGCGCGTTATGGCCGATCTCCGCGCCGATGTTGCGAACGCACTGTAAATCTCGCGGTCCCTCGATACCGCGTGACCGCGGACGTGGACCGCGGCGTGGTCACCCTGCGGGGGGTCGTCGGGCGGGCCTACCAAAGGTCCTGCGCGGAGGCGACCGTGCGTCGGGTGCCCGGCGTGACCGGCGTCAGGAATGAAATCGCGGTCCGCGCCGCGCAGGAGTTCGGTCGGGCGAGCGCGCCGGCCTGATCAGTCTCGAACGACGCATGATAGCCGGCGCGTCGAGGCGGGAGCGCCGGACGCCTCCGTTGCGACCAGGGAACCTGGACCATGGCTGACTGGAGAGTTTTCTACCGGGACCATCTCGATCAGGACAGGATTTCCCCCAGCGTCGCCAGCAAGGAAGCCGCGCTCGAACAGGCGCGCGACCTCTATCACCAGCAACGCGCCGAGCTCTACAGCATCGAAGGGCCGGGCAGCCGGGCCTTGCCCAAGGAAGAAATCATGCGCTGGGTGTCCGCCAACAGGCCGTAGCGCGCCACCCTCTCCCGCATAGCCCGTCGAACGACGGGCGTCGGTCTCGACGCCCTGTGCGGGAGAGGGGTTTCACCGACCTCGATGAATGAACCCGAGCGCCCCGGTCTCCGCGACGCCGTCGAACCCGATCCTTCGACAAGCTGAGGGCGACGGCGCAGGACTTCACCCCCTTCCCATCTCACGGCATCCGTTCGACCCATTGCGCGCGCGAAGGCCCCGGCTCGAACGGATCGCAGAAATCTTGGGTTTCGCGGGTCACCTTGCCGTCCTGGAACTCCATGATGCTCACTGTGTAGGACGGTTTCCCGTCGTAATTGAGGACGAATTCGGTAACCCAAAGGTCGCCGGCGCCAAGCACGCGCCGAACCGTGAAGCGCTTCTTGTTCGGCTGCGCGAAGCGGGACGCCTAAATCTGTTGCCGGCCGCGGATGCGCTCGCCAGACTGCGGATAGTCGAGCACGGCGTCGTCCCGGTAGATCTGGTGCTCGACCTCGAAGTCGTTGGCGTCGGACGCGGCCCAGTGACGATCCAACGCCGCTCGAATCTCACGGTCTTCCATTTCGTGCTCCCTCGCGCTGTCGGGGCGCCCGAACGCCAGCGAGGCGGCGCCGCGCCCCCTCCGGCGCTTCGCGCCACCTTCTTTCGCAAGCGGGAGAAGGGATCGACGGCGCCGCGCTCCCCTCGCCCGCGAAGCGGGAGAGGGCGCCGGCGCCCCCTCATTCCATCTTGCTCAAAGGAGCCTCAGGCGCGCAAGGGGCTCGTCAGCACGCGCCCCGGGAATGGCCGCGGCGCGGAGAGCTTTCCGTGGTCGAGCACGAGGCGCCCGTGGATCCACACCCGGTCGATGCCCGCCGGCCGGATCTCCGGGTTCAGGTAGTCGTTGCGCTCGCCGACAGTCGCCCAGTCGAACAGGGTCAGCGACGCGTCGGCGCCGACGCGCATGGTCGGGTCGGGCAGGTTGAGGAAACGGCAGGGCAGGGTCGCCATCCGCCAGACGATCTCCTGGAGCGAAATCCCCATCTCGCGCGCCATGCGCAGGGCTTTGGGGAACGAGCCGAGCGAGCGCGGATGCGGCTTCTGGCCCGGCCCGGGCATCAGCCCGTCGGTGCAGATGGCCATGGTCGGGCGACGGAAGAAGCGCTCCATCGTCGCGTCGTTGCCGTAGTGGGTGATGATCGCGATCTCGGCCTCGTTCACGGCGAAGAAGTCGAACACCGCCGCGTAGGCTGCGTCGCTGTCGAGATCGTCGGCGCCGGCCGCGCGCGCCACGTCGGCGAGGCGGCGGCCGAGCCAGGCGTCGCCGACGCCCGGCTTCACCCCGGCGATCTGGATCCCCGCGAGCCCGCCGCAGAAATGGACGAAATTGTCCCAGCTCCTGAAGTCGGTTCGCATCTTCGCGATCATCGCCGCGCGGCGCGCGGGATCGTCAAGCGACGCCAGGAACTCCGCCCGGCCCCCGGCGCGCATCTCCGGCGGGAAGATGGCGTCGCCGGTGGTCGAGCCGGCGGTGTAGGGGTACATGTTCTCCATGGTCGGAACTAAAGCGGCGGCGTCGGCGAGCAGGCCCTCGAGGTCGCCGATGCGGTCGTAGTTCGCTGCGCCTGCGATCTTCGAATGCTCGTTGCAATAGCCGCCGCCGCCGTCGACCGCGGCCTCGATCACCTCTTTCGCGCTGGCGATGATGTTGTCGCTCTCCGAGCGCAGATGCGGAAAGAGCGCGCCGGGCTTGACCGCGTTGAAGGCGCGGACGAGCGCGGTGATCTCGCGCTGGTCGGAATAGACAGCCGGGTTGTAGACGAGCCCGGTCGAGAGCCCGAGCGTGAGGGCCGCCTCGCGCTTGACCACTTCCGCCATCGCCGTGATCTCGGCGTCGGAGGCGACCCGCGCGACATTCGCCATGACGACCCGGCGCACCGCAGAATGGCCGAGATAGATCCCCATGTCGGTGACCGAGCGCCCGCGATGCCAGGCGAGGAACTCGGCGACGGAGCTCCACGTCCATTCGCCTGGAATCGCGCCGTCGAGGGGTTTCAGCTGCGCCGCATATTGCGATCGCTGCGCCTCGGCGACGGGGGCCGGCGACAGGCCGTCGACGCCGCAGATGCGCTTCGTCACTCCGCCGAGAATGGCGAGCTCGCAGGCGATCGGCAGGCCGCTTTCCGAAAGCGCCGCGCCGCCGAGCGCGCCGTGGTTGTGGGTGTCGACGAAGCCGGGCGCGAGCGCGCGGCCGCCGGCGTCGGTGACAAGGTCCGCGGTCGCGGCTTCCGTCAGGCCGATGGAGCCGAGCGCGACGATGACGTCGCCGTCGATCAGGACGTCGCCGGGGAAGGGCGGGGTGCGCCCGTCGCCGGTGACGATCATGGCGTCGCGGACGAGCTGGCGGCTCAATTGCGCAGGCCCTCATCCGGCCGGCTGACGCCGGCCACCCCTTCCCGCAAGCGGGAGAAGGGAATGGCGGCCGTAGGCCGCCGGGTGCAAGGGGAAGACACCGTCATTCGGCGAGCTCGGTCACGAGTCTCAGCAGCACGTCGGCGCCGGCGGCGCAATGGTCGGGCGACGTGTATTCCTCGATGTTGTGGCTCACACCCCTCGCGCTCGGAACGAAGATCATGCAGGCGGGGCAGACCGAGGCGAGGATCTGCGCGTCGTGTCCCGCCCCGCTCGGGAGCCGCTTGACCGGCAGATCGAACTCGCGCGCCATCGCCTCGACCCGCGAAACGAGCGACGGGGCAAAGGCGACCGGATCGAAACGGGCGAGCGTGCGGAGGTCGACCGTAACGCCCTCGGCGGCGGCGATCCTGGCGGCGAAGGCGGCGAGGCGGCGCTCGGCTTCCTTGAGCCTTTCGTTGTCGGTGTTGCGCAAATCGACCGTCATCAGGGCGCGTTCGGCGACAACGTTGACGAGGTTCGGCGACAAGGTCAGCGCCCCGACGGTCGCGACCTGATCGCCGCCGAGCTCGCGGGCGAGCCGGCGGGCGAAGACGGCGATCTCGGCGGCGACGTAGCCGGCATCGCGGCGCATCCGCATCGGCGTCGTGCCGGCGTGGTTCGACTGCCCGGTGAGCGTCAGCTCCGTCCAGGAGATGCCCTGTACCCCTTCGACGGCGCCGATCACATACCCTTCCGCCTCCAGCGTCGGTCCCTGTTCGACGTGCAGCTCGACATAGGCGTGGACGTGCGGGCGGCCGACCGGCGCTTCGCCCGCGTAACCGATCCGCGCGAGCTCCTCGCCGGCGAGCGCCCCGTCGACGCCGACCGTGGCGAGCGCCCGCCCGAGTGGCAGCGCGCCGGTGAATACGAGGCTCCCGAACATGTCGGGCTGGAAGCGCGCGCCCTCCTCGTTGGTGAAGAAGGCCACCGCCAGCGGCCGCCGCGTGACGACGCCCGCTTCCTCGAGCGACTGGACGACCTCGAGGCCGGCGAGAACCCCGAGCGCGCCGTCGTAGCGCCCGCCGGTCCGCACCGTGTCGATGTGGCTCCCCATCATCACCGGGGCGCCGTCCTCGAGGCCGCGACGCACGCCGACCACATTGCCGATCGCGTCGATCGTGACCGTAAGGCCGAGCTCGCGCATCCAGCCGACGACGAGGTCGCGGCCCTGGCCGTCGGCCTCGGTGAGCGCGAGACGGCAGACCCCGCCGTCGGGCCGGGCGCCGCCTCGGCCAGACGCTCCAGGCGCGACATGAGCCGCGCGCCGTTCACCCGAAGATTCTGTCGCATCTGAGGCCGTCTCGCCGCTTTGCACGTCAGGTCGATCCAACGCCGTCATTGCGAGGAGCGAAGCGACGAAGCAATCCAGTGGATCGTAGAGCGCCCTACAATTCCCGGATTGCTTCCCCCGGGCTCTTCGACCCGGGGGTCGCTCGCGATGACGGCGTCGGGTCGGCTGCGACAATGAAACACCTCCCCGTCATTGCGTCCAGGCATAACTGATATGCGTGGGCGGTCGACCAATGGCGGATGATGTGAAGACGATCCAGTTCAAGCTCAACGGCGAAGCCCGTCAGTTCGAGGCGTGGCCCGACCAACTGTTCGTCGAGGCTCTGCGCGAGACGTTCAAGATCAAGTCGGTCAAGGCGGGTTGCTCGCCGCAGCGGGAGTGCGGCAGCTGCCTGATGCTGCTCGACGGGCAACCCAAGCTCGCCTGCGCGGTGCGCGCCGAACAGGTCCAGGGCCGCTCGGTCATGACCCTCGAAGGCGTCTCCGACAACGAGCGGCGCCTCTATGCCGACGCCTTCCAGGCGGCGGCCGGGCTGCAATGCGGGTTCTGCACGCCGGGCCTGGTGCTACGGATCAAATGGATGACCGACCAGGGCAAGAGGTCAAGCGCGCCGAGATCGCGCGGCTCATCGACGGGCATCTCTGCCGCTGCACCGGCTACAAGAAGATCATCGACGCGGTCGAGCTCATCCAGGACGCCAAGCTCGGCGGCAACGCGCTGCCGGCGATCGTCGTGGATGGCGGCGTCGGCACGTCGCTCCGGCGCTACCAGAGCGCCGGTCGCCCTGGGTGAGCGCCCTTCGTCGCCGACATCGAGGCGCCCGGCCTCATCTACGGCGCCGTCGTCCTGTCGGCGCATGCGCGCGCCAGGATCGTGCGCATCGATGTTCCAAGGCGCTCGCGCTGGCCGGGGTCGCCGCAGTCGCGACCGCCGCCGACGTGCCGGGCGATCGCTGGGTCGGGCAGATCCATGCAGACTGGCCCGTCTTCGTCGCCGAGGGCGAGGAGGCGCGCTATGTCGGCGACGTACTGGCGGCGGTCGCCGCCGACACGCCGCGCCGCGCCCGCGAAGCGGCCGCGCTGGTCGAGGTGAATACGAGCCGCTGCCTCCTGTGCTCGACCCCGCCGAGGCGATCAGGCCCGGCGCGCCAAGGTCAATCCGAGGCACGACAATGTGCTCTCGGTGACCCGATACGCGCGCGGCGACGTCGAGGCGGCGCTGGCCGCCTCGGCGCATGTCGTCAGTGGCGAATGGACGACGCAGCGGATCGAGCATCTGTTTCTCGAACCGGAGGCCTGCCTTGCCGGGCCGCTGCCCGACGGGCGCCTGCACGTCAGGAGCCAGGGCCAGGGAATCTTCGAGGACCGGCGCCAGATCGCCTCCGTCCTCGGCGAGCCGGAGAATCGAATCTTTGTCGAACTGGCTCCGAACGGCGGCGCCTTCGGCGGCAAGGAGGACATGACGATCCAGGCGCAGACGGCGCTGCTCGCGCGCCTGACCGGGCTCCGGTCCGGATCGAATTCAGCCGCGAAAAGTCGATCCGGATACACCCGAAGCGCCACCCGCTTACTATGAGCTACACGGTCGGCTGCGACGCGGAAGGGCGGCTGACGGCGGCGAAGATCGGCATTCTCGGCAACTCGGGCGCCTATGCCTCGGTCGGTGTCACGGCGCTCGAACGCGCCGCCGGCCACGCCTGCGGGCCCTACCGGATGCCGGCCTCGAGGTGGAGGCGATCGCCGCCTACACCAACAACCCGCCGTGCGGCGCGATGCGCCACTTCGGCGTCAATCAGACGAGCTTCGCCATCGAAGGCTGTCTTGACCTGCTGGCCGCCAGGGTCGGCCTCGACGGCTGGGAAATGCGCTGGCGCAATATCGTAAGGCTCGGCGACCTGACGACGACCGGGCAGACGCTCGAGAAGTCGGTGCAGGCGCAGAAAAGACCCTGCTCGCAGTGAAACCGGCCTGGGAACTGGGCGCGCGCGCAGGGACGGGCGGTCGGCATCGCCTGCGGGATGAGGAACAGCGGCCTCGGCAACGGCGC
>CAVUHX010000038.1:0-134152 GCA_963741405.1 uncultured Alphaproteobacteria bacterium
GGCCGGGTCAAGAGGAGAGTGCCCCGCGGTTCGATCCCTTAACCGCGCTCTCCTTCGGAAACCATCCCCATGACCTTCATCGAACCATCTACGGCCGCTCACGCGGCCGCGTCCGCCCCTGCGCGCACCGCCCGGCGATCGGGCGCGCTCCTCGCCGCCGCCCGCGCCCTTCTGCCCGCCCTCGAGGCCGGCACCACGATCACCTCCGCCATGCTGCGCGAGGCCATGGTTGCCGCTTTCGGCGGCAGCGACGCCGAAGGGCAGTGGCTCTGGAAGGACGCCTATGATTCCTGCGAGATCGCGCAGCTTCTGTTCCTGCGCGCCTTCGCCCCGGCCCTGCGCCAGGCCAGCCCGCGCGCGCGGCTGACCATGCTGCAGCGGATTGCCGCGCTGTTGCCGACGCACACCAAGCGCTCGGCCGAGAGCCAGGCCCTGCAGCAGCTGTCGACGCCGCTGCCGATCGCGCATGTCGCCGCCTGCGCCGCGGCGCTGACAGCCGCCGACACGGTGCTGGAACCGTCCGCCGGCACCGGCCTGCTTGCCATCCATGCCGAGCTCGCCGGCGCGCGCCTGATCCTCAACGAGCTTTCCGATCATCGCGCCGCGCTCCTGCGCAGGATCTTCCCCGACGCTCCGGTCAGCCAGCACGACGCCGCTCATATCCATGACCACCTCGCGGCGGCGCTGCGCCCGACCGTCATCCTGATGAATCCGCCTTTCTCGGTCGGCGCCCATGTCGAAGGCCGCGTCGCCGACGCCGCCCTGCGCCATATCGCCTCCGCGCTCGGCCGCCTCGCGCCGGGCGGACGCCTGGTCGCCATCACCGGCGCCAGCCAGTCGCCGGACAATCCCGCTTTCCGCGACGAGTTCCGCGCCTTGCAGGACAAGGCGCGCATCGTCTTCACCGCGCCGATCGACGGCCGGCTCTATGCCAGGCACGGCACAACGATCGACACGCGCCTGACCGTGATCGACCGGATTTCGACCGATCGCCCCGATCAATTTCCCGCCTCGGCGGCGAAGGCGATGGATCTTGCCGGACTGCTCGCTTCCTTGCAGGCCAGTTTGCCACCGCGCGCGCAAGCCATCGCCACACCGCTCCGGACTCTGTCCACAGCGCTGCGGCCGCAACCCCGTCCGGCTGTTGCGCCCCGGACGTCGCGGCCTACGGCAGCAGCGCCCGCGCAACCGGCGGAACCGCTTGCCTATGAAACCTGCCAGTGGACGCCGCCTTCCGGCCGCGGCCTGACGGACGCGATCTATGAAGGCTACGGCCTGCAATCGATCCGCATTCCCGGCGCGAAGCCGCACCCGACCGCCCTGGTGCAGTCGGCGGCCATGGCTTCGGTCGCGCCGCCGCAACCCTCCTACCGGCCACATCTGCCGCCGCGCCTCGTCAGCGAGGGCATCCTGTCCGAAGCCCAGCTCGAAAGCGTCATCACTGCCGGCGAAGCCCATGTCGGGCATCTGACCGGCACCTGGAAGGTCGATGCCACCTTCGACACGATCACCGCCGCCGCTGACGATGCCGAGGCCGCCGTGCGCTTCCGCCGCGGCTGGTTCCTCGGCGACGGCACCGGCGCGGGCAAGGGCCGGCAGGCCGCCGGCATCATCCTCGATAACTGGATGCAGGGCCGCCGTCGCGCCGTCTGGATCTCCAAGTCCGACAAGCTGATCGACGACGCGCAGCGCGACTGGTCGGCGCTCGGCCAGGAGCGCCTGCAGATCACGCCGCTCGCCCGCTTCCGCCAGGGCAACGCGATCCGCCTCGACGAGGGCATCCTGTTCACCACCTACGCCACGATCCGCACCCAGGAACGCGAGGGCAAGGCCTCGCGCGTTCAGCAGATCGTCGACTGGCTAGGGCCCGATTTCGACGGCGTCATCGTCTTCGACGAGGCGCACGCCATGGCCAACGCCGCCGGCGGCAAGTCGAACCGCGGCGTCGTCGCCCCCTCGCAGCAGGGCCGCGCCGGCCTGCGGCTGCAGCACGCTTTGCCCCAGGCCCGCATCGTCTACGTCTCCGCCACCGGCGCGACCGAGGTCGAGAACCTGGCTTACGCGCAGCGCCTCGGCCTGTGGGGCGGCGAGGATTTCCCCTTCGCCACCCGCGCCGAATTCATCGAGGCGATCCAGGCCGGCGGAGTCGCCGCCATGGAAGTCCTGGCCCGCGACCTGAAGGCGCTCGGGCTCTATGCCGCCCGCTCGCTGTCCTATGAAGGCGTGCAGTACGAACTCGTCGAGCATCCGCTTACCGACGAGCAGATCGCCATCTATGACGCCTATGCCGGCGCTTTCCGCATCATCCATAACCATCTGGACGCCGCGATGAAGGCGGCCGGCATCACCGGCGCGTCGGGAACGCTGAACGCGCAGGCCAAGGCCGCCGCCCGTTCCGCCTTTGAATCCTCGAAGCAGCGCTTCTTCTCGCACCTCATCACGTCGATGAAGACGCCGACGCTGATCCGGTCCATCGACCGGGATCTCGAGAACGGCCATGCTGTCAATCGGCGGTCAAAATTGACCCCCGATCGGCGTCCAAAATTGACCCCTGTTGGTGCCAGGGCGCGGACGGCAGCGCTCGGCCCGGCGTAGCTGGTCGGGGTTGCGCAGCCGGGGCGAGCGCGGTTTGGTTGACCTGAGATTGTCTCGCGTCAGGCGCGGTTCTTGAAGCGCCAGCTTTCGTTGCCGGTCTCGACGATGTCGCAGTGATGGGTGAGGCGGTCGAGCAGCGCGGTGGTCATTTTTGGATCGCCGAACACGCTCGGCCATTCGCCGAAGGCGAGGTTGGTGGTGACGATGATCGAGGTGCGCTCATAGAGACGGCTGATCAGGTGGAACAGCAATTGCCCGCCGGCCTGGGCGAAGGGGAGATAGCCGAGTTCGTCGAGGATCACGAAGTCGAGGCGGGTGAGATAATCAGCAAGCCGTCCCTGGCGGCCGGCGCGCGCCTGAGCCTCGAGCTGATTGACGAGATCGACGGTGGTGAAGAAGCGCCCGCGCGATCCGGCGCGGATGCAGCTTCGCGCGATCGCGATGGCCAGGTGCGTCTTGCCGGTGCCGGTTCCCCCGACCAGGACGAGGTTGCGCTGCTGGGCAAGGAAGCCGCGGGCGGCGAGGTCGCGCACGAGAGCCTCGTTGATCGGCGAGTTCTTGAACGCGAAGTCGTCGACGTCCTTGGCCAGCGGCAGCTTGGCGACTGTGAGCTGGTATTTGATCGAGCGCGCCTGCTTCTCCGAGATCTCGGCTTTCAGGAGATCGCCGACGAAACGCTGCGGCTCATGCTTGCGCTTGAGCGCCGTGGTCAGCGTCTCGTCGTAGGCGCTCCTCATCCCGTAGAGCTTGAGGCTGCTCATCATGTCGAGGACTTCGGTTCTTTCCATGGGTTACACGCTCCTGAGTTGGTCGTATCGGGCGCAGTCGGCGATCGGCGCGTGACGGAGCTGCAACGCGTCGGGCGTCATGATCGTCGCCGCCGGTCCGGGATCGCGCTGACGCGCGAGGATGTTGATGACGACGTCGGCCGAATGGACGCCCTCGGACAGCGCCTGAAGGCAGGCGGCCTCCACCGCAAGCAATCCATCGGTGAGCACGGCGGCGAGGATTTTGACCATCTGCCGGTCGCCGTCGTCGGAGCCGGCAAGCTTGCGCCGCACGCGATCGAGCGCCGTCGGCAGCACCCAGTCCTTGAACGGCGCCCCGTTGCGCAAGGCTCCCGGCTTGCGCGCCAGGACCGGAACGTAATGCCAAGGATCATAGACCGTCGCGCCACGCCCATAGCGGCGTGGGTGTTCCGCCACGATGCGCCCGTCCTGGCGGATCACGACGCGATCGGCGTAGGCGTGGACTTCGACCGGGCGGCCGACCGCGCTGGCGCTCACCGAGTATTTGTTGTTGTCGAAGCGGACGAGGCAGGTCTTCGACACCGAGGCCGGCAGGGCATGGAAGCCGTCGAAGCGGCCGCGATAGGGAATGAGCTTGGGGCGCTCTTCCTCGAAGACCTCCCAGATCGTCCTGTCGGGCTGTTCGGGATGAGAATGCGCCTTGGCCCAGGCGATGCATTTGTCCATCAGCCAGGCGTTCAGTTCGTCGTAATTCTTGACGCGCAAGCGCGGGGTGAAGAAGCGCTCGCGCACGAGGCCGACCTGGTTCTCGACCTGGCCCTTCTCCCAGCCCGAGGCCGGCGTGCAGGCAACGGGCTCGACGAGGTGATGCGAGCACATCTGGAGGAAGCGGCGATTGTATTGCCGATCCTTGCCGACGAAGATCGTCTCCACCGCCGTCTTCATGTTGTCGTAGATGCCGCGCGAGCAGGCGCCCCTGAAGAACGCGAACGCCCGCTCGTGGGCGTCGAAAACCATCTCCTGCGTTTCGCGCGGATAGGCGCGTGCGAGCATCATGCGGCTGTGGCAAAGACGGATGTGCGCGACCTTCACGGTCGTCGTTACCCCGTCCATCACAACGATGTCGTGGCTCCAGTCGAACTGGTAGGCCTCGCCCGGCGAGAACGTCAGCGGGACGAAGGCGCTCGCCGTCGCGCTCGCGTTCGCCTTGGCCCAAGCGCGGGCGTAACGTCGAACGGCGTCGTAGCCGCCTTCGTAGCCGAGCGTCCGCAGCTCCTCGAAAATGCGGATCAGCGTCATCCGCTCGCGCGCCGAAGCGTCCGCGTTCCTCGCCAGCAGCCGATCGAGGTCTTCCGTCCAGCCACCCAGCTTCGGCCGCGGCTGAACTTCTCGTCCATAGAAAAACGCCGTCTCCGCCGATCGCAGGACCTTGCGCACCGTGTTGCGCGACAGCCTCAGGTCGCGCGCGATCTCCCTGATCGTCTTGCCCTGAACGAAATGCTCCCGCCGTATCCGACCAATCGTCTCCACAATCAGCATCCCTCACCGCCCGCTTCGCGCCAAAGCAGGCAGCCGAACAAATCGGAAATCAGGGGGTCAATTTTGGACGCCGATCCCCCGCCTAGCAGTTTTCGCCCATTGCGGATATCCGAGAGATCCGACTCCAAATCGTTTGCGCCTAGCCGCACAAGACGCTCAGCCAGAGACCAATTGGGCAGACGCGCGCCCGTCTTTGAGCTCGCCGCCTGCCAAGTTTTCAGTTTATCGCGCAGAGACGCTGCATTTTCAGCCAACGCTGCAAGAAGGTCGTTCCCGGAGAGGGACTTGTATTTCGGCAGATCGGGTACGGATTCCGGCTCTGGCGCGGGGGCGGAACCTCCAGATTGTTGAGCGGCGCTCTGAAGGCGATCAAGCAACGCCGAAAGCGCAAAGGCTTCCTGCCCATTCTCGAACGGCACTCCTGCTTCGGTTAGCAGTCCGCGCACCGCCACGCGCTGCGCGACGGTGATGATGGTCGTTTCTGCACGGTACGTGCAGGTGCCTATTTTCTGACGCGGAATATCCGGCAGCGACGCCGGCTTCCCGTCCTCGCCGGTAACTCGCAATTGGCCGGCATTGGCCAAAACGATGAGTGCGCCATCGACAACATCTTGTGACCAGCCGTATAATGACACGCCCGCCGGCTTGAACCACACGCGCCTGCGCCACGGCCTCACGAAGGATCTCGGTTGTGTTTCGGCGTGGAAAAGTGACCCCCTGATATCTACCCACAGCTCTGCGCCGCGCCTTGGAGAAGGCAATTAAGGAAGCACGTCTTGTTGCCGAAGACGGGGCACGCGATGCCATTCGCCGCTTGGGTGTCGCGGACGGTAAGGCGCCGGGCTACTTGAACGACAATGAAAAGGAACTGCGTCGGCGTTTGCGTGCACATGCGCGTGCTATTGGCGATGCATTCGATCGGACAACGGAGGCACAGGAGACAAAGCGGCTGATTGAAGGAGCCGCTTACGCGCACTGGCACCGAATGCTTTTCGCGCGGTTTCTGGCAGAGCGCGGCCTTCTCAGACATCCGGAGCATAACGTCGCTGTAACGCTCGAAGACTGTCGCGAGCTGGCAGCCGAGGAGGGTTTAACGGACGCATGGGCGGTTGCAGAGCGCTATTCGGCTGCCATGTTACCGGCGGTCTTTCGGATTGACGATCCTGTGCTCTCCCTCGACCTCGACCCAGTGCAAACTCAAAAGCTGCATCGCCTGGTGACGGGGCTCGATGCTGAGGTTTTTCAGGCTGAGGACAGCTTGGGCTGGACCTATCAGTTTTGGCGCGCGGCGGAGAAGGACGCGGTCAATGAATCGGGCGTGAAGATTGGTGCCGATGAGCTGCCGGCGGTCACGCAGCTCTTCACTGAGCCCTACATGGTGCGCTTCCTACTGCACAACACGCTGGGCGCCTGGTGGGCAGGCAAGGTGCTGGCCGCCGATCCGACGCTGTTTCAAACGGCGGCGGACGAAGACGCTCTCCGGACAGCCTGTTCGTTCCCAGACTACACCTTCGACATGCTCCGTTTTGTGCGCGAGGGCGAGCACGGCCCTTGGCGTCCCGCGGCGGGCGTATTCCCCGGCTGGCCAGCCGAGGCTAAGGCGATCACCATGCTGGACCCTTGCTGCGGTTCGGGGCACTTCCTGACCGAGGCCCTGGCAATCCTGGCAGCACTGCGCCAGGGAGAGGAGCGCTTGGCCCCCGCTGACGCTGTGGCCGCAGTTCTGCGGGATAATCTTCACGGGCTGGAAATCGACGGACGCTGCGTTCAGATCGCGGCCTTCGCCGTCGCGTTGACTGCCTGGCGAATTGGTGGGTGGCAGCCACTGCCGCTGCCACACATCGCTTGGGTAGGCGCTCCCCCGCCATTGCCAAAACGTGAGTTCGCTGCACTTGCCGATGGGGACGCCGATTTAGAATATGCCTTGGGCGCCCTGCACGATCAATTTGCGCAAGCGCCGGTGCTTGGAACTCTCCTCGAACCCTCCGGCGGTGATCTCTTTGAGGCTGAAAAACTGCGCAGGATTGAGCGCCTCCTCGAACCACTGCTTGCAAAGGCCCGCAAGGCTGAACCTGAGCGGATAGAGGGAGTGGTGGCCGCCCGTGGCATGTCCGATGCCGCCGCAATCTTGCATAAGCGGTTCACTCTACAAGCCACAAACGTGCCCTATCTGGGTAGAGGAAAACAGTGTGCTGCTCTGGCAGAATATATAGACCGGAAATATCGGGATGCTCGCACTGATCTAGCTACCGCAATGCTTGAGCGCTTAAAGTTACTTTGCTCTCAAGGCGGAACATTATGTGCCGTGTCTCCCCAAAATTGGTTGTTCCTCGGAAGCTATAAGAAAATGCGCCGAAAACTTTTGTCATCGTCGCGACTGAATATTGTAGCAGACCTTGGACCTGCCGCGTTTAACGAAATGAACTGGTGGGCAGCGAGAACGGCGCTAACCGCAATTACCGAGCAAACACCTAAGGATGAAAGCTCCTATCTCGCCATCAACGCGGATACAGGACGAAATCTTGCTGCAAAGCCACAGCTTCTGAGGACTGATCCGATTAGTATCTTGTCGCAATCGAAGCAACGGGACAACCCGGACTCCAGAATTTCCGTATACGAGCCAACAACTGGCGACCATCTCTCAAAATTTGCTGATGTTTATGTCGGATTTCAGAATGGAGATACTCCGAGATGGATTTATCAGTTCTGGGAACATACCAACATTGGAAATACCTGGACACTATTCCAACTCACAGCTGATCACACGTCTCACTTTGATGGCCGTGATGCAGTACTAAAATGGGAAATGGGCACAGGCGAACTTTCTAAGAGCGAGCAAGTATATATAAAAGGAACTGAAGCGTGGGGCAAACGGGGCGTAATCGTTAGACAGATGCGCCATCTGCCCGCTGGGCTATACATGGGCAATCTTTACGATCAATCGAATTCAGTAATTATCCCGAAAGCTGAGAAGAACTTGGAAGCCATTGTGAGCTTCGTAATGTCACCGGAGTTTCATGATGAGGTGCGTAAAGTAGACCCATCCGTCGCCGTGACGAACGCAACCTTCGTCAAGGTTCCATTCGACCTGCCCTTCTGGCAACAGCGCGCATCGGAACTGTATCCGGCTGGTCTCCCTGAGCCTTCCTCGGATGATCCCACCCAATGGCTTTTTCACGGTCATCCTGCAGGTGCAAAGACTGGAGCGACGCTTCATGTCGCCCTTGCTCGCCTCAGCGGCTATCGCTGGCCTGCCGAAACCGATCTCGGCATGCGCCTTTCCAAAGATGCGCGCGCCTGGCTTTCGAAAGTCGCGGAGCTTCCAGAGGGCGACAATGATGGTCTACTCGGCGTTCCTCCGGTCGCCGGAGAAAAGCCGCTTGCCGATCGTCTGCGCGCCTGCCTTGCCGCGGCCTTCGGCGCGAACTGGTCGGACTCATTGGAGCGCCGTCTTGTCGCGGAAGCTGACGATGCGATAGACAAGAAGACCGCTCGCGATGATTCTCTCGAAGCTTGGCTGTGCGATCGTGCCTTCCGCCAACACAGTGCATTGTTCGGCCAGCGGCCCTTCCTCTGGCACATCTCGGATGGGTTGAAGGACGGCTTTTCCGTTTTCGTCCATTACCATCGCTTCAACCAAGCCAATCTGCGTAAGCTCACTTACACTCTACTCGGTGACTGGCTGGCGCGGGCGAAGGCCGAGAACAATGCCCTGCGCTATGAAAAGGGCCGCGAGCTGCAGCAGATGCTGGAGAAGGTGCTGGAGGGTGAAAAGCCTTACGACATCTTCGTGCGATGGAAGCCGCTCGCAAGGCAGCCGCTCGGGTGGGACCCCGACTTCGACGACGGCGTGCGGCAGAACATCCGCCCCTTCATAGAGGCGGGCGTTCTAACCCACGATCTGTCGAAAATCCTCAAAGACAAGGACCGCGGAACCGACGTGGCATCGGCCCCCTGGTACAAGGTCTTTAAGGGCGAACGCCGTAATGACTACCATACCACGCTTGCTGAGAAACGTGCGGCGCTGACGATTACGGATAGACGGGCGGAGGCCGCGCAGTGACGACTCCGCTTGATGCTCTTATCGCAGCGTTGCACGAAGCTGCCGCATACAATGCGGCGGCTGAGGCACCACCCGAGGCGGTGGTTTGTGATGCCGGTCAAGAGTTCTTGCCGCTTCTGCCTCTGCTGCGCGAGCGCCTCCCTGAGCTGCTCACCTACGGGGACTATGAGCCTTCATCACGAAGTGGTCCCTCCGTTTGGATAAGGGGCGCAATTGCCCGGGCTATTCCAGGCGTCACTTGGTCGGATGATTCTGTTCCGATCATCTATCTGCCGGGTCTAGGGCGTGATGTACTGAAGGGCGCGGAAGATTGCCCTCAACTCCTGCAGCCCCTTGTTTGGTTCACAGTGGCGGGAAATCTCTTTGGTCATGTCAATGGCAAGGACTGGACGCTTCGCGGGTTTCTCGCGGCCGATCGTGGAGCGTTGAGGCTGAGCATAGCCGACGATGTGGCAACGCGGGTGGCTCTAACACATGCCGCTGCGCGGTTCTGTATGCGCCCGGTCGAAGAATTGCGTAACCGGAGATGGGATGCCGATGCCTTCAATATGCTTCTCGCGCCCGATCTAGCGGCGGATATGCTCGATTGGATGAACGGCGTCTTTACTGAGAAGGCTGATGCGGGGCGCTTCGCCGCCTTTGCCAACATCGCAGTTAAAGAACTTCGTTTCGACCCGAGGAAGTTATCCCGCCAGGATGCCGCCAATCGCCTCGCTCAGAGAAAAGGGAAGTGGAACGGCGTGTGGAATCGCTTCGCGAGCAGCACTGGCTATGAAGGGATTGTTCAGCTGCTGTCCGCCGAAGAGCCATCCGACCTGCTCGCCGACAAAGCGCCGTTCCCGAAGGTCAATGCGCAAGAGGAGAAGGCCCTTCGAGAAGCGCTTACCAAAATCGGAGATGTCGCGCCCGCCGAGGCGTCAGTGCGAATCCAGGCCTTGGAGACGGTCCATGCTTGGCGGCGAGACACTGTCTGGGGTCGCCGAGCTGAGGCGCCGTTAGCGCATGCGCTTGCCCACCTTGCGGTGGTCGCGCGGGCGAAGCCTCTACCCACTCTTGAAGGGTCTGCTCTCGCAGAGGCTTACACGGAACACGGCGCCCAAATCGACCGCGCGGCTATGGCCGCATTGGCCGCAGCACCACGGGAGCTTGACCGCGTCGCTGTTACTGCGGCCCTCCGGGCTATCTATCTTCCCTGGCTGGATGGGGGAGCAAATGCGCTTCAGGAGCTCATTCGGGTTGGCAAGGTAAGGCTTTCCGTTCCTAGCCCTGCGCATACTACGGCCACTACGGTTCTGTTTGTTGACGGGCTCCGTATGGACCTAGCCCAGGAGCTCGTGCGCGTTCTTTCCGAGGAAGGTCTAACAACTCAGCTGCGTTGGTGTTGGTCTGGCTTCCCTACCGTCACAGCTACCTGCAAGCCGCTCGTATCGCCAGTGGCGAACCGAATGAGTGGCTCAGCGACTGCAACCGACGTTCTTCCCCACGCTCCCGATGGAAAACCGGCGACCAAACCCGTGCTTTTCAAGCTCATGGAGGCAGAAGGATGGGCAACAGGCAACGCGCTGTTGGGGGAACAAAAGCTTTGGGCGGAAACTGGCCGCTTTGATGAAGAGGGCCATGCACTTGGAGCGCGCCTTGCCGAGCGCCTGGCAGCCGGTGTCCGAGACGCGGCCGATCATGTGGTTCAGCTCGTACGCGCAGGGCGAACGGTTCGGATCGTGACGGACCACGGTTGGCTACTGATGCCGGGTGGACTGCCCCAGGCCGTGTTGGATGTCGGCCTTGTCGAGCCGCAAGGAAAGCGCAGCCGCTGCGCTATGGTGAAGCCAAAAGCGCACACCTCCTATCTACAGATTCCGTGGTCTTGGAACGCTGATGTATTCGTCGCCACGGCGACCGGTGTGCGGTGTTTCTACGCAAGCCAAGAATACTCCCACGGCGGCATAAGCCCGCAGGAGTGCATTCTCCCAATCATCGAAGTAACCGGTAGCGGCGGGAAACCCGAGCTTTCAATCGGTCAAGCGCGCTGGGAAGGCTTGCGGCTTCGAATTGAAGTTCAAGGCGGGGCTGACTTGCATATTGATTTACGTCTTGGCGCGGTGACGAGCGGCCCAAGCCTGATCAAGGGCGGCCGAGTGCTAGACGAGGCGGGCCGGACGTCCGTCCTCGTCAGTGACGAACACGAAGGAGCTGTGGCGTGCCTTGTAATTCTTGATGACGACGGTCTGGTCTGCGCCCACCGGACTTTAACAGTTGGTGGAGAGTGAAATGGTGCAGCTAGATGAACTAGATCAGAAAGCTGCAGCGGCTTTCCCAGGCCATATTGTCCGCAAGGATTTGGTGCGCCGCTTTCGCGGGCAATTTCCAGTTCCGACCTATGTTGTCGAATTCATGCTCGGGCGATACTGCGCCAGCACGGACCCTCAGGAAATCGAAGAAGGCTTGCAGATGGTGCAAGCACAACTCGCCGATAGGACTGTCCGCGCGGGTGAGGAAGAGCTTTTCAAAGCACGCGCCCGAGACCGTGGATCAGTGCGAGTCATCGAGATCGTCACGGCTCGCCTTGATGCAAAGACGGACAGCTATCTGGCGACATTACCCAGCCTGCGACTTACCGATGTCCGGATCGGCGACAAGATCGTCCAGAATCACGAGCGCATGCTAACGGGCGGTTTCTACGCCGAAGTTGAGTTAGGATATGACGCAAGCATCGCTCAAGAAAAGGGCGGGCGGCCATTTGAAATTCTAAATCTTCGGGAGATTCAACTTTCGACACGCGATATTCTTGAAAAGATTGCGGACGGACGTGCGAAACTCTCGACAGAAGAGTGGAAGAAATTTCTTCTGCGGAGCGTCGGGCTTGAACCTGGCAACCTCAGTGCCAGAGCGCAGGATGCTATGCTCCTGCGGATGGTCCCATTTGTAGAGTCAAACTACAATATGGTTGAGCTTGGACCACGCGGAACTGGCAAGAGCCATTTGTTCCAGCAGGTGTCTCCTTACGCCCACCTTGTTTCTGGTGGAAAGGCCACCGTTGCCCGCATGTTTGTGAATATGGCGAACGGCCAGAGGGGTCTTGTCTGCCAGTATGACGTCGTATGCTTCGATGAGGTCTCTGGGATATCCTTCGACCAGAAGGACGGCGTCAACATCATGAAAGGCTACATGGAATCTGGCGAGTTCTCGCGTGGACGCGAAAGCATAAGGGCTGAAGGCAGCATTGTGATGCTCGGAAACTTCGATGTCGATGTCCAACACCAGCAGCGCGTTGGACACCTGCTCGGGCCTTTGCCCCCAGAGATGCGAAACGACACAGCCTTTATGGACCGCATTCACTGTTACCTCCCGGGATGGGATATCCCGAAGGTGAGCAAGGAACTATTCACCGATCGGTTTGGCCTCGTCAGCGATGTCTTGGCGGAGTGCTTCTCGCGACTAAGATCGCAGACCCGTGTCAGCGCCATACAACGACGCGTTCATTTTGGCGGGGCCTTGTCGGGTCGCGATCAGAACGCGGTCAACAAGACGATTTCAGGTCTGCTCAAGCTGATGTATCCCGATTCCGCCGCCGCCATTCCGGACGACGACTTGGAATGGGCCGTGCGGCTTGCCCTTGAAGTGCGTCGACGCGTGAAGGAGCAACAGAAGCGGATCGGGTCGGCCGAATTTAGGAATACACAGTTTAGCTACGTCATTGGCTTGGACGGAGTCGAGACCTTTGTGGCGACGCCGGAACTCCAAAGTGAAGACAGCATAGGGTCCGATCCCCTCCCGGCGGGCCAGGTATGGACCATCAGCCATGGTGGTCAGGACGAGGCTAGTGGCCTCTTCCGGATTGAAGTCACGGAGAACCCCGGAAGCGGGGTACGAATACTAAACCAATCGCCACCAGCTCCTTTCCGAGAAGCAGTGAAAATCGCTGAGCAGAATCTTTATGCGCGATCTCGCGAACTTGTAGGTGACCGAAATCCACGGGAGCACGAGTTTGCCGTCCAGATTCGCTCGTTCGACGCCGCGAAAAACGGATCGCAAGTCGGGGTCGGAGTTCTTGTTGCTCTTTGTTCCGCGCTTTTGGGCAAGCCGCTCAAGGGGGGATTGATCATAGTCGGCGGGATTAATCTTGGAGGCTCCATCGAGCCAATCCATAACCCGATCGATGTTGTTGAGCTTGCTCTTGAAAAGGGGGCAGCAACAGTAATGCTGCCCGTATCCTGTCGTCGTATGCTTGTGGACCTATCCGATGACGTGGCGACGAAGATACAAACTCTCTTCTATGCAGACGCTTCTGATGCCTTGCGGAAAGCGTTGCACGACTAAAAATAGAGGAACTGGCTTCCAAATCGCCAATGATTTCGGGGCAAGCAGTGGCAAACAGATCGCGGCAGAGGTTTGCAAGTTGCCCAGAATAGGTGTGTTTAGCTTATCGTCGAAACGATAGTGATGTATTGTGTTGTGGCGACTTAGTTTTTTTAATGTATATACGATGCGCAAGTATAGTCTAATTATATCGCAAAATGGGGCAATGAGATGCACGTTGTTCGCCTGAAAATCTCCGGCTTCCGTGGCGTGCGTTCGGCGGACATTACCCTCGGTCGCCATGCCGTGCTGGTAGGGGCAAATAATAGCGGAAAGACCACTATCATGTAAGCGTGATGTGACGGCCGCCTTACGGAAGCGGTTGGCGTTGCTTAGGTGTCCACCTGCGATTTGGTGGGCGCCTGATGACGACGGCGAAGAGATCGAGATGGCTTGAATCTGGCGGGGTCGGGGCCGGCCCGCGGGCGAAGCGCCGCTCGTGGAGCACGGCGGAGCGACAGCGGATCGTGGAGGCGGCTCTGGCGCCGGGCGCTTCGGTTGCGGGCGTGGCGCGGGCGCACGACGTCAACGCGAACCTGGTGTTCAAATGGATCCGTCGGTCGCGGGAAGGCTGGCGCGATCGCCGCCGCGCATTGCGGCGATCGCCCGGGGCCGACGCGGCCCCGTCGTTCATCCCCATTCGTCTTATTGCGAAGGATGCGGTCGCGGGGGAGGGCGGCGCGCCGAGCCGGCGGTGTGATCCGCCGAGCTCTGCGCGGCTCGGGACGATGGAGATTTGCCTTCCCGACGGCGCGCAAGTTCGCATCGAAGGCGGCGTCGACGGCGAGGTCCTGCGTCTCGTGCTTTCGACGCTGAGCGGTCTGTGATGCTGCACGTGGCGCCTGGCGTCAAAGTCTACCTCGCATGCCAACCCGTCGACATGCGGCGCGGCTTCGACGGGCTGTCGGCGGACGTGGCGCGGATTCTCGCCGCCGATCCGTTTTCGGGCGCGGCCTTCGTCTTCCGAGGCAAACGCGGCGACTACGTGAAGATTTTGACTTGGGACGGCTCGGGTCTGTGTCTGTTCGCCAAGCGGCTGGAGAAGGGCAAGTTCGTCTGGCCGCCGATCGTCGAAGGCGCTCTGCAACTGACGGCGGCGCAACTGGCGCTGCTGCTCGAAGGCATCGATTGGCGTCGCACCGTGGCGTCGCCGCGGACGGAGCGTCCAAGGATCGCCTGAGCGCCTGGACTCACCACAAAAATCAGGTGACTCCGAGAGATTGCGGCTGCGCCGGAGGCGCGCTTGTGGTACGAATTGTCATGTCGCTGTCGACGCCTGATTCGCCTCGAGATCCCGACGATCTGCGCCGCTTGGCGGATGATCTGCAACGCGACGTCGCCTGGCTCAGGGCCGAGGTTCACGCCAAGGCGCTGCTGATCGAGAAGCTGCGCGCCCAGCTCGCCGTTCTTCGTCGCGCCCGCTACGGCCGCAAGTCGGAGAAGCTCGATGCGCAAGTCGAGCAACTCGAGCTGTTGATCGACGATATCGAAGCGGGCGTCGCCGAGACGCTCGCGCGCGCCGGGGTCGCGGAGTTGGAAGCGGACGAGGCGACCGAGACCGGCGCCTCGTCGAAGAAGAAGCGCAAGCCTTCGAACCGCGCTCCCTTGCCCGACCATTTGCTGGCGGAGACGGTCGTCCACGAAGCGCCGTGCGTGTGCCCGATCTGCGGCGGCGACAAGTTCGGCCGGATCGGCGCCGACGAGCGCGAGGTGCTCGAATACGTCCCCTCCCACTTCAAGCGCGTCGTGCACGTGCGGCCGAAGATGAGCTGCCGGGCGTGCGAGACCGTCGTCCAGGCGCCGATGCCGACGCTGCCGATCGAGAAGGGGCGCCCGGGCCCGGCGCTGCTCGCCCATGTCGTCGTGTCGAAGTTCTGCGATCATCTGCCGCTGTATCGTCAGGCCGACATCTACGCCCGCAGCGGCGTTGAGATCGACCGTTCGGTCATGGCGGGCTGGATCGGCCGTCTCGCGGGACTGCTCGAACCCTTGAGCGAGAGGATCGAGCGCCATGTTCGCGCCGGCCTCGCGCTGCACGCCGACGACACGCCGGTCCCGGTGCTCGATCCCGGCAAAGGCAAGACCAAGACCGGCCGGCTATGGACCGCAGTGCGCGACGAACGCCCGTTCGGTTCCACGACGCCGCCCGCCGCCTTCTATCGGTATTCGCCTGACCGCAAGGCCGAACACGCGCATGCGTTGCTCACGGGCTGTCGCGGCTTCCTGCATGCCGACGGCTACGCCGGCTTCGCCGATCTTTACAAACCCGAGCCGGAGACCGGCGTTCCCCGCCTGACCGAAGTCGCCTGCTGGGCCCACGCCCGGCGCAAGATCTATGACGTGCATGTCGAGACCGGCTCGCCCGCCGCGCGCGAGGCGCTGGAAAGGATCGCCCGTCTGTTCGCCATCGAGGCCGACATTCGCGGGCGCAGTCCGGGCGAGCGCCAGCAAGTCCGACGGCGACGCTCGGCGCCGATGCTGGCCGACCTCAAAGCCTTCCTCGACGCGACGCTCGCCACGATCAGCGGCAAGAGCTCCCTCGCCGGCGCTATTCGCTATGCGACCTCGCGCTGGGCCGCTCTCACCCGCTTCGTCGACGACGGCCGGCTCGAAATGACCAACAACGCCGCCGAACGCGCTATCCGTCCGCTGGCTCTGGGGCGTAAAAACTATCTCTTCGCCGGCTCCGACGACGGAGGCCGCCGAGCCGCCATCATGTACACGCTCATCGAGACCGCTCGCCTCAATGACGTCGATCCCGAGGCTTGGCTCGCCGACGTCATCGCCCGCATCGCCGACCATCCGATCAATCGCGTCGACCAGCTCCTGCCTTGGAACTGGTCGCCGATCCCAGCCCAGGCCAAGGCAGCCTGATCAGCCTCGCGCGGTCATCGCATCACGCTTACATCGCGTCGACCAGCTCCTGCCTTGGAACTGGTCGCCGATCCCAGCCCAGGCCAAGGCAGCCTGATCAGCCTCGCGCGGTCATCGCATCACGCTTACACTATCATTGAGGCGCTGGCGCTTCTTTTTGGGCGCGATCGACTGGTGCGCCGCCTTACCGAGCATGACTTTCACGGCAGCGCGCCGAATGAGGTCGCGCGCATCCTCTGCATCGCCACCGTGACGGGCTTCACGCCCAATGATCCGCATCACCATTCCTCTTGGTTCAGCCCCGAACGCGGCGTCGAGAAATGGTTCGATCCGAACGCAAGAACTCTCAGTGCCACAAAAGACGCGCAGCATACTGACCTGGCCGTGCAGATTGGCTTCGCCGCGCGGTTCGATCTGGAAGAACTGGAAGCCGAAACCCTCCGCTTCTTCGTGGATGACGAGGTCACGCTGGGCGATCCATTCGCCGAAGATGCCTACCTGCGGACCATCCACACCAAAGTGCTCCAAGAGCTGGGCTTCTTTCTGGTCCCGGCTTCGCGCACATGGGATCGCTGGATTTCCTTTTCGTCCGAATTGTTCCGCCGCGTGGTGGCCACGCGCGGGGACATACCCGCGCAGGCCGTGCGCTCCGAGCGAGCACGCCTCTGGACCCCTCCCGAAGGCACCCGGCTCGAAGACCAGCCGGGGCTCTCCGAGATCGTCAATTCCGCCAACGACGAGTTGCGCGCGCTCATGGCTAGCGCGCCCAGACTTCAGTTGCGGTTGACTGCGACCGACAGCGATTCCGTTCTTGAAAGCGTCGTGCCGCACTTCGTGCAAGGCACGGGGCCAAGCCTTCCTTCGCCGCGGCAGGGCACGGGCCTCGTCTCCCTTCAAAGCCTTTTGCTGCTCATGCAGTTCGGCAAGGCGCGCGCGGAAACGGGCCAGTCCTTCGTGCTGGCAGTCGAAGAACCCGAACTGCACATCCAGCCCTCGCAGCAGAAGCGGCTGGTCAACCGCCTCAATGCGCTGTGTAACCAGACTATCGTGACCACGCATTCGCCCATCGTCGCCGCGATGTTCCCGGCTCCCGACACGCTGTTCATCGAAACGCGCGACGGCATGTTGAGCGCCAAGCCGCTCATGCAAACGGTGCCTGCACAGCCGACCAACCATCTGCAGCACTTGCTCTACGCATGGCGACAGAAGCTGGTCGCCGCGCTCATGCACGAATGCGTACTGATCCCCGAAGGGGTTTCGGACGTGGCATGGCTTGAGGCGCTGCAAACCGCCCGTGAACTGCATCAGGGCTGGCAGGATGCTGGAGACGGCGCGCCGCTTCTCTCCACCTTCGTTGGCGTCGTACCGACCATCGACGCCAAGATTGCCGATACGTTCGCGCTGGTGAACTCCGTCCACGCCCAGCCCTGCATCCTTGTGGACGGGGACAATGATGGGCGCGGCTATTTCAATGCGGTGAAAGACATCACCCCGCCGCCGCGCTGCGTGGTGTTTTGGCCGCAAGGCTGGGCGATGGAGCATGTGGTTTCATGGATTGCGAGCGCGGACGAGGCCGCAATGCTGGCGGCGCTGGGAACCGCGCTCGGCCAGACGTTCGCCGACCGTCAGGCTCTCGCCGAACATTTGCTCACCCAGAAATCCTATGCGCCCACCCACGAGAACGTCGCCGTCACCCTCATGGCCAATGCCGCCTGCCGGACCCGCGCGGCGCAGTTGCTGGGTGGCCTGTGCGAGGTGCTGCGCGATCCCGCGAACACCACCACGCCGATCTTTATGCGCGTTCCCGCGGATTCAACCGCCCATATGCACGCATTCCGGTTCGAGCCGCCGCCATGACATTCGATTTCTTCGAGGGCGCGGCGGGCACGGGCAAGACCTACAATCTCGTGGGCCGCGCAGGAGAACTCGTGCAGGAGGGCGCGTTAGGCGAAGGGCAGAAGCTCTTGGCGCTAACCTTCATGAACGGCGCGCGCCGCCGACTGGATGCGCGCCTTGGCGAGAACCCGACGTTCCGCAGGCGCTTTGATTGCCAGACGTTCGATGTGTTCGCTCGGATGCTTGCCGCCCGGCGCCGGAGCCTGATTACGCAAGCGATGCAGGAGCAAGCCGCCGCCCTGAACGAATTTGACAGGCCGTGCGCGCTGGCAGCGGATCTTCTCGACCAAGTACCCGTTAGGCAATGGGTGACGAGAAGCTTTCCACTTGTCCTGGTCGACGAAGCGCAAGACCTCGACGAACACCGCCTGAGCATCCTTCAGGGGCTTGCGCAATCCTGCCAGACCGTGGCGGCCGCAGATGCTTTTCAGTGCCTTCACGATCGGCGCGATACAGCGCCCCTAGTGGGCTGGCTTGAGGGCGCGGGACGGACTCACCGCCTCACGCAGCCCCAGCGCACGCGTCAGCGGGGTCTTCTCGCCGCCGCGCTGGCCGTACGCGAAGGCCGGGATGTGAAGACCGCCCTGACCGCAAGAACCTCCAACAACAGGACCACATGGAACGGCGTTGGCTTCCACCTTCTGGAAGCGCCTGTCCCCCGCAACAATTCCGGGCTTCTTGCGTGGGAGATCGCCAATGACTTTTCGAAGCGCCAAGGCCCAGTTGCCGTTTTAACGCCCGACGCCGGTAATGCCATCATTCGAGCGGCTCTCGCCACCGTTCAGACGAGGAAATGGACTCGTAACAACGGCGGGACATTCGGGCCATATCCGCACACATGGGACCGCTACGACAATGAAGAGGCCGACGCATTGCTGGCCGATATCGCCTTGCCGGAGACGGCTTCCTGCACGGACCTGCGTGCGCTGCTGACCCCTCTGGCCGGACACGCGCTTATCGCACAGACCATCAGCCGCATGGACCGCCTACGCAGAGCGCAGGGACAACTCAACTTCACCGCCCCACAAATCACCGCGTTCGTGCGGGAATCCGCGCGTAACCGTTCGCGTTTGGGCTTCCGGCAGCAACACGGCCATCTCGCCATGACAATCCAGCGTGCAAAGAACCGCGAATTTCCGAACGTAATCGTGCTTTGGCCACATACGGCAACTGGAAGCGCGGAGCATTTGCGGAGATTGCTCTACAACGGCATCACGCGAGCGCAGAACCACTGCACTGTCATTGTGCTTGGTCAGGGGCGGCTAAACGGGCCGCCTTTCACGCCGCTTGTCGCCTAGAGAGGTCTTGCACGCGCCATAAAAGCGGCCAAGCGGCCAAAGAAACGGTCTATATGTAGGCCTTCGATGTATGGACATTCGATATAAATATATGATATCGTTGTTTTATGAAGGATTCAAAACAGGACATTGAACCGGACATTGATCCGGTCGCCCGGGCGGCTGATCGGGGCGAGGCCATCGCTTTGATGGAACCGATGATGATCGGCGAGTCCTCGCGGCATCGCACGGCGCTGATCGACCTTGCGATCGAACTGACGGGCCGCTCGACCGGCTTCAGGCGCAGTCTGCCAGAGGGTGTGACCGTCGCCCTCTCGCACCTCGTGCGAGCGATGAACTGCTATTACAGCAACCTGATCGAGGGACACGATACGCATCCCGTCGATATCGAACGCGCGCTTCGGAACGACTACAGCGCCGACGCGCGAAAGCGCGATCTGCAGCTTGAGGCCAAAGCCCATATCGCCGTCCAGAAATGGATTGACGATGGCGGGCTGGACGCGCGTACGACCACAGCCGAGGGACTGTGCGAGACTCATCGCCGTTTTTGCGATTTGCTGCCGGAGGCTCTGCTATGGGCCGAGGACCCCGGCACCGGCAAGCGTCAGAAGGTCGTGCCGGGGGCGCTGCGTGACAGCGACGTCATCGTGGGCGCGCATGTGGCCGTCAGCCCGGGCGCGGTTGCGCGCTTCCTTGGACGGTTTGAGGAGGCCTACAGCCGCCTTGGCAAGACCGACACCATCCTCTCGGCCGCTGCCGCGCATCACCGTCTCCTATGGATTCATCCATTTCTTGACGGCAACGGCCGCGTCGCTCGCCTCATGTCTTACGCGATCTTGCGGGAAACGCTTGACACAGGCGGCATCTGGTCGATCGCACGCGGCCTTGCCCGGAATGTCGCCAGCTACAAATCTCATCTCGCCGCCTGCGACTTGTCTCGCCGCAACGATCTCGATGGCAGGGGCACGCTCAGCGAAGAGACCCTCGCCGACTTCACGCGGTTCTTCCTCGAAACATGCATCGACCAGGTGAAGTTCATGGAAGGGTTGGTGCAGCCGAACCGGTTGCGCGACCGCATCCTGATCTGGGCCGAAGAAGAGATCCGCGCCAACGCGCTTCCGCAAAAATCGGGCGCGGTGCTGGAGGCGGTCCTGTTCCGCGGTGAGCTGCCGAGAGGCGAGGTTGTCGCGCTGCTCGGCACCGGCGAACGTCAGGCCCGGCGCATCACATCCGCCTTGATCGAGCATGAGGTTCTGACCGCGGAGAGCAGCCGCGCGCCGCTACGTCTCAACTTCCCTGCCAGACTCGCCTCCCGCTGGATGCCGGGATTGTTTCCGGAGCTAAGTGAGTGATGGTCGCCGACAAGATCTACGTCAGAAAAAAGCTCTGCGTCATCGGAAATGGTTTCGACCTGTAGCGCGACAATCTGGATGAGAAGGCGGCGACGGTCAGAAGGAGTGATTTTGGCGGTCGCGGCGGGATTATGATTGTCGCGGCGCGACAGGAACGCAAGCGGTATTTTGTTGTCGTTGTCGCGGCGCGACGATCATGACGACGCCTTGATCGTCGCGCGCGTTGGCGGTCGTCCGGCGCCGCGGGCTTTTTCGATGGCTTCCTTGCGGCGGTAGCTGTCGACATTCATTTCAAGGATGGTGGCGTGATGGACGAGGCGGTCTATGACCGCGAGCGTCATGGCTTGGCCTGGAAAGATCTTTCCCCATTCGCCGAACGGCTGGTTGGCGGTGATGAGCAGGGACCGGTGCTCGTAACGGGCGCTGATCAGTTCGAACAGAACGCTCGTCTCCGCCTGATCCTTGGTGACATAGGCGAGATCGTCGAGGATCAGCAGATGATATTTGTCGAGCTTGGCGATCGCGGCTTCGAGGACGAGATCGCGGCGCGCGATCTGAAGTTTCTGGACGAGGTCGGTGGTTCTGGTGAAGAGGACGCGCCAGCCTTTTTCGATCAAGGCCAGACCGAGCGCCGCCGCGAGATGAGACTTTCCTCCGCCCGGCGGCCCGAAACACAACAAGTTGGCTCCCTTTTCGATCCAGGCGTCGCCGGCGGCGAGCGCCTGCACCTGGGCTTTCGAGATCATCGGCACGGCGGCGAAGTCGAAGGCGTCGAGGGTTTTGCCTGGCGGTAAGCGGGCTTCCTCCAGGTGACGTTCGAACCGCCGCCGGCTTCGCTCCGTCATCTCCTGTTCGGTGAGAGCCGCGAGGAAACGGGCGGCAGGCCAGCCTTCCTTGTCCGCTGTCGCCGCGAGCGCGGTCCAGATCAGCCTGATGCCGGGCAGTCGCAATGCGCTCAGAGCCAGGTCGATCCGGGCCGCGTCGATCTTGTCGGCGGCGTTCATGCCGCTTCTCCCACGCTCGTCGAGATCGGATCGTAGACGGCGAGCGAGGGCAGCGTGACGACGACGTCAGGCCATGCGGCGTCTTTCGGGCGGAAGCGCTCGATCAGCGCCGCCAGATCGGGCAGAACGCTATCGTCGAGAGCCGCTTGCAACGCGAGGGCGAGTTCGGCCTCGCAGGCCCGTTCATGGGCGAGCGCGAGAATCCCGACCATGGCGCGGCAAGCCGGTCTTTCCCCCAGGCCCGCCAGCAAGGCCTCGAACGCCAGGGCAAAGGCTCGGCGAGGAAAGAGCTGGTCGCGATAGACGAGGTTCATGAGCGCCATCGGCTTGCGGCGCAGGGAATGAATGACATGCCGATAATCGACGACATGGCCATGCTTGCCGTTGGGCTGGGACCGGCCGCGGCGCAAGGTGAAGATGGGCGTCGAGCCCTGGAAGCCTTCGAGCCGATCGTCATAGAGATGGACCCGCAGCCGCTGGCCGATCAGTCGCGAGGGGACCGAATAGAACACCTTGCGCAGCGTGAAGGCGCTGGCGCTGGTGACATCGACATGGACCTCCTCGTAGTCGGCGGTCTTGCGATCCGGCAGTTGCTTCAGCGCCGCGCGCTCCTGATCGATGCGCTTGGCGTTGCGGGCGTTGCCGCGCCCGACGATCTCGTCGACGAAGCCCCGCCATGCCGGAAGATCGTCGAAGTCGCGCGAGGCGCGCAGCAGCAGGGCGTCGGCGAGCTTGCTCTTGAGATGGCCGTGGGCGCTTTCGATCGAACCGTTCTCGTGACTGACGCCCAGATTGTTGCGGGTCGGCGTCATGCCGTAATGGGCGCAGAACGCCTCGTAGCGCTTCGTCAGATCCTCCTTCGCTTCGGCGTCGAGATTGCGGAAGGCCGCCGACAGGCTGTCGGTGCGATGCTGCTCGGGGACGCCGCCCAGCGCCCACAGGGCGTTCTGTAGCCCCTCGGCTAGCGCGACGAAGCTTTCGCCGCCGAGCACGACGTGGGCGTGCTCGAAACCCGAGAAGGGCAGACGGAAGTGATAGAGGCGGCAATCGAGGATCTGGCCGGCGATGGTCACGCCGAGATCGGCCACCTCAGTGAAGTCCGACAAGCCCATCCGGCCCGGCGGATGCTCCTGACGAAAGATGACCTCCCGATCCGGACCGTTCACCGCCCGCCAAGCCCGGATGCGGCGCTCGAGGGTTCGCCGCGTTCCGGCGCCCAGGTCTGGATGGCGGCGGCAGAGTTCTTCGAAGACGGCGATCGGTCTCAATCCGGGCGCTGCCTTCAACATCGGGACGGCTTCATTGTCCCAGACATCGGCGAAGGGATCGGATCGGCGTCGTTCTCGACCCGCCTTCTTCTGGCTGGGAAGTCGCGGATCTTTCTCGAAGCGGTACGCGGCGGCCGTGCTGAATCCGGCCTTCGCGCCGGCAATCGCCGGCGAGTGGTAGCGACGCAAGTTCATGAATAGCCTCATCTGACGATCGGTGACGTGTCGGCCGGGCAAGAAGTCGGTCCTCTCGAAAGAGAAAGCCGATCCCTAATCCAGCCGCCGTACCGCCAGACGAGGCCCCTCGGGCGCTCGCCGCCGCCGTGGGGGTGTCTACGGTCGGGCTACGCCCTCCCTTCGTCACCCCCACGGCGGCGCATTCTCATCCTGATTGTCGCGCGATTCTCATCCTGATTGTCGCGCCGCATCGACCTGCATCATGGGATTCCGTCCTCTTACAGGGAATTCGGAGTGTTTCTAAAACGACGCGATGCTGAGATGGCCACTTTGGCGGAAACCTATTTTGGTGAGGATGACGATTTCTGGTTCGAGTTTGAAAGCCGGCTTGCCGATTTCGATGCCCACAGCCTAGTTGAGCATGCGTCTGATTTCCTTGTGTCCTATGCAGCAGAGGACTGGAGAGATTCCTATCATCACGATTATACGTATGAAATTGATCAGGTCGTCACGGCACTCTCCAAGACGCTGCGAGAGCGCTTCGCAGAATGGGTGCGTCAGCTTCCGATACCGGATCCGTCTGGGCTCGGTCCTCTGGCGTTGTCGGTAGATCCACATGCGACGTTTCTAAACTTCAATTACACTCCGTCGCTTCAGAAGCTCTATCGGGTAGCGGACGCTAAAATTCTACATATCCATGGAGCAGCATCCGACGCGACTGGCGAATTGGTGCTGGGTCACGGTTGGCAGCGGACCGGGGAAGACTCGTTCAACTTCGGGATTGATGGAGAAGATGCGGACACACGGGTGCTTGAAGGAAATGCGGTGATCGACCGTTATTTCTCATCGACCTTTAAACCCACGGCAAAAATTATCGCTGACCGCAGGCCGTTCTTTGAGGCCCTGCGCGATATCGAGCAGATCGATATAATGGGCCATTCACTGTCCGAGGTCGATCGACCATATTTCGACGAGGTGCTTCGCCACGTCGATCCGAGCCGCGTCATGTGGCGTGTAAGCTACCACGGCGAGAGTGCAGACATATCTCGCGTGCGCTTTGGTGTCTTTGGGGTTCCGCCAGAAAGAGTCTCCTTCCTTCGCCTGGAGGAGTTTTGATTACATTAATAAATCAATCGCCAAAGCGGACCTTTATTGCCTGCCTTTCGCGCCCATCACGCAAAGCCTCGGCTTCCTCGCTTAGACGGGCCAATAGTTCTAAGGAGCCTGGATTTGATTGCTCCGGTAAACGATGGCTTTACGGACGAAGAGAGGTTGGTTAGCAAAACATGGAGCAGCCCCAGTCCTCAAAGCATCGTCCGGCCGAGCCACTTGAGACCCGCCATGTTTTCTTGGATACTCAGGTCTATCGAGCTCTCGGCCATAACCCCGAAAACCCAGCTCTCAAGACACTCAGAGACCACATCCAAGCTCATCGCGTGGTGCTGCACACGACCGACATTACCCTATTCGAGGTGAAACGGCAGCTTCTTGAGGCGGTGCAGACGAGGGCCAGGGAACTCGGTGCAATAGAGAAGGATCTACGACGCTGGCGTAAGCAGGCACCAAATGCGACGCCGAATCGAGTGCTGGAAATTGATGCGGCCGCAGTCGGCGAGGAGCTATTCGGGCAATTTCGTTCGTTCATTACTCAAGAGTGTCGTGCAAAGCTGCATAATGCTCTCACCAGCGTGAGTGCCCAAGAGGTCTTCCAGAGCTATTTCGCGCGGCAAGCGCCGTTCGACCGCGAAGATTCGAAAGAGTTTCCGGACGCGTTCGTCGTCGCGGCACTTTCGAAGTGGGCCGCGAGCTCCGGCGATAAGATCCACGTTGTTACCGGCGACGGTGCTATGGGAAGAGCCGCGAACGCCGACCCGAATTTGCTGTCGCTGAAAACTATCCAGGAAGTCCTGTCTCGCGCGGCGGCCCAGATGGGACCTGAAGCGGAAGCCATCGCCGAAGCTCTTCTGAACGCGCCCGGTTTTGACGCAACCTTCGAACGGCTTTTGCAAGCGGGGGTGAAGAACGCGGCCTTCATTTACGCCGGGGATCTCGCCGAGGGGGAAGCTTACGAAGGCGAACTAACCGACATCGAGCAGATCGGCTGTCGGCGGCGGCGAGAATCCGCGTTTAGACGGCGCGGGCCGGCTTTCAGGCAGGGACAACGTCCGACGGATCGGGGTTGACGCCAGGGTGGCTTGCGCGAGCTCTTTGTCGATGAGTGCGTACCGTTAGCTGGCGGCCTGGCCCTTTGGGGCTGGCTTGGGCTGACGCGGGGCGGATGGCGGGATAAGGCTTGCTCGTTTTCGAGGGCAAGCACGGCGCCGAGCCCAACTTGGCTGTTTTGCCTCGACGCCGTGCCCACACCGTGCTGGGCACGCATGCAGGGGCATTATCCTGGCAATCGTGGCGTCCGTCCACTTGGCGTTTGCGGGTCCGAACACCGTGACGCGCCGCCGGCTCGACTGTTTCTTTGCGCGGACTGTCGCGCCCAGGCAGTGATCTGCAGCTGTTGCGACCGCGGCCAAGTCTACTGCGCCGGCAACTGCGCGCAGCGAGCGCGGCGCCGCAAGCAAGACGCCGCCGGACGGCGCTACCAGACCAGCCGCCGAGGGCGGCTCGCCCATGCCGAGCGAGCGCGTCGTTACCGGGCGCGCTGCAATAAAGTGACGCATCAGGGTTCACCCGCGCCGTCATCGGATGATTTTCTGTCGCTCGGCTCGCTGACGATTGCGAGCGGCGCAGCTTCCTCGGATGACCGACCTCGGCGAGCGGCCTCGCATTGTCACTGGTGCGGTCGCCGGCTCCCGGCTCTGGTCCGCCATGGGTTCCTGGGCCGCCGCTTCCGTCGTCGAGGCCCGCTGAGACACGACCGGACAGGACCCGAACATGGTGGTTACCCCTGACATCGAGGCCCAGATCCTGCGCTACCACCACGCTGAGAAATGGACGGTGGGCACCATCGCCCGTCAGTTGCATGTGCACCACAGCGTGGTGCGGCGCGTGCTGGCGCAAGCCGGTCTTCCCAGGATCGGGCCGCCGCCACGGCCGTCGCAGATCGACGCCTATCTGCCATTCATCCATCTGACGCTGGGGACATTCCCGACGCTGACGGCCAGTCGCCTCTATGCGATGGCGCGCGAGCGTGGCTATCGCGGCAGCCCCGACCATTTCCGCCACCTGATCGCCTGCCATCGGCCGCGACCGAAAGCCGAAGCCTATCTGCGTCTGCGCAGCCTGCCTGGCGAACAGGCGCAGGTGGACTGGGCCCACTTTGGCCACCTCCAGATCGGCCGGGCGCGGCGGCCGTTGATGGCGTTCGTGATGGTGCTGAGCTACTCGCGCCAGATCTTTCTGCGCTTCTTCCTGGACGCCCGAATGGAGAGCTTCCTGCGCGGCCACGTCGGCGCCTTCGCCGCGTGGCAGGGCGTTCCGCGTATTCTCCTCTATGACAATCTCAAGAGCGCCGTGCTCGAGCGGCACGGCGCGGCGATCCGCTTCCATCCCACTCTGCTGGGCTTCGCCGGCCACTATCGCTACGAGCCGCGCCCCGTCGCGGTCGCCCGCGGCAACGAGAAGGGCCGCGTCGAGCGCGCCATCCGCTACGTCAGAGAGTCCTTCTTCGCGGCCCGCAGCTTCGTTGATCTGGATGACCTCAATGCCCAGGCCGAGACCTGGTGCATTGGCCCCGCCGCCGACCGGCGCTGCCCCGACGAGCCGCAGCGCACCGTCCGCGCGGTGTTCGCGGAGGAAGCGGGCCGCCTGCTGGCGCTGCCCGATAATCCCGCGCCGCTGCTCGAGCGGGTGGCGGTCTCGGTCGGCAAGACCCCCTATGTCCGCTTCGACCTGAACGATTACTCGATCCCGCACACCCACGTCCGGCGCGTGCTGTCGGTGCTTGCCGATCCGCACGAGGTTCGCATTGTCGACGGCGCCGAAGTGCTCGCCGTTCACCGGCGCAGCTACGACAAAGGCGCGCAGATCGAGGCCGCCGCCCATGTCCAAGCCCTGGTCGAGCAGAAGCGCGCCGCTCGCCAGCACCGCGCAACCGACCGCCTCGCCCACGCCGTCCCCGCCAGCCAGACTTTGCTCGCGCGCGCCGCGGAACGGGGCGCCAATCTGGGCGCCATCACTTCCGCCTTGATCCGACTGCTGGACCGCAACAGCGCCGCCGATTTGCAGGCGGCCATCCTCGAGGCGCTGGAGCGCAACGTGCCGCATCCCAACGCCGTGCGTCTGGCCCTCGAGCGTCGCCGCGAACAGCGCGGCCAGGCGCCACAGGTCGACCTCGCGTTGCCCGAGCATGTGCAACGGCGCGACGCCCCGGTGCGGCCGCACGCGCTGGAAACCTACGACCAGCTCAAGGAGCGTTCCGATGACTGAACTCGAAGCCCTGTGCGCCCGCGCCGAGGCGCTGCATCTGCACGGCCTGGTGGCGCACTGGCCGGAGGTCGCGACCCAAACCTGGGTCGCGCCGTTGCTCGATTGGGAAGAGCGGCAGCGCGCCTGCCGCAGCCTGGAACGGCGGCTGCAGACCGCTCATATCGGCCGCTTCAAGCCGTTGTGCGACTTCGACTGGAACTGGCCCAAGCGCTGCGACCGAGCCGCCATCGAGGCGCTGATGGCGCTCGACTTCATCAAGGAGGCTGCCAATATCGTCGTCGTCGGCCCGAACGGCGTCGGCAAGTCGACCCTGGCGCAGAACATCGCCCACCAGGCGCTGATCCTGGGGCACACGGTCCTGTTCACCAGTGCGGGCCAGTTGCTCGGCGACCTTTGCGCGCTCGACAGCGATTCCGCGTTGCGACGCCGCCTGCGCCACTATGCCCGCCCGCAACTGCTGGTGATCGACGAAGTCGGGTATCTCTCCTATTCCAACCGCCATGCCGACCTCATGTTCGAACTGGTCTCGCGGCGTTATCAGAGCAAGAGCACGCTGGTCACCACCAATCGGCCGTTCGCCGAATGGCGCGAGGTGTTCCCCAACGCTGCTTGCGTCGTCTCCTTGGTCGACCGTCTCGTTCACAATGCCGAGATCATCGCCATCGAAGGCAACTCCTATCGCCTCAAGGAAGCTCATGACCGCGCCGAGCAGCGCGCGCGGCAGCGGCGCGGAGCCAAGCCATGAGCGCGTCGCCGCCGTCGCCCTTGCCCGCGCATCTGCGTCCGATCCCCGTCGAAATCCCCGCCACCTGGACGCCCGAGCAGGCTCTCGCCGTGTTCGAACTGCTCGACGAAATCAGAGACAAAATCTGGTCTCGCTACGGGGTTCGATTGCAAGATCTCCTCCAGGAGCAACAGGCATCCTCCGCGGTCGACCACAGAAACGACATGACGACTTCCCCTGATCGGCCCGACTTCTGACCACGAGTTGAAAACCAGACCCTGCAGCCGGCGCCGCGCTATTCCCGACGGTCAACCGGCGCGCAAATCAACTCCTTCAATATCGTGCGCTGCGGGTAGCGCTCGCCCCGGCGGAGCTGGTCGGGGTTGCGCAGCCGGGGCGAGCGCGGCGGCGTGAGGAACCGTCTCTTGAGGCTCAGGCCCAGTTCTTGAAGCGCCAGCTCGCGTTGCCGGCCTCACCAACGCAGATAAGCCATCAAACCCAACACGCGCCGTCTATGCGCGCTTTCTCTCCGCCGCTAACATCGGCGACTGGTCCGTCGTGGGCCTGAGCGATAGGCGCATCAGTCTCATCGTGGACGCCACGATCAAGGTAACGGTAGAGGTCCAATACGAGGATCGGGACTCTGCGTCATATGATCGTGAGGACGGCGTGTGGATCGGAGCCGAGAATGCTGCGATACAAGATCGAGGATGAGGTCGAAGTCGCGGTTCTCCTCGAGATCGACCGCGCTTCGGGTGAGGTGGTCGGGGGTGAGCTGCTCACAAGTGAGATTGCCGTTTCCGGTCCTTATGACGATTACTATTCATAAAGCTATAGAAAAAACAATGACATAGGAGTGCCCAGTTTCATCCTGTCGGGCGCGCCATTAACTGTCCGAAGCTCTTTTGAAATACCTTGGATTCAAGCCGTTATCGGCCTGAGTTTATCTACATACTACTTATGCAAATTGCGGCCATTTTAGATCATGCATCTTGGCACTGTATTAACAAAAAAGCAAGGAAAGAAAATCAGCACGATCAAAACGGATATTAGCCCGAATTGCGACTCATTACTTCGGGCGATGCGCCGGACAAGGAGCCTGGACAACCGCTTGATCCGAACCAAAGTGCCACTCGAAGAGAGACACCAGCCATTTCAAGACGGGAGGAATTACAACGATGAGGAGGTGTGACGCTGGTCACAGCCGGATCCTCCGAATTGTGCCAGTAGCTTTGTTATCGCTGAAAGAGGGGCTGGAACTTCGGGACAGAATTGATCGCAGGAGGGCTTGATGTCCGCAGCCGCCGGTGAATTCAGCAGCGCTTCCTCCCCGATGTTCAGTTTCTCCAGGCTATTCGGTCGTCGCCAAGAGGAACCGACGACAGATGCGATCATGCTGCGATTTCTGCTCAGTACGATTGCAGTGCGCGCCGATGTAATCGGAGCGCGTGTTCAGAATGATCAAGAAAGGAAGGAAATTGTCGAGCGGGTGAAAGCTGCGCTACAAACAATCGTGGTCCAGAATGACGGGGACGAAATCATAGTCAAAGGCCGAGCCAGGAGAGGCGAGGACGCCTGGAACGAGGCCTACCGGCTAGAGAGATCGCTGGCGTTGGCTGAACCAAGCGACAGCTTGATTCAGGAGACCCAGCGCAGAATTGCCGAAGCGTCAGACGAGAACGTGCCTGCTGCTCCACGGCTGCAAAAGAGATTCGATCAAATAATGAAGGATGAATTTGGCGCAGAATCGGCCAACAAACAACTGTCACCCCAAGCGGAAAACAACATGCGGAACCTGCTCCAAGATGTCCTTGAATGGCATCATTGGTCATCGCAGCGGACGTTCTGTATACGTATGATGCAAAAGGGTGCTACTGATCGTATTGTTTCCGCAGAAGTCCTGGCATTTGCGTTCGTTGTTGTTCCATTTGCCATTTTATATTGTAGTGAATATTTTCGTAAAAGTCCACCCAGTTTTGAATATTGGTCAGGATTGCCGCTATACGTGGCGTTGTCAGCCGGGCTTTTTGGCGCATTTTTTAGTCGAATGCAATGGCTGCAAAGAAATGGTGACAGTTTATCGCTCAGTCAGGTGAACGACGCAATGGAGTGGCGATCGATAATTACACGCGGAGCGGTCGGAATGGGCGGCGCGCTGATTGTTTACTTCTTTCTGCTGTCTGGCATGGTTAGCGGACCATTATTTCCGAGTTCAGACGATTTTGGCGTTCATGAAGTATGGGCTAGCGCGAAAGACGGACAGCATGTGGTATCCAGCATTCGTCTCTTTCTCCCGAACTCAGCTCTGGCGCTTCTCTTCGTTTGGAGTTTTATCGCAGGTTTTTCGGAACGATTTGTTCCAGGAATCCTCTCCGCTACCGAAAATTCCTTGGGAAACGCCGCGTCGAACAGTCCAAAATGATGACGTTACTCGCGTCGTCGTGTGGCGGACAAGGGCTGATGCGGGTTTTGAAACGTGACGGGGACGCCAATAAAATCAATGCGTTAGCGATGTGCTCCGGCGCACTTCGTGCAGACCGGCCAGCGCGTTTGCCTTCGGATTGCGAACGTTCCCAATCGCCCGCCGAAGGCAAATCCCGAGCAGGCGACGATTGAGCAAGCGATGCCGACCATGCCCAGTGAGATCGTTAAGACGGTCGTTGTCCCTGACTTCCAAAACTCTTGTTGTTCTGCGGCTGCCTTCGCAGCGTGGTCTTCCGGCCCGACAGGTCGGGTCGTTGAACGGCAAGCTGGTTCGTCATCGCTAAGGGCCTGCACGCAATTGTGGCGCCAGCGTTCCAGCGGACCGAAGGCCGGAAATCGCAATAAGAATCGAGGACGGCCTCGCAAATCCGGCGCCGGACATCGGGCGGGAGGCGGCGCGCTCGCAAAGCACTATTCAATTTTGCAACGAACTTCCCGGCCAGCCTTGACGAGCCAAACGATTGCGACAGCGGCTTGCCTCGATAGCGTCTGTCGTCCCGCGCATCCGCTGCCGCCGGATCCACAATTCTCCCGCCCGAGCTCACCCGGGGGGCGGGTGCGCGCATTTGAACCGCCAGAACAAATCGCCTACAGCCCTCACATGGAAGCGTCCGGACTTCAGTTGCGCATCTTGGTCGACGCTGACGCCTGTCCGGTGAAGGATGAGGTCTATCGGGTCGCCGCTCGCTACGGGCTGACGGTTTTCGTTGTGGCGAACAGCGCAATCCTGATCCCGCGTGCGCCGGGGATCGAGCGGGTTGTTGTCGGGGCGGGGCCGGACGCTGCGGACGACTGGATCGCCGAGCGGGCAGGGCCAGGCGCAATCGTTGTCACGTCGGACATTCCGCTGGCGAGCCGCTGCGTCAAGTCCGGCGCCGACGTCATCGCGCCGCACGGAAAGCGCTTCAGCGAAAGCTCGATCGGCATGGCCTTGGCGACGCGCAACCTGATGGACCACCTTCGCTCGACCGGACAAACGACGTCGGGACCCAGGGCCTTCGGCCCCCGCGACCGTTCAAATTTCCTCAGCGCGCTCGACAACGCCGTCGCGCGCCTGCAGCGTTCGGCCATGACGCGCTGAAGGACTGTGAACCTTCACGAGGCCGTTCGAACAGGTCGCGTCTCGGGGCGCGGAGTCCGAGCGATGTCACGGCTGGCCCGCTCGAGCTGAGACGACGAGCTGTACCGCGCCCGCAGGTCCTCGACCTGGGCCGGGGTGAGCGGGCGGATTGTCTCGCCGCGCAGCATGAGGAAGAGCTTCGCCGTCTCTTCCCGTTTCTCCGTTGCGCTGCGGCTCGACCGAGCGGATTTTCCACCCGAGGACGATCGCCTCCGCGTCGCCGGCTTCGAAGCCGGCGGCGCGAACGCCGATGGTCTGGATCGTCGAGAGGCCGTTACGCCGCACTGTGTTCGCGAGGTCGGACGCGCCGGTGTAGCCGTCGTCGGCGACGGCGCCGAGCAGCAGCGGCGCGTCAGGCTCTCCTGTAGCGCTGATGCCAGCCCAGGCCCTCGACCGTGCCGGCGCGCGGATTGTATTCGCAGCCGACATAGCCGTCGTAGCCGAGGCGGTCGAACTCGGCGAACAAGAAGGGGAAATTGAGTTCTTCGCCGTCGGGCTCGTGGCGCGAGGGAACAGACGCGACCTGAATGTGGCCGACGATCGGCTGGAACGCCCGGAACGCGATGGTGACGTCGCCGTGGATGATCTGCCGATGGTAGACATCGAACTGAAGCTTGACGTTCGACAGGCCGAGGCTCGCGATCAGGTCGAGCGCATAGGGAAAATCATTGAGGAAGTAGCCCGGCATGTTGCGTGCGTTGATCGGCTCCAGAAGGAGGTCGACGCCGCTTCCGGCCAAAACCGGCGCCGCGTATTCGATTGCGCGGCGATAGCCGGCTTCCGCCTTCGGATCGCCGCGCGCGGCGTTGCCGGCCATCATGTGAACCCGCTTGACGCCGGTCGCCCCGACATAGTCGAGTGCGCGGGCGACGCCGGACTTGAACTCCGCGAACCGGTCAGGCAGGGCCGCCAGCCCGCGCTCGCCGTCCTCCCAGCGACCGGGCGGAAGGTTGAACAGAGCCGGCGTGAGCCGGTTGCGCGTCAGACGGTCGCCTACCGTCTCGGGCGGATGGTGGTAGGGAAACAGAAACTCCACCGCCGCGAAGCCCGCCTCCGCCGCCGCGTCGAAGCGGTCGAGGAAGGCGTGCTCGGTGAACATCATCGAGAGGTTCGCGGCGAATTTGGGCATGACTCGGAACTCCGGAGATGAGCTCTCGCCCGCTTGGGCGCGCGTTCAGGTTCGGCCGCGCGCGATCCCGATGCGGCCACCCGATCTTCCCGCCGAGTTCGTCCTCGATATGGACGCGGACGATCTCGTCGAAGGTGGTCTCGGCGCGGAAACCAGGCACACGGGCCCGGCGCGTGGTCGATCCCTGCACTCTATCCGATCGCCACCACCAGCCTTCCCCGCGTTTCGCCCCTCAAAATTCGGCGACCGGCTTCGAACACCTCGTCGAACGGGATCGTCTGCGTCATCGCCGCGAGCTTGCGCCGGTCGAGTTCACCGGCGAGCCTCGCCCACGCCTCGAGCCGCACTTTCATCGGGCAATTGACGCTGTCGATGCCGAGAAGCGACACGCCGCGCAGGATGAACGGAGCGACCGTGGTCGGCAGGTCCATGCCGCCGGCGAGCCCGCAGGCGGCGACCGCCCCGCCGTAGCGGGTCTGCGCCAGGACGTTGGCGAGCGTCGTCGACCCGACGCTGTCGACCGCCGCCGCCCATTGCTCCTTGCCGAGCGGCTTGCCCGGGCCCGCGAGCGTCGCCCGCTCGACGATCTCCGCCGCCCCGAGCCTCTTCAGATAGTCGACCTCGCTCGCCCGGCCGGTCGAGGCGACAACCCTCCAGCCCCGGTCCGCGAGCAGGGAGATCGCGGTCGAGCCGACGCCGCCGGCGGCGCCCGTCACCAGCGCCGGCCCCGAGGCTGGCGTCAGCCCGTGCTTCTCGATCGCCATGACCGCCAGCATTGCGGTGTAGCCGGCCGTTCCGATCGCCATCGCTTCGGCGCGGGTGACGCCCGCGGGCAATTTCACCAGCCAGTCGCCCTTGATCCGCGCTTTTTCGGCGTAGCCCCCGAAGTGGGTCTCGCTGAGGCCGTAGCCGTTGAGGATGACCTCGTCGCCGGACGAAAAGCCGGAATGGCCGGACGTCTCGACCACGCCAGCGAGATCGATGCCAAGCACCATCGGAAAGCGTCGGATGATCGCCGACTTTCCGGACAGCGCGAGCCCGTCCTTGTAGTTGACCGTGGAATGGGTGACGCGGACGGTCACGTCGCCGTCCATCAACTCGGACTCGTCCATCTCGACGAAGCGGACGTCTTGTCCGGCGTCGGACTTGTCGGCTCGAACGGCTTTGAACGGCATCGGCTGTGTCTCTCGTTTCGGGGCTTCAGGGCAAGGGCCCGTCGGATGAGACTATCCAAATCCAGGGCCGGGGTGAAATTCAAATGAGTTGCGCCGTGCGCTCGAGCCCCGCGCTGCTCCCCGGTAACCCTGGTCGAGACCTAATGCCGCCGCAGGTCGGAGAACTCGCCTTCGGCGACCCGGTCGGCAAGTCGGGCGGCGACGAGCGCGGCGCCGTCCTCGCCGCGGACCGCCACGAGTTCGCACATCGCCGCGCAAAGCGCCGCCTCGGCAAGCGCGTCGGAGCCGATGCCGTCGAGCGCGGCGAGCGCAAAGGCTTCGCTCACATAGGTCAGAGCCGCTTCCCGGGCGTCGACGTCGCGGCGGTCCTCGAGCGGGATTGGCGTGGCGGTCGGCATCGACGGTAGTTTAGAAGTTTCAAACGGCGAATGCGACGCGAACTCGTTTAGAAAGGTTAACCGGGGGCTGAGCCGGGGCCTGTTCGGCGCGAAGGGGCCGTGCGGCATCGTTCGGAGCATCCTGATGTGCGGACGCTATGCGATCACATTGCCGCCGGAGGCGGTGCGCGGCTATTTCGCCTTCACCGAACACCCGACTTTCCCGCCGCGCTACAATATCGCGCCGACCCAGCCCATTCCGGTGGTGCTCGCCGATCCGTGGAGCGCGGGCCGGGCGCGCCATTTCATTCTAATGCGCTGGGGCTTCCTGCCGGGCTTCGTCAAGGACCCGAAGGGCTTCCCGCTAATCGTCAACGCCCGGGCCGAGACGCTCGCCGAAAAGCCGAGTTTCCGCGCCGCGCTCAAGCGGCGGCGCTGCTTGGTGATCGCCGACGGGTTCTACGAATGGCGAAGGGACCCGGCGCCGGGCGGGCGGGGTCGGGCGGGCAGCCGGCCCTATCTCGTACGCCGGACGACCGGGGAGCCGATGGGCTTCGCCGGCCTCTACGAGACCTGGTGCGATCCGACCGGAGGCGAGATCGACACGGCCTGCATCGTCACCACGACGGCGAACCGGCTCGTCGGGCAGCTTCATGACCGCATGCCGGCGATCCTCGAGCCCGAGTCGTTCGACGCCTGGCTCGACGTCGACGGCGTGGAGGGGGGCAGGGCGCTCGCCTTGGTCAAGCCTGCGCCCGAAGAAGCGCTCGAACTCGTCGAGATCGGCGCGGACGTCAATCGCGTCGCCAACGACAATGTGAGCGTTCAGAGGCCGGTCGCGGCCCCCATCCGCGCGGCGAGCCAGGCGCTGTTCTAGGCGCGGTCTCATGACCAACCCTGCGGTCGTGCGATGCGCCGGAGGGGCGGCGTCCCGCCGCAGGGGACGCGCGAGACGCGGGAGCGGGCGGCCCGGCCAATCCCGCCTGGACTTGCCCGGGAACCCTCCAACCGGCAAGACTGCGAGCTGATTGACCATGACGAGGAGTTGATGGCTGAGCAGAAAAAACCGCTTCGCGAAAAGCCGCCGCCGCGCGAAAAGCCGCCCCGCATTCTGGCGGCCGTTCCAGGCCCCGACGGCGTGAAGCGCTGCCCGTGGCCCGGCGCGGACCCGCTCTATCTCGCCTACCATGACGAGGAGTGGGGAACCCCCGAATATGACGATCGCGCGCTGTTCGAGAAGCTGGTGCTCGACGGATTCCAGGCAGGATTGTCCTGGATCACGATCCTGCGCAAGCGCCCGGCCTTCCGCGCCGCCTTCGACGGCTTCGAACCGGACAGGATCGCTCGCTGGGATTCGTCGAAGAAAGAGGCGCTGATGCTCGATTCCGGCATTGTGCGCAACCGCGCCAAGATCGAGGCGACGCAGGCGCTCGCCCGCATCTATCTCGATCTCTCCGCAAAAGGCGGCTTCGCGAAACATCTGTGGAGCTTCGTCGGCGGCCGCCCGATTCAGCCGGCGCGCAAGAGCCTCGCCGAGATTCCCGTCGAGAGCGAAGAATTGCAGGCGATGGCCAAGGACCTGCGCGCCCGGGGCGGCAATTTTGTCGGGCCGACGATCGTCTACGCCTTCATGCAGGCGACCGGCATGGTCAACGACCATCTCGTCGACTGCTGCCGCCACGAGGCCTGCCGGGCGCTCGCCCGCGATCCTGCGCCATGAGCGACCGCGGCGCGCGCCGCGCCTGGCAGCGGATGCTGTCGGGCCGCAGGCTCGATCTGATCGATCCGTCCCCGGTCGACGTCGAGATCGCCGACATCGCCCATGGCCTCGCGCGGGTCGCGCGCTGGAATGGCCAGACTCTCGGCCCGGAGATCTTCTCGGTCGCCCAGCACTCGCTGCTGGTCGAGGCCCTGTTCGTGGCAGGCCTGCCGGCGCCGACCGCGGGCATGCGCCTCGCCGCGCTCCTGCACGATGCGCCCGAATATGTGATCGGCGACATGATCTCGCCGTTCAAGGCGGCGATCGGCGACGACTACAGGCGCGTCGAGGCGCGCCTCCTGCGGGCGATCCACATCCGCTTCGGGCTTCCGGCGGCGCTCGCCCCCGAGCTCGTCAGGCGCATCAAGGCGGCCGACCACGTCTCGGCCTACATGGAGGCGACGGCGCTGGCGGGCTTCGACGTCGCCGAGGCGAAAAGGCTGTTCGGCGAGCCGGGCATGGCGCTCCGCCGGTTCGGCGCCTATCTCGAGCCGATGCGGCCGGCCGACGTCGAGGCGCGCTTTCTCGCCCGTTTCGGCGAACTCGACGCCGCGACGACAAGCCCTTAGTCCCTGATGGGTTCTTACCCCTGCACCCGCGTTGGCGGGAACAATTTGGGCGGATGTGAATCGGCGGATCATCCAAATTTGCCCGCACAGCCGAGGGTGGTCGTTGCTCAAACGCCTGACGCCTTTTTGGTTCCGGCTCCGCCGGCTTAGGTAGAAGGCCGCCGGAAAAAGGAAAATCCTGTGCCGCGCCTTCACGTCTGCTCGCTGGCCCTCGTCGCCGACACGGTCGAGAGGACCGGCGCGCGCTCCCTCCTCACACTCCTGAGCCCGGGCACGCCGGTCGAGCGCCCAGCGGCGATCGCCTCCGAGCGCCATCTCTATCTCGCGATCTCCGACATCGTCGCCCCGATGCCCGGGCAGACCCTGCCGGAGCGCAACCATCTCGACGACTTGCTCGACTTCGTGCGCGGCTGGGACCGCGCCGAGCCGATGCTGATTCATTGCTATGCCGGGGTCAGCCGCTCGACCGCCGCCGCCTTCATCGCCGCCTGCGCGCTCAAACCCGAGCGCGACGAGTTCGAGGTCGCCCTCGCGCTGCGCGCCGCCTCGCCGACCGCGACGCCGAACGCCCGCCTCGTCGCGCTCGCCGACGCCGCGCTTGGGCGCAACGGGCGGATGACCGAGGCGATCGCCGGGATCGGCCGCGGCGAGGACTGTTTCGAGGGGACGCCGTTCGCGCTCGAGCTGGCATAGGGATTTCGCGGCGGCGGGCCCGAGCCGAGTCCAGCCGAATTCCCTGGTGGCAGGAAAGTGCAGGGAACTTCGCGCATTTCGGCTGATTTTCGGAAGAACTGTAACAAGAACCACAACGATTTCAGCCGGTTCCAGATAAATTCCCTACCCGGCCGAGCAGGGAATTAATTCGACCGAGCAGGGAATTGAAATTCCCTGCTCCACCGGGAGCAGGGATATCTCGCGCCTAACCGAAGTTAGCCGATTGGGCAGGGTCAGCGGTTGGAACGCGTTGAAAACGTTGAGCGGCCCCCCGGAAGGTCGGCACTACAGGGGGAGCGCCGCGGCGGCCTGAGGCGAGGTGATTTTGGGGGGCGGCTGGTCGGGCAGGTCGAGTTTGAGGCGGTGGAGGAGGAGCGCCAACTCGGGCTCGGGCTGGGTGTAACGGGTCAGCTGCAATTGGCGGCCGTCGGCAGTCGGGATGTGGACGTCGATCATCTGCACAGCGGCGAATTTCTCGAACACGCTGCGCGGGGTCAGGCCCGGCGCGAGCCCTTTCAGGCGACGCCCGAGGGTGACGTGCAGACAATAGGCGAGGAAGGCGATGAAGATGTGCGCCTCGATGCGCTCCTGTTCCTGATGGTGGATCGGGCGGACGGCGAGGTCGCCTTTGAGCGTTCGAAACGCCTCCTCTACCTGAACCAGCTGGAGGTAGTAGCCCCACAGGGCGGCGGGATCGCCCTCGGTCAGATTGCTGCGCAGGAGATAGCGTCCTTCGCGCCGGCGCGCCTGCCGCAGTTTCTTGCGATCGAGCGCATATTGGAACGCGGCCCGCTCCGGGTCGACCTCGACCTCGACCTCGACCAGCCGCCATCCGCCCGGCCACTTGGCTTTGGCCTGTCCGAGTTTGATCAGCAGGTCGTCGCGCGTCAGATTGACGGACATCCTGTTCAGCTCTTTCAGCCGCCTCCATAGCCCTTTCAGTTGCCGCCGGCGCATGCTGCGCTCCTTGGCGACCCTGTCGAGGCTCTGGGCGAACACGTAGAGTTCGCCGTCCTGGGGCAACAGCTTGACCTCGACGCCGGGGCGAGCCTCCTGCCAGGGCTTGCCGACGAGGGCGCGCTCGAGCCGGCTCAGGCGTCCCTTCGGCACGCCGACCAAATACGACACGGGCGGATCGGCCGCACGCATCTCGGGCTGGTGGTCAAGACCTGACGCCTGGTTCCACGCCGAGGGGACCGGGCCCGACGGCGCAGCGGAACGGGGGGCGCCGGACGTATTGCGGACGTAGCGGATCGCACCTTGGACGCCTCAAGTGGGCGGGGAGCGCCGGTTGGCCCAACGGCGGGAACGGGCGCGGTAGCGGGCGTTCAAAGCTGACCCTGTAGGCGCGGAGTCCGCTCGAAGGCGAAGTTTCCGGGATTGAGTGCGTCAAGTTCTGCAAAAGGCGGTCATGGGTTTGCTGGTTATGCGGCTTGGCGGAGGTTGGCCTTCTTGTGCTCCTTGAGGTCGTTCATGTTGAGGTAGCGGTGGGCTTCGAGCCAGTTCTCGTGGGTTTCTACGGCTAGGGCTCGCACCAGACGCAGACATGCCTCCGTGTTCGGGAAGATGCGCACGACGTGGGTTCGTCGCTTGATCTCCTCGTTGAACCTTTCGAGCATGTTGGTGCTTTTGAGATGCTTATGGTGCTGGCGGGGCAGACGGTAGAATGTGAAGATTTCCTCGATGGTTTCCTCGACCCAGTCGACGAGCTTGTCGTATCGATTGCCCCATTTGGCGATCCATGCGGAAAGATCGCGGCGGGCCTCCTCGACGTTTCGCCGGTCGTACAGCCAGCGCAGTTCCTGCAGGCAGTCGTCGTCGGCCTTGCGCGGAAGATGGTCGAGGGCGTTGCGGAGGAAGTGCACGTAGCATCGCTGGACGGCCGTCTCGGGGAGGACCTCGCGGATCGCTGCGCGAAGGCCCGCGTGGTCGTCGGCGACGACGAACTCGACATCGCGGAGGCCGCGCCGGCGCAGTCCGAGCAGGAAGTCCTTCCAGGACGAGCTGCTCTCGCGATTGGCCATGTCGACGGCCAGGATCTGGCGGCGACCGTCCCAGTCGATGCCGACCGCGATCAGCACGGCCTGGCTCGCGACCACGCCGCCCTCGCGCACCTTCTCATAACGGGCGTCGAGGATGAGGTAAGGGAAAGGCTCGGCGAGGGGGCGCGTGGCAAAGGCGTCGAGACTTACGTCCAGGCGCTTGTTGATGGCGGAGACGGCGGAGGCCGAGAAGGCGTGGCCGCACAACTCCTCGGTGATGGCCTTGACCTTGCGGGTCGAGACGCCCTGCACGTACATCTCGGCCAGCGTCGCCACCAACGCCTGCTCGGAGCGTTGATAGCGTTCGAAAAGTTCGGTCGAGAACCGGCCGTCGCGATCCTGCGGCACGCGCAACTCGAGCTTGCCCACGCGCGTGACGAGCGTGCGGGTGTCGTAGCCGGAGCGGTAACCGAGCCGGGCGTCGGTTCGCTCGCTCTTCCCGGCGCCGAGCGCGTCCGTCATCTCGGCTTCCAGCATCTCCTGCACGACCGCGCGAACCAATTCCCGCAGCCCGTCCGGGCTCGCGGCGAAAAGCTCTTTGACGGCGGCAATCGCAGGCTTACCTTCGGTCTTGGTCATGGCGGAGGTTCTCCAGAGAGAATCAGGTGACTTGGGCATCACCAGCCTGCCATGACCGCCTCTCGCTCTCAGCGATTTTGCAGAACCTTCCGCACGCTACCGTTTCCCCGGCGGACTGCCGAGCGGATGCAGCCGACGCAAAGGCGACATCGATCCCTGGATTCGACGCTCGCCTACCCCGCCCGCAGCGCTTCCCCCAGCGCATCGATGCGGAAGTCGGCGGCGGCGGCCTTGGCGCGAAGGGCGGCCAACTCTCCGGCATCCTCGTCGCGCGCGGTTCCGCGGCCCATGCGGGCGAGGATGCGACCTCGTTCGATAATCAGGTCGGAGTAAGGAAGCGGCTCCGCCGCCGTTCGTCGTGCGAGCGCGTCGGCGTGGGCGTCGGCTGCATCCCAGTCCTCCGCCAGCAGCGCCGCCTCGATGGCGTTGCGGCGGAAGAAGAAGTGGTTGTGGCCAACGGCTCCCTTGGCAAGCAGAGCCTCGCCTGCGGCGAGAGCGGGTTGGCTAGCCGGGCGCCCCGTCTCGACCAGCCAAAGGAGACCATAAAGATTCGGCCCACAGAAAAACCGGGACTTGTGGCCTCCGATGCCGCAAGACCCTCGCGCACGAACGCCAGAGCCTCGCGACGGTCGCCTTGGACGAGCGCAAGCTCGGCGCATAGGCCGAGGGCGGCTGCCTCAAAGCGGCGCGCGTTGAGCGCGCGCCTGCGCGAGCGCCAGAGCCGAGATGTCAGCCGCCTCCCGGTAGCGTCCAGCTTGTGACATGGTGCTGCCGATCCCTGCCAACGTAGACATTTCCCCGTGCCTATTGCCGATCCGCCGCGCGATCTCGAGCGCTCGATTCATCTCGCTAAGCCCGGCGTCAAACGCGCAGAGATAGCCGCGGCAGGCGCCCATAAGGTGGAGATTCGCCGTCAGGATACGCGTCAGTCCGGCGGTCTCGCTCAGTTCGACGCATTCGGAAAACAGTTTCAGAGCCGTCGCCATGCGGCAGTCCATGTACTGCGCGTCGGCGAGGCCGCTGAGCGCATGCGCCCGCCATTCGGGCGAATCGAGCCTCACCGCGGCCTCGAGCGCGGCCGAGTGCTCGCTTCGGCACGATTCGATCTCGCCGCGGGCAAAGTGCAGATTGCCGCGCAGGTAGTGAATCTCGGCGAGCGCGCGGTCGGCGGCGGCGGCGCGCGTCGGCGTCTCCGCTTCCGCCAGCGCCGCGAAGGCGTCGTCGAGCTTGGCCAGAAGCCGGTTGGCCGCGGCGACGCCGATCAGGACCCGCACCCGGTCTCCTTCTGAGCGGCAATCGGCAAGCGCGCCGCGATAGGCGTCGAGCGCCTCCCGCCCGCGGCCGGCGTGAAGCTCGATATCGCTGACCTGCAAGGCGAGCTCGACGCGGACCTCAGGATCGGTTGCGATGGCCAGCCCGCGGCGCGCAAGCGCGATCGCCTGGTCCTGCCGGAAGAGCGCCTCCTGATCTTTCGAAGCTGCAAGGTAGGCGCGCGCCGCCTCGGGGTCTGACGCGAGGTCGAGATGCTCGGCCCTGAGGGTCGGCTCGTCGGCCAGCACGCGGGCAGCGGCGCCGTGAAGCTGTCGCCGCCGCCCACGAATGAGCGACGCATAGACGCCGTCGCGCACCAATGCATGCACGAACTGGAGTCCGTCGGGCGAACGCCTGAGGAGCGCGTTGCGCAGGAGGACTTCGGCTTCGTAGCGCGGATCGTCGACCAGGGCTCTGAGCGCGGCAAGCGTGAAACGCTGGCCGAGGGCTGATGCAGCCTCGATGGCGCGCCGATCGTTGAGCGCGAGCAGATCGACGCGGGCGAGGACGACGCTCTGAACGGTGCTCGGCAGCTTGCCGTCGACCAGGTCGCGAGCCGCCCGCAGAAGCTGTTCAAGAAACAACGGATTGCCGCCGGCGCGCTCGACGCATTTGGCGGCGAAATCCTCAGTCGCGGCAAAGCTGCGGGCCATGGTCTCCGCCTCGGCCGACGCGAGCGGCGCGAGATCGATCGTGAGCTGAAAGCCGCCAGCCGCGATCGCCCGCCAGCCCGCGTCCAAGGGATCGCCGCCGATACGCGTCGTGAGGAGAAGCGCGGCGCGGCATTGCCCGGTGGCGCGCGCGAGGGCCGCAAGCTGCCCGAGGGTCTCCGCGTCAGCCCAGTGCACGTCCTCGACAATCATGAGAAGCGGCCTACGGCGGGAGGCTCCGTCGACGAGCCGCGCAAGCGCGAGATCCTTGCCGCGCGCGCGGGCGGCGGCGTCCATCGCCTCGTAGAGCCGGCGCGCCTCATCGGGCTGCGGCGCCTCCGTCAGATCGCGCAGATACAGCGCATCGTCGGTCGCCGGCGCTTCGGGGGTGGGCGCGGCTGCAGCAAGCGCCTCTTCGACTTGATCGGGCAAGGCGTCGCGCGGCAGATCGAGGAGGCTGCGAACGAGCGCGCCAAGCGCGCCTCGTCCTCGCTCGACGCCGAAGTCGAGCGCCCAGCCCATGTGGCGGGCGAAGCCAAGCTCGGCGCCGATCGACTGCAATTCCTCGACGAAACGCGTCTTGCCGATGCCAGGCTCGCCGCGCACGACGATGACGGCGCCTGCCTGCCCATCGGAGACCGCCGCGAGCGCGCCGCGGCATTGGGCAAGCTCGGCGCGGCGGCCGACCAGTGGGCGGCTCTCGGAGGCGGATTCTCGCAATCCATTCAGGCGAAAGACGGGAACGGGCTCGTCAATGCCTTTGAGAATTTGTCCACCGAGAGCCTCGTAGTCGGCAAACCGCCCGGTCGCCTGCCAGATCTCCTCCGACACCAGGATTTCGGAAGCTCCGGCCCGGTCGAGGAGCCGAGCGGCGAGATTGGCCGCCTCGCCGATCACGGTATATTCGCGCCGCCTTTCGCTGCCGACCCGGCTCGCGACGACGTCTCCCATGGCGAGCGCGACATGCACCGCGAGCGGGCCCGAGGCCGCCCTGAGTTTCGTCGGGATGAGCGCCTGGATTTCGAGCGCCGCGCGCACCGCGCGCAGCGCATCGTCGCCATGGGCGCGCGGGGCGCCGAACAGCGCCATCGCCGCATCGCCGATATGCTTGTCGATCGTACCGCCATAGCGGTCGACGGTGGCGTCGATCACGCCAAAGAACTGCTCGAGCAGCGCCCGGACCTCCTCCGGGTCAAGCTTCGACGTTAGACGGGTGTAGCCGACCAGATCACAGAACATGATTGCGACCGGACGCCGGTCGCCGTCGGTCTCAGGCGGCGGCCTCCGAATCGCGCTCCAGCACGCGCCCGCAGCTTCCGCAGAACCGATCGGTCGCGTCGTTGACGTAACCGCATTCGCAGGCCCGCGTGAGCGCCGCGCCGCAGGACGCGCAAAACCTGCGGCCTTCCCGATTCTCCGTTTGGCAGCGTGAACAGCGCATCGGGGATGGCTTTCCGTTCGGCGCGCGACGCAACAACAAACCTAACACAACTTTCCGTGGGACGGACTTTCAACGTGAGATCTTGAGGGGTCAGTCCCGAGGCCCGGCTGAGTCACCCCGTCCAGGAGAAAGTCGGGCAGGAGGAGTCGCCTGAGCTGTGGCCGGGTGGAAAGTCAGTTGGAGGAAAGGCGACACCGAATTGTCCCACCAACTGTCCAATTGTGGCGCGTCAATCGTTTTCCGCCTACGGCAGCTTTTTGAGGTTCTCCGCCCGTACCGGCCTGGTCGGCAAGGTCAGCAAAGGGTCGAGCATGCCCACTCGCCGAGCCGTCCGGGACGGCCGGACTTTGCGCGTTCCCGCCATTCCAACCGGGCGCCAAAACGTTTGGTTTTGACCCCTAGCGCTGCATGTGCAGGTCCATCATCCCGGCCGGGAGCGCCATGTTGGCGTTGAGGTGGAACATGATCCAAACCGAGCCGGCGATGACGATGCCGACGATGAACGCGCCGAAGGCCAGGGCGAGCGCGTTGTTGGTGTTGTCCGGGCCGGTGGTGATGTGCAGGAAGAAGACGAGGTGCACGCCCATCTGGGCGACCGCCAGCGCAGCGAGCCCCATCTGTACGCCCGGCCCGTAGAGGAGGGCGGTGCCGCTCGCGACCCAGAAGGACGCGACGGTCAGGATCGTCGCCAGCACGAGGCCGATCACGTAGTTGCGCGCATCATCGAGAACGGAACGCGCGCCGATGTCGCCTTCGCCGGGCGCGGCGTCATGGGCCTGATGATCGCTCATGTGTGTATCGTCCCCAGAAGATAGACGTTGGTGAAGATGCCGACCCAGATGATGTCGAGCGCGTGCCAGAACAGCGAAAAGCACATGCCGCGGCGCAGGATGCTCGGCCGGAAGCCCTTGGCGGTGTATTGCGCCATCATCGTGCCGAGCCAGAGCAGGCCGATCGTCACGTGCAGCCCATGGCAGCCGACGAGCGCGAAAAAGGCCGACAGGAACGCGCTGCGGTCCGGACCCGCGCCCTCGGCGATCATCTTCGCGAACTCGTGGAGCTCGAGGCCGAGAAAGCCGACGCCGAGGAGGCCGGTGACCAGCAGCCCGACCAGCGTCCAGAGGAGGTTGCGCGCGTTGGCGGCGATCATGGCGAGGCCGCAGGCGAAGCTCGACACGAGGAGAAAGGCCGTCTCGAACGCCACGGTGGTGAGGTTGAAGAGGTCGGCCGGTCCCGGCCCACCCGCGGTCGACCGCGACAGCACGGCATAGGCCGCATAGAAGGCCGAAAACATCACGAAATCGGAGAGCAGGAAGATCCAGAAGCCGTAGGCGGTGACGATGTGCTTCGGCGCGGGTCCGCCGTACCGGTCGGCCGGATCGGCTCCGCGTTGTCCGCTTGTGTGCGGCCTTTCCGGCACCCTCACCAACCGGATGCCGGGCACGCGGCCCTGCACCAGGTCGACGCGCGCCTCGCGCCTCAGCCCGTCGATCCGCGCGACCTCCTCGACCGGCACCTCGAATTCCTCGTGATCGCGCCAGGCGAAGACGACGAAGGTGGCGAAGGCGCCGGCGACGCCCACCGCCGCCAGCCACCAGATCTGCCAGATCAGCGCGAAACCGGTGACGACGGCGAAGAAGGCGACGACGAAGCCGGTGGCGCTATTCAGCGGCATCTCGATCGGTTCGTAGCGCGGCAGCGGCGAGAGTTCGGCCCTGGCGATGGCGCGCTGCTTGATGCCCCAATAGGCCTCCTCGCCAGTGACGTCGGGCAGGGCCGCGAAATTGAACGCCGGCGGCGGCGAGGAGGTCATCCATTCGAGCGTGCGGCCGTCCCACGGGTCGCCGGTCATGTCGCGCAAGGCGTCGCGGTCGCGGATGCTGACCGCGATCTGCGCGACCTGGCAGAGGATGCCGCAGAGAATGAGGAGGGCGCCGAAGCCGGCGACCATGAGCCAGGGCTGCCATTCCGCGACGTCGTAATGCTGCAGCCGGCGGGTCATGCCGTCGAGGCCGAGCACGTACAGCGGCATGAAGGCCGTGTAGAAGCCGACGAGCCAGAACCAGAACGCCGCCGTGCCGAACCGCTTCTCAAGCCTGAAGCCGAACGCCTTCGGAAACCAGTAATTGTAGCCGGCGAAGGCGCCGAACAGCACGCCGCCGATAATGACATTGTGGAAGTGGGCGATCAGGAAGACCGAGTTGTGCAGCACGAAATCAGCGGGCGGAACCGCGAGCAGCACGCCGGTCATGCCGCCGACCACGAAGGTGAACATGAAGCCGATCGCCCACAGCATCGGCGGCTCGAAGCGCACCCGGCCGCCCCACATGGTGAACAGCCAGTTGAACACCTTCACGCCGGTCGGCACTGCGATGATCATCGACATGATGCCGAACACGCCGTTGACGTTCGCGCCCGCCCCCATGGTGAAGAAGTGGTGCAGCCAGACCATGAAGGAGAGGATGCAGATCGCCAGCGTCGCGATGATCATCGACCGGTACCCGAACAGCGGCTTGCCCGAGAAGGTCGAGACGACCTCGGAGAAGACGCCGAACACCGGCAGGATCAGGATGTAGACCTCGGGGTGGCCCCACGCCCAGAACAGGTTCACGTACATCATGGCGTTGCCGCCCATGTCCGTCGTGAAGAAATGGAAGCCGAGATAGCGGTCGAGCAGCAGCATCGCGAAGGTCGCGGTGAGCACGGGGAAGGCCGCGACCATGAGCAGGCTCGCCGCCAGCGCCGTCCAGCAGAAGATCGGCATGCGCGTGTAGGACATCCCGGGCGCGCGCAGCTTCAAAATCGTGGTGACGAAATTGACGCCGGTGAGCAGCGTGCCGACGCCGGAAATCTGCAAAGACCACAGATAATAATCGACGCCGACGCCGGGCGAAAAGGCGAGTTCGGAGAGCGGCGGGTAGCCCATCCAGCCGGCCTTCGAGAACTCTCCGATGAGGAGCGAGGCGTTGATGAGCAAAACGGCGGAGGCGGTCAGCCAGAAGCTCACCAGGTTGAAGGTCGGGAAGGCGACGTCGCGCACGCCGAGTTGCAGCGGCAGGACGAAGTTCATCAGCCCAATGACGAACGGCATCGCCACGAAGAAGATCATGATCGTGCCGTGGGCGGAAAAGATCTGGTCGTAGTGCTCGGGCGGCAGATAGCCGGGGGAGTGGTAGGCGATCGCCTGCTGCCCGCGCATCATGATGGCATCCGCGAAGCCGCGAATGAGCATCACCATCGCGAGCAGGCAGTACATGACGCCGATGCGCTTGTGGTCGACCGAGGTGATCCACTCGCTCCAGAGATAGGGCCACCAGCCCTTGACCGTGATCAGGCCGAGCACGGCCAGGATGACCACGATCACCACGATCGATGTCACGAGCGGGATCGGCTGATCGAAGGGGATCGCCGACCACGAGAGCTTGCCGAGCATCAGGTCCCCCCGCAGGCAGCCGGCGCCATGCACTTGGCCTGCAGGGCCGGCGTGATCGACGCGGACGGCTGCGGCGCGCTTTCGTTGACGATCGATTCGAACAAGCCCGGCTCGACCGAGCGAAAGAGGGTCGGGCTCATGCCTATGCTCGGCTTGACGAGCTCGGCGTAACGCGCGCTGTCGAGGCCGCCGCTCGCGGCCTTCGCCTGCGTGATCCACTGGGCGTAGCCGTCGGGCGGCAGCGCCTTCAGATCGAAGTGCATGTCGGCGAAACCGTCGCCGCTGAAGTTGGCCGAAAAACCGCGATAGGCTCCGGGATGGTCGGCCTGCAGCCAGAGCTGCGTCGCCATGCCGGCCATCGCGTAGATCTGGCTGCCGAGCCGCGGCACGAAGAAGCTGTTCATCACGCCGCTCGACGTGATGGTGAAATGGACGGGGACGCCGACCGGGACCGCGAGCGTATTGACGCTCGCGATCCCTTCGCTCGGGAAGATGAACAGCCACTTCCAGTCGAGCGAGACGACCTGGACCTCGATGGGTTTCGTCTGCGAGGAAATCGGCCGGAAAGGATCGAGGTCGTGCGACCCGTACCAGGCCACCCCGCCGAGGACGACGACGACGAGCGTCGGAATCGCCCAGACGATCAGCTCGAGATGGCCGGAGAATTCCCAGTCCGGCCAATAGAAGGCGCGCGTATTGGACGCCCGGAACCAGAAGGCGAAGGCGGCGATCAGCACGACAACGGGGATGACGATCGCCAGCATGATGGCGACCGAGTTGATGAGAATGAGCCTTTGGGCGGCGCCGACCGGCCCGGCCGGATCGAGAACCCCGCTGCAGCCCGCGAGCGGCGACGCGGCAACCGCCGCGGCAAGGCGGATCGGCCGGAAGAATGGCTGCTTTGCAATCGCCAGACTTATGTCCTTGAAAAGACGACAATCAGGGACCGCTCGCATCGCTGCCTCTTTCGCGAATGCGACGCTAACCGTCTTGCTGAGCCGCCCCAGGGCGCCGGCGTGGAGCCGACGGCGCCGCATCCCCGATGGAGGCGGAAAACCGGACCGCACATCGGGCATCGACAAATCCCCGCAGAGTGTCGTTCCGGCGAGGTTAACTTCATAAACACGGCAAGAATTGGGGCGCGGCCAAACTTTCGACCGGCGGACCGGGGATCTGTCCTTGGCGCCGACGCGAACCTGTCTTACTGGTCTCGCCGATCCTGAAGAAGCGGTGAAAAACGATGTCCGACGTCGAACGCATGCTTGTCTTGCTCCGCCACGGCCAGAGCGAGTGGAACCTGAAAAACCTGTTCACCGGCTGGCGCGATGTGGAGCTGTCCCCGCTCGGCGTCGAAGAGGCCAAGGAAGCAGGCCGACGGCTCAAGGCGCGCGGAATCGCCTTCGACGTCGCGTTCACCTCCGCCCTGAAAAGGGCACAGAACACTTTGGCGCTGACCCTGGCCGAAATGGGTCAAACCGGCCTGCCCGAAAGCCGGGACCAGGCCCTCAACGAACGCCACTACGGCGACCTGTGCGGGCTGAACAAGGACGATGCGCGCAAGAAATGGGGCGAGGAGCAGGTCCACCTGTGGCGGCGCAGCTACGACGTGCAGCCGCCGGGCGGCGAGAGCCTCAAGGACACCGTGGCGCGGGCGCTTCCCTATTATTGCCAGTACATTCTGCCGGAGGTTCTCAGGGGGAAGCGGGTGCTCGTCGCCGCGCACGGCAACAGCCTGCGCGCGCTGGTGATGGTTCTCGACGGCCTGACCCCCGAGACCATTCCGTCCATGGAGCTCGCCACAGGCGTGCCGCTCGTCTACCGACTCAAGGCGGATTCGACGGTCGCCTCAAAGGACGTACTTGCGGCGTGATCGCCGGAACTCGCCGACTGCGGTGGGTTCGGGTCGGCGCGGGGGTTGGAACGGTGTCGCGACCATCGCGTCTGCGGAGCCCAGGTCGACGCGACGGCCGCTTTCCTTACGCGGCAGCGAAGTCCGGTCTCGTTGGCCTGACGCGCTCGCTCGCACTTGAAGTCGGTCCCAAAGGGATCCGTGTCAACGCACTCTCGCCGGGCTATGTCGAAACCGCGCTGGTGGCAGAGTTTTTTGCCCGCAGCGATCCCGAGTTGCGGGAGAAAGTCCTTGCGCATCCGCTCGGACGGATGGCGAGGCCGGCCGATGTCGCGGGTTGCGCCGTGTTCCATCTGTCGGACGAGGCGGCCTTCGTCACGGGAGCGAACTGTCGCGTCGACGGGGGCTTGAGCGCCCGGTTCGCCGGCTGACCGGCGCGGCGGCGTTCAACTCCGCAGCGGCGCCATGTCCGCCGGATCGTGCGAGCAGATCAGCCTGATTTCGCTTGCCCGGCTCTGCGCGAGGGCGCGGAGCCGCGCGAGGTTGGCGAGGCGCGCCGAACGGTCGGTGTTGACCAGCGACTCGAGCAGCCGCAGCGCCAGCGGCGCCTTGCCGGCCGCGGGCTGCACTTGGGCGTGGTGGAAATAGGCGTCCCCGCAGTGAAGAAGCCACCCCTCCGGAGCGGAGACCGCAACGCCGCAGTGGCCGCGCGAATGGCCGGGCAGGGGGACGAGGAGCACGTCGTCGCGCGCGCCGGGCAGCGCCCGCACGCTGTCGAAGCCGAACCAGGCGTCCCCTCCCGGCTCGACGGGCGCCCAGTTTGCGACGGCGGAGAGCTGAGCCGGGCGGTAGCGCATGCGCTCTTTCCACGTCGGGTCCTTCGACGCGCGCAATTCGGCGCCGAACACATGCACGGTCGCCGCCGGGAAGTCGGCCAGGCCGCCCGCGTGGTCGAGATCGAGGTGAGTCGGCACGACGTGGCGCACGTCGCTCACCCGGAAGCCGAGGTCGGCGACCTGCCGCAGCGCGGTCTCCGCCATCCTGAGCCGGGGCCGGGTCGCGGCCCGAAAGAGCCAGCCGAGCCGCCGCGGATCAGAGACGTCCTCGACCCCGAGTCCGGTGTCGACGAGGATAAGCCCCTCCTCGCTTTCGACGAGAAGGCAGTGGCAGCACATCTGGCCGCCGACCAGCCGGGATCCGGCCGGGCACAGCGAGCCGCAATTGAGATGGTGAATCCTCATTGACCGCCTCTTAGCCCGGCTTTTCCGACCGGCCTAGCGCAATCCCCGCAGCGACGAGGCGGGGGGGTTCGCGAGCGGCCCGCCTGGAGCGGCGGCAGCGCCTCGCCTCGCGGCCTTTTTACGCCAGTTTAGCGGGCGAGGCCTTATCTTTCAATGTGTTGCGACCCGTCTTAGCGTCGTCTCGCCGGGCCGGAGCACATTATTATATAGTATATCTGTCTTGCCGCGAGCCGGCGAAACGAGCGCCCTGCGGGGGTCGACACTTCGGGGAGCGACGGAGCGCGGAAAAACTCTGTGAAAAACGGCAAACGAATTCGCTGCATTTTTCGCCGCTTTGTATTAAGGTTGAGCTGCAGGGCGCGCGACGGCGCCGACATCAGCGCCGCCGCCACCGTGCTTTGGCGCGTCGGCGCCACCATCTTCCGGCGACATCGGCCCTGGAATCCGGCGCTGCGGCCGATGCGACGCCGGCTTGGCAAGGATTACGACGGTATGAACATTCGAGCCCCCAGCCACATGCGGGTTACTCCGCTGGAGACAGCCGTTCACCAGTTTTCTGTCGGACAAATTGTTCGGATCCGGAGCAAAAGCGGGGTGTTTCCCAAGACGGACGATGTTTTCCGCATCACCCGCACGCTGCCGATCCAGGACAATTTCCCGCAATATCGCCTCCGCAGCGACGGCGAAAGCTACGAGCGCGTGGCGGCTGAAGACGCTCTCGAACTGGTCGGCGCCGTGTCGGTCGTGCGTGCGGATGCGGCAGGCGGCGGGGCAGGGTGGACCTCGGCGGCAGTCTCGACCGCCGCGGCCAAGGCCGGGCGCGCGGCGCCGCGCGACCGGACCCGCAAGTAGCCCCCTGCCGAACAAGTTGCAGGCGCCGTTCCCATTCCCCTAGCCCTGCTGAGCAGGGCTAGGGGAACGGCATGCTTCATTTGGCCGCGCAGGCCACGACCGCCTTGGCGTCGGCGTCGCCGTCGCATTCGGCGCCCGTCATCCCGTCGATTCGCGCCGTCGCGTTCTTGCCGGCGCAATAGGCGCTGATCATGATTTCGCTCGCGTCGCAGGCCGCTTTCGACTGTCCGACCACGACCCGAACGCGGGCGCCCTGCGCGACGGCCTGGCCGGCCGGTCCGGCAGGGCCCTGCGGCCCGGGCGCTCCCGGCGGACCGGCGTCGCCCTTCGGTCCGGGCGGGCCGGCCGCCCCCGGATCGCCTTTGCTTCCCTGAGCCCCGGCTGGACCGGGAGGCCCTGCATCGCCCTTCGGGCCCTGGATTCCGCCGACGCCGGTTGCGCCCGGATCGCCTTTCGGCCCCATTGGTCCCGGAAGCCCGGGCGGTCCGGGCGGTCCGGCGTCGCCCTTCGGGCCGGCGGGCCCCGTTTCGCCCTTTGGTCCCGGAGGCCCGGTCGGACCCGCGGGTCCTGTGTCCCCTTTCGCGCCCGCAGCCCCGGCCGGCCCCGCGGCGCCGACCTCGCCCTTCTGTCCCGGTTCGCCCTTGTCGCCCTTGGCGCATCCCGCAAGAGCAAGGAGCGCAATGACCGCGACCCCCGCCACAATCTGACGCATGCCATTCCTCCCTGTGCCTGGTTCCTGCTCGGTGAGCGCGCCCGGCCGCGACGGATCGAACGGCCCGCCTCTCGTCGAATGCCCTCACCAGAGCGATTTCTGACCACGGATTGTGATGGCCGTGTGATTGCCTGTGGATGGAGCGCCGCCTCCCCCGGTCGACGCTCCGTCGGGCGCCGCCATGCGTGCTATGGCGAATCGACTTCGAGGCCGCGTGATTCGGGTCCGCTGCGGCCGGGCATCTGGAATGAAATCGCTTGGGGCCGGCGCCGGATTTTGTCGCGATCGATTTCGAGACGGCGAATTTTTCGCGCGACAGCGCCTGCGCGGTCGGCCTGGTCAGGGTCGCCGGCGGCAGGATCGTCGAGACGGCGGTTCACCTGATCCGGCCGCCGACCCGCGAATTCCGTTTCACCTACATCCACGGACTGACCTGGCGGGACGTGGCGGAATCGGAGGATTTCGGCGCGCTCTGGCCGGCCATCGCGGCCTTCGTCGACGGCGCGGAGTTCTTCGCCGCGCACAACGCCTCTTTCGACCGAAGCGTGCTCAACGCCTGCTGCGCGCGCTACGGCGTCGAACCGCCGCCGTTGCCGTTCCACTGCACGGTCCAGATTTCCCGGCAGACCTGGAACATCTTTCCGACCAAGCTTTCCGACGTCTGCCGCGAACTCGGCATCGTCCTCAACCATCACGAAGCCTTGTCCGACGCCAGGGCCTGCGCGCAGATCATGCTCGCGGCGCAGATGCGCGCTCAGTCCGTCGCCTAGTCGCATAGATGCAATCCGCGGGACGGAGCGTCTTGATTTTTCAAACGCGAAATGCACAAGGGATCCCATTATCGTGTCACTCAGCTGGCCGGGGAGAAAAGTCTCGATGAAGAAACTCATCACGATTGGGCTTCTTTCGTTCGCCGCGTCGGCCGGCATGTTCGGGAGTCCCGCGGCGCGCGCGACCGATCTGGAAGATCAGCTCGTTCGGGCGCGCGCGGTCGAGGCGGTGATCTGGTCGATGCCCGCCATCAGCATCCGCGAGTTCGTCGAGGCGACGTTCAAGGACTATGGGGCGACGTGGAACGACGTCATCCTGTGGAGCAAGCCGGCGGTCCCGCGACACGAACTTCTGACCGCGAATAACCAGGTTCCGTACATGCTGACGGCGCTCAACCTCCGGAGCGGGCCGGTCGTGGTGGAAATCCCGGCGGCGGGAGAGAAGGCCGTGCTGTTCGGCAGCTTCGTCGACAACTGGCAGGCCCCCATCGTCGATGTGGGGCCGTCGGGCGAGGACGAGGGCAAGGGCGGCAAGTACCTCTTCCTGCCGCCCGGCTATTCCGAGCCGACGCCCGAGGGCTACATCCCCGTTCGCATGCAGGGCTACGTGGTCGCGGGCGGCCTCCGCCCCGTTCCGGCCAATGGCGGGACAGCAGAGGACGCGCACTCCTACGCTCTGCAGGTCAAAGTCTATCCCCTCGCGGACGCGGCCGCACCGAAACCGACCCGGTTTGTCGACGGCTACCCCAAGCCGTTCCACTCGCTGCCCGTCTACGACTTCGAGCTGGTTTCGCGAACTCGCGGCTTTTGTGAACGAAGAGCCGGTTCGGGAGCGCGACAAGGTGATGATGGGCATGCTGTCTTCGATCGGCATCGAGCGCGGCAAGCCCTTCACGCCCGACGCCAAGCTGCAAAAGACGCTCGATGCGGCGATCGCCGACGCGCGCGGTCTCATGGAGAGCTATTTCGTCACACCGGGACGCGCCCTCACGCCCTGGTGGCCAAGCAGCCAATGGAGCGCTTTCTCGCCAGAGGCGATCAAGAGAGCGAACGGCTTCACCTATGAGACGGACGACGCGCTGTGGCTCGACGCGCGCGCCGGCGGACTGTTCTACTGGGCGACGTTCGTGCCCAAGAAACTCGGAGCCGGCACCTTCTACCTCATGGGGCTGAGGGACTCGTCCGGAAAGCTCTTCGACGGGGGCTCGACCTATCGACTGCGCGTCCCCGCCGAAGTGCCGGCGCGAGAGTTCTGGTCGGCGATCGTCTACGACGCCGACACGAAAGCTTTTACATGCGCGGGCCCGTGCGAGCAGGCCGACAACGCAGTCGGGCTTTCGTCATTCAACAAGCCAGAAATGAAACAGAACGCCGACGGCTCGGTCGACATCTATTTCGGGCCGAGCGCGCCCGTCGGCTTCGAGAAGAACTGGGTCACCACGGCCGGCAAGAACTTCTTCCTGATCTTCCGCCTCTATGGACCGGAGAAGCCGTTCTTCGACAGAAGCTGGAAGTTGCCGGAGGTTGAAAGGGTTCAATAACCCCGGCGGAGCCTTCCTCGTCGGCGTCCCCTACCAATGGACTTCGACGGCAGGTCGTGGCGCCCCCTCGAGCCGTCCAGCCTACGGCGGCTTCGTCCGCGTTTTCGCCCGTCCAGCAGGCGTAGGAATCAACGGTGTCCGCCGGATCTTCTAAACTAAACGGCGAGGGCTTGCCCGTTGGCAAAAAGCCCTCCCTATCCGCCAACCTCTCTGACGGGGCGTGACCATTCGTTCAACGCACATCCAGGTATTGATGGCCAGTTCGTGCAATGGCGTGTCGGGGGTTATCGCAGATCGGTCGGACCTCCGCGTTTGGTCAAAACCATGCCGACCCGTTCGCCTCCGCTTGGGATCCCGTCGCCGCAACCGCCTCGAGACCATAGACGTCGAAAAACCACCCGCCGGCGCCGTCCGCCACCGCAGCTAGGTTCATAGCGTCGGCAATCGACGTCCACGATTCGCCATCCGCCGCCTTGCGGCGCAACTTCAGGTCCGGCGCAGGCGCGTAATAGCCGGTCTCACGACGTTTCCACAGCTTGCGCGCCGGGCGGTAGGCCGATCCGACCTCCGCCCGGGCCAGGACGCCGCTGACGTAGTCCCGTTTGCGGCGCGACTTCGGCCACAAATGTTCCGGAAGCAATTCGAGCGTCCGGAGCAAGGAATCCGAGAAGAAGCCCCGCATGTGGCGTTGCGGTCCCAATGGCCGCGCAAACAGCCCGCCGGCATGGGTCTTCAAGCCTGCAAGCATCAGACCCAGCAGCCAAAACTCGCCCTGACCGCGCTCCAGCCGCACGAGCCGCCCGTCCGCATGAACATCGAGCGTATCCGGGCCCAGCCGCTCGAAGAGCGCGCCAAGATGCGCCTTGCCGAAGGCGGGATCGTCGATCGCGCGGTTGAGCGCCCCCATCCAGGCGGTGTGCCCGTAATCGTCGACCAAGTCGGAGTCGGCGCCGCGTTCGAGGAGTTGTTCGACGAGCGCGAGGTTGCCGGCCCGCGCCGCGAGCATCAGAGGCGTCGCGCCGCAATAGGTTCTATGGTCGACCCCGTAGAGACCGCAGTCTTGCAATATGGTTTTCGGCGAGCGCTCGAGATAGGGCCGCAACAGCCGCTCGCGCATAGTCGCGACCGCACGCGTGGCGCGCCCCATCGGGTTCTTGGGATCGTCAGCGAAGCCGTCGTCCTTGGAGGGGTTGACGAATCGCCATCCGTACAGCGTCCGTTCGAAACGGCCCAGCAAGTCGCCTTCATGAGTGAGTGGAAGCGCGGCGCCGAACTTGGCCTCGCGGGCGAGCTTCTCGATATAGGCGCCTTGTCCATGCCACAGCGCGTAATCGAACATGTTTTGCTTGATCTTTGCAGAAGGGTTTTTGGGATCGAGCGCTTTGGGAGCCCATTCTCGTAGCGCCGTCAAAGACCACGGGGTCCACGGCGTGGGCCGGCTCGCCAGAAAAGTCTCTCGTATGGACCGCGCTTGCTCCTGTTTGCCTTGCAGTTCGAGCTTCCGCGCTTCCTGCGCCCATTCGTTCCTGGTCGACGTCTGAACCGGGCCTGTCGCGATCTCGGCGACTTCCTCGAGTCCGAGAAGCCCCAACAGAGGATGCCGGACGTCGGACTCAACAAGCGCCAGTCCCTCCATCGCGCGGGTCATCGCAACGTAGAGCGCGTTGACATAGAATTTGTTCAATTCAAGCGACTTGTCCGACTTGTCTTTCGCCCGGTGGTAATCAAGCTCGTCTCCCTCGAGGTCGGCCGCAACCACGTCCCGGCACAAATCGGCGTAGACCGCGCGGTTGCCGGAGACCAGATTGAAAAGGATGACGTTCGGATATTCGAGGCCTTTCGCCTCATGAACGGAAAAGACGAGCGGCGTCCTAAAATGCGCGCGGGCGGCGGCCTTGTCCTCGTCGCGCAAAACGATCACCGCGCTGCGGACTGACGCGCGTGACGATGCGTCCAGGGCCTTCAACGCCTTTTCCTCGGCCTTGAGCAAGCGGACCTCGCCCGCAGCGGGAGATGCGCATTTGACCAGGAAACTGCTCTCGCGATCGACTGAGCCGAAACGCGCCTGCTTGATCTTCAACAGGCGGTTGGCCAACGCGGTCACGGCGCGCGTGTTGCGGAAATTCGCCTGCAACACCGTGACGTCGCGGGCCGAGGCCGCCTCGACGGCCTCATCCTGTTGAGCCTCTCGGAACAGGGCGCGCACCGACGCCCAAGAGAAAAAGTTCGGATGCACGATCTGATGCGCGTCGCCGCAGAGAAGGAAGCGATCCTTCGTCTTGAGCGAATCGAAAATCAGCGCGAGCTGGGCGCTTGTGAAGTCCTGCACTTCGTCCACGACGACGAAATCGTAGAGCGGTTCGGTCTTCGTGCGCCAGCCGTGGGAGACGATATTCAAATCGAACAGCTTGGCGTCCTTCAGCCAAGCCACATACTTTTGGAACAACTCGTGCGCCGCCGCCCGCATTTCACCGGCCGCGAACAGGGATTGCCGCACGCCCAGCGCCTGATAGTTGGCGACGGACAGTGGCGTGGACGCCGGGGCGCCGAGGACGCCGCGGAATTCTTCGAACAAGGCATGCGCGTCCGCCTGGCGCAATTCGCCTCTCAGGCCGCCGCGCCGGCGTTCGAGCCAGGCGCGAAACGCCGCAAAGCTGACTTCGACGCCCTCGGGGACCGCGATCGAATTCGACGAGTTCACGAAAACTCATGAATTCGACGTCCTGCGCCGGATTCTCGTAGCCGTGTGCGCTGTAGAGCCGGCGCGCCGTTTGCGCGAGATAGGCCGAGTGGGTCACGTAAAGCACCCTCCCGGTCGCCTCCCGCATCTTGGCGAGCGTCACGGCGGTCTTGCCCGAGCCCGCCGATCCGACGACCACGAGGGGAACCTTGTGACGGCGCACCGCCTCCTGCGTCTCGTCGAAGACGATCGGTCTGTCGAGGAGTTCAAATTCGGCAGCTTGCGCGGGCAACCATCGCAGCTCCAGCCCGCCGCGCGGGGTTGGCTCCGGTTGCGGCGCCGCATCATCGGGACCGCTTTCGATCTTCGACCAGTCGATCGCGGCGCCGCGCAGAAAGCGGGATTTCTCATAGACGTGATTGGGGATCACTTCCAGAAACAGGCAGACCGTTTCGCCCCTATGCGGCGCGAATTGCATCAAGAGTCGCGCCTCGTCGTTGAGCTTGGCGCGCCAGTACGGCGTCGGCGACAATTTCTTCAGGCCGGCCGCGGCGAAATCTCCGCGGGCCAGCGCGGCGCCGATTCTTTCGACCGACTTGGCGAACCGGCCCGGCGCGAGATCACGATAGGAGATGATTCGCATTCGCAAATATTAGCCGGATCTCTCGTCTCGGCATATCGGTTCCCGGGTCCGTCGCGAGGCCGAGCGATGCTTGGTTCTCAGAAGGGCGGATCGTCCTATCGGTCTACGGTGTGAACCCGCCGCTGCGGTGAGAGCGGGGAAGCGCAGTACCCGCCCAAAGCCAACGTCACGCTTCGTCCTTACGTCGAGGTCGCGCCGCGACCTCTGGGTTGTGCGAACACTGGCTCATCCGCAGCCTCAGCCCGGCCAAAGACGTGCGCTTGCGACGCCTGGGCCCCGTCTTTCGTGTCTGCCGCGAACCGCGCGACGAAGAGGACGAACGGAGTACCGGAAACGGGAAGCGCGATGTGTTGGGATATTTGGGTTAAGGGTTTCGGCCACTCCTCGCAATGCTGCTTCTTTGGGCAGGGTTTTCCGCGCACGCTCTCTCGGACGCCGCCCGCCCGACGCCACTGTCGAGCGCAACCAGTCGTTTCTTCGACAACACCGGTCCGTCCGCCCGCTCGCAGTTACCTCGTAGCGGATCACGCCGAAATAGGCGAAGGCGCGGCTCGCAACTGGGGGCGAATACGCCGTGTGGCGGACGAGATCGAGCACTAGCCGGTACAACATGAGGCTTTCCGCTCCAATACAAGCTGAAGGACGGTCCGGAACACTGGCGCCCGACCAGCACGATCGCCCAACAGCAGGCGCCGCTGCTGCCCGACCGGGGTAACACGCGCACCTTCGCTATGCCGATGGGCGCGGCCTGTGACCTGCCGCCGCGGCAGGCGTTCAGTACGGACAAGGGCTCCGTCTTTTACAAGCAGGCGCGGGAGGTCGACGATGCCGTCGTCCATCTGAGCAAAAGGAGATCGCTCGCCGTCGTTCACTCCGGCCCAAGCGATTGATCTTCACCGCCAGGCCGATTGACTGCTTCTTCGGATCGGAGTTTTGTCGATGCGGTCGTTGACCGCGTCGCCGAGGTTCCAAAGGGCATCCGGAAGGGCGCCTGTCTCCAGGCGGGATAGGGGAACGCGGCTCAATCGAGCCACGTCAATTCAAGCGCAATCTGCGCCGAAGCGAATACCGGCCTTCGAAGGCCGCCAGGGAAAGCTCGGCATCCGCCCGAAGCGATCGTTGACGGTCAAATATTATGGTCGCCCAGGTCCTTCGTAAATATTGCACCAGGCCTGCCTGCCGACCGGGCCGACAACGGTTCGGCACTGGTCTGGCGGCAGGAAAGAGGTGCATAATTCGCACCTCTGATTGCCCTTCGGCGTATCTTGATAGGCGACATCGCTTTGCGATCTCTTCCCTTTCCGGGCGAGGGCGTCGCCGGCGCGGGACGCAAGCGCGGCGCCGGCTAGCGCGCTTGCCAGGCGTCGAAGCACCGTGCGGCGCGACGCTTCAGTGAGAAAAGGCTTCGTGCTCCCCATATCGAAACTCACGATATGATCCGCAATGTGGGGGTCAGAATACGCTGAAGTCGACGACAATGTGAGCTGCGTCTGCGCGTTGAGCGGAGAGAGCTGGAGCTGGCCCGGGAATTTCGAGCGATCGAGCCGGAAGGGTGTGGCGTCTCAGTTTGAATGTCGCGTTTGGGCGGATAGCGGGCATTCGCTGCAATGAGGAAGGGGGGTGGCGAACCTTCGCCCTCTTGGCCCTAGTTCAAGAAATGAGAAACGCCGCTCTCCATCGGCGGCGTTTTCTTCAGGCGGTTAAAGAGGACCGGCGCAACGGCAGCGCTATTGCTCGACGCGCAATAACTCGCGAAGCCAGGCAAGTGAAGCCGAGCAACATCAACGCCCATGTCGAGGGTTCGGGATGGACCGCTTCTTCCGCGCTTCCAGCGCCGATCTCGACAAGGCGGGAAGCTCCTTGCGGCTGCAATATGTCGATCCGACCAACGATCAGGCCTTCTCGCCCTATGTCGCCGTCGCTCCGAGATGGGACTATCTCCCGGCGCTTTCCGACCAGATCTCCGCCCGTCAGGACTTCAATCTCGGGGTCAACAAGAGATTCAATTTCGACGGCGGTTTTCAACCGGTCCCCGTCGGCAGCGATACGTCGGCGTCGACAGTCTGGTCCCTCGGGCTGACGGCCTTCGCGCAACGGCGTTTGAGAGAGCCTCAGCCCTCCTCATCCGCCCTGTTTGTGATTCCGTCCCTCTCCTATGTCATTTCGAACGAATGGAACGCCAGCCTGGCTGTCGAGCTCCTTGGCCGTTGGTTTGACGCTAACGATGTCGGGTTCGTCAGACGCGCCTGGCAAGCGGAGCCGATCGGAACGCTCGAATATGTGATTCCGGCTTCGTTCTTCGGCAACGAAAGGCTTACCGGCATGCTCGGGCGGCACGCGCTGGACCTGCAGGGCCCTTATCTCCAGGTCTGGTCGAACGCACCGGGCGCGAGTTTCAGGCAATGGGAAGCGAGCGCCACAATCAAGACGGGCTGGCGGTTCTGACGGTCGGTAAATCCGCGGTCCGAAGACGATTGCAACAGGCTAGCCGAGCGCATTCTTGTAGACGCGGCCGCCCTTCATGATCATGGCAAGGCTTGTATCGGGCGTTTCGAAAAGCTCGATGTCGGCGACCGGATCGCCGTTGACGACCATGAGGTCGGCCAGCGCGTCTTTTTCCACCACACCCAACTTTCCCGGATAGGGATTGCGCGGCCCCGACAGGGCGAGGAGCTCCCCGTTGACCGAAGTCGCCATGCGGAGAATATCCACACTATCGTACCAGCGCTTGAGATGGGTCAGCATCACGCCTTGACGCGCGGCCAACTCGCTCGAAAAGAGGAGATCCGAGCCGAACGCGGTCTTGATTTTGTGTTCGATCGCCAGCGGGTAGAGCGTCGTCGTCCCCGCGAAAACCTGAAGCGCGTTGAGCCGGCTCTGACCCGTCAGCCGCCCGGTGTCCGCCTCGTCGAGAAAGGGCTGGGTGCTCAGCCACACACCCGTGTCGGCCATGCGCTTCGCGGTCGCCTCGTCCATTAGATGGCCGTGCTCGATGCATTGCACGCCGGCCGCCAGCGCGCGGCGGATCGCGGCCGACGGGTAGGCGTGGACGGCGACATAGGTATTCCGGTCGGCTGCGGCCTCGACGCCGGCCCGCATCTCGGCCTCGCTGAAGGTCAACATGTCGAGCGTCGTGCGGGGTGAAGAAACTCCGCCGCCGCCCACGAGCTTGATCTGGGAGGCGCCCTGCAGGAGCTGCTCGCGCACGCGGAGCCGCACCTCGTCGGCGCTGTCGGCGATGTTCGCGGCGCCCTTCTGCTCCAGAAAGCTCGGCGGCCCGCCGGGACTGCGCGGCAGATCGGAGAGCGGGCGCAAGTCGCCGTGCCCGCCGGTGGTGGTGATCATGGCGCCGCAGGGATAGATGCGCGGCCCCCGAGCCAGACCGTCGTCGATCGCCTGCTTGAGCGCGAACGACGGCCCGCCGAGATCTCGGACCGTGGTGAAGCCGCGCATCAGCGTGCGTTCGGCCTCGCCGCTGGCGGCAAGAAAGATGTATCCCATCTCGGCGGAAAGCAGGTTCGCAATCGACAGACCGGCGAAGATCGTATGCCAGTGCGCGTCGATGAGGCCGGGCATGAGCGTCCGGCCGCCGCAGTCGATGACCCTCGCGCCTTCGGGGGCGCCGACCTCGCCCGCTCCGATCGCCTCGATCCGATCCCCCTCGATCAGCAGGCGAAGCCCAGAGCGTAATTCGGCGGAACGGCCGTCAAACAGCCGGAAGTTCGTAAAGACGATCGGCGGGGGCGCCGCTTCCGGTTCAGCGTCGACGCGGCGCGCGAATCCGAGCGCCGCAAGCGATGCGCCCATTCCGGCCACAAACCCGCGCCGCGAAAGACCTGCGGTGATCCGTCGGCTCGCCGATTGGATGAGCGGCGCGCAGCAGGCGCAACCGCTGAGCCCGCCCGTCTGATCGTCTTCACCCGACGTACAAAACAACATCTGAGACCCGAGAACCCTGGCCTTGAATCCGAAACTGATCCGGCGCAAAGAGGCGGCTTCGAGCCGCCCCCTTTCTCATTCGGCGAAGACGCTCACGAGCAGCGGACGCGGCCCCACCGGTCGCGCCAGCACCGACGGCAGTGCCGGCGCCCCCAGCGGTCACGCCAGCACTGCCGCCATGACGCCGGCGTCACATCGCTGCTGAGGGCCTGAATTGTCGCTTTCGGCATCGGCATGAAGGGCGCCGCCTGTGCCGTCGCCGACGTTGCCGCAAGCAGCAATCCCGCCAGGCCGATCGCGATTACCGTTCTTGGCATGCCTTGGGTCCTCCATGGGTTTCGCATCCAGACTACCACGGCTCGGATCACTTGCGAACCCGGCGTGCGCACTTCGGAACGCGCCGTCGCGAGACGCTGGCTGAAGGACGCGCGTGAGGAAATTCATCACCTGAGGTTTGCGGTCGGAGTACGACGAACTACAGTTTAGGTAAATGAGGCATGTCATGTCTGGACGGTGCCCCTTGTCACCGTAATTCAGCCTCGTCTTCGGCGCCAAGTTCGGACGCGTGAATCTTGCGGTCGACGCACCCCATCAATTCGTCACGCGTGGCTTCACCAACGTGGCCAAGAATGACAACCGCGTATGGGCTTCGATCGTGATTCCGCTCTGGAATCCGGTGCCGCCGCCGGAGAAACAGCCATTCCTGTCGAGCAAAGGCATAAAACAAGCCGTTGCAACTTGTGGCGACCGGCCCCAATTCCGCCGGCGCGCGGCGCAGCGCGCTCCTGGAGGGCGATATGAACCCGGCTTATATCTCGGCATTCGCAGGCCTGGCGGGCGCGATCATCGGCGGCCTGACGTCGTTCGCAACGACTTGGCTGACGCAGCGGGCGCAGATTCTCAGCGCCCATCTCCAAGCCGAAGAGGCCAAGTTGGAGGCGCTTTACACAGACTTCATCGCCGAGGCCGCGCGCCTCTTCGGCGACGCCCTGTCCCACCAGACAGACGATCCGACCGCTTTGGTGCGGCTCATCGGTCGGGCGCATGCGCCTGATTTCCGACCGCACAGTGATCGATCCCGCGTTGCGGGTCGAAGACACGCTCGTCGAAACCGACCTCGGGCCAAACCAGACCCTTCGCGAAGCGATGGAGTGCGCCCATAAGGGCGGAATGAACTTCCTGACCGAATTCGGCGAAGCGGCCAGGAAAGACCTCGCCGCCCGCGGAACCGCTGTCCGGTGACTCCTGCCCAACTTGCGCGGGCAATTTCTGATTCGCTCGCAAGATTGTCGCGATCGCAAGCGCAGCTTAACGTCGATTCGCGCCGTTCGACCGCTCGGGACGAATGTTTTGCGTCGGGTCGAATTGGCGCGCTTGAAGCTTCTTTCAGGAACGGCAGCTACTGTGCAGGGCTTTCGTAGCGCCTCCGGCAGCTTTCTGGAGTTCTCTGCCTGTAGGAGGCCGATCGGGAAGGACCGCAAAGGGTCGAAACCCGAAATTCAAACTGAGACATTGCCCGGAAGGGTCGGCAGTTGCTCAGCCCGCCCAGTGAATGACAGGATCGGCGGCCGAACCAAACGACGGAGGACGGCATGAGACTGTGGCCGCGGTTCGCTGGAGCCGTGTTGGCTCTCGGAATGGCGACGGGCGCCGCCGGAGCGCAGGAGGCGACGTCGGGCGTCTTCGCCGGACGCGGCGTGGTCGAAGCCGTTCAGGCCGGGACGGGCGTCCTGACAATCAAGCACGACGACATCAAGGGCTTCATGCCGGCGATGGAAATGATGTACAAAGTGAAAAGCCCAGAGCTCAGCAAGAACTTGCGGCCGGGCGACGTCATCGACTTCCAGATCGACGCGTCGAAATACACCATCGTTCAGGTGAAGCGCGTCGCGCCCGCCAAATAAGGGCTCACTGCACCGCCGCGAGGATCCCCGCGAAGTCCCGGCCCCGCGAGTTGGCGACGCCGGCGTGGCAGGACATGCAGCTCGAGGGCGCGTCCTGCAGGTAGGTCTCCATCGTCGTGTTGACGAGGTTCTCCTCGCCTTCAGCGGCATCGTTCGAGGATTGGTAGTTTTCCTTCGGAGTGTTCGGGTCGACCGTAAGGCCTGGAAAGAAGCGTCCATCGTTCTGTGGCCCGGGCGGCGCCGGCATGGTCGGCCACTGGCTCGCGACCAGCATGTAGTGTTCCCACACCGTGCCCTTGATTCCGGGGAGAGCCCAGTAGGCCCGGTTCATCGCCATGGTCGACGGGTGGACGGGATGGCGGCGCGTCACCTGCATCGGCTCGGGATCGAGCTTTGGCGGGTTGCTCATGCTGATCGGCTTTGTCTCGGGCGAGCCGAGCAGGGGCAGGGCGCGTTCCGGATGGGCGGCGTCGAAGAAGGAATAGGGTGCGCCGGCGTCTTTGGCGTCGGGCTCGCGGGCTTCGCCCTCGCCGGCCGGCGGAACATTGTCGATCTGCTCGAAGGTGCTCCACAGCCACTGGGGCCGGTAGCGTGTCTTGACCATGATGTGGAAGCCCACGAGCCCGACGTCGGCCGGCGAGCAGACGACCTGACCGGCCGCCAGGCTCTTGGCGACGTCGACCACTTCGGCGTCCTTCACAACATAATAGCGCGCACGCACCGCCGGCGTGTCCGCTTCCGTCATCAGGCGCCATGACGCCTTGATCGCGATCGACCCGACCGGCAGGTTCGCCGGGTGGTTCTCGTCCGGCAGATTGCGGCCCTCGCTCCAGCCGGCGCCGGCGATGGCGTCATATTCAGGCTCGTTCACGTGGACCTCGTAACGCGTATAGGTCCGGTTTTGCGCCACCAGCGGATTGAGGAACTCGGCCAAAGTGAAGCCGGGTTGGTTGAACTCGGCGTAGGGGGTGAACGAGGCGAGTGTCTTTGCGCGGTTGTCGAAGCTCGCCCCGCAGGGGTTGCGTCCGCCGTAGCTCCCCCACGGAGAGGGCGCGATCGGCTTGCCGTCGCGGCCGACCTGGAACAGTTCGTAGCGCGCCTTGAACGTCTCCCAGACGCGAGGACCAGCGTCCCCTAGGGTCTTGGCGCGATCGGGCTCGCCGCGATGCTCGGCGCCAGCAAGCGCCGGCCAGTTGAGCGCGATGAAGGCGCGCCAGGCGAAATTGTCGAAGGTCGGGTAGGGGTCCACGCGGGTCGAGGGCGCGTCGTCGATTCGGTCGGGCGAGACGAGCGGGCTCAAGTCCTCGGCCGCGGCAAGGCACGGAAACGCGACGAAGCCGAGGAGCGCCGCGGCCGCGCGCAGCCGCAGTTGCCGCCTGCCGACCGAGACCCCGTGGCTTCCGCGCCCGCCCGGCATCGCTTTCAGCGCCTCCTCGTTTTCCGCAGCGACTCCGCGCCGTCCAAGGCGATCATGCCCATCCTGCTGCCAGGCCGGCCAGCGCCCCGACTGAGCGTGATGACGACGACCCGGACGCCGTCATCGGCGAACGACGGGACCGCGGATTTCGCCGGCGGGAAACTTTGTCGAGTGAAGGTTGAAGTAGTAGCGGCCGTCTTTCAGGTCCTTGGCCTGGGTGTCGTCAATCTTGGCCACGCCATGGAACGGGCTTGCGAGATTGCCGGGCGTTCCGACCTGGATTGGCGCGTTCTCTTCCGGGGTGAGCCCAAGATAGGAGATAGGTCCGTGGAAGTGGGCGCCGATCGGGGGGCTCGACAGGCCTGAATAGGTGACCGTCCATTCGAGCGTGTTGGTGTCCGTGTCGAAGACCCCCTGCATGAGCCCACGGGCCGGACTGTTGTTCGGCGGCACTTCGCCCGCGCCGGTCAGCGTGGCCTGGATCGGGATCTTCAAGGCTAGGGCGCAGGATGCCGACGCCACGAGCGCGGCGCAAGCGAGAGCGATCGTCGTCAGGCGCCTGCCTGACGCCGCGATGCGGAAAACGCCATTGCGGCGGGCCGTGGCCGACATATCCATTCCTCCCGTGTTCACTTTGCGCCTCGGCCGTCCGTCAGGCGGCCGCTCGGCTTCCTGGTCGCCCCGCCGAGGTTCAGAACGCGACCCACGCATAAGCGAACACCGAATTGTTGCCCGCCGCGTTGTGGGTGCCGCCGAGATAGGACCCGTCGAAATTGTTCGTCCCACCGTAGACATGGAAATATTCGGTGAACTGCACGCCGAGGCGGACGTTGGTCGTGGAGTAGGGGAACGGAGCACCGTGACTGAAGGGGATGTAGGCGAGGTCCACGATCATGCCGTCGCCCTTCGGACTGTTGTTGAAGCTGGCGCCGACCGGTCCATTGACCGGCGTGCAGAACGGATTGTAGCCGGAGCCGTACAGGTTGCAGTCGCTGGAGCCGGTGACATTGAAGTAGCCGAGTCCGATGCTGTAGGTGTGATCCCACACGAACGACGCGTTGGCCTTGAAGCTGTTGAGCGTGTTGCTGAGGTTGGACGAATTGGACAGCGCGTAGGTCGCGTTCAGCTTCTGCCATTCCATGATGTCGGTCAGCTTCACCGTGACGGAGTACTGATCGCCGTCGTACTGGTATTGGGAATCGAAGCCGACGTCGAGATAATTGTCGGAGCCGTACCCGTACTGCCGGCCGGGCACGACCTGGCCGTACATGCCGAACGTGCCGACCATCAGGTAATGATCGCCCCAATGCGGCTCGAACGCGACGCGCCAGTAGGGTGCGACGTTGGTGACGGCGTCCGTCGTATTGAACGCTCCGATGTTGCCGTCATTGAGCGCCTGCAGGGCGCCTACCGGAAGACCTTTGTAGGCCGTGAAGTCGGCGTACAGCATGTCGTCCCAGAACACATAGGCGCCGGCGCCGCCGACGATCGTGGTGTAGCCTCCCTCGATGTGGGTGGACGGCGGCCCAAAGGCCGGCGCGATGGTCGAAGAGATCTGTGGCCAGCCCCAGGACGGGGTCGTGTTCCAGGGATCTTCGACGGTCGGCGTGTTGTTGGCGTCGAGGCCCCAGATGGTGTCCTTGCCGAACAGCTTGAACGTGTCGGCGTAGCGGATGTCGGACGCGTCGAGACTGACCGTGCCGCCGACGGGGTCACCGGTGATCTGGATGAACGACCCGAGATTGCCGTAGAGGCGGCCGGCGACGAAGCCCGAGACCTGCTGGGAGAGGAGATTGTCGTTGGTGTGCAGGCCGGGGGCGGGCGGGGCGTCCTGTGGCGAATTGGTGTGGGTGAAGCCGCCCATGTACATGGCGGCGATCGGCGGGCCCTGCCAGTCGCCGCCGCTCAGCGTGTAGCCGCCGATCTTGAAGCGGCGGCCGAAGGGGGTGAGTTCCGGGAACGCGGTGTGACAGGCGGCGCAGGGCTGCCCCGTTTGTCGGGCGTAGCTTGGCAGCGCCTCGGCGGGGCCGGCGCTGACCGCGAGCAGGGACGCCGCTCCCGCGACGACGGACGCCAAGGCGGCGCCGACGGCGGAGAGTTTCATTCCCATGGCGCGGAGCGCTCCTGCGTGAACCCGAACCGTCACTCGCATCGTTCCTCGCCCCCGTGGGTACTTTTGGCCCCGATCGCATGCGATGTCCGCCAGACGACGGGCGACGCATGCGACTCGGCGTTGTACAGACTTGTATTTCTAGATAGCTGGCACGCAAAATTGACTGAGTAAAGTTACAATGTGTCCCGGCATCCGTCGGCAGACGGTTTCACCCCGGTTTCTTGACGAACAGCGTGCAATAGCCGGTCGGCGCGATCGTCCCGTCGACGCTCTTGCACGCGTTCGGAGCGATGAACAGGTTGCAGCCGCTGCATTGCTTGCCGTCCTTCGGCGAAGTCTGATAGCGAACGGCGGCCTGGGCCAGCTTGGCCGCCTTCGCACCGGTGGCGGCGAGGACAAGCGCCGGAACGGCGCCGGCGGCCGCCAGAAGAACTGTCCGCCGGTTCATCGGCGCCGAATTAGCCTGATCCTTCATTGATTCCTTCCTCCGATTCCGTTGCCGCAATTCGGCGGCGTCTCACGGTCGCCCGTGCATCGTCTCGTGGCCCGCGAAACAACTCGATGGCCGCAGGTCAACTGCGTCACCACGCTGCCATTCGAATTTCATCTTGATCAATCCGTCCGCCCCGCGACCAAAGAGCGCACGCTTCGGCTTTGGACCTCGCAATGCCCGGCGAAGGGGTGGGAAGCGGATGGCGAAACCGTGTCCGCAACTATAACTTTTGCCAATGTCGGAGTGGCGCGCCAGATACGCTTCTGTCCGTGTTGATGAATTTGGCTTGCGTCGGTCACCGGGTTTTCGAGACCGCCTTCCGGATCCAGTCGTCAGACTGTCGCCATGCGTCGCTCCCCATCCGACGAAATTAATTTTTAGAACCGGCGGAATCAAACCGCGCGAAGCCTCTTGCGACATTGGCGAACGGTAATCTTCGAACCGCAAAAGCGGCTGATTGGGGCGCGAATTCGACTGCGCACGCCGTCCTGCCGCTCGTCATCCTGCACTTGGCGGGCGTCGCCCTGGCGAGCGTCCGGCGCCGGGAGAATCGGGTTTCGGGCGATGGTGGTCGGCGTCAAGCGGGCAGCTGAACCCGGCGACATCGCTTGAATATCGGAAGGAGGACTCTATGAGTGAATTGGTCGACGAGGGTGCGCCGTTCTTCTTCGCCACGCACGAGCCGCCAACGGCGAGTGCGATCGACGACGACGTCTACCTGACCGTGACGACGTCCCTGCCCGGCGATCCGGGCAAGGTGGAGACGGTCGACATCATTCTGTCGCTCGAGTACGCGAAACACGCGGTCGTCCAGCTTTCCCGGGCTGTCACGCAGGCAGCGAGCAACGAAGCCCGCTAAGCTGCGGAGCGCTCTTCGTTCGGGTTCCGCGGTTGCGAGGCGTCGCCCCGAACACCGGGACCGTCGAGGCGCGCGGCGAGAGTTCTTGTTGTTCGCGACCGGCGCTGGCTCGCCGGCGCCCAAGCGCGATGGCGAAAAGGCGCCGGCAGCTATAACTTTTGCCAATGTGGGCGCTCGAAGCGAGCCGGGTAAGACCCTGTTTACGTCCGCCCTCCAGTGTCGCAGGCGACGATTGGACTGCCGCCATGGAGCGCGCAGAGGCATGACGCCGCTCTTTCCGGTCGGTCTGGTGTGACATGTCCCCCTCGATAGCCGACCGAAGCTCACGCGCTCGCGGTCGCCCGAACGTCCCGTCCTTTGAAAACCGGAGAACCATCGATGTCAGTTGCTTCCGTTTCGGCCCCGTCCACTCCGGCAGCGAGCCCTCCGCCGGTCGCCGCCGGTCCCGCTCGAGCGGCGGACGGCGACTATAAGGCGGCCAGCGCGCGTACGTCCCAGACTAGGGATTCCGATGGGGATTTCAAGCCGATGGCGCGGGCCGCCGCGGCGCAGAGCTCCGCGGCGGTTCAGGCGTCTCTGACGTCGCTGAAGGTTGGAGGATAAGCCAGGCGCAGTGGCGCGCGGACGGGCTCGGCCAATGCCCGTCCCGCTGTCGAACTTTCCCGCCGTCGCCCACGCGACAAAACGAAGCCCGTTGATGCTGCCGCGCTCATTCCTCCAGGCCGGCAGTCGCCAGCGTGACCCTGAGGCCGGGACCGTTGTCGGAGGCGGCGCATTCGAAATGGTGCAGATCGGCGATTGCGGCGACGAGGCTGAGGCCCAGTCCCGTTCCAGGCGATGTCCGCGCCGCTTCGACCCGGTAAAACCGCTGGAAGATGGCCTTGAGTTCCCCGGGCGCGACCCCGGGGCCGTCGTCGGCCACGACCAGCGACATGCCGTCGGGAGTCCTTCGCCCGCTGACCTCGACGCGGACTCCAGCCTGGTTGTGGCGCAGCGCGTTGTCGAGCAGGTTTGCGATCATCTGGACCAGCAGCTCCCTGTCGCCTGCCATTGGCAGCGGCTCGTCGAGGCGCGCGACGAGCGTCTTGCCTTCGTCCTCGGCCGCCGGCTGAAACGCTTCGACGACCTCGCCTGCGACTTTGGCGAGATCGAGCGGCCGGAAGGCCGCCCGACGCGCGCCGGCCTCGATCTGGCCGATGCGCAGGAGCGCGTCAAAGGTCTCCAGCACGCCTTCAATTTCGGCAATCGTGGATTCTATTGCTGTTCTGACCGCTTCCTTTGACGCGTCTGCGTCTCGGGCCGCCTCCAGGCGGCGCAGCATGCTGGCGAGCGGCTTGCGCAGGTCATGGGCGATATCGGCGCTAACCTGCTTGTTGGCGATGAGCAGCTTCTCGATGCGGTCGAACAGGCGGTTGAAGGTGCGGGCGAGCGCGGTCAGGTCGTCGTTTGCGGGTGAGAGCGGAATTCGGCGGCTCCAGTCGCCGGCCATGAGCCGCTGGGCGGTAAGCGCCATCGAATCGATACGGCGTAGAAACTGCGCGCTGAGCCACAGGCCGCTCACCGTTCCGAGAACGAGGGTCGCCGCGACCGCCCACCCAAAGGCGGAGAGAACGCCGCTGAGGATGTCGTCCAGGCGGCTCTCCTCGTCGCCGACAATGAGGGTCGAGCCGTCGGGCAGCGGCGTGACGAGCGCGCGAGCCTTTTCCGGGTTTGATTCGGGCGGCTCGCCGGGCTCCGTTTCGCGCGCCTCGATCCACCCGCGCGGAGGAAGCGCCATGGAGCTTAGATTGCCGGTCAGTCGCCCTCCGCCCGGGGCTAACAGCTCATAGGCGAACGAGGGGCGTGGTCCCCGGGCCTGGATCGCTTGCGCCAGCCGGTCGCGGCCCCCTTCATTGAACGCGTCGCGCATCGCGCCGGTCTCCTCGACGATCCGGTCGTCGAAGTCGGCGAGGATCTCGCGGCGGACCAGGACATAGACGAAAGCCCCGAGGGCCAGCGCGGAAGCGATGAACAGCGCGAGATAGATCGTCGCCAGCCGGAAGCTGGTCGTTCTAAGGAGCCGGATTCGGGACACGCAACGTATATCCGGCGCCGCGCACGGTCTGGATCAGCGAGATTTCGCGGCCGCGATCGACCTTCGTCCTGAGACGGCTGATGTGGGTTTCGACGATGTTCGTCTTCGGATCGAAATGGAACTCCCACACCTGCTCGAGCAGCATCTTGCGCGTCACCAGGCGGCCCTCGCTGCGCAGCAGGAATTCGAGCAGCCGGAATTCGCGCGGTTGCAGGTCGATCTCCTCGCCGCCGCGCCGCACGGTGCGGGCGACGAGATCCATTTCGAGGTCGCCGGCTTTCAGCACGGTTGGCGACGACCCGAGCGTCGGGCGCCGCGCGAGCGCGGTCAGGCGCGCCATCAACTCTTCGAAGGCGAACGGCTTGACGAGATAGTCGTCGCCGCCGGCCTCGAGCCCGTCGACCCGGTCGTCGATGCCGGAGAGATTGGTGAGGAAAAGCACCGGCGTCGAAACGCCCTCGGCCCGCATCAGGGCAACGACGCCGAGGCCGTCGAGTTGCGGCAGCATGCGGTCGAGAATGATGACGTCGAAACGATCGGCGGACGCCCGCGAGAATCCCTCGCGGCCGTCCGTCGCGACCGTCGCCTCATGCCCGCGCGCTTCAAGCTCCACCGCGATGAAGTCGGCGGTTCCTTTATCGTCTTCGACGACCAGAATCTTCATCCCGTCGCAATAGCAGAACGGCGGGACGCCGCAATCGGCCCGGCGGCTAGATGGCCTTGGGCAGCCAGATGCGGCAGCCGCAGTCCTTCCCGACGTCGCCGGAGACCGCGATGCAGGCCGACGGAGCGACGAACAGCTTGCATTCGCCGCAGCGATGCCCGTTCAGCGCAATCGTCCGGAAGCGGACGCTGTCTTTCGACACTTTCACCGGCGACGGCTGCAACGCCGAGGCGCTTGTCGCCAGCACGGCGGCTCCGCCCGCCACGCAACTCCAGAGAAGCGTGCGACGCGAAAGGTCTGTCATGGCTCATTCCCGCTGAAAAAGGGGTGCGACAACCGCTCGCCCAAGCCTATCATTTCAACAAATCCGATTGTCTGTATTTGATCCACGTCAAATGCGAGGAAGAAAACCGCCGCGTCGGCCCTGAGCCGCGTCCATCGAAGCGCAATCTGCTGCCGTTCGCAGATCAGGAAGCTGCAGGAGCTCAAGCAGGAGATCGGGCTTTGGATTTCGAGGGCCGAGGCTGGCGCGGCTTCTGCCTCTCATCCCCCGCTCGCCTCGGTCACCTCGGGCGGAACGCGGCCTCGCGTGAGCACGAGCTTGCCGCCCTGCAAGCGCCAGACGACCCGCTCGACGCGAGTCGCGCCCCTTGCGTCGATCTTGTAATCGACCACGAGCGTGGTCTTGTCGGCAGGGTCGAAGAACCAGCTCGCCGCGACGACGATCGCCTTGCCCGAGTCCGCCGTCGCGCCCTCGTCGTCGGCCGAGAGCACAACCTGCGGCTTCGGGTCGAGATCGACGAGCGCGCCGGCGCGGAAGGCGAAGACGTCGAGACGCGACGATGAATAGCCCTGGAACGTCCCGCCGCTTTCGATCGCCATTGCGTCATCGCCGGCAATCTCGATCGGCCACACGTCCATGATGGCGCCGAAGGTCCCGAGTTGCGTGAATTCGTGAAATTTTGCGACCACCTTGAGGCCGCCGCCGATGCGCTGGATCACGTAGGCCGAAAGCGTCGCCGCGCAGCCATGACAGCCCTCGCCTGGCGCGCCTGCCTGAACGAGCAGCACATCGGCGCTCGCATAGCGAAGCACTTTGAGAGGATAGATGCAGTCGCTCTCGGCGCCGGCGAAATCCGCCTTGCCAAACACGGCCGCGACCTCGGAAGCGAGCGCGGAGTTGGCGCGGACCTCCTTCTCCGCCGCCGGGCACAGCGCCGCGGGCGTCTCGGCCCGCGCCGAATTCGCGATCGAGAGCAGCGCTGCGAGAAGGAGAAAGCGCGTCATGGCGGCGACCGGTGAGTTTTCGGGGACAGGCGCATGGAGCGTCTTAGCAAGCTGTCGATGAACGGCCAATGCCTCGTCGGGCTTCGGGACACACTGGGGTCCCGGCGAAAGACCTCGATTGAGCTTGTATCTGCTTTCGGAATGACCTTACCTGACGGCCTGATGACGGAAATCGTCGAGCATGAACGGATTCAAACCGGCTCCACTCAAGCGCCTCCTGATGATCGGTTGCGAGATCTTCTGCCGGGAAGCCGCGGCCGCGATTGCGCGGAGCCCCTGCATCGTCGATGTCGAGTTCATGCCGAAGAGCCTGCACGACATCGGCGAACAGGCGATGTCGTCGCGCCTGCAAGCCAGAATCGAGTCGTTGCTCGCATCGCGGACGCCGGACGCCTGGCCTGACGCGATCGTCCTGCTCTACGGCCTGTGCAACAATGGCGTTCGGGGCTTGCATGCCCCCGTGCCGATCGTCATCCCCCGCGCGCACGACTGCATCACGCTCCTGCTCGGATCCCGGGCCCGCTACGACGAGCACTTCCAGGCCAAACCCGGCAGCTTTTACCGATCTCCTGGTTGGATCGAGCGCGACGGCGACCCCGACGCCAACCCGGCGAGCGTGACCCGCCGGCTTGGCATCACCCATGACTACGCGGCACTGGTGGAAAAGTACGGGAAAGACAACGCCGACTACCTGATGGAGACGATGGGCGACTGGTTCAAGAATTATCGCCGCCTGAGCTTGATCGACACCGGCGTTGGCCCCTACGACGAGTACCGGAGGATCTGTCGAGATGAGGCGAAAGAAAAAAACTGGATCTACGAAGAACTCGCCGGCGACACCGTCCTGATCAGGAAGCTCCTGAATGCCGATTGGAACGAGCAGGATTTTCTTGTCCTGCAGCCGGGACAGAAAATTGCTGCAAGCAACGACCAGGATGTGATCCGGGCGGATGAGGCGGATGCAACGTGAACGCACCATCGGGGCGGACTTGACATGGACACGAGCTTCTATCTCGACCTCGCGCGCGACGGCCGCCGCCTGCCGCTCATCACGCATATGGTGCTGCACGAGAAGGAGGACCCTGATTCGATCCTCCTGGACGGCGGACGCCTGGCCGCGGTGATGCTGGAAGCCGCCGAACGCCTCGACAACCCCATGGCGCTGCCGGTGATGGATCTCACGCTCGAAAAGGACATCCTGCTGCGGACGATGGGGGTTCGGGCGGGCGCGACGGCGGCGTTCCACTTCGACAGGGTTCCCGATCCGGAGCAATGCGCCAACGTCACGAAAGATATCGACGTAACGACGCACCCCCGGATCAGAGCCAATTGCGAAGCGCTTTCGATCCTCCGCGACGGCGGCAAGGCAGTTCCCGTCGGGATGGGTATCGGCCCCTTCTCCCTCCTGACCAAGCTGGTCAAGGATCCAATCAGCGCCATCTTCCTGGCGGGCGACGGCGTTACGCCGGACGAGGACAACGACGTGGCGCTGATCTTCGCCGTTCTCGGACTGGCGGAGTCGATTGTCCAAGCCAACTGCGCCGCCCAGATCAGGGCCGGCGCACGCGCGATCTTTTTGTGCGAACCGGCGGCCAATCGGGTCTATTTATCGCCGAGGCAGATCCGGAAAGGAACGTCAGTTTACGACAAGTTCGTGACCGAACCCAACCTGCGCCTGAAGCGGCTGCTCGATGACAACGAGGTCGACTTGCTTTTCCACGACTGCGGCGAAGTGATTCCGGAGATGGTGACCTCGTTCGGGAAATTGAATCCAAAAATCATCAGCCTTGGAAGCCCGGTCAAGTTGTGGGAGGTCGAGAAATACATCGCAAAGGATGTCGTCATTTTCGGCAATCTGCCGACCCGGAAGTTTTATTCCGACGACGAGGTTCCGCTGCAGGCGATCGACGGCCTGGTCGCCGAGATCGAGGAGAAGCTGGGCGCCAGCGGGCACCCGTTCATTGTCAGCAGCGAATGTGATGTCCTGAGCATGCCGGGATATGAAAAGACGATCATGGCGAAGATCAACGCGATGTGTCGATGCCGCAATCGTCAGTTCGAGTGCGAATAGCCTTGCGGTCGATTTCCTGAACCGCCGCACGGAAAGCCGTGGCCGACGAGGAGATCAGGACTCCCGGCGCGACAGCCCGTTCGGGGTCCATCGCGCGCCGCGACCATCCAGTCACTGCAGCCCCGACGCCAGCCCGTTTTCGCCAACAATGGCGTGGACCATGGCCCAGAAATTTTCGAGGGGCGTATCCAGTTGAACATGGTGCGTCGGAGAGAGAATGAGCCCGCCGTCCGAGCCAACGGTCTGCAAGCGCTCCAGGACCTGTTCGCGCACTTCCTCCGGGGCGCCGAACGGGAGGGTATGCTGTTCGTCGATCGAACCCCAGAAACAGAGCTTGTCTCCATACTGACGCTTCAACTTCGCCGGATCCATGCAGCCCGGCTGCACGGGATTAAGCACGTCGAGTCCGATCTCGATCAATTCCGGGATGATCCGTTCGATGTTGCCGTCGGAATGATACGCAACCTTGACTTGCGGGTTTATCGCTTTCAGCGCGGAAATGAACTCGGCCATGCGGGGCTTGAGGAATCGCCGCCAGGCGGCGGGAGAGATCAGCATGCCGTGCTGCATGCCCACATCGTCGCCCGTCCAGATCATGTCGACGCCCAATTCGACGAGCCTCTTCGCGGCAGCCAGGTGATAGCGGAAGGGAATATCGAGAATTGCTTCGGCCAGAGGCGGGTCCTCCGTGAGATCGATCATCATCTGCTCCAGCCCGCGCAGCGCCCAGGCCGTTTCGAAGATAGTCGTCACCGTCACCCCGACGATCCAGTAGTCGCTCCCATGGGCGGCGATGACGCGCTCGGCCTCGCGATAAAGCTCGGGACGAAGCGGGTCGGGCGGGCGGTAGGATTCGATGGAACGGTTGTCGGCCAGCGGATGGCCGGCGATTTCCGTATAGAACCCGGCGCCGAAGCGGGTAACGTAGGGAGCGTTCCTCCACGGCACCCCCCACTCGTCGACATAGGAGTCCTTCCCGCCGGCGTAGGCCTCGTTGGCGTAATACGAGTTGGCCCAGCCGACCGAGGTGAGCAACAGATCCTGCCCCAGCGCGCGCTCCAGTTCGTAGGTGTTGCCGCCTCCGTGTGGATTGTGGACGGAATGGCCGGTCTGACGCATATCCTCGCGCAGTCTTTGGGCAAATTCCGGGGTGAAGCTGATCTGCATCGGACAACGGTCCGGCTTCTGATGGTTGAGGGCCGTGGCTACGCGATCGCGTGGCCTCATGGGCGCGCCATTACTCACGATCGAGTTTCCTTTCCTCGTGTCGTTCAGATGCGAACGTCGGAGGCGGCGCCTTGTGAGGCGAACCTCCCCCGCGCTTCAGCCGAACGTGCTCTCGCGACTATCCATCGCCGGCTCCCTCAACAGGAAATTGACCTCGGTCAAAAGACGAGAAATATCGCATTGTTCTCTTGCGACGTCGCAGCCGCGGACGGACGGCCGCGAAGAGCCCAAGAAGGGGCGTCGCGTGGTGCAACCCGCGCATTCAAGCCCGCCACATGTCAGAAAGGGATCCCCTTTTCCTTCGCTAGCGCTTTCAGAGACACATTCGGCCGCGCGCCGAGATGCTGGATGATCTCGGCCGCGGCGAGCGCGCCGAGACGGCCGCAGGTCGTCATGTCGGCGCCGCGCGCAAGGCCGGCGAGAAAGCCGGCGGCGAACATGTCGCCCGCGCCGGTCGTATCGGCGAGCTTGGCGATCGGAAAGGCTGGGACTTCCCACGTCGCGTCGCCCTCGACCACCACGCAACCCTTGGCCGAGCGCGTGACAATTCCAAGCACGCGCTCGGCGCGGAGCGCGTCGAGAGCCTCGTCGAAATGCGGCGTCTCGTAGAGCGACAGGACCTCGTCGGTATTGGCGAAGATCGTGTTGATCGTCTTCGTCCGCATGAGGTCGATGAATTCGCCGCGGAACCGGTCGACGCAGAACGAATCCGATAAAGTCAGCGCGACGCGATGGCCCGCTTCGCTGGCGATCCCGCCGGCCTTCTGGAAGGCCGATTTCGCCGCCGGGCGGTCCCACATGTAGCCTTCGAGATAGACGACCTTCGACTCGCGCACGAGCTTTTCGTCGACGTCGGGCGGCGAAAGATAGGTGCTCGCGCCGAGATAGGTGTTCATCGTCCGCTCGCCGTCGGGCGTCACATAGACGAAGCAGCGGCCGGTCGCCGGCCCGTGCTCCGCCGGCCGGGTGTCGAACCGCACGCCGGTCGAACGGATGTCGGAAATGAAGCTCTCGCCGAGCGGATCGCGCTTGACCTTGCCGATATAGGCGGCGGCGACGCCGAAAGATTGGACGCCTACGATTGTGTTGGCGGCCGAACCGCCCGAGATCACGCGCGGATCGACTCGGGCCTCGTAGAGTTGCTCGGCGCGATCCTCGTCGATCAGGGTCATCGCGCCCCTCACCATTTCCTGGGCGTCGAGATAGGCGTCGTCGGCGTAGGCCAGAATGTCGACCAGCGAATTGCCCAGCCCCAGGACTTCGATTGTCATGCCGATTGCGCCCCTCGTGTTTCGAGGGGGCCTCGTCGCATAAGCGGAGCGGGAGATCAATCGGCGCAGGGCCGGCGCGTGTTGCCGCGCGTTCGAGCGCATGCGACAAATGGCGGCGGACTGTCGCCGCGGGGGCTCGCGCGATGAATTGGACGTCGAAGGCGCTCTGGATCGTCCGGATTCTGGTCGCCTGCCGGGTCAGCGTGCTCAGCGTGCTCGCCGGGACGCTCCTGTTCCTGATGTCGACCCAGGCGCGCGACCTGTTTGCCGACGTGACCTTCGGAATCCTGCCGACAAGCCTTGGAGCCTGGGGCCACTGGCTGTGGTTCTTCGCCTGCCTCGTTTTCGTCTGGGCGTTCCCCGTCCATTACGCCGCAAGGCGGATGCTCCGTTCCGACGCCTGGATGTTCTCCTGCCGTATCCGGTCCGAGATCGACCATCGCAAAGCGCTCGAAGTCCGGCGGGATCTCAAGGGCGCGATCAAATGGATTCCGCGCCTGCTCGCCGCCGCGCCCTTCGCCGCCGTCCTGATCGGGCTCTGGAAGGCGCATGGCGTCGTCGCGCAGACCATGGCGCTCGAACCGGCGCGCAACGCCTCCGGGCAGATCCTGGTCCTCGCCGGGCTTGACCTCCTGATCGGCGCATCGTTCATCGCCTTCCTGTGGTCGCGGCAGATTCTGACGAAGCAGATGTCGACGCGGGTCGGCGTGGCGCTGGCCGTCGTCTATGCGCTCGCCGTCACGGGCCTTTTCGTCGCCTCCGTCGCCCGGCCGTTCTTTCCCGCCGACATCGCCCCGCGCGCCGCCAGCGTGCCGCTCTTGATGGGCGGCTTCATGTTTGCCGGCACGTACCTCGCCTGGCTCGCTCACAAATATTGCATACCCGTCCTGGTGCTGTCGGTCGTCGCGGCCTTGTGGGTCACGGCCCAGAACGTCCATTTCAATGACGTCCGCACCCTGCCGAGCGCCTCGGACGATTTCAGCAAGCGGCAGATCGACATCGGCGACGCCGTCGAGAAATGGAAAGCCGCCAATTGCGACGCGCGCGGCTGCCCGCCGGCGGTGATCGTCGCCGCGGAGGGCGGCGCGAGCAGAGCTGCTTTCGCCGCTGCGACCGCGGTCGGCGAACTCCTCGACAGCGCGAACGAATTGTCGGACGGGAAGGACCCGGCCAGGGCTATCGCGCCGGCCCGCCGCATCTTCGCCATTTCCGGCGTGTCGGGCGGCTCGTTCGGGGCGGCGACCATTCGGACGGCGCTCGCCGACTCGCTCGAGCGCGGGCAGTCTGCGCCGCCATGTCTCAGGGCGCCGCACGGATGGTTCGCCGTCGGGACGGGCGACGTGAGGACGAGCTGGCGCGGCTGCCTGCAGGCGCTGGTCGCCGGCGATTATCTCTCGCCCGCCTTCGTCGGCCTCGCCTTCCGCGACAATTTCTCGCCGCCGAACCCCGTGTCCGGCGGCTCCCTCCTGTTTTCCGACGACCGCGCGGCGCTGGTCGAGCGTGCCTGGGAACGGCACTACGACCAGGTCGTCAGGGGCGAGATTCCAGGCTTCTCCGACCAGCTCTACCAGGACCTCGCGGCTCCAAAGGGACCGGATTCGGGTCTGCGCGGACGGTTCGGCTTCGTCTCCGACAAGGTCGCCAAGCTCGACGGCGCCTGGCTGCCGCTGCTCCTGCTCAACGGGACCTCGGTCGCAACGGGCGCGCGCGTCATCGCCTCCGACCTCGTCTCGACCCGCGCGGCGCCCGGCGGCCACGGGCATGCTCCCGGCCGGTTCTCGATCTATCCGGCGGCGTTCGACGTGTTCGAGATGCTCTCGACTCCGTGCCTCGAGTTGCAGGTCCAGGGCGACTCGTGCAAGACGGCGCATGACGGCATGGCCGACATTCCGGCGGCGCGCCAGGGGGCCGACATCCGGCTGTCGACGGCCGCGCTGCTTTCGGCGCGCTTTCCGATCATTTCGCCCGCCGCGATTGTCCGAGCTGGAGGTCGCGGCGAGACCGGCGACCGAATCGTCGATGGCGGCTATTTCGAGAATGCGGGCCTCACCACCGCTATGGACGTGGCAAGGGAGCTCCGCCGGCTCGGCGTCGTTCCAGTGGTGCTCTGGGTGCAGAACGGGCCACGAACCGATGCGGGCGATCCCGTGTCTCCGGATGCGCCGCCGCCTTCGGCGACGGCCGGATCACTGGTTCCGCCGCGCGGCGCCGGAACGCCGGTGTTGAGCCGGGCCGACCCGACCGGGCTCGAGGGCGTGTTCGGCGTCGTCGCCACGCCTGTCGTGGCGCTGGCGACCACCCGCGACGGTCACGGCTCCGAGGAGGCGGCTTCCGCGCAACGCGAGCTCTGGCTCCTGAACCGCGACGTCGAGCCGGAGGATCCGAAGCAGATCGGATCGAGCTACTACATGTTCGGCATGTTCGAGAATCCCGAAGTTCAGGCCGGATGCCGGACAGCCGCCGCCCGCTCCCGCCTGCGCCGGCCTCGCGAGCGACTGGCGCGCCGGGACCGACCGGATGAGCGAAGTGTCGATGAGCTGGTGGCTGTCGCAGTCGGTGCAGGCGGAGCTCGATTCGCAGATCTGCGACCTCAGGAACCGGCAGACGCTCGCCGATCTGTCGCGGCGCCTGTCGCAGCACTGCCCGGTCAAGCCGCTCGATCCTTCGAGCGGAGAAGCGGAGCCACCGCTGCCCGAAGGGTCGCCTCACCGGTGCGTCGAGTGACGAGCGCCCTTCTGGCGAAGGGCTCGGCTCTCTTGAGGGAAAGGCGCTGTTCATGAGTGAATCCGTTTGGGCCTATCGTACGGCGGGCGAACTCGCCGAAGCTTTGCAGGCGCGGCGGGTCTCGGCGCTCGAACTGACCGATTCTTTCATCGCCCGGATCGAAGCTCTCGACGTCGAGCTGAACGCTGTTCCGGTGCGTGATTTTGCGCGCGCCCGGGAGGCCGCGCGCAAGGCCGATGCGGCGCTGGCGAGCGGCGAGCGCCTGCCGCTGCTCGGCGTGCCGGTGACGATCAAGGAATCCTACAATATCGCCGGATTGCCGACCCATTGGGGCATACCCCAGTTCAAGGACTTCATCGCCGAGGAGGACGCGCTCGCGGTGGCGCGGCTGAAGGCTGCCGGCGCAGTCGTTCTCGGCAAGACCAATGTGCCTCTCGGCCTCGACGACTGCCAGAGCTACAACGACATTCACGGGACGACCAACAATCCCTGGGATAGGACGCGGTCGCCGGGCGGCTCTTCGGGCGGATCGTCTGCCGCGCTTGCGGCAGGCTTCGGGCCTCTGTCGCTCGGTTCCGACATCGGCGGCTCGCTGCGCGTTCCGGCGCATTTCTGCGGGATATGCGCGCACAAGCCGACCTTTGGCCTTGTCGCCTCGCGCGGTCACGCGCCGCCGGGCCTGCCGGCGTGGGCAGGCGGGAGTGTGAGTGACCTGGCCGTCATCGGCCCGATGGCCCGCTCGGTCGACGACCTCGTCCTGGCGCTCGACATCATCGCCGGTCCGGACGAGACGAAGGACGGGCGCGCCTACCGCCTGTCCCTGCCGCCGGCGCGGGGCGAGGCACTGGCCGACTTCCGTGTCCTCGTCATCGCCGAGCACCCGCTTCTGCCGACGTCGGCTGCGGTCGGCGCAGCGCTTGACCGCCTTTCGAAACAGCTCGTCGCCGCCGGCGCCGCTGTCAGGCAGGAGACGCCGCTCCTTCCCGATCTCGCGACGTCGGCAAAATTGTACGTCAAGCTCCTCAACGCCGTTCTGTCCGCCGGAATGCCGGCCGACCGATATCAGGAGGAGCGGATCGCCGCGGAGAGCATTCCGGCCGCTGACCAGAGCCTCGTCGCGGAGCTGATGCGCGGGGCGCTCATGAGTCACAGGGACTGGCTGCGGGCCGATTTCGCGCGCCAGGGGCTGAAACAGAAATGGCGCACCCTGTTCCGGGACTTTGATGTGGTCCTCTGTCCGGTGGCCCCAACGACCGCTTTTCCGCACGATCATTCCGAGCCTCAGACCGACCGCACGCTCGTCGTCGACGGGAAGGATTTTCCCTATCTGCAGCAACTGGCCTGGGCCGATCCCGCGACGACCTTCGGCCTGCCGGCGACCGTCGTTCCCATTGGGATCATGGATGGCCTGCCGGTCGGCATGCAGATCATCGGCCCCGAATACGAAGACAGGACGACGCTCGCCTTCGCGGGGCTGGTCGAGCGTGCGTTCGGCGGGTTCACTCCGCCGCCTGGCTATGTCTGAGCAGATTTGAACGAACCGCGCCTAACTTCTTCGGAAGGTACCGCGCACCCTGGGCGGCGAGACGACGCCGGCGCTCCGGCCGTGAGGCCGCCTTACGTCCGTCTTTTTGATGCGGAAATCTGACCGCATCGCTTTGCGGTGCAGGACAGCCGAAGGAGGAACGGATGGCGGACGATCAAGCGGGGCCCGGCGGTCCCGATCTCACGCAGGGAATTGCGCTCGCCGAACTCGATGACGGCGGCAAGCGTCTCGGCCATGTCGGCGACGAGGCGGTGCTGGTCGTGCGCCGGGGCGCCGACGTCTTCGCGATCGGCGCTGCTTGCACCCACTATCATGCGCCCCTCGCCGAGGGGCTTGTCGTCGACGAAATGGTGCGCTGCCCCTGGCACCACGCCTGCTTTGACCTTCGGACGGGCGAGGCCTTGCGCGCGCCGGCCTTCGACCCAGTCGCCTGCTGGCGGGTCGAGCAGCACGACGGCAAGATTTTCGTTCGCGAGAAGCGGGCCCCGACGGCGGCGCCGCGTCGCGCCGCGGCCGGCGCGCCGAATAAAATCGTGATCGTCGGCGGCGGCGCCGCCGGGTTCGCCGCCGCGGACATGCTTCGGCGGCAAGATTACCAGGGCGAAATCGTGATGCTGAGCAGCGACAAGTCCCCGCCGGTCGACCGTCCGAACCTGTCCAAGGACTATCTCGCCGGCAGCGCCCCGGAGGAGTGGGTGCCGCTCCGCGCCGACAGTTTCTATGCCGACAACGCCATCGACCTTCGCCTCGGCGCGACCGTCGCCGGCATCGATGTCCGCACACACGAAGCAGCGCTCGCCGGCGGCGAAAAAATTCCATTCGATCGGCTTCTGCTGGCGACCGGCGCAGAACCGGTGCGCCCGTCGATCCCGGGCGCAAAGCCATCCGACGTGCTCGTGCTGCGCTCGCTCAGCGATTGCCGGGCGATCATCGAACGCGCGAAATCAGCGCGGCGGGCGGTCGTGCTCGGCGCGAGCTTCATTGGCCTCGAAGTCGCGGCGGCGTTGCGGGCAAGGAACATCGAAGTCCATGTCGTCGCGCCGGAGGAGCGTCCGATGGAGCGCGTCCTCGGGCGCGAATTCGGCGCGTTCATCCGCGCGCTGCACGAAGAGCATGGGGTCGTCTTCCACCTGCAAGAAACCGCGAGGGCAATCGAAGGCGGAAAGGTGCGGCTATCGGGCGGCAGCGTGCTCGAGACCGATCTGATCGTCGCCGGCCTCGGCGTGCGCCCGCGCGTCGACCTCGCCGAGAGGGCGGGCCTCAATGTCGACCGGGGCGTCGTCGTCGACGCCCATCTCGAAACGAGTGCGCAGGGAATTTTCGCCGCCGGCGACATTGCGCGCTGGCCGGATCAGCTGACCGGCGAGGCCATTCGCGTCGAGCATTGGGTCGTGGCGGAGCGCCAGGGACAGATCGCGGCGCTGAACATGATCGGCGAGCGCGAGCGGTTCGCCGTGGCGCCGTTCTTCTGGAGCCAGCACTACGACGTTCCGATCAACTACGTCGGCCATGCCGAAAGCTGGGACCAGCTCGCCTTCGAGGGAGACATCGCGGGCAGGGATTGTCTGGTGCGCTTTCTGCGCGCGGGACGCACGCTCGCCGTGGCGTCGATCTTCCGCGACGTTCAGAGCCTGGAAGCCGAAGTGAGCTTCGAGAGGGGCGCGATGGGCTGAGCGCGTTGCTGTTCGGTTAGCTCGGCCCTCAGGACGAGGCGGAGATCAGGGGATTGGCATGCGCTACGCAGCAGGGGCGGGAACCCCGAGCGCGGCCGCGATCTGGCCGAGCGTCGCCTTTTCCGTGTCGCTCACCTGGACGCCGCCGAAGCCCAGGAAGCCGCCCTCGGACGACGCCTCCGCCACCGCCTGGGCGACGCCTGCGAGCCAGGTCTTGAAAGCGAGCGAATCGCCCGGCGCCTTCCCGTCGACTAGGGCCGACACGCCGCGCAACGCCTCGAGCGCTTTCGCCATGATGTCGGCCGGCTTGGCGCCCATGAGCGCAGCCTTGAGGCCGTCCTGGGCCAGCGTCCGCCCTTCCGAAGTCTCGTAGTCGGCAGCGACCGCCTTGACCAGCGCGTCCGCGCTCGGATCGGCCTTCGCCTGGAGCAGGGCGCGGGCGCTCGCCATGCTCTCTTTCAGCATGCCGAAGAGGCCGCTCGGATCGGCCGCCGATACGGCGATGCCGACGATCAGCGGGCTCTGAAGCAGCGATTTCCATTCGTCCGCGGTGAAGTCAGTCCTGGCCGCCATGATCGTCGTTCCCTCCTGGAACACAATCATACAGGATGATCCGCTTTTGTGACAGATCGACGGCGCATTTTTGGGGCGACGCGCGCTTCGCGTCGCCCCCGATATCCTGTTTCTGGATGGAGGGTGCGGCAGACCGAGTTCGTCGATCGCCATCTTATAGTCGCTGCGCAGCACCAGCAGAGGTCATGCCGAGCTCCCGCCGGCGAGGCGCGCCGCAGCGAGCGCGAGCAGGCGCCGCTTTGCCGACGGCGTTTCAGCGGCCTTCGACGCGCCCGCCATCGTGGGGGCATTCCCTTCTATCGGCTTCCCGAAGTCCTGCGGGATCACCCCGAGCTCAAAGAGGTCGGCTGCCGGCTCAGTCTCACGGACAGCTTCCCCTTCGTCAGGCTTCCGCTTTGGGATGAGGAGGAGCGTCGGATGGTGTCGTTCGGGGAGGCGTGGGCGTCGTGGCGCGCTGCCTCTCGATAGACTGGGCGCGGGGAAGACGCCGTCAAATCCTCCATCGCGAAGGCCTGACTGCAGGTTCCATCGGTCCGCGACTCCGGACCGGGCGGGGGATTTCCCGGGGCCTGAATGTCTGGCTTTCGCCTTTACGATCCTCTGGTCCTTTCGCCGCTGGAATCGCGTCCGCAATATCGAGGCGGGCGATATTGGGACAACGCCGCTCTCAGGCGTCCCGCTCGACCGGATCCGGCTCGAACTGACGACGCCCTGACCGCCGGGCGGACCGGGTTGCCCGCCGCGCGCGATCGTGCATTCTATCGCCGAGCCGTGCGCCTTCAGGAACAATCGCGCCCGGCCTAGCGAGCCCCTGAGGAAAGCCGGGCCGACAATGATCGATGATCCGCCTCCTCTGACTTTGGCGACGAGAGTCGAACGACCGTCGGTCGAGGAGGTCGCGCAATTTCGCGGCGCGCCGACGAGCTTCGTCGTCGACGCGCTGGGGGGCGTCGGCGCGCTCGACTGGCGCATCAAGCCCGTGACGGGCATCGCGCTGGTCGGCGTCGCGCTGACCTGCGACTGCGGGCCAAACGACAATCTCGCTCTGGCCGCCGCGGTCGCGCAAAGCGAGCCCGGCGACGTCATCGTAGCTGCGACGGGCGGCTTCACGGGGGCCGCGGTGGTCGGCGATCTCCTGCTTGGCATCGCCAGGAATCGCGGCGTCGTCGGCTTCGTCACCGACGGCATGGTGCGCGACCTCGTCGACATTGAGGCGCTGGGGTTGGCCGTCTTTGCAATGGGCGTGACGCCCAATTCCCCGGGGCGGAGGGGGCCCGGAACCGTCGGCCTGCCAATCATCTGCGGTGGACGCGCCATCGCCTCTGGCGACATCATTGTCGCCGATCGGGATGGCGTCGTCGGCGTGCCGCGCGCATTGATCGGCGAGACGCTCGCCAATCTCGAGCGGGTTAGGGGCGCCGAAGCGGCGATGCTGGAGCGGGTGCGCGGCGGACTGAAGGACGTGCCCTTCGTTACGGCGCCCCAAGGAAGCCCGCGCGACGAAGGGGTGAGGGCGGCAGGAGACGAGGCATGATCGATTTTCCCGTCATCGATTCCCACATCCATCTCCTCGGCCAGGAGCGGTTCGGTTATTCCTGGGCGGATGGCGCGCCGTCGCTGAAGCGAGACTGGACGCCCGACGATCTCGCCGCCTGCGCGAAGCCTTATCAGGTCGAAGGCTTTGTTTTCGTCGAGGTCGATGTCGACATGCCGCAATATCTCGACGAGGCGGATTGGGTGCAGAGTCTGGCCGACCGCGACCGGCGAGTGATGGGTTGCGTCGCCTGCCTGCCGCTCGAGCGCGGCAAAGCGATCGAAACGGAGATTGCCAGAATCGCGCGGCTTCCGGTCACGAGGGGCGTGCGTCGCCTGATCCAGAATCAGCCCGATCCCGATTATGTCCTGCAACCGGATTTTCTGGACGCGGTCAATCTGCTGCCGAAGTACAATCTTTCCTTCGACATATGCATTTTTCATCACCAGTTCCCCAACACGCTGGAGATGGTTCGCCGATGTCCCGAGGTCGCCTTTATCCTCGACCATATCGGCAAACCCGCGATCGCGGCGGGAGAGACCGAGCCGTGGAGCAGTCAAATCCGAGAATTGGCTTCTTATCCGAAGGTGGTCTGCAAGCTTTCCGGACTCACGACGGAAGCGGATCACAAGGCGTGGACCCGCGAACAGCTGCGCCCCTATATCGACCATGTCATCGACTGTTTCGGCGTCGATCGCATCCTCTATGGCGGGGACTGGCCTGTCTCCGAACTCGCCGGTCCCTACGTGTCCTGGCTCGAAGCGCTTGACTGGGCGACGTCGGGCTTTGGCCCACGGGAAAGGCGAAAGCTCTTCCGCGACAACGCGATCAAAGCGTACCGGCTGAACGCTTGATGGACGCAGCGATCCTGCGCCGCAAGGGATACAGTATCGCCGCGCTGCGCGAGCTTGCGCGCAATCGACTTCCGCGCATGGTTTTCGACATGGTGGACGGCGGCGCAGGCGATGAGATCACCATGCGACGCAACGAGGCGGCCCTCGCCGCAATCGAGTTTGCGCCGAGACTGCTCGCCGGCGCGCCGACGCGAGATCAGACGGTCGAACTCCTTGGCGTCAAACTGCCTTCGCCGGTCATCATCGGGCCGACTGGACTCGCGGGTCTCCTCTGGCCGCATGCTGAACTGGCGGCGGCGCGGGCGGCGGCGCGCTTTGGCACCATCTACACGACGAGCCATGCGTCGACCTCGACGATCGAGGAGATCGGCGCGGCGGCGGCGGGTCCGAAGTGGATGCAGGTCTTTCTCTACAAGGATCGCGGGATCACCGCGGACTTTGCCGCCCGCGCGGCGGCGTCGGGTTACAAGGGACTTGTGCTCACCGTCGATAACCAGGTGACGGCGGGTCGGGATCGCGACGCCCGCAACGGAATGAGCTTTCCGCTGCGTCTGCGCTTCGGTAACCTCTTCGATTTCGCGGTGAGGCCGGGCTGGGCCCTGCGAATGGCGCAAACGCCGAACCCGACCTTCGTCAACTACGGAGCGCGTATCTCGATCGGCGCCTTCGGGACGTTGATGAACGAGCAACTCACGCCGGAGATCACCTGGAACGACGTCGACTGGTTGCGCAAATCGTGGCGCGGGCCAATGCTGATCAAGGGCCTCCTGCATCCCGATGAGGCGCGCGAAGCCGGCGAGCGCGGGCTCGACGCCATTATCGTATCCAACCATGGCGGGCGCCAGCTCGACGGAGCCGTCAGTTCGATCGCCGCGTTACCGCCGATCGTCGATGCGCTCGGCGGCTCGATCCCGGTGCTGATCGATGGCGGATTTCGTCGGGGCGTAGACGTCATCAAGGCGCTGGCGCTCGGAGCCCGGGCGGTGCTGATCGGCCGCCCGCATCTTTGGGGCGTCGCGTGCGCCGGCGAAGAGGGTGTTCTATGGACGCTCGAGCTTTACCGGCGCGAGATCGATCGCGCGCTTGCGCTCGGGAGTTGGGACTGCCTCGCCAAGCTTGACCGCACGATCTTGATCAATCCTGGCTCGATCGGGGCGCGGTTCGCTTAGCGCACCGCGCGCCCGGACTTCTCCGCGAGATACATCATGATCGCGCCCGACTCGAAGACGCTGATCGGCGCCCCGCCGTCTGCGGGCGCGTCGTCGACCATTGCCGGCATGCGATTGTTCGGGCCGATCTTCAGGAAGTCGTCCTTGAACTGGTCCCTTGCCGATGTTGGTGGGCACGATGGCGTAGGGCGCGCCGAGCTCTTCGAGCAGGATCGTGACCTTCTTGCCGTTCGGCGTCGGCCAGTAATGAAGATGAATCATGGCGGCCTCGTTCGGACTTGACCGAAACTAGCAGCAAAGCGCCGACCCGCATGGGTCTGCGAGCGGCGAGGGGCGGACGCGCGTCGGCGCATTTGCGCCCCGGGATACGCCCCGCCTGTCGATTGGCGGCTTTGCCGATATCCGGCTTGCCGGCCTGTACCCGGCCCCGCCGGCGGTGACGCGGACAGCGGCGGCCGCGAGCAAGGTCCTCAGGGCCTGCGGCTCGACGTCGTCGGCTCTCATGACCGCGAGGACCAGCGAATCCTCGAGGAGTTCGTCGATGGTCGGACTGTGGCGCAGCGACATGGCGCTTCCTTTCGGCGTTTATGACAAATGCCTCACGCCGCAGACGGAGCGCCGCCTAGTTGACTTCCGGCGCGAGGGGGTGTTACCGATCGGTAATGCTCCATAGATACCGATCGGTAACACCGGAGTCAAGACCCATGGGGAAAGAAGATGCAAAAAGCGGACGAAGACGACGTCGCGCCGGAGCGTCCCCGCGAGCGTATCGTCGCGTGCGCCCAGGAGCTTTTTCATCGTCACGGCATTCGGGGGGTGGGGGTCGAGACGATCGCCGAGGCCGCCGGCACCAACAAGATGACGCTCTACCGTCATTTCGGGTCCAAGGACGATCTCATTTGCGAATATCTGAGCCGCAAGGGGCGGAAGTCGGAGGAGATCTGGGCCGACATCGAGGCCGCAAGCCCTGGGGATCCTGTCGGCCAGCTTTATGGCTATATCAATCGGGTCGCCAAACTTATCGACGAAGACGAGCGCGGATGCGATCTCGCGAACGCCGCGGTCGAACTGACTGACGCAAAGCATCCCGGACTGAAGTTCATCGGGGAGTTCAAGAAACGGCAGCGCGACCGTCTGGCGAAGCTGTGCGAGGGCGCAGGCGCTTCGCAGCCGGGATTGCTTGCGGACACGATTGTTTTGCTGATCGAAGGCGCCCGAGTCAGCCGCCGCAGCGTAGGAACCGGCGGGCCTAGCGCCTGTCTCGTGCGGACGAGCGAAGCCGTGATCGCATCCTTCGGCGTGCCCGCCGGGGAGAAGCGTCAGGCGCGGCAAGGAGTGGCTCGTCGACCGAATCGCCGTCGCGCCTGAGCGCCTTCTGGGTTTGCGCGGCTTTGGCCGCCGTTCGCCACGTCGGCCGAATATGGGTGGTGTCCGATGCCGGCGTCCGCCGCCCCCATCAACTTGTCGCCGTGTCAGAGCGTTCGAAATCCCTGCAATCTGTCAACCTTTGGCCGCCGTCGAGCAAGCCGCTGCCGGCGCGCCGCCCCGACTGTGCTGGACGACCGGATTAGTGGAACAGCTTCATGGCGTTCACCAGGGTTCCGTAAATTCCCCACAACAGCGGAATTCCGACGAAGCCCCACGCGAGCGCGAGTTCGAGCGCCGTCGTGCCGTGATGGTCGTTTGACATGTTCGTCTCCCGTTAGCCGACGCCGATCACGTCGTCCGCAGTCTCCGGATTCATGTGATGGCGGTCGTCGACCGCCTTGATCAGGAAATTGGCGATCAAGCCGACCACCAGAAGCCCCACCATGATGTACATGGTGACGTTATAGGCCTGCGCCTTCGGCACGCCGCTGTCGATCTGGTATTGTCGGATGTAGTTGACGAGAACCGGGCCAAGCACGCCCGCCACCGACCAGGCGGTGATGAGCCAACCATGGATCGCGCCGACGTAGCGCGTGCCGAACATGTCCCTCAGATAGGCCGGGACGGTCGCGAAGCCTCCGCCATACATGCTGATGATCACCAGGAAGCAGAGGATGAACAGGGCCAGGTTGCCGGCGCCGCCGAAATACGGCACCAGCGAATAGAGTGCGATTCCGAGCAGGAAGAAGGCATAATATGTGTTCTTGCGGCCAATCAGATCCGAAATCGAGGCCCAGAAGAAACGTCCGCCCATGTTGAAGATGCTGAGGAGGCCGACGAAGCCGCCCGCCGCCACCGCCGTCACCCGGCCCGGAAACATCTCCTGAACTCATCGCCGACGCCTGCCCGAGCACGCCGATCCCCGCCGTGACGTTCATGCAAAGAACAATCCAGATCAGCCAGAACTGCGGGGTGTTCAGCGCCTGATAGACATAGACGTCCCTGGACGTGACGAGCCTCTTGGGAGTGGCCGGAGCCACATAGCCCGCGGGCCGCCAACCTGCGGGCGGCACGCGTACAATTGCCGCGCCGACGAGCATGAAGCACGCGTAGACGAGCCCCATGACAACGAAGGTTTTGGCGACCCCGACGTGCGTTGGCGTCGAGAAGACGCTCATCAGCCAAACCGAAAGCGGCGAGGCGATCATGGCGCCGCCGCCAAAGCCCATGATCGCCATGCCGGTGGCCATGCCGGGCCGATCCGGAAACCATTTCATCAGCGTGGAGACGGGAGAGATGTAGCCGAGCCCCAGCCCAATCCCGCCGAGCACGCCGTAACCGAGATAGACGATCCAGAGGTGATGCAACCATACGCCGAGCGCGCTGACCAGGAAGCCGCCGCCGAAGCACAGCGCCGCGGCGAACATCGCGCGGCGCGGCCCGCCTTCCTCGACCCAGCGTCCGAACAGCGCCGCGGAGGCGCCGAGAACAAAAATGGCGATGGAAAAAATCCAGCCGAGCTCGGTCAGCTTCCAGTCGTCGGGTGCGGATTTCGTGATGCCGATCAGCTTGGTCATCGGAAGGTTGAATACGCTGAAAGCATAAACCTGGCCGATGCATAGGTGAATGCACAGGGCGGCTGGGGGCACCATCCAACGGCTGAACGCCGGCTTCGCGACCGAATGACTCCGGTCCAGAATCGACAGGACACTCATCGAGCGCTTTCTCCCATGGCGTTGTTCACCGGAATGCGCCTACGGCGTCCACGCTCGTTACCGGTGCGACCGCTCAGTGTGGCGTGCACGGGCAAGGACCGTTGCCCGCATACGTCGCCAACATTGCACGAAAGCTTCCGGTTTGTCATCGCGAACGCCGACAGGCCGTTTCGCAACAATTGCATTCGACGACGTAACGCCCGGTTTCTATGTCCGGACCTCGTCCAACCTAGATGGATTTCACGGGGTGGTTGCTGGCCTGATTCAATCTGGGCGCTCTTCAACGAAGAATATTGCGAACCGGAACGTCCGCTTGCGCGGCGGAGCTTGTCGCCGAAATCGGAGCCTTTTGTCGTTGTCGGTCCGTGATTGTCGGCGCGGGCTTCAGCAGTCTTGCTGGCGTCGACGGCCGTGTCGTATGGAGGCTGTCGCAAATTCGCCATCTGTTTCAAAAATTCCCGGTGGCGGCTGCAACGTCGCCGCGGCCCCAGGACACCCCCTTGACCCGATCCGCATCCGCCAACCTGTTCGACCTCGTCGCGGCCCGCGCCGCCGCGCGCCCTGACAAGCTGGCGCTTGAAACCGGCGACGCCTTCGCGCTCGCCTATGGCGCGCTCATCGATCGCTCCGGCCGGGCAGCCAGCGCCTTGGTCGCGCTCGGAGTCAAGCCGGGCGACCGGGTGGCGGCGCAGATCGACAAGTCGCCCGATGCGATTGTGCTGGCGCTCGCCTGCCTTCGGGCCGGGGCGGCGCTCCTGCCGCTGAACATGGCTTATACGCTCGCCGAACTCGACTATTTCCTTTCCGACGCCGAGCCCGCCCTGACCCTGTGCCGGCCCGACCTGCTGGCGTCCGCGCGCGAACTCACATCAAAGCTCGGCCTGCCCGCGGCCGAGAGCCTTGGCGTGGCGCGGGACGGGACGTTCGCCGAAAAAATCGCCGCCGCGGCGCCGGATTTCGAGACGGTCCCCCGTGCCGCGAGTGACCTCGCCGCGATTCTCTACACCTCCGGCACCACCGGCCGCTCCAAGGGCGCGATGCTTACGCACGAGAATTTGGCGTCGAACGCCCTGACCCTCGTCGAAACCTGGCGCTTCACCGCGGCCGACCGGCTCATTCACGCGCTGCCTGTCTTCCACACCCACGGACTCTTCGTCGCCGTCAATGTCGCGCTGCTGTCCGGCGCGACGATGATCTTCATGAACCGGTTCGACCCGGATGCGATCATCGTGGCCATGCCGGGGGCGACGTCGCTCATGGGCGTGCCGACCTTCTACACGCGCCTCCTCGATCATCCTGGCCTGACGCGCGGGGCCTGCGCCACCATGCGCCTGTTCGTGTCCGGCTCGGCGCCGCTGCTCGCCGAGACCCACGCCGCCTGGCGCGAGCGGACCGGCTTCGCCATCCTCGAGCGCTACGGCATGACCGAGACCAACATGATCACGTCGAACCCTTACGAGGGAGAGCGCAGGGCAGGGACCGTCGGGTTCCCGCTTCCCGGCGTCAGCGTGCGCATCGCGGAGGCGGAGAGCGGCGCCCCGGTGGCGCAGGGCGAGATCGGGGTCATCGAGGTCAAGGGCCCGAACGTCTTTTCCGGCTACTGGCGGATGCCGGAGAAGACGGCGCAAGAGTTCCGCCCGGACGGCTACTTCGTTACCGGCGATCTTGGGCTTGTCGACCCGGATGGCTACATCCACATCGTCGGCCGCGCCAAGGACCTCGTCATTTCTGGCGGCTTCAACGTTTATCCGAAGGAGGTCGAGGGCGAGATCGATGCGATCGACGGCGTGCTGGAGAGCGCGGTGTTCGGCGTCCCGCATCCCGATTTCGGCGAGGGCGTGACGGCGGTCGTCGTTCCCCACGACGGAGCGGCGCTGACCGAAGCGGCGATCCTCGGCGCGCTTGGCGATCGGATGGCGAAATTCAAGGCGCCGAAGCGGGTGTTCGTCGTCGACTCGTTGCCGCGCAACGCGATGGGCAAGGTGCAGAAGGCGGCGCTCAGGGAGGAGTACAAGGATATTTATCGCGGCTGACGCTGGCCGCCGCATATCGCCGCTACTCTCCGAGACGGGCTGCGCTGACTCGAGTCACGGCCAATCCCTCTTCCCGCCAATCCGACGAGATCGCGCCCCCAGGTGATCCCGGACAGTTTTCGTCATAATTCTGTGAATTACTCCCCGACGAGTTTTGCCGGCGGGGAAACCTTCACCCGGTTGTTTTCCGCGTAAGGCGTCAGCAATTCGCTCAGCGACGCCGCTCCGGATTTATCGTCCGATTTCGGACGTATATATGAGATCATGAGCCAGCGACAGAGCCTGCAATCGCCTGTCCAGATCGCAGGTCATGTCCTCTTTCGTCGTCGTCGAGCGCGACGAAAGGGGAGCGAGGTGGACGCGGTGCGGCTTCACGCCGAGGCGCTGCTCGCCGAACTCGCCGCCTGGACAGCACGGCGCGAGCGACTGCGTTCGACTGACGCCACGGAGGACCATCCATGATAATCGACGGGCGACGCCATTGCGGCGCCATCGTCTACGCGGCCGAGGTCGAGCCGGAAAAGGCCTCGGTTTGTCATTGCACGGACTGCCAGCGCCTTTCCGGCCGAGCGTCCCGGCGAGGGTCGAGGACTTTCGCCTGCTAAGCGGCGGCCCGAAGATCGAACTGAAAATCGCAGACATCGGCGCGAGGCCCGGCCAGGCCTTCCGCGGCGAATGCGGCGCGCCGATCTGCGCGTCGGACGTCGGGAATGCGACCATCCTCATCCTGTGCCGCTGCGGGATTGCGCAGCGATCCGAGATTCAGCCCCGCAGGCAGGTCTGGCGCTCGTCCGCGTTGGCGTGGGCCCAGGACGTCCGGGCGTTGCCTTCGTCGCCGGAGCAGTAGCGAACGGGCGCCTGCGAAACGGCAAGAGACCAGAAGAGAAGCCGCGCGGCGCACCGTACGGCCTCTGAGTACGTTCGACCTCGGACCCTACCCGAGTCTGCCCGAAGCATGGGCAAGGATCGTGTAGACCTTGCCGGTGTTCGACAGCAGGTAGGCGCGCCACTGTGAGCCGTCGCGGTCGTTCTGGCTGACTTTCGCCAGAAGGCGCTCGAACTCCTGCACATATCGGGTCGCAGCGTCGCGGAACTGCGCGTCGTTGCGGTACCGGCGACGGATTTCGTCGAATGCCTGCTGGCCTGACTCGGTATAGAGGCGGCGCGACACCGATGCAGCGTCGCCACGACGCCAGCGATCCCACATCTCGACGGCGGCGACATTGTCGATCAGGCCGGCGATGCCCTGCGTCAGCGCCTCCAGCGTCTCGTATCCGTGCGGCGCGGCTGTCCCCTCCGGCTCGTCGCGCGACGCTGCGGCAAGCAGATTGGACAGCCATCCTGGCTGTGAGCGGTCGCTCGCCGGCGCCGGGGGGGTCGTCGTGGAAGGCGCCGACGGGGCGTGCCCCGGAGCGGGCGAATGCGCCATCCGCGGCTGCGCGGGGGGAGCGGGCTCGGAGGCGACGGGCGGCTCCGGCGCCGGAGAAACCGCGAGCGGCACAAGCGCCGGGATCGGCGCCGCCTCGACCGGGCGAGCCAATGCAGAGTCGCGCTGCGGGGCCTCGAAGCTGCGAACGACGGGCTCTACGGCACGGGCCGTTGGCTGATGACGCTCGTAGCGCACTGCTGCGTTCGCGACCGCCGGAGCGGCGATCGCGACCGGCTCGGCGACGTCGTAGGCCGCCCCCGAATCCGACACCAGCGCCGCGAGCTCCTTCAGCGCCCGAATCTGGTCCGAGACCACGCGACGCATGGCCTCGGCGGTCTCGCTCGTCTCCTGCGGCAACTCCAGGACGCCGCGGCGTAGTTCCTGCCGGGTCGCGTCGAGGTCGCGCTGAACCTGGCCCGCCATCTCCTTCACCTCGGCGACCGAATGGCGGAATCTTTCGGCCGCTTGGTCGAGCGCGCCGGAAAGCTGGGCGTTGGTCTGCTCGATGGCAGCCTGCAGGCTTTGCGCGGTGCGTTCGCGCTCTTTGGCGGCGGTTTCGCGGATTGTCTCGAACTGTCCGGCAACCGCGACCGACGCGCCCCTCGCTGTCGAGGCCAGCGCGGCGCTGATTTCCTGCGCCCGCGCCTGCGCCCGGCTGAAGCTGTCTTCGACGGTCGAGGCAAAGCGCCCCAGGGTCGCTTCGAAGGCTTCGCCGCGCCCGGAGAGATCGCCGACGAGCTTCTGAAGGCTGTCGCGCCGATGCTCGAGCGTCGCATCGAGCGTCTGCTGTTGCGCGGCAAGCTCCTGCGCCACCTTGGCCAGCGACTCCGCGTTCTTCGAGAGTTGCGAGGCAAGCGCGTTCGCGTCGGCTTGCGTCGCCGTGCTGAGGCGGCCCAGCGTGGCGACCTGGGAAGCGATGCCGCCGAGGGCCCGCTGGAATTCCTCGACCCTCGACGCGAGGCCGCTCTGCACCGATGCCAGCCGTTCGCCCGCCGACGCGACCGTCTGGTCGATCGAAACGCTCGTCCTGCCGAGATCCGCGACGACGACGCTGAGTTCGTTGCGCAGCCGGTCGCCGGTTCCGACCAACATTCCGACGGACAATTCGGCGCTGCGCGCCACCGTTTCGCGCAGCGAAACTCCGGACGTCTCGACCTGCTCGGTTAGCCGCTTCATGAGCGCGTCGAGCGCTTCACCGGAGCGTTGCGCCGCGTCTTCGGCGACAGAGCGCAGCGTGTTGCTGGAGCTCGCGACTTCGGCCAGCAGGCGGTCGCCGGTCCCCGCGAGCATTCCGACGGACAACTCGGCGCTGCGCGCGACCGAATCCCGAAGCGAAGCTCCGGACGTCTCGACCTGCTCGGTCAGCCGCTTCAGGAGGGCGTCGAGCGCTTCGCCCGAGCGTCGCGCCGTCTCTTCGGCGACGGTGCGCAAGGTCTCGCTGGAGCTGGTGACTTCCGCCCGCAACTGGCCCGACAGCGCGCCGAGGACGCGCACCGGGTCGGCGGCGGTTCCATTCACCGCCGCGACCAGATCTTCGGTGCGCCGGGTCAGGAGTTCGGTCAGCCCGGCCATCTGCTGGTCGAGCGTCTGGAGCGCGCGCTCGGCGGCTCCGGCGATCTGGGTGGAGGCACTCTCGCCCCGTTCGCCGAGCGCGGTCGCTAACTCGGCGCCCTTGCCGTCGATCAGGCGGTTCAACGCGCCAACCTGCGCGGCGATCGAGGCCGCAAGCTCGCCGCCGCGCGCCGCCCAGTTCGAATCGGCCTCCGCCGCGGTTCTCGCCAGAGATTCGTTCATCGCCTGAATGCGCTGGGCGAGCCGATCATCGATCATTCCTGCGCTGCGATCGGCGGCGTCCGCCAGATCCGCCATGCGCGAGTCGATGATGCGCGCGCTTCGGTCGGCCGCATCGGCGAGGGCGGAGATTCGGGCGTCGAACGTCTCGCCGCTCTCTTTCGCGGCGTCCGCGAGCGCCGCCCTGTGGCGGTCGAAAGCAGCGCCGATCGTCGCCCGGTGGTGGTCGAACGCGGCGCCGAGGGCGTCGCGATGCGTCTCAAGCAGCGTCCCGACCGTGTGTGCATGCTCGCCCACCCTTTGCTCGAGCTCGGAGCGGCTCGCTTCGAACCGCTGGCTGACTTCCTGCAGCGGCGCGACGACCTGGTCCCTGAACCGCTCCACGCCCGCGCCGAGGGAGCGCGAGACGTCGTCCGCGCGCCCGGACAGCGTCGCATTGATGTCGTGCGCCAGGGCGGAGACGGTCTGCGTCAGTTCGCCCGCACGCTTCTGCAGCGTCTCGCCGATCTCGGCCGACTTGGCGTCCATGCCCTGGACGAGTTCGCGGCCGCCGTCGGCGAGAGCCCGCGCGACCTCGAGGGTGTGACGCGCCAGCGTCTCCGACACCGCGCGGCCGCGCTGCGCCAGGCCTTCCTGGACGCGGTCGAGGAGCGACCCGAGCGAGCCGGACACTTCGCCGAGTCTGGCCTGGGCGCGCTCGTCGATCTCCCGCAGGTGGGAATCGTACAGGGCCGCCGCCTCCTCATTGCGCCGGCCGAGTGTTTCGTCGATCGCGCCGCCGCGGCTGACTAGAGTCTGCTCGATCGCGCCAAGCTTGACGGAAAGGTCGCCGGCGAGCGCATCCGACCGGTCGCCGATCTGGCGCAGGAGGTCGCGACCGCGTCCGTCGATTGCGCTCTCGAATCGCGCCAGTCCGTCGCCGAGTGAGGTCTCGATGCGGCGCGACTGGGAGACAAGCGCCTGATCGACCGCATCGTAATGCGCGGCCGTCGCCGTCTCGAATTGCCCGAGACGTTGGGCGGACTTTGCCGACAGTTCCTCGAGATGATCGCCGAAGCGGCGGTCGAAATCCTCGCGGCGGGTCCGCAGGATCGAGTCCAGCGCGCCGAGATGGTCGGCAAGCCGTGCGCTCAGGTCGTTCGAGTGAACGGCGATGCGATCGACCACGCTGTGGCCGTTGTCGCCGACCAGGTCGTCAAGCGTCTCCAGATGCCGTCTCATCAGGCCTGTCTGATCAGCCAGGGAGTCGACGAGGCGCGCGCCGCGCTCGTCAACGACGCTTTCGAATGAAGAAACTTGCGCAGTCAGGGCCTCCTGGAGGTTGGCTGCGCCCGCTGTGACAGCGGCCGCGGCGTCGCTGGTGAGCGCGACGAAGCGGCGGCCGACCTGCGCCGTTTCAGTATTGAGTTCTGGCGAGCGATTCGGTCGCCGCCTGCTCGATCTGCGACTGAGCGGTGGTCGCCTGGACCGAGATCGCGCCGACGATCCGTCGCGTTGAATCGTCGATGAGGGCCTCGACTGCGGCGTTCTGATCCTCGACAGCGCCGCGCAGGCGCTGTTCGCGGGCGTCGAACGCCTCGCCCCAGCGCGCGGCGGCCTCGTCGAGCGTGGCCGACGCCTCCGCTGCGCGATCGCGCAGCAGGGCGGCCACGCGTTCGCTCGAGCTTTCGAGCCCTTCGCGAAGGGCTGCGCCCCGTTCGATGACAGTCTCCTGCAGACGATCGGACGCTCCGTTGAGGCGGGCGACCAGATTCGAACCGTGAACGAGGACCGTGTCCGAAAGTCGGACGCTGGTGGCGTCCAGCCGCTCGAGCAGCGATTCGGAACGATCGCCGAAGTCGCGGGCGAGCGCGTCGCTCGCCTCTCCGAGCCGGCTCGCGACCAACTCGCCCTGGGCGCGGATCGCCTCGACCGTCTGGGCGCGGTTGGAGCTGATGCGGCCGACGATGTCCTCGGCATGTTCGTCCAGCGCCGTGCGCATCATGAGCGAGGCTTCGGCCAGCCGCGTCGCGACGGAATCCCCTTGCGAGTGGACCGCGTCGGCGGCCTCGGCCAGTCGCAGGGCGAGGGAGTCGCCGTGCAGGCGAAGAGTCTCCGCGACCTCCGTGCTGCTCGCGTCGATGCGTCCGACGAGCGAATCGCTGTGCGCGCTCACCGCGCTGGCCGCCGAGTCGGCGGCCGAGGCGAGGCGCGACGCAACCGCGTCGCCGTGCGCGCGGATGGCCCCGACGGCCTGCTCGCTGCTCTCGTTGATCCGGCCGACCACCTCACTGGCCTGCGCGCCGAAAGCGCCGGAAAATGCGAGGGCCGATGCGACGAACTGCGCGGACGCCGCGCTTTCGTGCTCCCTGATCGCATCTGCCGCGCGGGCGCTGCTGGATGCGATCCGGTCGACGATCTCGTCGGTATGGGCGCCGACGGCTTTGGAAATTGTCGCTGAAGTTTCGGCCAGTCGCGCCGCGACGCCATCGCCGTGCCCGAGGATCGCGTCGACCGCCCGCTCGCTGCTGGCGGTGATGCGGCTGACGACGTCCTCCGCATGGTCGCTGACAGAGCCGGACATCACACGCGATGTTTCGGCAAGCCGAGCGACGACGCTGTCGCCATGCGTCTTGAGAGCCTCGAGCGCGTCGGCGCTGGTCGCCCTGATGCGCCCGACGATTTCGTCGGCGTGCGCGCCAACGGCGCCCGACATGGTTTGTGTGGCGTCGGCGAGACGGGTCGCGACCCGGTCGCCGTGCCCGGAGATGGCGCGGACCGCGTCCGTGCTGGCTCCGTCGATGCGTCCGACGATTTCGTCTGCCTGGGCGCCGATGGCGCTCGACGACGTCTCCGTCGTTTCGACGATTCGCGTCGCGACCCGATCGCCATGACCCGCGATGGCGTTGACGGCGTCGGTGCTGGCGCCGTCGATGCGTCCGACGATTTCATCCGCCTGGGCGCCGATGGCGCCGGACATCGTCTCCATCGTTTCGACGATCCGCGCGGTCACTCTGTCGCCGTGTCCGGTGATGGCGCCGACGGCGCCGACGCTGCTGGCGCTGATGCGCTCGACCATTTCGTCCGCATGGGCGCCGACGGCGCCGGACAGGGTCTGGGCCTCATCCGCCAGCCGGGCTGCGACCCGGTCGCCATGCCCCGCTATGGCGTTGACCGCTTCGGTGCTGGCGCCGTCGATGCGCCCGATGATCTCGTCGGCCTGGGCGCCGACGGCGTTGGACACCCTCTCCGTCGTCTCGACGAGCCGCGCCGCGACCCGGTCGCCGTGCCCGGTGATGGCGCCAACGGCGTCGGTGCTGCTGGCGTTGATGCGCTCGACGATTTCGTCGGCGTGAGCGCCGATGGCGGTGGACATCGTCCGAGTCGAAGTCGGCGAGACGCGATGCGACGCTGTCTCCATGCCAGGTCATCGCGTCGACAGCCTCGGTGTTGCTGGACTTGATCCGCCCGACGATCTCATCCACATGGGAACCGAGAGCCCCTGAAACGGCGCTCGAGGACTCTTCGAGTTGGGCGGTCACGCTGTTTCCGTGCCCCCGGATCGCGCGGACGGCGTCGGCGCTGCTGGCGTCGATGCGGCCGACCATCTCGTCGGCGTGGGCGCCGATCGCCCCCGTCATGGTTTCGGAGGCCTCGGCGAGCCGCGTGGCTACGCTGTCGCCGTGTCCCGTGATCGCATCGACCGCGTCGGCTGTGCTGGCGGAGATGCGGGCGACGACGTCGTCGGAATGTGCGCCGACGGCGCTGCGGGCCTCATCCGCGGCCTCGGCCAGACGGGCGACGACGCCGCCGCCATGGACGCGGATCGCGTCGACGACCTCGGCGCTGCTTGCGCGCAAACGCCCGACGACGGCGTCGGCGTGTGCGCCGACCGCGTCGGTCATCGCCGCCGAAGCCTCCGCCAGGCGATCCGCCGCCGCGTCGCCGTGACTGCTGATCGCGTCGGTCGCGCGCGCGCTGCTCTCGTTGATGCGGTCGACCACGCTGTCCGCGTGGCCGCCGATGGCGTCGACAATCGAGTTCTGGGAGGCGTTGATGCGGGCGACAAGGTCCTCGCTGCGCGCGTCCATGTTGGCGAGCAGGATGTCGCCCGCCGCCTTGACCCGGCCGTCAACGTCGCCTACGCGCTCCAGGATATCGTCGGCGGCCCTTTGGCCCGTGTCGGCCAGCCGGGCGGCGAGGCTCTCGCCGATACCGGCAAGTGAAACCGCCAGTTGCGTACCTTCCGTGACGATGCGCTCGACGGTGGCGGAGCCGGTGCGCCCCAATGCCGTCGTGACTTCCTCGGTGGATGCGCCGAGCGAAGCGGCAATGCGCCGCCCGGTTTCGCTCATGCGTTCGCTAAGAGCGACGCCGGCGGAATCGAGGTCCTCGGAAATTCCGCTCCGGACGTTGGCGACTGCGTCGCGCACGCGAGCGCCGCTGGCGACGATCGCCTCCCGTTGGTCAGCCATCTCGGCGATCAGCGACCGGATCTTTCGCTCGTTGTCCGAATAGGACCGCTCGAGCGTCGAAACTTCGGACTTCACGCGGGTTTCGAGTTCGGCGGCGCGCGCGAGGGCGCGCTCGACGCCGTCGCCCATCGACGTCAGTTCCCGGCGTATCGCCTGGGAGAGAGAGGCCACATGGTCCCCGGCGATCGACTCCGGCTCGGCGAGGCGAACCGCGACATGCGAGATCGCCCGGGCCGACTGCCGAAGTTCGGCAAGCCTTCGGGCGAGCGCGGCGAAGCCGAAAATGAAGAAGATCGGGCCGAGCGCGGCCAGGGCCAACAGCGGAGTTTCGGGACGAAACAGGGTCTGGGCGAGCGGGACCGACGAAACCGTCGGCCAGACGTTCAGGTACCCGTACAGCGCGCAAATCGCCAGCCAGGCCACCGAGGCGATCACCGCGAGAATGAAGGGAGTCCGGCTCGGCGGCCGCGCGTTCATCGCTTGCAGAATCGCGCCGACGGACTCGCGGTCGTCATTAGCCGGAGGGCTCGAAGGGAGGGCCGCCTTGGGTTCGCCCTCGTTCGTCGTCGACTGGGCGAGCGTGCTGGCTCGCAACAGCGGCGTCGGCTCGGTCGGGGTCGCGCTCGGCTTCAGGACCGGCGTGGCCGCGGCCGGCTTGGCGGGCGCGAACGGCGGAGTCGGGGCCGGCTTGGCAGGCGCGAACGGCGGAGTCGGGGCCGGCTTCCCGCCAGGCGCGCTGGTCAGGAGGTCGTCGTCGGTGAGATTCAGCGCGCTTTCGATCGCCGACATCGCCGCGGAGATCGGGTCCGTCGCCGAATTCTGCTTTGCCATGATTTCCCGCCTCATTTGATTGGCGTCGATCTCCTGACCGATCGACCAACGCGCCAACGCTTTCCTGCCGGCGCGGCTCGAAAGGCCAGCGGAAACGCACCATTAACCACGTCGCAGTCTACCGTCGCCGCTCCGATAAGAAAACCACGCCGGCCCGAGATCCTTCAAACGTCGTTAACGCTTCATTCACCATGTCTTTTCAATATCTTCAGTCGCATGCAGGCCGAATGTCCACGGGCGCTGCCGTTTGGCGCCCCTGCCGCGGGCCCCGAAGCGTTCGGCCGTCAGCGAGGACCTCATGCTCAAGAATTCCGGGGTGGAGCGCCCCTTAGGGACTGTGCCGGCCGGGGAATCCCCGGTTGTCGGCGATCACGATCCACCGATCGACCTAGTCCACCTCGCGCGGCAGTGTCAAGGCGACCGGGGCCTCCAGGCGGAACTGCTCGGCCTGTTCCGGCAGGTGGCGGGCGCCGAGGCCGAGCAATTGTCCGACCCGGGTATGGGAGTCAAGCAGAAGCGGGACGTTGCACATAAACTCCGCGGCTCGGCGCTGACGATCGGCGCTCGACGGGTCGCCCGCGCGGCTGAGGCGATCGAAGCGCTTGCGGGCTCGTCGGAAGGCGAACCGCGCAGTGGGGGGACAACGGCCGCGTCGGTAGCGATCAGGACATTGCAGGCGGCGGTCGCCGAGGCGATCGGTGAGATCGAACGACTTCGGGGCGGATGATCAATATTTAACACTGTACATGGTCGTGATATTTGGAAAGAGCGAATTCCTCTCGTTTGATGATCGCGTGGTAATGGCAAGATTGCGCCTCGTCTGGCCGCCTATCGCCGTGTCTCCAAGCGTTCCCGTCTGCGAATAGGAGCTCTCGAATGAGAGTGTGGCGCCGACCGCGCACGAACTCGCGTCAGGTCCGACAGCGCCTCGCCGACCGTCTCACGCCTTGGACTCATCCTCGTCCGGCGCGCGGGCGGAGGGGCTGAAGCGGTCTTCTCCTCCTTCTCCGCCGGCGGCAAGTCGAGCAGTACGTAACAGAGGTAATTCTCGAATTCCTCCGGAAAGCGGCTGACCAGCGCCTCGGGGTCTGGGGTCAGCGCGGCGTCTGTGATGAGTCCGAATTGAACATGCCCGGCATACGAGCCAATCGACACGCCCATGCCGATATCGCCGCTCTGCGGCACCCACCCCACCCATTGCTTGAGCGTGCTGCCCGCAAGCGTCAGCGATTCGGTGGGCCCCGGCACATTGGTCATGACCGCGGTCGCGCGGCTGGCCAGGAGGTCGAGCATCTGATCCTGAACCATCTTGGGAACGTAGCCGAGCGCGCCAAACAGCCCCAGCGTCGTGGAAGGCTCATAGGAGGACTTCAGCGACGCCATCCGCTGGCGCACCGTCATCAACCGCTCGATCGGATGCTCGACGCCGACGGGCAACTCGACCGCGAGGAGGCCGAAGCGGTTGCCGAGTTCGGAATCCCCTGGCTCACGCAGGTCGATCGGCACGATCGCGCGGATTTCGACGCCCTCGGTGCTGTCGCCCTTGTCCGCGAGATAGCGGCGCATTGCGCCGGCGACGCAGGAAAGCAGGATGTCGTTGATCGAGCAGCCGAGCGCCCGGCTGACCGCCTTGACCTCCGTGAGCTTCAAGGGCTCGCACCAGGCCACCCGTTTCGAACCTTTCGGCTTGCCTTTGAAACGGGTCGCGCTGTCGCTCTTCATGAGGAGCAGATACCCGAGCTCTCCAGCGACGCCCGCGCCGTCGCGCAAATAGCCCGCGGCCAACAGCGGATGACGGACGAGATCGAGCGCGGCGCCCAGGATCGATGTTGAGGCCTTCGTCCCAGCGGCGATCGCCGAGACGATCGGCGCCGTCCAGGTCTGCAGCCACCCTTCCTCCTCCGTTGCCGGCTCCTGGCGTCGCCCTTTCTGCGCGGGGCCGTCGACCAGAGACATGGTGACGCCGATCAGCGCCATGCCGTCGGCGATCGCGTGATGTCCGCGGAAGACCATGGCCGCGCCGCCTTCGTAGTCTTCGACGATATGCACGGTCCACAGGGGACGGCTGGGATCGAGGGGCTCCGACGCAAGTTCGCCGACGAAGCGCTCGAGCGCCTGCTTGTCGCCGCGTCCGGGCAGCCGCAAGCGCCTGATGTGAAGAGCGAGATCGAAATTCTCGTCGTCGCGCCAGAAGACGCCCGCCGGCGTGAATTCGACTCTCTGGCGAAAACGCGGATAGCTCAACAGCCCTTCGGCGATCTGTTTCTCAACCTTGTCGAGCGCGACCGGACCCTCGAGCAGCCATACCGCCACGATCATCATGAGATTGGCCGGACGATCCATACGCAGCCACGTCGTGTCGACCGGCGACATGCGTTCACTGTGGCTCATTTCTTCCTCCGAGGCTCAAAAACCGGCCCGCCGCCTTGCAGAACGCCCCCCAGGAAGATGATCAAGCCCGTGCCCTTGACCTTCAACGAAACCTGATGCTCGGTGAGGCGTCACGGCCGCGCCGCTATCGAAGTTCTGTAGTCGACGTTCCGCCCCGCTGATTCGGTTTTCACCCAGCATAGGAGCAGATGCGTCCTGCGCTTTGATCCACGTCAATGGGTCAAGGAAAACGGGTAGAAATCTCACTTTTGGCGCCCCATGGCGTCCTTTCGACCAGTGGGCCAGCGGCCGAACTTGCAGCTTCCTTCCGAAAGACCCCTTTGGGTCGATCCGGCCGGGCGCCCAAACGTAAGATGCGAAACAAGGGGCGGCTCGATCTTCGGTCCTTCGCCATCGAAGGCCGGCTCAGCGGGCGAAAGATCTCCGAAGGAACGAAAGCGACGCTCTTTCCGCCCGGCGAGGCTTGCTCTATGCGAGGCTTGCTCTATGAAGACGCCGCAAAGGCCCGGCCCGTTCCGGAGCCTGAACATGACGTTCTGGGGGATACATTCGGTTCGATGACGAAAGTGACATTTGTCGACACATCCGGAGAAGCGCGCACGGTCGAGGCGCAGGTCGGGTCGACGGTGATGGAGACCGCGCTGCGCAACTCCGTTCCCGGGATCGAGGCCGAATGCGGGGGCGCCTGCGCCTGCGCGACCTGTCACGTCTATGTCGCCGAGGAATGGACGGAGAAGACCGGCAAGGCCTCGCAGATGGAAGAGGACATGCTCGACTTCGCCTTCGAGGTGCGGCCGAACTCGAGGCTGTCCTGTCAGATCAAGGTCAGCGAGGAACTGGACGGCCTCGTCGTGACCACGCCGGCAAAGCAGGGATAAAGCGGTCATGAGCGAAGCGATCACCACCGACGTCGCCATCGTCGGGGCGGGGCCTGTCGGCCTGTTTGCCGTGTTCGAACTCGGCCTTCTCGACATGAAGTGCCATCTTGTCGACATTCTGTCGAAGCCGGGCGGGCAGTGCGCCGAACTCTACCCGGAGAAGCCGATCTACGACATTCCCGGCTTTCCGATCATCAACGGCCAGGAGCTGGTCGACAATCTGATGAAGCAGGTCCATCCGTTCGGCCCGAAGTTCCACCTGGGCGAGATGGTCGAGAGCCTTGAGGTGTTGGGGACCCCGGAGCGGCCGCTGTTCCGGATCGGCACCGACGCCGGCACGGCGATCGAGGCGAAGGCGGTGTTCATCGCCGCCGGCGGCGGGTCGTTCCAGCCGAAGAAACCGCCGCTCCCCGGCCTTGCCGACTACGAGAACACGAGCGTTTTCTATTCCGTGCGCAAGATGGAGCATTTCCGCGGCCGCCGCGTGGTCATCGTCGGCGGCGGCGACTCGGCGCTCGACTGGGCGCTCAACCTTCATCCGGTCGCGAGCCGGATCACCATCATCCATCGCCGCGACGTCTTCCGCGCCGCGCCGCACTCCGTTAACGCGATGCGGGCGCTGGTCGACGCGGGGAAAATGGATTTCGTGCTCGGGCAGGTGACGGCGCTGAAAGGTGAGAAGGGGCAACTTTCCGCGCTGACCGTGCGCAAGGAGAGCGGCGAGGTCTACGATCACGCCTGCGACGACATGATGCCGTTCTTCGGCCTGACGATGAAGCTTGGGCCGGTCGCCGGCTGGGGCCTCAACCTGCACGAGAACCTCGTGCCGACCGACACGGCGAAGTTCGAGACCAACATCCCCGGCATCTTCGCCGTCGGCGACATCAACGCCTATCCGGGCAAGCTGAAGCTCATCCTGTGCGGCTTCCACGAGGCGGCGCTCGCCGCCCAGCGCGCCCATCATTACGTGTACCCGGACAAGAAGCTGACGTTCCAGTACACGACGTCGTCGACCAGCCTGCAGCGCAAGCTCGGGGTGAGCTGACCGGCGGCGCCGGCCCGACCGCGCTCATCCTCCTCGGCGTCGCGTTCTGGTCGCGGCGACGTAGGAGGCGGCGTGGGAGGACGGCGTTTCGGCGCAGGGTCATCGGCTTGGATGGAGCACGGGGCTCAGGAGCGTGCGGAGACCCGTTGCGACTCTTGCACGGTCTGGCGTCGAAAGTTCTCCGATCCGCGCCGCCAGCCGCTCGTCGAGCGTCGTCGCCTTGCTGACCCTGACAACGCAGGCGTGCGTCAGGCCGCCAAGTTGGAGATTGGAAATCGGGACGTCCAGCGGCCATCTTTCGCGGGCGGCGCTCGTGATCATCAGCACCCACAAAATGGCGAACGCGTCGGTCGCCGCGGGCGCTGCAATGACGAGCGCAGGCCGCCGCCGCGTCGCGGCCTGGTCGGCAAAGGGAAAATCGACGCGAACGATATCCCAGGGAGCGATGGCGCGGTTCGACGCGGCGCTCATCACAGATCGCCGAAGGCTTCGTCGTCCTCGGGCGTATCCCATTCCCGGAAGATGGCGAACGGATCCTCGAACGGCGCGCCGTGGCGAGGCTTGGTCGCCTTGCTCAAGACGACATGCCCGTCCGTTATTGCGTAAGCGATTTCGTCGCCTGGTTTGATCCCAAGCGCGGTGCGGACCGCCTGCGGAATGGTCGTCTGAGCCTTGCTGGTGAGTTTGCTGGTGATCATGCGGGCGCCTTAAGCGTCAATCGCCGGTAAGGAAAATCCTTGCTGGCGTCAAGTCGCCGGCAGCACCAATTCGCCTTTTCGCTGATGACATCGGCCTGACGATGAAGCTTGGGCCGGTCGCCAATCGGGGCCTCAACCTGCATGAGAACCTCATCCTAGTCGCCCGAGTCGCTCAAAATTGGGGGTATAGTCTCTTGAGTTTGACGCGGGCATCGTTGGTGGTGAACTGCCAATCGGCTTTGGCGTGATGTTTGTTTCGATGGGCCTCCCAAGCGGCGATCTCTTTTGCGAGCGTTGGCTTGTCGGGAATGCGGCGATCGAGGCATTGGTTGGTCAGGACGGCAAGTTCGGATTCTGCCATGTCGAGCCAGCTTCCGTGTTTGGGCGTATAATGCCACTCGAAACGCTTGGCGAGGCGGCGAGCCTCCTCTGGCGGGAAGGCCACGTAGAGCGAGGCCGCCGTGTGCGTGCTCAGGTTATCCTGAACCAGGACGATCTGTTTGGCGTCGGGAAAATGGACGTCGGATAGTTCTTTGAGCACTTGCGCGTAATCGACGGCGGCGTGATGGTCGGTGACCTTGACTTTGCGCCAGCCCTCCAGCGGAGCGAACGTCATGAATATGTTGGCCACGCCGTTGCGTTCGTACTCGTAATCGTACCGGATCGGTTGCCCGGGCTTGGCTGGGATCGGCTTGCGCGTCTCTATGACCAACTGTTTCGACGTTTCATCGAGACAGACCAAGGGCCGCTCGGGATCACGCGGCTTTTGGTAGGTTTCCAGCACGTCTTCCATCGCTGCGACGAAGGCGGCGTTGGCGTCGGGTGGAATCACCCATTGCCGATTGCGGTGCGGTTGGAGAGTGTTTTTTTTAGAGTCCGTCCGATCGTGTTATCGCTCGCTTTCTCGACGATGTTCAGTTCGACGACCTTCTCTTCGAGCAGCCGCAGGCTCCAACGCGCGAAGCCCTCGGGAGCCGGAGAGCAGGCCAAGGCGATCAACTTGGCCTCGGCCGCGCCGTCGAAAATTCGGGGACGGGCGGAATTCGGATTGTATTTGCGCAGCAGGGTCGCCTCGAACCCTTCTTCGACCAATTGTCGCCGTGTGCTACCGACGGTGTTGACGCTGGTATCCAACGCAGCCGCTATTTCGCGGTCCGTCCAACCTTCTCCCGCCTCCGACGCGTCCGCTTTGAGCAGGATCCTCGCCTTCGTGATCAGTTGCGCCGATCGCTTGCCTGAGCTGATCAGCGCCTCAAGCCGCTCGCGCTCCTCCGCGCTCAATTTCACAACGTACTTCTTCGCCCCAGTGCTTGTCCCTGCCACGAATCATCCCCATCCTCGCCCCGCTGGCGCAGGCACAGGGATTCAGAAATGCCACCAAGTTTCAAGGACGCGAGCGACTAGCAGCCTGTCGGACTTAACGATACACCCATTGATATCATTGGGTTTTTCGACTTTTCCGAGAAACACAAAACGTAACAATATCAGTATGTTACACGTCGCGAAAAACCTCAAGTCCGACAGGCTGCTAGCCGACACGGAAAAGTTCGAGACGAACGTTCCCGGAATCTTCGCCGTCGGCGATGACAACACCCATCCGGGTAAGCTGAAGCTCATCCTGTGCGGCTTCCACGAGGCGGCGCTCGCCGCCCAGCGCGTCCATCGTTTCGTCTTTCTGGACAAAAGACTGACGTTCCAGTCGACGACGTCGTCGACCAGCCCGGCGGCGCAAGCTCGGGGTGAGCTGAGCCGGAACGCGTTCGCCCTGTTTCTATCGCGCCAACTTCACCCGGCAGCCGACGTCAATCCGCGCCCACGACCTGTCGCATGTGAGTGCGACGGCGGCCTGGACGCGCGCCAGCGCGAGGCAGGCGCGATCGCCGAGCGACAGCCAGTATCCCCGCGTCGAGCGACGCAAGGATCCGGCCAGCCGCGCCTGCTCCCGGTCGAACGGGACCACGGACAGTTGCAAGCCGGCGAGCATCGAGTTCGACCGTCTCTTCGTCGACAGCAATTCTAAAAGAGGGTCGGGATGATTTTTTCGCTGGGGGATTCCCAAATCAGCGGAAACATGATTCACGCTGGGGATGGAGATCTTGGCGTCGCTTTTGTCTGGCCTGAAGGCGGTTTGCAAGGCGTTTCCGGACCCTCGCAAGGGGCGGAGCGGCAATATTGCGATGGCGGATTTCGGTCTGTCGGCCTTCGCGATGTTTTTCATGCAGAGCGCGTCTTTTCTGTCCTTTCAGCGTAGGCTGGAGAAAGGTCAGGGACGGTCGAACTGCCAAACCCTTTTTGGCATCGAGAAGATCCCTTCCGACAATTATATCAGGGACATGCTCGACGGCGCGGATCCTGCTCTTCTTTCGCCCTGCTTCGAGGACACGGAGCGTCTGCTGCTCGAACCGGCGATGCGCGAGGCTTTCGGCCGGCTGGGCGGCCGAGCGCTCGTGGCCCTCGACGGGACCGAGTATTTTTGCAGCCAGAGGATCGCCTGCCCGCATTGCCAGACGCGCAAGCGCAGCAACGGCAAGGTCGAAAGCTATCATTCCATGCTGTGCGCGACGGTTGTCGCGCCGGGACATTCCAAGGTGGTCCCGCTCGCGCCGGAGTTCATCGTCAAACAGGACGGCGCCGAGAAGCAGGACTGCGAGCGCAACGCGGTCAAACGCTGGCTCATGCAGCACGGCGCGCGCCTGAAGCCCCTGCGACCGGTGTATCTGGGCGACGATCTGTTCGCCTGCCAGAGCGTGGTCGAGAGGCTCGCGGACAACGGCGACGATTTCATCTTCACCTGCAAGGAGACCTCGCACAAGGCGCTCTACGACTTCATCGATGGAGCCGAACTCACGCGTCATGAGGTCCAAGTCCGCAAAGGCAAGACGCGCCAGACGCATCGCTACCGGTTCGTCGAGAAGGTTCCGCTGCGCGACGGCAAGGACGCCGTGCTGGTCAACTGGATCGGCTTCGACAGCCTCAACGCCAAGGGCGCAGTCACATACAAGATGGCCTTCGTTACCTCGCTGCCGGTCGCCAAGAGCAACGTCGCCGAGATCGCCGCTTGCGGCCGCGCAAGGTGGAAGATCGAGAACGAAGGCTTCAACGTCCTGAAAAACAACGGCTACGAGCTTGAACACAATTTCGGGCACGGCGAGACCAATCTGGCCATGACGCTCGCCGCGCTCAACTTGCTCGCCTTCGCCTGGCATACGGTTCTCGACCTTCTCGAACCGCCCTGGCGAAAAGCGAGAGAGGCGGCGGAAAAGCGAACGAGCTTCTTTGCTCATCTTGCAACCCTGACCACCCTGGCGGTCTTCCCCGCCTGGTCCGATCTCCTCGAAGCCCTCGCCACCTTCATAATCCCACCCAACCTCCTCACAACCCAAAAAATCGAATAGGACCCTCGCCACGGCCGACTTTTAGAATTGCCGGTGGCCTGGCAGCAATTCTAAAAGTATGGAATTTTCAGGATTCGCGAATCAGCAAAAATCTGATTCACGGTTGGGATGCAGCTTTTGCCCTCCCTTCTGTCCGAGTTGAAGTCCGTATGCGCGACTTTTCCTGACACGCGAAAAGGGCGTGGCAGCAACATTGAGATCGCCGACTTCGGCCTCTCGGCTTTCGCGATGTTTTTCATGCAGGGCGCGTCGTTTCTCCGTTTTCAGCGCGCGCTGGAGAAGGGCCATGGCCGCTCCAACTGCCGGACGCTGTATCCCTTCGGACAATTATATCCGCGATCGACTGGACGAGGCCGACCCCGCGCTTTTGCAGCCTTGTTTCGAGCGCATGGAAACGCTGCTGACCGAGCCCCCGATCCGACAGGCCTTCAGTCGGTTGGACGGCAGAACCTTGGTCGCATGGTATGGAACCGAGTATTTCTGCTCGCAAAAGCTCGGCTGTCCGAACTGTCTCACCCGCAAGCGGTCCAACGGCAGGACCGAGAGCTATCATAGCCTGTTGTCCGCGACGGTCGTGGCGCCCGGCCATTCCAAGGTCGTGCCCTTGATGCCGGAATTCATCGCGACCCGAGACGGCGCCGAGAAACAGGACTGCGAGCGTAATGCCGTCAAGCGCTGGTTCGGCAAGCATGGCGCGCGGCTCGCCCCGCTGCGGCCGATTTATCTGGGCGACGATTTGTTCGCCTGCCATCCCGTCGCCAAGATGGTCACGGACGCCGGCGATGATTTCATCTTCACAGCCAAGGAAACCTCGCACAAGGCGCTCTACGACTTCATCGCCGGGGCCGAGCTTTCGAGCCACGAGGAGAAAGCGCGCCGCCGCACCCCGAAAGAGACGTTCCGTTATCGCTGGATCGAGGCGGTTCCGATCCGCGAGGCCAAGGACGCCATCCTCGTCAACCGGATCGGCTTCGAGATCGTCGACGCCAAGGGAAAGATCAAATATTCCATGGCCTGGGTGACCAGCCTTCCCGTTTCCAAGGCCAACGTCGCCGAAATCGTCGCCTGTGGCCGCGCGAGATGGAAAATCGAGAACGAAAGCTTCAACGTCATGAAAAACCACGGCTACGAACTCGAACACAACTTCGGGCACGACCAAAAATTTCTCGCCATGACGCTCGCCGCCCTCAATCTGCTCGCCTTCACCTGGCATACCGTGCTCGAATTGCTGGACCCGCCCTGGCAAGCCGCCCGCCAAGCCGCTGCAAAGCGAACCAGCTTCTTCGCCCACATCCTCGCACTGACCGCCTACGTCGTCTTTCCCTCTTGGCCCGTCCTGCTCGAAGCCCTGACCAATTTCGCCATCCCCCCAGAACTCACACATATCCGAGGTGGCTCATGAATGGACCCCAATTCGCTAGTTTTAGAATTGCTGCCTGATCCCAGCCGCGATTGAGGTGCCAGCCGATCAGGTCCTCGCCGCCGGCGGAGGCCATGTAGTAGCCGCTCGGCGTCCAGGCGACCCACTTGCGCGATTGCGGCTCGACGAACAAGGCGAGTAGTTCTCCGCCGTCTTTTTCTCCGCCGTCTTTCCAGCGCAGCCAGCGGATTGTGCCGTCGTCGTAGGCGACGGCGAGGATTTCGCCGTCGGCCGAGAAATCGACGCCCCACGCGATGCCTGGGCCCGCGCGGCTCCAGCGCTCCTTGCCCTTCGCGTCATAGGCGCGGACGAGAAACTCGGTCGCGAGCGCGAAGCCGGACGCATCGGCGCGGACTGCCAAGGCGCGGGACTTCTCTTCTTCTTCGAGCGCAAGTTTCGCGCCATTGAACTTCGGCGCAAAGTTGTCGGGCCAATCGGTCACCGGAAGGCCGTCGACTTTGGCCGGCGCGAAGCCGGATGGAGGACTCGGCAAATCCTTGATCGACGCGGCGGCAAGATCGAAGACGACCGGGTTCTGCCGTCCGCGGCCAAGCCCGAATCGGACCGAGGATGCGTCCGGGGAGACAGCAAACGCCATTCCCACTTTGCCTCCCATGTCCGCCGTGCGCGGCCCCTGAAGTATGCTCACGACGCCTTGCGGGGAAAGAAGTCTAAAAGAGGGGTCGGCGGCGCCGAAAACGAACCCGTCGCCGCAGGGCTGTCCGTCGGTGATTGTTTTGTTACTCACCGTCATATCCGCGCCCTGGCGCCGCCCGGTCGCGTCGAATCGGCGCACGAAGGTACGCCATTCGCCGTTGACATCCGCCAGTGCTCGCCCGCCTGCGACGAGCGTCGCGCCATCGCGCGACCAGGCGACAACCGCGAGGTCGCCTTTGGTCAGATCACTCGTCTGCGCCTTGGCGACCGGCTTCAACGTCCTCGCGTCGAGGATCGACACTGGCGTCCCATCGTTATAGCCGACCGCGACGTGGCGCCCGGAGGGGTCGATCGTGACGCCGAAAGGTGTCTTGCCGTCGGGCGCCCGGTCCTTGACTGTCATCTTCCGGTCGGGCCCGTAGCGACGCAAGAGGCCGTCGAAGCTTGAGGTTATCAGTCCGCCGTCCGGCGCGAAGGCGAGGCCATAAACACCATCGCCATAATCGCGATCCACGAGCAACTCCGCGCCGGTCGCGACGTTAGCACGCGCAAGCCGTTGTTCCGGGCGAGTCCGACTGCGACGCGCCGCGCGTCGGCGGAGAAAGCGATACTGGTAATGACATTTTCGAATGCGCCGAAGCGCCGGATCGCTTGGGTCGACAGGTCAGCGATCGTGAGGCTCGTCGCCACGGCCGCATCCCATCCGCCGGCGGCAAGCCAGCGCCCGTCCGGCGACAGCGCCGTCGCGAAGACCTTGCCTCCGTTTCCCTCGGCAATCGGCAGTCGCACGATCCGCTGAAGCTTGCCGTCCGGCAGAGACCAGAGTCGGACCGTCTTGTCGTCAGACCCCGTCGCGAGCAAATGGCAGGCATCGTCGACGCCGATGCGCCGAATTTGCCCAGTGTGCATGCCGGTCTCGATGCGCAGGAACGGTCGTTGGTCGGGGCAGGCCCTGATCGCCCAATCCAGCGCGCCGCTCGCGGTGCCGTCGATCGTAGCAGCCGGCGTCGGTCAGCCGCTGTTGCAGCGTCCTGATCGCGTCCACGCTCATTTGCGCCGGGTCGAGGCCCGCCGTAAGGGCCGGCGCGAAGCCCACAAAGACCAGCAGGGTCCATGCGGCAACAGCCGCAACACTCCGCCGCAAAGCGGTTTTCTGCGCAACATCGCCACGTCTCCGCGGAGCCATAGCTCGCCGCGTCCGGGCAGCGCCCGACAATTCACAGCATATACCCTGACTCATTGAGAGAGCGGGGCAAGGGGGGTTGCCGTGGATCAAAATCCAGATTCTTGTTTGGTTGATGATTCGCGGGGGTTACCTTTCTGCTGACGACCGGGCCGATCTGATCGCGTTGGCGCGAGACGGTTCGGCGGCGCATCGTCTGGCGCGGCGGGCGAACGCGTTGGTCCTTCTCGACGACGGCTGGAGCTGTGAGCGTGTCGCCGCAGCGCTGTTCGTCGATGACGAAACCGTCCGGCGCTGGCATCAGCTGTTCCTGGAGGACGGGCTCGAGGGATTGACGCGCTTTGACGGCGGCGGCTCCTGCCCGCGCCTGGCGGAAGATCAAGAAGCGAAGTTGCAGTCGTGGATCGCTGCGACCTTGCCGCGTTCGACACGCGACGTCGGCGCGTATATCGAGAGGGAATTCGGCGTCGTTTATGAGAGCCGTTCTGGGCTGGTGGCGATGCTGCATCGGCTCGGGCTCGAATACCACAAGCCCGAGACGATCGGACGCAAGCTCGACCCGGAAAAACAGCAGGCGTTCATCGAAACCTACGAGAACGTGCTGAATTCGCTGGGGCCGGACGAGGCTGTGCTGTTCGTGGACGCCGTGCATCCGACCCATGCGGCGCGCCCCGTCGGCTGTTGGGCGCCGGCGAAGGAGCATCTGGCGATCGAGCAGACCAGCGGACGCCAGCGCCTGAACATTCACGGGGCCATCGATCTCGAAACCGGCAAGACGGCGATGATCGACGTCGAAACCGTCGACGCCGCCTCAACCATCCGGCTGCTGCAAGCGATCGAGGCGATGTATCCACTGCTGGCGCTGATCCACGTGTTTCTGGACAATGCGCGCTATCATCATGCCGCTCTTGTGCGAGAGTGGCTGGCGCAGCCCGGCAGACGCATCAAGCTGCATTTCATCCCCGCCTACTGCCCGCATCTGAACCCGATCGAGCGGTTGTGGGGCGTGATGCACAAGTCTCTGACCCACAACAGGACCTATCCCACATATCGTGAATTCGCCGACGCGATGCTCCACTTCCTGCGCGCCGAAGTCCCCAGTCGATGGGGAGAAATCGCCGATTCGATCACAGATAATTTCCGCATAATCCGCCCCGACAATTTTCGCATCTTGGCGTGAGCGGAGTATAGCATCCAATCGCAGGAGAACGACTGCAACTCTTTGTCGTCTAAGGCGAGTGCGGATACGCCCCCCGTTGACGGTGCGGCGATTACCCGCCCAGCGGCGCCGTCGGCTCGCCATTGGCCGCGCGCCGGCGGGCGACGATCCGCGCCGCGATCTGGGCGACGCCAGGCGTTCGGCCCATCAGCGCCCCCGCTCTCCGGCGCGCCCGGCGAAAAATCGCCTCCGCCGCGTGCTTGTAGGGCGCGACCATGCGGTCGGCATAGTGGTGAAAGGCCATCACCTTCGCGTAGCTTCGGGCGAACCACGGCATGGTCATCAGCTTGTGCTGGGTCAGATCGAAAATCGCCGGAAGGACGGCGATGGCGAGCATCTTGAGCACGATCCAGGCGATCGCGCCGATAAACACATAACCCATGGCGATTGCGACAGTCGCCACGACCAGCAGCGGCTCGACGATCAGGAACGGCACAAGAAAGATCAGCAGCACCAGCGGCGCCGGAAGGCGGTCGGTCAGGGTGGCGAAGGCCTGCTTGAACCGGGTCCATGGTATAAGATCGACGATCGCCCGAGTAACCGCGATCAACAGGTCCCACGCCCAGGCTGCCGTCAGAAACGCCATCGCGAGCGCCAGAAGAGCGCCCCGCCTCAGTTTATGATGCTTCATGTCTCTAAAAATTCCGGCGGATTCTGAGGCGATTCAACATTCACGGGCTCGTGACCATGCCCTCCGACTGCGGCAGGCGCAAGACGTCTGGCGCCGCAATATGGCCATCAATGGACGATTAACCGTGGCTGCGCCTGCCCGCGCAAGCGTAAACAATAGGGCCGGCGAGATTGCCGGAACTTTGCCTTAACGCTTCGTCGCCTAGTCAGGGTCGGGCGTACGGCGTCAGGAGCGTTCGATGATCGCGGCGAAATCCCGGGCTACTTTGGCATTGGCGACCGCGCTGGCGCTGGGTCTGGCGTTGAGCGCATGCGCCCGCCATAACGCCGAAAGCGATCTTGCCGCAGGCGCAGGCGCCGGGTATGCCGCCGCAGGGCCGGGCAGCGTGCAGGAGTTCAACCAGACTGTCGGCGACCGTGTGTTCTTCGACACTGATCAGACTGACCTCTCGTCGGCCGCCCAGGCGACGCTGGACAAGCAGGCAACCTGGTTGAACCACTACAACCGCTATTCCTTCACCATCGAGGGCCATGCCGACGAGCGCGGAACGCGCGAGTACAATTTCGCCCTCGGCGCGCGCCGCGCGCAGGCCGTCCATGACTACCTCGTCGCCAAGGGCGTGTCTCCGACGCGGATGAAGACGATCAGCTACGGCAAGGAGCGGCCGGTCGCGGTCTGCGACGATATTTCGTGCTGGTCGCAGAATCGCCGCGCCGTCACTGTATTGAACGGCGCGCCGACCAGCTGAAATTCTCAGGCTGGCCGGACCGAAGTTCGACAAACGTGGGCGTGATCGTGGCCGGGAATGATCGGCCCGGGTGCCAAAGAAGCAGGGAAGTCGAGTGAACCTCTGGCTGGGCCGCTGATGAAGGTTTTTGAAGCGTTCGAGTTTTCCGCCTGCCCGGAAAGGTCGTCACCCACTCGACGCTCGCGCCCGACGCTCGCAGCGCTTGCCGTCCTCGCGCTTGCCGTTCCGGCGCACGCCCAGGGCTTCGACCTGTTTCACCGACAGCCCGCGCAGACCGCGCCGCTGGCCGACGTCCCCGGCGCCGCCGCGGCGGACGAGAACGAGGCGGCTGCGCTGGTCATGCGCGTCAACCGGCTCGAAGAGGAGCTGCGCCAGGCGAACGGCCGCATCGAGCAGCTGGAGAACGCCAACCATCGCATCGAGGACCAATTCCAGAAATTCCGCCAGGACGTCGAATACCGCTTCGGCGAGCGATCCGGCGAGGCGCCGGCGTCTCTCCCGCCTTCGGTCGCCTCTGCGCCCGTCGTCATCACGCCTCCCCCCGCCGCGGCGCCACCTGTGACGGTGATCGAAGCGCCCGTCACGGTGAGGCCGAGAAAGTCGGACGCCTTCGACCCCAATGCCGAGCCGAATGCGCCGGGCGCGCCGCAGCCGCTCGGAGCCACCGCGCCTAGCGCGCCGCTTGTCCGCCAGGTCGCCCCGGCCGGTCCGCCGCTGGAACTCGGCAAGGGCCAGACGCCGCCGACCCCGCTCCCGACCGGGCCGATGATCGTCGGCTCCGGCGTCGCGATGCTCGACGTTCCCCGGGAACAGTACAACACAGCGCTGCAGGCGTTTCAGACCGGCCAGTTCCAGCAGGCGGAAGACGGGTTCAAGGCGTTCATCACCGCCAACCCCGGCCATCGCCTCACGCCCGACGCGATCTTCTACATCGGCGAAACCTATTTCCAGCGGTCTCGCGCACGCGAGGCGGCCGAACAATATTTGAAGGTGACGACCGACTACAGCCGGTCGTCCCGCGCGCCCGAGAGCATGGTGCGACTCGGCCAGGCGCTGGCGGCGCTCGGCAATTCCGAGCAGGCCTGCTCCACCTTCGCCGAGTTCGGCAAGCGCTATCCGAACGCGACCGCATCGATGAAGAAGCTGGCCGAGCGCGAAATGGCCAAGGATCACTGTTGATCGCAGGGGGCGCAGACCCGCTGTCGCCGGCGCAGGTCGATGCGCTGCTTGCGCCGTATCTCGGTGTGAGGACTCTGCTGATCGCCGTCTCGGGCGGCCCCGATTCGACGGCGCTTCTCCTGATGGCCGCCGAATCGGCGGCGCGCCGCAATGCCCGCGTCTCCGCCGCGACCGTCGATCATCGCTTGCGGCCGGAGAGCGCCGCCGAGGCGGAGGCAGTCAGGGCGCTTTCAGCAAAGCTCGGGGTCCCGCACAAGACCCTCGCCTGGACGGGCGCCAAACCGTCGACCCGGCTGCAGGAGCGCGCCCGCGAGGCGCGCTACCGGCTGCTGATCGACCATGCGCGGGCAATCGGCGCGGGCGCGATCGCGACCGCCCATCACGCCAACGATCAGGCCGAGACCGTCCTGTTCCGCCTCATCCGCGGCTCTGGCGTTGCCGGCCTCGCCGGCATGGAGGCGGCGAGCGTGCGCGACGGGATGACGATCGCGCGTCCTCTGCTCGGCGTCGAAAAGAGCGCCCTCGTCGCCTTCTGTCGCTCCCGCGGCGCGGCCTTCACGGACGACCCCTCCAACGCGAACCCGCGTTTCGCCCGCCCGCGCCTGCGTTTGTTGCTCGACCGCCTCGGCAAGGAAGGCCTGACCGCGGAGGGGCTGGTCCGCCTCGCCCGCCGCGCGGCCGAGGCGGACGAAGCGCTGCTGCGCATGGCGGACGATGTCGAAGCGAGGCTGGGCGCCGAGGGGCCGATCGACGCAAGCGGGCTGTTCGCCGAACCGATTGCGATCGTCCAGCGGTTGTTGGCCCGGCGCATCGCCCGAGCCGGCGGGCGGGACGACGGCCGCATCGGCCTCGAGAAGATCGAAGCGCTCGCTCTGCGGCTGTGCGATGCGATCGAGAGCCGACGCCCGCTCGCCGCCAATGTCGGAGGCGCGCTTGTCCGGCTCAGCGCCAAGGGAAGTCTCAGCGTCGTGGCGGAACCGGCGAGGAGACGCGCGGCCGACGGCGGCCCGAGCCCGCCGTCCAAGCCCGGCGCCGAACTGGGTCGGCGGATCCGCTGAGTTCGGCGCCGACCGGCAAAGGGCGGCGATTTCCCACCGACGCTCAAACCGGCTATCTTTCCTTTCTCAAACGAAAACGGGGAGGCCATCATGCTTTGGGGAATCGATCCGCTGCTCGACGCGGACCTGCTTTACGCTCTGCGCCGGATGGGCCATGGCGACGAGATCGCCATCGTCGACGCCAATTTCCCCGCCTCGTCGACCGCGAGTTCGACAGTCACCGGGCAGCCGATCCTGATGGCGGGTGTTTCGGCCGCGCGGGCGGTCGAAGCGGTGCTGTCGGTGATGCCGCTCGACAGTTTCGTCCCCGACCCGGCGCTGCGCATGGAAGTGACCGGCGACCCTGTCGCCGTGCCTCCCGTGCAGCAGGAGGTGCAGCAGGCGATCGACCGCGCCGTCGGCCGGCGTCAACCGCTGGTCGGCATCGAGCGCTTCGCCTTCTACGAGCGGGCGGCCGAAGCCTTTGCGATCGTCGCCACCGGCGAGCGGCGCCACTACGGCTGCTTCATCTTCAAGAAGGGCGTATTGCCGGAGGAATGAAGACCCCTCCCGGTCAGGGCTCGACGGCTTCGGCTTCGCTTTGCGCCGCCGACGCCGAGCGCGCGAGCGACAATGCCGCCAAGACGCGCTGCGCCTCGTCCTGCAGGACGCGGTAACTCTGCTCCCAGGCGCCGGCGCGCGGACGGGTTCGCGCAAGCCGACGGACGAGCCCCTCCAGCGCGGCGGCCCTTTCCTCAGCCTCCCTCAACCGGGCGAGCGCCCCCTCGTGGCGGACGGCGTCGACCAGGCGGACCTTGCGGTCCTGACAGATTCCGATGCAGGGCCGCGGCGCCTCGATCCGGCCGCAGCCGATGCATCGCCAAGCCTCGACAAACGGCGACGCCTCCGTCTCGACCTCGATTGCTTCGGGCCTGTGCCCCATCTGCGTCTCTTTTCAATCGCCGGCAAGCGGACGCGATCTACGCCGTCGGCCCCGGCGCCGCCAAGGCGACACGAGGTCGCGCCCGCCCCTTGCCCGTCCGATCGGCACGGCGCAAAGGCAAACGCTCCGCGAAGGAACAGGGTAAATCGCCGGTAAAGCAAACTCCTTGTCAAGATTAAGAAATTTCCATCCTCCCGAGCGTCGGGATCGATAAAATTCGAGCCAATTTATTCGGCCCTCGCCAAGCGGAAGGGGCGATGCTGCCGAGGTCAGATCTTGGCAGGGGCGTCATGTTCAACCGGCTCTTCAGTTTCGTCACCGCAGCGGTCATCGTCGGCCTCGCCTGGAACACCTTCGGCGAAGCTTCGGAGGGGCTGCCGCGCGCGAACTGGACGCCGGTCGGGAACGAAACCACGATCCCCTATGGCTGGGTCGACTTCTGCAGCCGCCATGCGGAAGAATGCACGCTCGGCAAGCTCAATCCGGTCGACGTCCACATGACCCGGCAGGTCTGGAAGACACTGAACCAGATCAATTCCTTCGCCAACGACGCGATCGAGCCGATGAGCAATCTCGATCATTGGGGCACCACGCTCGACCATTGGGACTATCCGATCGATGGCAAGGGCGACTGCAAGATCTATGCGCTGTTCAAGCGCAAGCTCCTGATCGAGCGCGGCTTTCCCCGTCAGGCGCTGCTGATGACGATCGTGCGCGACCTGAACGGCGAGGGCCACGCCGTCCTGACGGTCAAGACCGACCGCGGCGACTTCGTCCTCGACAATCTGGCGCCGAACGTCCGGCCCTGGAGTGCGACCGGATACCAGTTCTTCAAGCGCCAGGCGCAGGACGACCCGAACGTGTGGCTGAGCCTCGGCGGCGCGACCGGCGCGGCCCCGGTGGAGGCGGCGAGCCATTGAGGTCAACAGGCCGCCATCCCGTTCTGCAGCATCCGGACGTGTAAGATTCTGAAGCCGCCCGGGCCCACGATGGCCGGGCCGGCCACCACGCTGTTCTGGGACGCCAATTCAGCGATTTCAGGCGGTTGCGGCGCGATCTCGATGCGGCTTGGCGCCGGCGCAAGCGAAGCCCCTTGCGCCGGTCGTTCGTCGGAAGGGGCGAAATCGTCGCTGCCCTCGAACATCGCACCCCGGGGCTCCGGCGGCGCCGCGTTCGAGCCGTCGCCGGGCGGCGCTTTTGTCTTTTCAGGCTCTTGCGGTCCTGTTTTCATGCAATGGGTAAGATTCGCGGCGGGCGAGTCCGGCTCTTGCGGCGGCGAGGCGAGGCGCGACGAGAGCGTTTCGTCGGCGGCGTCCGAAGCGCCGCCGCTTGCGGGCGCCAATTCCATCCTTGCAGCCTCTTGCCGCTCCATTTCCGAGCGATTGGTCTCCGGCGCGGCGGGCGCGCGATCATCTTCCACTTCCCCGGCGCGGGGCGGCAAGGCTTCATGCGGAAGGTCGGCGCCACTACCGGGCGCGATTTCTGCCTTTTCAACATCTTGCGGCGCCGTTTCCAGGCGATCGCTCCAAGGCGCGGCGAATTCGGGCGCGGCGAATTCGGGCGCGTCGTGGGCGGGCCCGGCAAGGCGCGGCCCGGCGCCTTCGCCCGACACAGCCGAGGCCATGCCGTCAACCGGCGCAAGTTCAGCCTTTTCAGGATCTTGCGGTTCTGCCCGAAGGGGATCGGTCCGCGACGCATCGTGCGCGCGCGGATCTTGTTCCGGCGTGGGGAGGAATGCCCCGCGGCTCAGGGTCGCCGCCGAAGGCGCCAACGTGACTGCCGGCGGGGAATCACCCGTCCGCTGGGGCGCCGTTTCCGGCCGATCCGCCAGGAGCGCGGGCAGTCCGTTCGCCTTCGGTTCGATCGACCGCCCGTCCCGCACGGCGCGCCGGTCGGGGGCGACGAAGCCATGGTAACGGTCGAGCTCGCGGACGATCTTCACGACGCATTCGACCGCCCTCAGGTTCGCCCCCGACATCGCGCTGTAGGCGACGAGCAGCGCCTCGTTGAGCCGGCCGACCTGAAGCGCCGCATACTCCGCGGGCGCCCCAGGCATGCGGCGGGCGAGAATCTCCTTAATGAGCGCGCGCATGCGCTTTTCCGTCACGCCCACCCGCGCGGCGATCTCGACGACCGATACGCCGCAGTTCAGGAGGTCGACGATCCGTCGTTCCCGCCGGGCCTTTTCTGCGCGCGCCGCGCGCCGGACCGCGATCGAGCGGTTGCGGGGTGTCGTGGCGATCGGAATGACGACTGATGCGGACACGCGACGTTCTCCCGTTTTCAAACATTCACCTTGAGAACATATATAGAACAAAACGCGACCATACGCAAGGAATTATCGTATTTTCCGTCGGGAGCCCGCGAGAGCAGCCTTGCGATCGGACTTGAACCGGCGATTCTCCCCGCAAGATCGATCCGCCGCAAAATCAAACGATTTTCGTCGGGCCGATCCTGACCGCCGTTCTCGAAAACGAGACTTTCGAGCCGAAATTCTCCATAAGCGGTCGATCATCCTGCGCGCGCCTGAGACGGCGTCTCCGCAGCGAGCCGATGCGCGCTTGAAAGCAACCAGGGGCTCGATTTCAGGAGGTCGTCATGACCGTCCAGAGCTTGCCGTTCGTCCCGCCCGCGCCAGCGGTTCACCCAAAAAACCTGCCGGTCTGGCGTCTCCTCTGGGAAGGGACGCGCTCCAGCCTGTCGATCTGGCCGGACATTGTTTTCGACGCGCTCACCGTCCGAAACAGCGTGATGGGACTCAAGACGATCCTGGTCAATGATCCCGAAGGCGTGCGTCACGTGCTGACGGCCAACGCCGCGAATTATCGGCGCCCTCCCGTCGTCACGCGCTTCGCGCGCCCGCTCGGCGGCTCAGGGCTTTTTCTCGCGGAAGGCGCCCATTGGCGCCGTCAGCGCCGTCTCCTGGCGCCGACGTTCACGCCCGTCAGCATTGGCCTGCTGCTGCCCCATTTTCGCGAGGCGGGCTCTCACCTGCTGCGTTCTGTTGAAAAAGCGCCGCGAGCCAATCTCTCGAAAGCCTTTCAGGACACGGCTCTGGAGGCGGTCCTGCGCGCCTTGTTCTCGATGCCGGAAAGCGGCGAGCGCGAGACATTGAGCCATATGGTGCGCGAATATGCCGACGGACCTGGACGGCCGAATCTGTTCGACGCGTTTGCGACAAGCGAAGATTCCTTCGCCTTCGTGAACAGGAAACGCACGCACTTTCAGAAACGCTGGTTCCCGGCGATCGACCGGATCATCGCGCAACGCAGGGCGTCGCCGACAAAGGCGGGCCATCGCGATCTCCTCGATCTGTTGTTGGCCCTCAGGGACCCGGAAACCGGCGACGCGCTCTCGGACGCCGAAATCCGCGACCAATGCGCCACCATGTTGTTCGCCGGTTCCGAGACGACGGCGCGGCTGATGTTCTGGGCGAGCACCCTCCTGGCGATGGATTCTGAAGAACAGGAGAGCGTGCGCAGGGACATCGCCGCTTTTCCGCCGGAGCGGATCAACGGCCTCGACGATCTGCAGAACTGGCAGCATTTGCGCAATGTGCTCCTGGAGGCTTTGCGGCTCTATCCGCCGGTTCCCCATATTCTTCGGGACGCAATCGGACCCGACACCATTTGCGGCGAAAGCATTGGCGCCAAGACGCAGGTGTGGATGAGCCCTTGGGTCATGCATCGCCATCGGCGCTTCTGGGACCGGCCGACCGCGTTTCTTCCCGGTCGCTTCGCAGGAAAAACCGTCCCGTGGACCCAGACGCCGGCCTATATTCCGTTTGGCTTCGGGCCGCGCATTTGCATCGGCCTTTCGTTTGCGTTGTCGGAAGCCCAGATTGTCCTGGCGCAGCTGCTGTCGCGCTACCGGATCAGCCTGCCCGACGCGCGGCCGGTGTTGCCGGTCGGGCGCGTCACGATCGAACCGTCTTATGAACCGTTGTTTCGATTGGAGGCGGTGTGAGCCTCCCGCCTCGGCGTCGAGCGGCGGTCATTGTTCGAGGACCCCCTCATTCCGCGAATCGGCAAGGAGCGCTTCAGCGAGGCTCCAGCGACGGCAATTTGAGATGCTGTTCCAACCGGCGAACCCGCTCCTCGTGCTCGCCGATGACGAGCCCGTGTCCGACGACGGCGGAATGATACTCGACCACCGTCCGGCGAAGGCCGACGATCTGTTCGCGGGTGTCCTTTTGCATCGTCAGCATTTCGGAGGTGACATCGGCCCGCAGGGAATGGAGGTCGGACTTGGTCGCCATCTCCCGGCGTTGGGACTGCAATTCCGATTTCAGCGTCTGCATTTCGCCTTTGATATCGCCGATGTCTCCGCGCAGGCCGCGCAGATGCTCGATGAGGATATTTCCGGTGTGCTCGGCCACGAGGATTCCTTCAAGTTTCAAAAAACTGAAGCCCGAGTCTCCATAGACCCTCTGTTGGGGATTGCGCCGGCACGATCAATCGCGCGGTATACCAGCCCAATCTCGCAAAATCCGGTCAGGCCGGCCGAAGACCTCCATATGCGATTCCCCTGAGCTTTCTCCGGCGCTCAATCATCGTCCGGCGGTCGTCCGGCTTCTCCGCATCCGGCCCAACGCGGCCCGAAATGCCTCAGCAAAGCGTTCAACGTCCTCGTCGGACGACGTCCATCCCAAACTCAAACGGATCGCGCAGCGCGCGAGTTCCTGCGGCGCGCCCATGGCTCTAAGGACGTGCGACGGCGTCACCTTTCCCGAGGAACAGGCCGACCCCGAGCTGGTCGCGACGCCGGCGAGGTCAAGGGCGATCATCAGAGTCGCCGCTTCGACGCTGGGGACCGCAAAGCAAAGGGTATTTGGAAGCCGCGGCGCGGTCTCGCCGAAGATCACGGCGTCCGGGGCGCAACCGAGCACCGCGTCCGAAAGTCGATCGCGAAGCGAGAGGAGCCGCGTCCCCTCCCACGCTGTGGTGGCGAGACTAGCACGCGCGGCGGCCCCAAAGCCGGCAATCGCAGCCACGTTCTCGGTGCCGGCGCGATCGCCGCGCTCCTGTCCCCCGCCGCGCATTAATGGCTCGCCGAGACTGAAAGCGACGCTCACCGTCACGATTGCTCCGGTCCCCTGCGGCCCGCCCATTTTGTGCGCCGAAAACGCAATGGCGTCCGCGCCGAGCGCCAGCAGGTTGCATTCGGATCGGCCCGCGAGTTGTACGGCGTCGCAGAACACACGGCCGCCCGCGGCATGGACGAGCCTCGACGCCTCGAAGACGGGTTGAATCACTCCAGTCTCGTTGTTTGCTCCCTGGAGCGCGAGCAGCGCGCGTCCAGGCCTTCGGAGGGCGGACTCGATCCAGTCGAGGTCGACCCGTCCGTCTCCGTTCAGCGGTGCGACCTCGACGGCTGAGATGGGAAAACGACCGCCCTGCAGGACGCATAAGTGCTCCCCCGCGCTCACGATCAACCGTTCGAGCGGGGCTTCCCCAAGCCCGCATCCGAAGCGCGCGTTCAGCGCCGTATTGGCCGCCTCCGTGCCGCTGGAGACAAAGGTAACCGCGCGGGCCGCTACGCCGCCTAGGGCCGCGACCTCGAGCCGAGCATTCTCGAGGACCGACCGCGCCGTCCGGCCCTCGGCATGCACCGAGGACGGATTGCCGCCGGCGTCCATGGCCGTGAGCATCGCTTCGCGAGCTTCCGGCCGAAGGGGCGACGTCGCGTTATGGTCGAGATAGGTCCTCTTGGTCGCGGCAGGCATCCCGTCTCCGGCCAAGCGGTCGAGGGCTTCCGCTCCGCGCGCGCCGCCGTTTTTCCTTGCAATCTCCGGCGCCCCGCGTGCTAAGAGGCTGCCTCCGAGGCGAGTTTCCGTCGACTCACGCGAGTCATAGACGCGCTTGTCCCAGGCCGCAAGGCGGGCCGTCTTCGATGCGGGTCGATCGGTTGTTTTGGAGTGTCCATGCCCGAGGTCTTTTTCAACGGTCCCGCAGGTCGCCTGGAAGGCCGTTTTCATCCTGCAAAACAGCGAGGCGCCCCGATCGCGATCGTGCTGCATCCGCACCCCCAGTTCGGCGGCACGATGAACAACCAGATCGTCTACAGCACCTACTACAACTTCGCCGAGCGGGGGTTTTCCGTCCTGCGGTTCAACTTCCGGGGCGTGGGACGCTCGCAAGGCGCCTTCGACCATGGCCAGGGCGAGCTTTCCGACGCCGCTTCGGCCCTCGACTGGGCTCAGTCGATCAGCCCGGAAGCACGCGCCTGCTGGATCGCCGGCGTTTCGTTCGGCTCCTGGATCGGGATGCAGCTCCTCATGCGCCGCCCGGAGATCGAGGGTTTCATCTCCATTGCGCCGCCGGCCAATCGCTTCGATTTCAGCTTCCTGGCCCCCTGCCCGTCGTCCGGCTTGTTCGTGCATGGCGACAAGGACCGCGTGGCGCCGCTGAAGGAGGTCCTCGCTCTCATCGAAAAGCTGAAGACCCAGAGGGGCATCGTCATCGAGCACGCCGTAATCCCGGAGGCGAACCACTTCTTCGAGGACTGCATCGATGACCTGCAGGCCGTCGTCGGCAGCTATCTCGACAAGCGTCTCGGCATGCCCCGGCATGCCCCTCAGCCGCTTCGGAAGGAGCGCGCGAAGCCGGCTCCCCCGCACGGCGACGGCTAGTAGCGCACAAGCGGGCGGGGGTCTGGCGTGTCGCTTATAACTACGACGGAAGAACTCGAGGCCGCGTGCCTCAGGATGGCTCGGTATCCCTTCGTCACCGTCGACACCGAGTTCCTTCGCGAAACCACCTTTTGGCCGGTGCTGTGCGTGGTCCAGCTGGCGTCTGACGACGAAGCTCTGGCGATCGACGCGCTCGCTGAGGGACTCGATCTCCAGCCGCTCTTGCGCCTGATGGCCGACGAAGGCGTGGTCAAGGTGTTCCACGCCGCCCGCCAGGATCTCGAGATCTTCTGGAAGCTCGCCGGAGTGCTGCCTGCTCCGCTCTTCGACACCCAGGTCGCGGCGATGGTTTGCGGCTACGGCGACCAGGTCTCCTATAGCGAGCTCGTGCAATCGGTTTGCCGGGTTCCGATCGACAAGTCCTCGCGTTTCACCGACTGGGCGCGAAGGCCGCTGGCCGAGGCCCAGATCGACTACGCCATCGGCGACGTCACCTACCTGCGCGACGTTTACAGGGCGCTGGTGAAGCGCCTCGCGGCGACCGGGCGTCAGGCCTGGCTCGACGACGAGATGAAAGTGCTCAACTCGCCAGCGACCTACGAACAGCACCCCGAGAACGCGTGGGAGCGGTACAAGTCGCGAGCGCGCAAACCTCGGGATCTCGCGGTGCTGATGGAGCTCGCGGCCTGGCGCGAAAGCGAGGCGCAGGCGCGCGACGTTCCTCGTTCGCGCGTCCTGAAGGATGACGTTCTGATCGGGCTGTCGCTGGCCGCCCCGCAAAGCCTCGAGGCGCTCGGAAACTTGCGGGCCTTTCCGCGCGGCATGGAGCGTTCGCGCGCCGGCGGCGAAATCCTGCAGGCCATCGGCCGCGGCCTCGCGCGCGACCAGAAGGCCCTGCCGAAGATCGAGCGCGCGCGGCGCAACGGGGCGAACATCGGCCCGACGGTCGAACTCCTCAAGGTGTTGCTCAGGCAAGTGAGCGAAGACAGCGGCGTCGCCGGCAAGCTGATCGCGAGCGTCGACGACCTCGAGGCCATCGCGACAAGCGACAAGGCCGACGTGCCGGCGCTGTCGGGCTGGCGCCGCAAGCTGTTCGGCGAGCGCGCGCTCGGCCTCAAGCACGGACAGCTGGCGCTGACGGTGGAAAACGGCAAGGTCGTCACGCTCGAGTGGCACGAGAGCGAGGGCCCGCCGACGGGGCTCTGAACGACCGCGCAAGTTTGGTCGCACGTGGGCCTTTTCAAGGTCTTGGGCGCCGAAAACCGTCGCCTTCGTCGATTCGCGCCGCGGCCGTTGGAGGGTTCGGCGCAGCCAGCGCCAGCATCCTGTGGATCCAAGCCGTCCGGGGCCACGCCATTCGCGGGCGCGGATTCAATCTTTTCAACCCTTTGCGACGCCATTTGCGGGCAAATCGCAACGCTCGCGCGGCGCTCGTCCGCGGCCGGTCGAAGGGAGAGCTTCGACGCGCTCTGGCGCCAGATATGGTAGGTCCGGCGCGTCTGGGGCCATACCGTTCCCGGGCGCGGATTCAATCTTTTCAACCCTTTGCCGCGCCATTTGCGGACCAGCGCGTTTCGCCGCAAGGCATGCGCGAGCCGCGATCGCGCCGACCGGAACGGCGAGGTTCAAGAGGTCTGGGATCAGCCTTCCCCACCTGCCCATCTTCCCGCGCATGAGACGGCGCGCCCACGACGGCAGGTCGCCAACGGCGGCGCGGGTCTGAACGGTTTTCTCCGAACCCGACAATCGTGGCTCCTTGCATGGGCGCTGGAATTAGAACATATGTAGAACAATGATCCCGGCTTGGCAAGGATAAAATCGAGTGGCTGCTTTTTCGGGTCGGCAAGCGCGGCGCGTTTCGCCGCGCGATCGTCGCCATCCGGCGCTATTGCCGCACTGGCGACATGAGGTCGCCGATGCGCGCCGGTTCATCCTCGGAATGTTGCCGATCCAAAACCACGCAGACACATGATCGCGTTCCCTTCCCCCATCCTCGCGCCCGAGGTCGCTAAGGCGACGCCCAAGAATTATTGCTCCACGTTCGGACGTCTGGGCGAGATGCTGTAGTTCCATTCTGGATGGAAGGAATCGCGTTTTATGTTGAGTGTCGCCATTTGCTCGTCGGAGATCTTGATGCCCTTGGGATAGGGGTTGGGATCAAGTTCGCAGGCGCTTGCGCAGAAATATCCGCTTGAACTGCGGCGACCAGTCGACTTCGCCGAAGACCTCGTAGCCGAGCTTCGGATAGAAGCCGGGCGCCTGAAAGCTGAACGTGTCGACCCACGCGGAATGGGAGCCGCGCTCGAGCGCGCGGGCTTCGGCTGCGGCCATCAGGCTTCGCCCGATGCCTTGGCCGCGCAGTCCGTCCGACACCCAGAGATAGCGGATGAAGAGCCAGCCGGCATAGGTTTCGCCCGCGACGCCCGCGACGATCCGCTCCCCCTCCCGAACGAAGACGGCGAGCGGCTTCCAGGGCTGATGGCCGGGCCAGCATCTTTCGTTGAACGCCTCGAGGCCGTCCGGCAGGGCCTCCACGTCCGCATGCGCCGGTTCGTCTTCGACATCGAGGCGCAGGCCGGAGGGCAGGTTCATGGGGCGTATCTTCCGAATGATCGGTTGCAGACATACGCCTACAGTCACACTCACATGAAGAACATACCACGGACAAAAGCAATAACGAAACTAACAAAAATGCAAGTCAGACCGAGAAGCGTCAAGAGAAGGTCACTTAATCGTGGATTTTCTAATTTTACTTTCACGTCTCGCAAGAAGTCGTCCCGTAGTTGCAACAATTTTCCTTCAACGCGCATATCCTTAAGAGTCACTTGGCGCTTTCGCAAAAAATAGTCAAAAAACCATGGAAAAGCAATCAGAATTGGGCCTATTGCGCCGAGAAAGTCCTTAAGTGCGTCCCACCCGCTGTAAATCGTCACATTATTCATGTTTCTGTTTCATCGATCGATGAAGACGGTCCCCGGAGTCATACGAAATCGTAATCATTCTCCGTGTGCTCTGGTAGAAGTCCGGCGACTTGGCGCAGGACGATGCGTCGGCGTTCCAATGATCGAGCCGACTTCCTTGGCTCCGTCTTGCAAGGCCTCGAGCTGCGACTTCAGGTATTCGCTCTGCAGCGAGAACGCCTCCTGCAGATCCTTGGACCTGACGAGCTTGTTGGCCAGTTCAAACGCCGCGTTCACGTTCTGCTCGGTATAGCTCAGCAGACGAGCGCCGACCGACTTCGTGCCCGGTTTCACAGCGTCGGCTGCCCCGGCCGCACGCTGAGCGACCGCAAGAAATCCCTCGAAAGCCTTGCGCGCCTGCTCGACGCTTCGCTCGGCGAGATCGCGCAGCTCATTCGGGACTTCGAACGGAGAATTTTTCATTGTCTTTCCCGATCGGGCCGCTCTGCCAAGTGGAAAGCTCTGCTCGCCGCCACTGGTCGCGATCTCATGCGGAATCAAGCGCATTCCGCATGCTGTTGCGATCCGTTCCATTACATCCCATGTAGGGCCTTGGCTTCCGACACCCGCCTCCAATTCACTGATGCGCGCCTGCGTGACAGTTGCCGACATGCGCTGAGCCAGATCAGCTTGAGACAAACCGGCGCTTTTCCTCATCGTTCGGATCATGTCGCCCGCTCGCAAAGATGCACTCGAAAGACCGTACTTTCTACCAAATTTGGAGTCGGCCTCTTCAAAATGCTCAACTAAATCCGCAACAGGGCGGCCACGCCCCTTGCTGCTTACAGGCGCTGCAACCACAGAACGCAATGTCTCGACCGTATCGAATGTCACTTTACTGTTCATTCCTGCACCACCTGCGTTTAATTAAAGTGCACCTCTGCTCTCGCCTGAATGATACCAGAAGCCAATTGATTATAATTTGTTCCATCCCATGTTTTCGAACCAGCTTTTGCAGGCCGTCCAGCAACCGTTCACATCCCCCATTTTCGTCGGTCGCGTGAGGTGGAATTGGGCTCGGTGTGAGGAGCGAGTTTGGGCTTGCGCTCGGGCTCGAACGGGATTTTACGATTTGCGTGCCTCGCCGATTCGACCCTCGCCTGAAGGATATCCGTCGAACCGACCTCGCCGCGATGTCGCGCGAGGAGGTTGAGGCGTGGGGATGGCGGCAACACGAGTTGGCGCGGGAGCTGGCCAACCGTTTGGGCGCGGATTCGCGGACGAGTTCGCGCCCGCCGTCGAGCGACGACCCCTATCGGCGTGACGACGGCGGCGACGCCAAGACTCCCGCCGCCCCGCCGGAGAAAACCAGCAGGCCGGACAACAAGAAGGCCGGCAAGCAGGCCGGATCGAAAGGGTTCTGGCGTTCGCAACGGATCGTGACGAGCGCGGACGCCCCGCACGCGCCCACGACCTGCGCCGCCTGCCAGGCATCCCTCGGTCGCGACCTGAAGCGCCGATGCGTTAGCGCACACGACAGCCTCGAACTCGCCCGCGGCTTCATGTCTCTTCAGGTCACGGCGACCAAGCACGTCTACTTCGCCGTGCGTTGCCCTTGCGGCCATGAGACCGTCGCGCGCCCCGGCGTCGGGCTGTACTCGGAGATCGAGGGGCGTCGGCGGAACTTGGCGCTGAGCGAGCGCTGTCTGGTCGGCCCGATGCTGGCGATCTTCATCGCGGCCCTGTCGCTCCGCTTCCGCCTCTCGCGGCGCAAGATCCAGGAATTTCTTCTCGACTGGCTGGGCCTGGAACTCGGAGCCGCGACGATCAATCGCTGCGTCCACGAATTCGGTCTGGCCAGCGAGCCCGTGGTCGAGCAACTCATCCAGGAGGTTCGCGCCGCCGAAATCGTCCATCTCGACGAGACCCCCTGGTATCAGCAGGGGAAATTGCGCTGGATGTGGGTGGCGACGACCGGGCTCGCCACCATCTTCCGCATTGGCCGCCGCCGCAAGGAGGAACTGACCGAACTGATTGGCGAGGCGTTCCTGGGCTGGCTGGTCACCGACGGTTACGTCGCCTATCGCGACCATCCCCGCCGCCAGCGCTGCCTGGCGCATCTGATCCGCAAGGGCCTGGCGCTCGCCGAAGGCTACTACGGCGCCGGCTTGGGTAGCGACCTGGTGCGCGACCTGCGCCGCCTGATCGAGCGCGTCCATGACGGCCAGGGCGGCGACACGCCGGCCGTCAAGCGCTTGATGGCGCGCCTCAAATGGAACTGCCAGTGCAACCGGTACGAGGACGAGAAAAAAGTCCGCGAACTGGCCGGCGAAATCCTCAACGATTGGGACGCCATCGTCGCCTTCGTCTTCGATCCAAAGCTGCCGCCGACCAACAACGACGCCGAGCGCGCGTTGCGCCACGCCGTAATCGCCCGGCGCATCAGCTTCGGAACCCGCACCGACGAAGGCAGCCGGTTCTACGCCGCCGCGCTCAGCGTCATCGATACCTGCCGCAAGCGAGGCGTCGAGACATGGGGCTACGCATGCCGCCTCATCGCCGCCGCTCGCGCGGGCCTGCCGATGGAAACCATCCCCAAGAGAGCCGTCGCCTGAGCGGCGGCTCGTCCCGCCGTTTCAGGCGACCCCTCCGCCCATGAACGGCGCCCTCATCCTCACCCCGCAACGGCAAACGCAAGCGCGCGCGAAAACTCAATGCCATGCGGGGGGATGTGAACGGTTACGCCGTCCATGTTGTCCGGCAAACATAATTGTCAAAGTCAAATCGTTCTGCGCATCGACTTCTACGGCATACACGATAAAATTCATACCTATCTGCGCCCGAAACATCTCGACACCTCTATAAGTCGCAACTACCATCAATCTTCGGAAGTCGATCTCACCAGTGTCAACTTTGTGGCAATGGTTTAACATTTCTTCCGAGAATTTCCGCCCCAACGCACGCATTTCATCGAACGCGCTCCCGAGTGCCTCGTCCTCGAAAGTCTTCATCATATAAGGAATTCCTTTTAATTTGTCAACCACGATAGTCAATCGTGATAACTCGCGGTCTTGCAAATATCGGGCGAGCCGCGCAACCAGCCTTCCCCGGATGAGCTCTGGCCTGCCCTGGAAATGAGTCTGTTTCTCCGGTCCTGTCAAACTTGGGACGCCGGCAAAGAAAGCCTGGGGTAGTTTGAGCGGGCCAGCACCGTGGCTGCACCGAAGAATGCTTCCTTCTGTTCGATCGGCAAGTCGCACGGAAAGTCCACCTACCTTGCCGGATGCCGTACGTCGCGCGGCCCGTGTGTCCTATCCGGCTATCCGTCTAGGAGAGTTTATCCTTGTCTGTCGGTCAACGCGGCGGCAGGGCGTCATCGATTCTATTGGCGCCCCCCGCGGAGCCCATTCCTGGCGGCGCTCAACTCCACGAAGCGTTGGCCCCGACAGGCGAATGGTCCAACCCTGAAGCCAGGAGTCGTCCCTCGGGTCGGACCGAAGGACGGGCGTGTGCGGCAAAAATGGCTCTTCTGTCATATGACATTTTTTGGACGGCTCTATTCTGCTCAACTTTGTTGACATCGGGCGATTGGTGCGGTCGTAGTCCCTGACCAGTTCCGGTGGTTTGGAGTTCGTTTGCGTTCTCCTCATCAAGTCTGTCTGGCCCGCCCGTCGCGGCCTTCGTTCGAGATGCGCCGCGGCGCCGCGTTGGGGCTTGCATTCGTCCTTGTGATGGCGCGCCTGACTGGCGACGCCTGCGCGGACACGATCCCGCCCGCTGCGCCCGCTTCGCGGGAGGTCACGCCGGCAGGCGCTGAGGCGACGCCACCGAGCGCAAACCCTGCTCCCGCCGGCGCCGAACCGTTCGGTTTTCTCGGCGCCGCCTGGCAAAGCCAGACCCTCCTTGGCGACATGGGGGGCCTCAGGCCGCTCCTGACCAAATACGGGGTTACGCTGAGCATCCTCGAAAATGTCGAGGCGTTCGGCAATCTCACCGGCGGCGTCCGGCAGGGGTTCGAAGTCAACGGCCTCACCACGGCGACGCTGCAAGTCGACACCCAGAGAGCGCTCGGCCTGAATGGCGGCCTCTTCAATGTGAGCGGCCTGCAAATCTGGGGCGGGGATCTCAGCGCGACCAACCTCCTCACTTTGCAAACTGTGAGCGACATCGCGGCGCCCGTCGGGGTTCGGCTCTGGGAGCTCTGGTATCAGCAGAAATTCGGCGACAGGTTCGATATCAAGATCGGCGAGCAGAGCCTCGATGAGGAATTCGTCATCAGCCCGAGTTCGTACATCTTTCTCAACGCGGCGTCCGGCTGGCCGACGCTTCCCTCGGCCGACCTGCCGGGCGGCGGCCCCGCCTACCCCCTCGCGGACTTCGGCGTCCGTGCGCGGGCGCAGCCGACGGACGCCCTCACCCTGCTCGCGGGCCTGTTCAACGGCAGCCCGATCCCGAAGAATGCGCCGAACACCGCGGCGAGCAATCCGTACGGCGTGAGCTTCCCGCTCAATACCGGCGTTCTCGCGATCGCGGAGCTGCAATACGCCTATGCGGGGCCGGGAGTGGCGAAGGCGAACGATCAAAGCCAGCTCCCGGGGACCTACAAGATCGGCGCCTTCTACGACAGCGAGAGCTTCGACGATCAGCGGTTCGACGCCCTCGGCCTGCCCCTCGCCCGCCCGGCCAGCAACGGGATTCCGAGGACCCATCAAGGGAACTTTTCGATTTACGGGGTCGTGGACCAGATGATCTGGCGGGCCAAAGACAACACCAACCGCACCCTGAACGCCTTCATCCGTCCGGTCATTACGCCGTTCCAGGATCGCAATCTCGTCAACTTCAGCCTCAACGCCGGCCTGCTCTCGCACGGGCCCCTACCGGGACGCGACAACGATACGTTCGGCGTCGAAATGGGGATTGCGAGGGTCGGCGCGGGCGCGGCCGGCGCCGACAACGATCTGCGGTTCTATAATCCGTCTGTCTATACGCCAGTGCGAAGCGCCGAGACCATTTTCGAGGCGAGCTATCAAATCCAGCTCACGCCCTGGTGGCAGATTCAGCCGGACATCCAGTACATCATCAATCCCAGAGCCGGGATCCCCAACCCCAACGACCCGACGCAGGCGATCAGGAACGAACTGGTGGTCGGCCTGCGCACCAACATCACGTTCTGAGCCGGCCGGCAGACCCAGGCCGGGCGACGATGAAAATATCCCGCCAATTTCGCTCTCAGCGCCCCGCCGTGACGACAGGCCGCGGCGACAGCGCCGCCGAGCGGCGCGGCGCGGGAGACCGCCGCAGCAGCGCGACGATCACAAATGCCGCCGCCCCCGCCGCGACATAAGCCGACGGGCGGAACGCCATCTCGGGATCGATGTTCGCGCCCAAGACCTCCCAGAAGGGGATGTGACGGACGAGCGAATACCACACGGCCTCGATGAGCGCGGTCAGGGGGGGCGAAATGATTGCCGCCGCGAGCGCCGCGCCCCAGGCCGGCAGGCCCCGTTTCACGAACACGCGGAACAGCATCAGGATCGCGAAGAACCCGGTCATCATCACCGGCTCCGACACGTCGGCCTTGGCCTGGATCATGAAATGCAGCAGCGCGAGCGCGGCGATCCCGTAGACGAGCGAATGGAGCGTCCGCCACCTGGGGCCGAGGCGCCGGATCATCGCGTCGGTCGAGGTCGCGGCAAGGGCGGCGAGCCCGAGAAACGCGACGAAGCCGATCGTCAGGTAGAACCTGAGCGCGATCTCGGAGGCGACGTGAACGAGATCGAAGTGCTGGTCGACCACGAAGAGAGTGAGATGCGCGCCGGCGTAGGCGAAGGCCGCGACGCCGACCATCCGCCGGATCGCGACCAGCTTCGGATAGCGCGCGCCGCGCATCAGCGGCGTGACGAGCAGCGACAGGGTCAGGAACCGCACCGCCCAGAGGCCGGTGCGGTGGATCATCTCGGTCACGACCTTGGGATCGAGCGCCCCTGTCGCCGCCAGATAGACGATCCAGCCCACCGGCACGAACAGTCCGGCGAACACGGCGGCCTTCAGCGGCGAGAAACGGCCGTTGCGCTCGTTCCACGGCGCCTTCAACTCGATCATGGCGTTGAAATCCTGATGTCCGATTGCGGCCGTTCAAGCCTCATGAAAACCTATACGGCGCCTCTTCGCGATTGTTTCACCTCCCCCTGAGCCGCGCTGGCGCGGCCGGCTCCGGGGGCCTATAATCGCCGCGGGGACGGCCATAATGGAGGGGCTTCGTCGTGGATCTCGTCCAGCGCGCAAAGGCCATGGTGCTGTCGCCTGCCGCCGAGTGGCGGGCGATCGAGCCGGAGACCGGCGACACCGGCTACCTGTTCGCCAATTACGTCGCATTCCTCGCGGCGATTCCGCCGGTCTGCGTGTTCCTCCGCCGCGGCCTGTTCGGCTGGGGCGGCATGGATCTGCGCCAAGTCTATCATGGCGGGTTCTTCTCCAGCCTGTTCGGCGCCGCGGTCCATTATCTCGTCGCCTTCGTCGTCGTCTACGCGATGGCGTTGATCATCGACGGACTCGCGCCGACCTTTTCCGGGCAGAAGAACCAGGAGAACGCGATGAAACTCGCGGTCTATTCGATGACGCCGGCCTGGCTCGCCGGCGTTTTCGCGCTGATTCCCGGCCTCGGGTTCCTGCGGCTTCTCGCCCTGCTCTACGGCGTCTACGTGTTCTGGCTCGGCCTGCCGATCCTGATGAAGCCGCCGCAGGACCGGCTCGGGCCCTATGCGCTGACGGTTATCCTGTGCGGGATCGTTCTGGCGTTCGTCGTCCGGGCGATCGTCGGGCCGATCGTTTAAGATCC